>CAWCJX010000046.1:0-115475 GCA_963795865.1 uncultured Alphaproteobacteria bacterium
CGCAACTGCTTCACCTGAGCGTCAACGCTCTGGCCGTCCGTCGATACGCGCGCGTAGCCGCAAATCACTCTTGCAACTCCGCATCGACAATGGCGCGAAGCGGCGGCAGGGCTTCATGAATCGTGTCCCAAATCCTATGTTCAAGGACGCCCTCGTAATTGTGGCGATAGATGCTGCCTGAAGCGGCCACGTCCTTCCATGGAATTTCGGGAAACCGTTGCTTGAAATCGGGCGAGAGTCGCCGCGAGGCCTCGGAAATAATTTCGAGGCACCGCGTCGCCGCGAAAAAGGTCTTGTCATCTTCAAGGAAGGCGACGAAATCGAGGCCATGCACGAAGCGCGTGACGCGCACGATGTTGTCGCGGATGTCCTCGAGCGCGTCGCGATCAGTATCAGAAAGCATCGATGGCGTCGGCGATGACGCGGGGTCGCAGGCGCGGCTTCAAGGCCTCCCGGTCGATCACGTCAACCGGCCCTTGAAACAAGCTGCCGACGTAATCCTTCACGCCCGCGTAATCGAACATTGTTACGACAATGGCCGGATCGAGATCGACAAGGATATCAATATCGCTATCCGCATTTTGCTCGTCGCGGGCGGCGGAGCCGAACAGGGCAGCATGAACCACGCCGCGTGCCTTCAAGGCCGCTTCGTTCTCGCGCAATCTGGCAATGATATCCTGCTTTTGCATCACGTTTATTCTACCACAACCGGGGTGCTAGGGGCAGTCCAATCGCCACTGACTTTTGCACGTCATTTCTGCACGAAAAAGCCCTGATGCATCAATGGCTTGGTTTTTGTGCGGATTTCTTGATTTCTGCACCGCTCGGCAAGTTTTCCGAAGCGGGAGAATTGACGTACCTTGCCCAAGAGCAATCAATCTGGATGAGCGAGACGAATCCGGGGCAACGGCTGCGAGACGCGCCTGCCATCCCGCATCTCGCTCCTGCGGGCTCCTGGCCTGTGGAGCGGCCCTCGACCCCTCCCCGGACAGGCAGTTCAATCGTCCGGGGACGGAATTCTACTTTGCATGGGGTTGTTTTTTACAAAAAGCGGTCCCCCTCCCCCCGACCTGCGTTCGCGACCGGCCGTGCTTCGCGTATGCGCGGCCTCCGGCTGCGGCACGAGCGCGCGAGGCCGTAACGACCCGCGTCCGCCCCCTCACGACACCCCGAGCTTCTTCTGCAGGCTGGTCGAGGAGGTCGTGTACTGGAACACCAGGCGCTTGTCCGGGAAGACGTAGTGATAGGCCTTCTGCGCCATCAGCGCGCCCTCGTGGAAGCCGCACAGGATGAGCTTGAGCTTGCCGGGATAGGTGTTGATGTCGCCGATGGCGAAGATGCCCGGCACGTTGGTCTCGAACGCGGCGGTGTCGACCGGGATCAGGTCTTCCTCGAGGTTGAGTCCCCAATTGGCGACCGGGCCGAGCTTCATGGTCAGGCCGAAGAACGGCAGCACGGCGTCGCATTCGACGCTGTAGGGCTCGCCCTTGTCGGGCTTGGCATGGGCGACGCGCAGCACGCCGGCCTCGCCTTCGAGCCGCGTCACCTGGCCGAGCACGAGGTCCATCTTGCCGTCCGCCACCAGCGCCCGCATCTTGTTGACGCTGTCGGGCGCGGCGCGGAACTGGTCGCGCCGGTGCATCAGCGTGACGCGCCGCGCCACCGGCGCGAGATTGAGCGTCCAGTCGAGCGCGGAATCGCCGCCGCCGACGATCAGCAGGCGCTGGTCGCGGAACTGCTCCATCTTGCGCACGGCGTAGAACACCGAGGTGCCCTCATAGGCCTCGATGCCCGGCACCGGCGGACGCTTGGGCTGGAACGAGCCGCCGCCCGCGGCGACCACGATCACCTTCGCCTCGAACACCTTGCCGTGTCGGTGGTGACGCGGAACATCGGCTCGCCGATGCGCTCGATCGTCTCCACCATCTCGCCGAGATGGAAGGTCGGCTTGAACGGCTCGATCTGCTTCATCAGCGCCTCGGTGAGGCCGTGGCCGGAGATGACGGGGATCGCGGGAATGTCGTAGATCGGCTTTTCCGGATAGAGCTCGGCACATTGGCCGCCGGGCTTGTCGAGGATGTCGACGAGATGGCACTTGATGTCGAGCAGGCCGAGTTCGAACACGGCGAACAGCCCGCACGGGCCGGCGCCGATGATGAGCACGTCAGTCTTGATGGGATCGGTCATGGTCCTGCGGCGGTCATTGCGAAGAGGGCGGTGTAGCGTCGGCAAGAGGGCGGGAAAAGAGCGCCTTTGGTCTCAAATTGCAAGGCAGCCGTGCGGCAGGAGCCGACAGCGCGGGACCGGGCCCGAATTTTGCGTTAGGGAAGGCGCCTTTGGAGCGTGATCCCGAGAAGTCGCAGACTGGTCGGACGGGATCGCGCTCAAAACAGGAGAGATTGGAGCGCGACCCGATTGAGATCGATCGGATCGCGCTCCCAGGAGCCGCCCGTGAACGACGCCAAACCCGCCCGCCGCCCGATTCCGCGCCCCGAGCATTTTCCGCACCGGACCGTCGAGACCATCCGCTTCGGCGACCTCGACCGCCAGAACCACGTCAACAATGCGGTGTTCTCGACCTTCCTGGAATCCGGCCGGGTCATCATCCTGTACGGGCCGGAATACGGACTGACCGTGCCGGGCACGAGCTTCGTGCTGGCGCGGATCGCGATCGACTTCCTGGGCGAGATGCATTGGCCCGGCGAGGTCGAGATCGGCACCGCGGTGGCGCGGGTCGGCAACTGCCTCGCTCGGGCTCGACCAGGCGCTGTTCGTCGACGGCGTCTGCGTCGCCACCGCCGACAACACCCTGGTGCTGGTCGACAAGGCGACGCGCCGGCCACGGCCGTTTTCGCCGGAGCACGCCGCGCGGATCCGGGCGGCGGCGCCGACGGCGCCGGGGGTGGGGTGAATTTCAAGCACGTCATTCCGGGGCACGCGCTTTCGCGCGAACCCGGAATCCAGGCTTCTGTGGCGAATGGCGAGGCCCGCTGGATTCCGGGCTCGGCGCTTCGCGCCGCCCCGGAACGACGGCGAAACTGTTCTACGCAGATTGCGTGCCTCTGGAATCGAGGTGGCCGGACAAGGCCGGTCACGACGGTGTCACGCAACGCGCGACTGCGGCCAGCGCGCCTCAAATCCGGTCCGGGAAGCGGATGATGAAATTGTCCCGGTTCGGCATCTTCACCTTCGGCAGCGTCTGTCGCGTTGATCTCATCGTTCTCGCCGATGAGCTTGTTGGCGGCGAGCAGGTAGGCGGTGAGCGCGTAGACCTCCTGGTCGCTGAGCGAGCGCGGCGCGCTGTAGGGCATGGCGCGGCGGATGAAGTCGAACAGGGTGGTGGCGTCGGGCCAGAAATTGGCGATGGTCTTGCCGCCGTCGAGGCTCGCCTTGGGCGGGCCGCCGATCAGCTCGCCGGCGATGCCGCCCTTGCCGTTGTCGCCGTGGCAGGCCGCGCATTTCTCGGCGAAGATCTTGGCGCCGTCGGCGGCCTTGCCGCTGCCGGGCGGCAGGTCGGTGCCGTCCGGCAGGATGTTGATGTCCCAGGCGCGCGAGATCGGACGGGCTGATCGGCTTGCCGAGCTTGGGGCCCTCGGCGAGCGCCGCGCCGGCGGCGCAGCGCGAACGCACGCGGCCGCCAGACCGATCGCGAACTTACGCATAGACATGCTCGACCTCTCCCTTGGCGTCGACGGCCCAGCTGGTGATGGCGTTGAAGTGCTGGCTCGGGAAGCCGAGCACCGACGGCGGCTTCGAGGTCTGGCCGCGCGCCGCCACGAACTGCTCGCGGGTCGGCTGCATGTTGCCGGCCTCGTCCCAGGCCCGGCTTTGCAGGATCGCCGGACCGCCGTCCCAGCGCCACGGCATGCGGAAGCGGGTGAAGGCCTTGGGCAGCCGCGGCTCCTGCAGCGCCGCCTCGGCCCAGCTCTTGCCGCCGTCGGCCGACACCATCACCTTGGCGATGCGGCCGGTGCCGGAATAGGCGACGCCGGTGATCTCGTAGATGCCGGGCTCCTTCGAGGCTCGAGGCCGGGAGACGGGCGCGAGATGAAGGACTTCACCTCCTGCAGGAAGTAGAAGCGGTAGGCCTTGCCGTTCGGGCAGGATCTGCGCATAGGTGCGCGACTTCGTAATAGGTCATCGCCGGCTCGTCGGTGACCTGGATCCGGCGCAGGAACTTGACGTTCATGTTGCCTTCGTAGCCGGGCAGCCACAGCCGCATCGGATAGCCCTGGCCGGGCTGGATGCGCTCGCCGTTCTGGTACATCGCGACCATGGCGTCATCCAGGCACCTTGGCGAGCGGCACGCTGCGGATCAGATGCGGCGAGTCGGCGCCTTCGGCGATCGATCCACTTCGCCTTCGGGTCGACGCCGGCTTCCTCCAGCAGCGTCGAGAGCAGGACGCCGGTCCATTCCGAGCACGAGGCGAGGCCGTGCAGCGCCTGCACGTTGGCCTGGATCGGCTCGTTGGAGAACAGCGGCGCGCTGTTGCCGCCGCATTCGACGAAGCCGATGCGCGACACCATCGGATAGCGCTCGAGCGCGTCGAGCGTGAACACCAGCGGCTGCTTGACCATGCCGTGGATGACCAGCCTGTGCTGGGCCGGATCGATGTCGGGCACGCCGCCATGGCAGATGGTGAAATGCAGGCCGTTCGGCGTGATGATGCCCTTGAGCAGGTGGTGCGGCGTGCGGGCGCGCGAGTTGCGCGGCTCGTTGTCGGGATTGTCGACGCGTGCGCACGACGTCCTTTTCGAACCGCGAGGCGCTCTGGTAGGGCGGGATCGCGTCGCCGACCTCGAGGCTCCACGGCCCGTCCGCGCAGCGGCTCGGCGGCGGCGCCGGTGAGCGATCCGACCGCGCCGGCGCCCATCGCGCCGGCGAGCATGACGCCGCGCCCGAGCAGCGCACGGCGGTCGAGCAGGCCGTTGCCGGCCACCGGTTCAACAGCGGACGCACCCGTCCCCGGCTTGGATTTGCGCATGTCTTCGCTCCCTGCGACCGCAGCCCTCGGGCCTGCTGCGACCTCTTCGCCATGCGGTCTTTCATGTTGCGGGATGCTGCGCCATTCCCGGTGCCGTGTCCAGAACGTCGCCGCGAAGGAACGTCGCGGTGCGGTTGCGATGCGGCCGGCTACCCGACTCAGGCCTGGCGCTCGGGCGTTCGCACCACCAGCCCGTCGAGCGCCGGCGTAACCTTGATCTGACACGACAATCGCGAATTCGCCCGGACGTCGAAACCGAAGTCCAGCATGTCTTCTTCCATCGGCGCCGGCGCGCCGGTCGCCTCGCGCCAGGCGTCGTCGACATAGACGTGGCAGGTCGCGCAGGCGCAGGCCCCTCCGCATTCGGCCTCGATGCCGGGGACGCCGTGCTTTATCGCGGTCTCCATGACGGTCGATCCGGGCTCGGCCTCGACGGTGCGCGCCGTACCGGCATGATCGATATAGGTGATCTTGACCATTCGCTCCGTGTCCGGGAAACGCCGCAGCCGGACCGGCCGGGCGCACTCCTATATCCGCTCGCAACCGGCCGCGCCAGAGCGGCGGCGGACAAGGCGCAGCGCCGATAGGAAGCCGGAACGGCGGCAGGAAAACAGCGGCGGTGCCGGGCTCAGGCGTTCTGCGCGGAGACGCCGAGAAGTCCCGCAATCGCGCGCCGGGCTTCCTCGACGGAAGCGGTGAGCCCCGCGATCGCGGGATCGAGCGGCGCGCTCTGCCTCACCGCGCATTCCGCGGCCTCGGCGGCCTCGGCGACCCGCCAAGCGCCGATGCCCTTGGCCGATCCCGACAGCGTATGGGCAAGCGTCGCGACGCCTTCGGGCCCGACCTCGCGCATGCGTGCGAGCAGCAGTTCCGCCTGCAGATCGAACAACCGCAGCACCTCGACCTCGAGGCCACGCTCCCCGAGCGTCATTTGAGACAGGTGTTCCATGTCGATCGGCGGCCGCATGGAAGCAATCGCCGCAGAGGCGCGCATCGAGACGGAAGAGCCTGAGGACTTGATCATGGACGCCATTGTGGTCGCAGATAGTGTCGCCGGCTCGGCAAAAAGCGGCAAAAGCGAGGGCGATAATGTCGCACCGGTCGCGGCTTCCCGCCTTCTTGGTTAAACCTTGTTAACGTCCGGAGGGCACGGCAGTTCCGCCCGGCGCCGCCTCGCCCGGAGGTTCGCCGGGACGGCGCCCGAGCACCTCATAGCCCTTGGCGGTAAGCTTGCAGACCTGCCACTGCGGCCTGATCGGGTTGTGGACCCACGGTTCCGCCCAGCCATGCGCGACGCACGCCTCGATGGTGCGGGAGGCAACCCCCCGGCCGTCGCGATCGAACAGCGGCAGTTTCCCGCCGGGCTGCGTCAGGCCCCGCTCCAAATAGCGCCTTTGCGGCTCGGTTGGCCGCAGCGGCGCCGCATTATCATGCTCTGGTTCGCGATCGGCCATCGGATGGATTTGCCCGCTGGGCGCTCAATAGTGGCAAATTTGTGTCATCTTTGCGGCTTCGATCATAACATCTGTTAACGATGATTAAAAAGAGGTTATTATTCAGTTCCATTAACCCCGGCCGGGGGGGTAAAATGGCAAGTGATGGGGGTGGGCTAAGACCGGCATTTCCACCTCGACGTTTGGCAGGTTGCATATCGCGCATCGGGGCGTGGGCACAATCGAACTGTAGCCCGAGGACCCCTTGAGTGACGTAGTTCGTGAGGCGGACCGACATGGCGATCTACCCGAAGAAGAGCAAAGACCCGACCGAGGTGGCGCTTTCGGCGATCCAGGACGCGCTCAATGTGCGCGACACCGATGCCGCACCGCCCGTCGCGGCGACGATCGCGACCGCCGCGGAGGCCTCCAGCGAAAGCCGCAAGCGCATCCCCCGCGTCGCCCCGATCAACCGGGAGGCGCCGGTCGACACCGCAGTGATCGCGCCCCAGGACGACCGGGAAATCGTGCAGGCCGCCAATGACGACCAGGAGTCGATCGGCCAGATCCTGCAGTCGATGCAGCGCACGCCGAAGGGCGTGTCGTTCGTCATCGCCACTGCGTTCACCGTGGCCTGGGGCATCAGCGCGATCGGCCTGATTTGGGGCTTCCGCAGCCAGCTCGGCGACCTGCTCTTCAGCTTTTCCACCGTGGTGCCGACCCTGGTCGGCCTGGTAGGCGGCGTGTTCGCGCCCATCGTGTTCTTCTACGCGCTCGCCAACATGCTGGCGCGCTCGCAGGAATTGCGCATGGTCGCCCATTCCATGGCCGAGGCGACGTTGCGGTTCGCCGAGCCCGACACCCTCGCCCGCGATTCGATCGTCACCGTCGGCCAGGCGATCCGTCGCGAAGTCGCGGCCATGGGCGACGGCGTCGAGCGCGCGCTGGCGCGCGCCGCCGAACTCGAGACGCTGGTCAACAACGAGGTGGCGGCGCTGGAGCGCGCCTATAACGACAACGAGCTGCGCATCCGCAACCTGCTCGACGGCCTCGCCCAGCAGCGCGAGACCCTGGTCGGACAGGCCGAGCAGGTGCGCAACGCCATCACCAACGTCCATCTCGATCTGTCCCACGACATCACCACGGTGAGCGAGCTCATCGCCGAGCGCGTCAACGAGGCGGCGCAGCGCATCACCCGCTCGCTCGCCGAGAAGGGCGAGCAGATCACGGTCGCGCTCGGCACCGCCGGCGACACCATGATCGAACAGCTCGGCGAGCGCGGCACCGACCTGCTGGAGCGGCTGGAGCGCACCAGCGACGACACCACCCGCGCGATCGACACCGCGAGCGAACGCCTCACCACCAGCCTCAACTTCAAGTCCGACGCCCTCAACGAGCAGTTCCTCGAGATCGCGACCAACCTCCAGCAGTCGCTGGCCGGCCGGCTCGACGGCGTGGTCAACGGCTTCTCCGAGAAGACGGGTTCGGTGCTGGAGACCGTGGAACAACGCACGCGGGAACTCACGGATTCGATCGCCGATCGCTCCGAAGTGGTGTCGCGGGAGCTCATCGACACCACCGGCCGGCTCGCCGAGACGATCGCGATGCGCGCCGAGGAGGTCAACAACTCGCTGCGCTCCACCGGCAAGTCGATCGTCCTCGACCTCAGCCTGCGCGGCAGCGACATGGTCTCCAAGCTCGAGGAGACCGGCAACAAGATCACCGAGACCATCGTCTCGCGCAGCGACTACGTCACCCAGCACTTCGGCAACAACGCCGAGATGCTGGCGGATTCCATCACCTCGCGCAGCGACATGATGCGCGACATGCTGGCGCAGCGGCTGCAGACCTTCGAGGAGATGTTCACCCATAACGGCGCCGAGCTGGCCGAGCGCATCGGCCGCGACTCGACGATGCTCGGCAATCTCATCACCCGCCACATCGGCGAGTTCGACCGCACCGTGAAGACCCATGGCGGCGAACTGGTCGAGAATCTGAGCCAGCGCACGTCCGACATCCACGACCTGATGAAGAACTATCTCGACGGCTTCGACGAGAAGGTCTCCACCAAGGCGCTCGAGATCACCAACTCGATCGACCAGCGGCTGGCGCGCTTCCAGGAGGTGATGGACACCCGTTCGCAGAGCCTGAACGAGAACTTCCAGACCCACATCATGGACATCGCGCGGATGGTGGCCGAAGGCGGCCAGGAGGTCGTGGTCGCGATCGAAAGCCGCATCGGCGACATCACGACGTCCATCGCGAGCCGCGGCGACGCCCTCACCACCACGCTCGCCGCCAAGGTCGGCGCGGCCGACGCCGCGCTGGCGACGCGCGCGCACCAGGTCGCCGAGAATCTCGACACCCGCATCACCCGCTTCGAGAATCTGCTGGTCGGGCGCGCCGAGGCCGTCGCCGCCGATCTCGAGAATCGCACCACCACCGCCACGGAGTTTCTCGTCACCCGCGCCGAGGCGGTCACCCGCGACATCGAAGCGCGCACCGCCTCCGCGACCCAGTTCCTCGTCAACCAGATCGGCGGCGTCTCCCAGGAGATCGAGGCGCGTACCACCAAGGCGACCCAGTCGCTCGTCAGCCAGGTGGGCGGCGTTTCCCAGGACATCGAGTCGCGCGCCACCAAGGCGACCGAGTTCCTCGCCAATCGGATCGGCAGCGTGGCCCAGGAGATCGAGACCCGCACCACCAAGGCGACCGAATTCCTCGCCAATCGGATCGGCAGCGTGTCCCAGGACATCGAGACCCGCACCACCAAGGCCACCGAGTTCCTCGCCGAGCGCATCGGCGCCGTTTCCCAGGAGATCGAGACCCGCACCAATGCCGCAGCGGCGTTCGCCAGCGGCAGGATCGACAAATCGGTCCATGAGATCGAGGCGCGCGCCAACGCCGCGGTGGAGTTCGCGGCCGGCCGGTTCGGGCAGTCCGCGCAGGAACTCGAATTGCGCGCCAACGCCGCGGCCGAGACGGTGGCCGGCAAGGTCGGCAAAGTCGCCCAGGACATCGAGACCCGCGCCACCAAGGCGACCGAGTTCCTCGCCAACCGGATCGGCAGCGTGGCCCAGGAGATCGAGACGCGCACCAATGCCGCGGCCGCGTTCGCCAGCGGCAAGATCGACAAGTCGGTCCTCGAGATCGAGGCCCGCACCAATACCGCCGTGGAGTTCGCGACCGGCCGGTTCGGCCAATCCGCACAGGAACTCGAATTGCGCGCCAATTCCGCGGCCGACACCGCGGCCGGCAAGATCTCCAAGGTCGCCCAGGACATCGAAGTGCGCGCCGCCGCCGCGGCGGACAGCGCCGTCAGCAAGGTCGGCAAGCTCGCCCAGGACATCGAGACCCGCACCAGCGCCGCCGCCGACAGCGCCGTCGGCAAGGTCGGCAGGCTCGTCCAGGACATCGAAACGCGGGCCCATGCGGCCGCCGACGGCGCCGTCGGCAAGATCGGCAAGGCCGCCCAGGACATCGAGACGCGCACCGGTGCGTCGGCGGATCTCGCGGTCAACCGGATCGCCAAGCTGACCCACGAGGTGGAGGCGCGGACCAATGCCGCCGCGGAGACCGCGGTCGTCAAGATCGACCGGATTTCCCATGAGATCGGCGCCCGCGCCGGCGCCGCGGTGGAGGCCGCGACCCTCATGATCGGCAAGGCCTCGCACGACATCGAGACGCGCACACAGGCGGCGGCCGAATTCGCCGCCGGCCGTCTCGGCAGTGCGATCGAGGACATGGAAGCGCGCGCGGCGAGCGCGGGCGAAGAGGTATCGCAGCGCATCGCCACCGTCACCCAGTATATCGGCACCCGCGCGGCGGAAGCCGGCAACGCGCTGGCCGAGCGGGCCTACAGCGCCACCCACGATATCGAGGCGCGCACCACGGCGGCCACCGAATTCCTGGCCACCCGGATCGGTGCGATCGCCGGCGAGATCGAGGTCAAGAGCCGCACCGCCGCCGACCTGCTGCAGGCGCGCGCGATCGACGTCGCGGGCAGCCTCAAGGCCAACACGTCCGACGCCAGCCGCTTGCTGATCGAGCTGTCCAGTTCGACCGCCGAGGCGCTCCGCGCCGCCTCCTCCGACGTCGAGCGCACCCTGACGACGGTGTCGAGCGGCACCAGCGCGATGCTCAAGCAGAACGCCGCCGAGGTGGAGCGCAGCCTGCTGGGGGTGAGCACCGAGGTGAGCAAGAGTTTCGTCGGCAAGGCCGACGAGATGTCCATCGCGATGCGCCAGAATTCGACCGAGCTCGCCCGCCTGCTCGACGACAAGAGCAGCGGCCTCATCACCGCGATCGCCACCAAGGGCGGCCAGTTCTCGATGGAGATCGAGCGCGCGGCGGAAAGCGCCGTGAAGGCGATCGACACCCGGGCGTTCGCGTTCGGCCAGACGATGATGGACAACAGCACCGAGCTCGCCCGCATCATCAATGATGCGAGCGCGAGCGCGACCTCCATCGTCAACCGCACCATCAAGGATCTGCAGGATTCCACCAAGAGTTCGGTCGCCCAGGCGACCATGGCGGTGTCGCAGACGCTCAAGGACCTTCAGCAGACCACCGTCGGCGCGGTCGAGGAGTCCAAGCAGACCGCGGTCGCCACGGTTTCCGAGCTGCTCGAGACCCACGGCATGCTGCGTTCCGATACGACCGCGTTGTTCGAGCGGCTGCGCGACGCCAACAACCTCCTGCAGGAGGTCCTGGGCGGCGCCCAGACCAATCTCAGCTCGATCGAGCAGGTCCTTTCGGCGCGGGTCGCCGAGTTCGTCTCCACCATGGGCGACCTGCTGGAGCGCGCCAATTCGACGTCCGGAAAGATGGACGAGCATGTCGGCTCGTTCTACGGCCTGACCTCCAAGGTGCTGGGCGACCTCGGCGAGCTCGCGGTGCAGTTCGAGGGCCACGGCCGTTCGCTCAGCGACGCGGTCGATATGCTCGAAAAGAGCAACAAGCACAGCATGGTCGCGGTCACCGACCGGCATGCCACGATCGAGAACCTGGTCACCACGCTCAACGAGCGCACCGAGGACCTCGACCAGCGCCTCAAGCGCTTCTCGGGCATGCTCGACGAGTCCCTGCATGTCGCCGAGGACCGCGCCCGCGACATCGCCCGGCTGGTCGCCGAAGCGACCTCGGAAGGCGCCCGCTCGATCGCCGAGCAGCATGCGACCATCCGCTCCGCCACCGAGGAGCAGAGCCGGCGCACGCTGGATTCGCTCCGCAACGTCTATGAGCAGGTGACCAACGACAGCAAGGGCCTGTTCCAGGAGACCGCGACCGAGGCGCACCAGTTGCTGGCCGCAGGCCACCGACCGCTTCTCCGACGTGATGCAGACCATGAAGATGATGTCGGCGGAGATGCAGCGCGAATTGGAAGCGACCCGCCAGGAGCTGCGCCGCGGCGTGCTCGAGCTGCCCGAGGAGACCGCCGAAAGCACCGCGCAGATGCGGCGGGTGATCGTCGACCAGATGGAGGCGCTCGCCGAACTCAACCGCATCGTGGCCCGCCACGGCCGCAACCTCGACACCGTCGCAACCGCCGCGCCGCGGCAGGAGCCGGCCCGGCCGGTGGCCCAGCGCGCCGAGATGTCTGCCGCGCCGGCGCCGCTGTCGGCCGCCGCGACGCGCACCCGGGTCGAAGCGCCGTCGGTGCAGCCGAACGGCCAGAACGGGGCGACGCCGAATGGAGCCGCCGGTCCGAACGGCGCCGGGCCCGGCCGCGGCGGCTGGCTCTCCGAGCTGCTGACGCGCGCATCACGGGACGAGGACGCTGCGCCGCCGCGCACCGAGGATCGCCAGGCCTTCGCGCAGCCGCGCCAGGACGAGCGCCCGGCACGGGGCGAGGACCGCAACGATCGCAATGTCCGCCACACCATCGAGTCGCTGGATTCGCTGTCGGTGGACATCGCCCGCATGATCGATCACGACGCCGCTGCAGAGCTGTGGGACCGCTACAATCGCGGCGAGCGCAACGTCTTCACCCGGCGGCTCTACACGATGCAGGGACAGAAGGCGTTCGAAGAGGTGCGGCGGCGCTACAAGTCCGACCGCGAATTCAGGCAGACGGTCGATCGCTACATCGGCGAATTCGAGCGCCTGCTCAACGAGGTCGCGCGCGACGACCGCGGCCAGGTGGTGGCGCGCACCTACCTCACCTCCGAAACCGGCAAGGTCTACACGATGCTCGCCCATGCCGCCGGACGGTTCGAATGACCGTGGTGAGCGATCAGGGATCAGTAATCACAATGCCAACCGGCCGTTGATTTCTGACCGTCAACCCCCGGCGCACTGATTACTGATCGCTGGCAATGGCTGACATCCGCTCCCTGACCGTACGCAGCGAGCGCTGGCCGATCGCCGGCGCCTTCACCATCAGCCGCGGCTCGAAGACCGAGGCCGAGGTCGTGGTCGCGGAACTGACCGACGGCACCATTTGCGGCCGCGGCGAATGCGTGCCCTACGCCCGCTACGGCGAAACCATCGCCGGCGTCGCGGCGGCGATCGCGGGCCTCGCCGAAGACGATCGCCTGCGGCCTCGACCGCACCGACCTCCAGCGCGCCCTGCCCGCCGGGGCGGCGCGCAATGCCCTCGATTGCGCGTTCATCGATCTCGAAGCCAAGCGCAGCGGGCGGCCGGTCCATGAATGCCTGGGGCTCGACGCCGCCACGCCCGCTGCTCACCGCCTACACGATTTCGCTCGGGACGCCGGACGCCATGGCGGCGGCGGCCGCCGCCGCGTCGGAGCGCCCGCTGCTCAAGGTCAAGCTCGGCGGCGCGGGCGATGCCGACCGCATCGCCGCCGTGCGCCGGGCGGCGCCGCGCGCCGAACTGATCGTCGATGCCAACGAGGGATGGCGCCCGGACAACCTTGCCGCCCAGCTTGCGGCCTGCGCGGCGGTCGGAGTGACCCTCGTCGAGCAGCCCCTGCCGGCCGCGGACGATGCCGCGCTTGCAACCATTGCGCGACAGATCCAGAGTCTGCGCCGACGAAAGCGTGCATGATCGCGCATCGCTCGGCGCCCTGGCAGGCAAGTACGATGCGGTGAACATCAAGCTCGACAAGGCCGGCGGCCTGACCGAGGCGCTGGCGCTGGCGGCGGAGGCGGAGGCGATGGGATTCGCGCTGATGGTCGGCTGCATGGTCTCGACCTCGCTCGCCATCGCGCCGGCCATGTTGGTGGCGCAGCGGGCGCGGGTGGTCGACCTCGACGGCCCTCTCCTGCTGGCACAGGACCGGCCCCATGGCATGCGCTATGCCGGCAGCATCCTGCATCCGGCCGAGCGGGATTTGTGGGGCTAGTCGCGAAAAGTGGAGACGTCCTGGAAAGGTCTCATGAGAGTCGAGGTTGTCATCCGATCGAAGCCGACTTTAAGGTTTTCCGCCATAGATTGATCTCGCCATTCGAGAGGGGACTTTCGTTGAGGCTCGACTTCTGCCACAAATCCTCCTCACGCGATGATAATGCGTGCGAGTTGCCTCCGGGAGACCGAATCATGCGTCATGCTGCATTGCTGGTCGCCGCGGCCCTTGCTGCCGCGCTGACGGCGTTCTTCCGCGCGCGCCATGATCGTGATCACCTGCCGACCGTGGCGGGCTCATCACCGATTATGCGGAGCGGTTCATGAGCGCGCGGGCCACCGGCGAGCGGGTGGTCATCGACGGCGCCTGCCTGTCGGCCTGCACGCTGGTAGTCGGCATGCTGCCGCGCGACAAGGTCTGCGCCACCCCCAAGGCGGTGCTCGGCTTTCACTCCGCCTGGCGGCCCACCAGTGGCGGAAGGATCAACAGCCTCACCGCCAGCCAGGCGATGATGGAGGTCTATCCCGCCGAACTGCGCAAGTGGATCTCCCGCCGCGGCGGCCTCACCACGAAGATGATCTACCTGCAGGGCCGCGAACTCGCCCAGATCGTGCCGTCCTGCGAAACCTCGGTGACCGCCAGCACCCGCGCCACCCACGATCCGCACGTGCTCAGGTCGGATACGACTCACGCCACGTTCGCCGGGCGCCAAACGCGGTAGCAAGACCGACGGCGGCGACCGCCGCCATGGCGAAATAGGCGGCGCTGCCGAACGCCGCCACCAGGACCCCCGACACTCCCATGGCAGCGGCGATGGTGCCGCCCTGCACCGCGGAAAAATCGCCCTGGACGGTGGCGCTGCCGTGGCGATCGATCAGCCTGGTGGCGAGCGGGACGGCGACGATGCGAATGAGCATGGGTGCCGGGTCAAGCTCGCGCGCCTGGAGCCACGCCGGCAAGGCAAGGCATTTGAATACCGCCGAACAAAAAGAATGCGGCATGGACGGTCGCCATGCGGCGTGCGAATCCGTCGGTGCGGGGTATCCTGACCAGCCATCGAATCACCGCGGCATCCTTCACGCTCACGCCCCGACCGCACAAGCCGGATGCACCCATTCATGCCCGCCGATCCCGCGACCGCCCCATCGCCCTGGACCCGTTCCGCAGCCAAGCAAGGCGAGCCAAATTACGAAGCCATCTATGCCGCGGTGGTGGGAACCGCAGAGGGACGCTGGTTTCTCGCCCAACACGCGAGCCGCAATCGTAATGCCGATACTGCGCAGGTGCTGGCGGCGATCGAGCGGCTCGAATGCGAAGTGGGGTGGGAGCGCAGCGCTCCGGCTGCCCCGCCGCCACCCAAGCCGGCCCCGCCTGGCCCCGACATGGCGCGCCTGCGCCGTGACCTCGGTGAGTTCGCCGACGCACTCATGCGGGCACGGGCCGATATCGCCGCGATCGGGCCCGCCGCCGCCCCTACCGAGCGCCCGAGCATCCTGGCAGCGACCGAAGCGCTGCAGAGGCTCGCCTGGTTCATGCGCGAGCGCGGCATGGACTCGCGATGGTGCGATCGGATCGAAGGCTGCGCGGGGAATATCCGTGCCGTGTGCGCGATCCCGGACCTGACCGCGCAGCGGACCTGCGCGATCGTCGATGTGCTGGGCGGTCTGGAACAGCGGCTGCGCGCGATCAGGGCCGCCGTCGATGTCGGAAGCGAAGATGGGGATCGATTTGGCGAACTCGACACGCCTCCCCCGGCGAACGCAAATTTGCCGTCAGCTGCCAAACCCGGTGCGATCGAAGCGAAGGTGTTCGAAGCCGACATCGCGGCGTTCGCGCTGGCCCCTTTGGCCGAAATCGGGTCGCCCGAATCACCTGCCGGCGCCGAAAACGTGACCGACGCCGAGATTGTTGTTGCCCCCTCGTCGCCTGCAGCGGAACTCGACCGATACCTGGATGGACCGGCGGCCGGCGATTCCGCGGCCATGCCGGCATCTCCGCGTCTCTCCCACCTGTTGATGGCGGCGGAACTCGATCGACTGCTCGATGCACAGGTGGCGGCCACCGGCGCAGGCGATCAGCCCACACCTGCGCCGGTCGTAGCGGTGGAAGCGGCGGAACCGGTCGCGGCGGCAGAAGCAATAGCACCGGTCGACGAGACCGCACCGGTCGACATTACTGCACCGGTCGACGTTACCGGTCCGGTCGAAGCCAGCGCGCCGGTCGAGACGACGACGCCGGCGGCTCGCACCGGGATCACCGCCGCCGCACCGGCGCCTGCGCTACCGCCGCGCCGCGTCGCCGAAATCGCCAAGGACTCTTTCGCCGACGTGATGGCTCTTTCCGAAGAGGAACGCCTCGCGCTGTTCACTTGAACGCGCCGATGCCAAGTCTTGCCAAATGCCAAGTCGCGCCAAGCGCCAGGTCACGCCACCAGGCGGGCAAACAGCTCCGGATCGACATTGCCACCCGAGAGCACGACCACGGCGGTCCGGCCTGCGACGTCGAGCTTGCCCGCCAGCAGCGCCGCGAGCGCAGCCGCGCCGCCGGGCTCGACCACCAGCTTGAGCTCGCGGAACGCAAAGGCGACGGCGCGGGCGACCTCCTCCTCGGTCGCGGTGACGCCGTCGCCGACCAGCACGCGGTTGATCTCGAAGGTGAGCCGGCCGGGCGACTGCGCCATCAGCGCGTCGCAGATGGTCCCGGTCAGGGCCGGGTTGCGCTCCCGCTTGCCGCTGCGGAACGAGCGCGCGTGATCGTCGAAGCCGGCCGGCTCCGCGGTATAGATTTTCGCCGCCGGCGCCCGCGCCTTGACCGCGAGCGCGATGCCCGCGGTGAGCCCGCCGCCGGACGCATTGACGATGACGCAGTCGAGTTCATGGCCGAGGCGCGCGATCTCTTCGGCGATCTCGCGGCCGACGGTGCCCTGCCCGGCAATCACCAGCGGATCGTCATAGGGCGGCACCAGCACCGCGCCGCGCTCCTGCGCGATTGCGCGCGCGATCGCCTCGCGGTCCTCGCGCTCGCGGTCGTACAGCACCACCTCGGCGCCGAGCGCGGCGGTGCGCTCGCGCTTGGGCCGCGGGGCGTCGCGCGGCATGACGATGACCGCGGGCATGCCCAGCAGCTTCGCCGCCGCGGCGACGCCCTGGGCATGGTTGCCGGAGGAGAACGCGACCACTCCACCACCAGCGCGCAGCTGCGGCGCCAGCGCGGACAATTTGTTGTAGGCGCCGCGAAACTTGAACGAGCCCGTCCGCTGCAGCGTCTCGGCCTTGAGGAAGACGCGGCCGCCCGTGAGCGCATCGAGCACCGGCGAAGAGATCAGCGGGGTGCGCAATGCGACACCGGCGAGCCGCCCGGCGGCGATATCCACATCGGCCGCGGTCGGCAGCTCAAGCGTCGGATCCGGAACACTGGCCATGCGGCACGGTAACGCCGCCGGCGGGCGGTCCGCAAGGCGCAAAGGGTGATGTTCCAGGGCTTTTGGAGCATCATTCGATTCACCGGCTTGACCGGGCAATCCAGTATTCACGGTCAGGGCTTACTGGATCGCCCGGTCACGCCGACGGTCAAGCCGGGCGATGCCAGTGTGTGTCGACCGGAGATCAGGCGGCTTCCTCGACCTCTTCCTCGACTTGGCCGGCGGTCGCGCTCTGCGTCCAGGTGATGATCTCGAAGCGGCCGTCGGGGTGCTCGCCGATCGCGGTGCAGCTTTCCACCCAGTCGCCGCAATTGATGTAGCGCAGTCCGAACTCGTCGTGGATCGCGGCGTGATGGATGTGGCCGCAGATGACGCCCTCGGCGTCGTTGCGCTTCGCCTCCAGCACCAGGGTCTTCTCGAATTCGCCGATGTAGTTGACGGCGTTCTTGACCTTGAGCTTGGCCCATTGGGACAGCGACCAGTAGCCGAAGCCGAGGCGGCGGCGCACGTCGTTGAACAGGCGATTGACGACGATGGCAAAGGTGTAGGCGTGGTCGCCGAGATGAGCGAGCCAGCGCGCCTGGGTCACCACCAGATCGAAATGATCGCCGTGGACGACGAGGTAACGGCGTCCGTCGGCGCCCTCGTGGATGGCGCGCTCGCACACCTCGATGCCACCGAAATGCGTGCCGTAATAGTCGCGCAGGAACTCGTCGTGATTGCCGGGCACGTAGATGAGACGCGCACCCTTGCGGGCTTTGCGCAGCAGCTTCTGGACGACGTCGTTGTGCGGCTGCGGCCAATACCAGCTCGATCGCAACTGCCAGCCGTCGACGATGTCGCCGACGAGATAGATTACCTCGGCATCATGGTACCGCAGGAAGTCGAGCAGGAGATGGGCCTGACACCCGCGCGAGCCGAGGTGCACGTCGGAAATGAAGAGGGCGCGAAACTTACGCATTCCGTCCTCTGGCAAGTGCACGTCTCCCACCGCGGATGCCGGGTTTTTATGAGAGTCGTGTTGCGGCTGCATGACAGTGAATCACCATGTGCAATCGCCGTCCGACTCACCGTGCGATCCGACCCCATTTTTAGCGCCATTCCGGGCGCTGCGAAAGCGGCAAACCGGCAATCCAGAACGAGTTATTGCCCACATCACGTCGTGGAGACTGGATTCGCACGAGGTAACGTGCCCCGCATCGATGATGATGCTCGATTACAAGACCGTCTGACCGCGCTCGAGGCGCCGTGTCATCGCCTTGTCATTGCCGCGGCATATCTCGATTCGCATGACAACTTCGGTCATCGCAGCCGCATCGTTCTGCGGCATCACCGCGTCTCTTCACATCGTCAGCATCCTTGTCGCGATCATGCGCTGCCGCCCGCGCGCCTTCCTCGCGCCGCCGCACGACGCGCCCCCGGTCACCATCGTGCGGCCGGTCTGCGGACTCGACAATTTCGTCGAGGAAACGCTGCGCACCTCGTTCGAGCTCGCCTATCCCACGTTCGAGTTGATCTTCTGCGTGGCGTCCTCGCGCGACCCCGTCGTACCGGTGGTGCGCGATCTCATCGCCGCCCATCCAGAGGTGCCGGCCCAGCTTCTCATCGGCGACGACCGCATCAGCGCAAATCCCAAGCTCAACAATTGCGTCAAGGGCTGGCGCGCCGCGGCGCATCCGCTCATCGCCATCGCCGATTCCAACGTGCTGATGCCGCGCGGACTACATCCAGCGCCTGCTCGCGGCCTGGCAACCCGATACCGGCCTCGTCTGCTCGCCACCGGCGGGCTGTCGCCCCATCGGCCTGTGGGCGAACCTCGAATGCGCCTTCCTCAACAGCTATCAGGCGCGCGCGCAGTATTTCGCCGATACGCTCGGCATCGGCTTCGCCCAGGGCAAGACCATGATGTGGCGGCGCTCCGACCTCGAGGCGGCCGGCGGCATCCGCGCGCTCGGCGCGGAAGTCGCGGAGGATGCGGCTTCGACCAAGATCGTGCGCGCGGCGGGCCTGCGGGTGCGCCTCGTCGATGCCCCCTTCGAGCAGCCGCTGGGACGACGCACGCTCAAAGAGGTGTGGCGGCGGCAGACCCGCTGGGCACGGCTGCGCCGCGCCGGCTTTCCGCTGTTCTTCGTGCCGGAGATATTGGGCGGCGCGGTGCTGCCGCTCTCCGCCGCCGGCTACGCCGCCCATGGCGCCGGCCTGTCGGTCGCCGGCACGGTCACCGCCCTTGCGCTCGCCTGGTACGGCCTCGAGACGGCGCTGGTATGGGCCGTGCGCTGGCATCTCACGCCGCTGTTTCCGCTCTACGCCATGCTGCGCGACCTGCTGTTGCCGGGCCTGTGGATCGACGGCTGGATCGGGACCGACTTCGTGTGGCGCGGCAACGCCATGAGCGTCGCCCACGACAGCGTCGCCGACGACGGCGTCGCCACCGACAGCCGCACCGCCTGAGGGCCGCGGCCGGCCGAGCCCACAGGCCGGTGCGCCGGGTGCCTCCCGATTGACAATCGGCGCCCTGCCCCGCCAAGGAAGACCGCGAAAACGCGGCCCGCCGGCCGTCGAATCAAAGTCACCCGCGGAGAGAACGCCATGGATCTCGGCATCGCCGGCCGCAAGGCCATCGTCTGCGCCTCAAGCAAGGGGCTCGGCCGTGCCTGTGCCGCAAGCCTGGCGGAGGCCGGCTGCGAGGTCGTCATCAATGGCCGCAACCGCGACGTGCTGGAATCCGCCGCCGCCGAGATCCGCAAGGCCAGCGGCGCGAAAGTCATCGCGGTCGCCGCCGACGTATCGACGCCGGACGGCCAGAAGGCCCTGCTCGAGGCATGCCCGCAACCGGACATCCTCGTCAACAACAATGCCGGCCCGCCGTTCCGCGACTTCCGCGAGCTGACGCGCCAGCAGATCATCGACGGCGTCATCGCCAACATGGCGGTGGCGATCGAGCTGACCCAGAAGGTGATCGATCCGATGATCGCCCGCAAATTCGGCCGCATCGTCAACATCACCTCGGGCACGGTGAAGGCGCCGCTGTTCGGCCTCGACCTGTCGTCGGGCGCGCGCGCCGGCCTCACCGCCTTCATGGCGGGCGTGGCGCGCTCGGTCGCCGGCGCCAACGTGACCATCAACTTCATGCAGCCCGGCACCTTCGCCACCGACCGGCTCGCTTCCAATATCGAGATGAACGCGAAGAAGCGCGGCATTCCGTTCGAGCAGGCCAAGGCCGAGCGCATGGCCACCGTTCCGGCACGGCGTTTCGGCCTGCCCGAGGAATTCGGCGCCACCTGCGCCTTCCTGTGTTCCAGCCACGCCGCCTACATCACCGGGCAGAACCTGCTGCTCGACGGCGGCGCGTTTCCTGGGGCATTCTGACGTGCGTTCCGACTCGCGGCGATGCCGCCGGCTTCCATGGGCAGCGCGTAATCCCGCATCGGATCGTCACCGCGCAAGCGAAATGCAACGGTGTTCCGTTCACCCGCACAAGCGATTGCCCAGAAAGGACATAGGATGAAGCTCGTACGCTTCGGAGCGGCCGGCCGCGAAAAGCCCGGCGTCGTCGACAGTGAGGGCCGCATCCGCGACCTGTCCGGCCTGGTGGGCGACATCGCCGGCGAGGCGCTGTCGCCGAAGAGCCTCGCCAAGCTCGCGAAGGTCAAGGTCGACAAGCTGCCGCTGGTTCGCGGCACGCCGCGGCTCGGGCCCTGCGTCGGCGAGGTCGGCAATTTCCTCGCCATCGGCCTCAACTATGCCGACCACGCGGCGGAAGCCGGGCTGACGTGCCGAAGGAGCCGATCATCTTTAACAAGTCGCCGAGCTGCATCTGCGGCCCCGACGACGACACCATGATCCCGAAGGGCTCGACCAAGCTCGACTACGAGGTCGAGCTCGGCATCGTGATCGGCAGCCGCGCGCGCTACCTCTCCAAGAGCGGGGCGCTGGACGCGGTCGCCGGCTACTGCCTCGCCAACGACGTGTCGGAGCGCCAGTTCCAGATCGAGCGTTCGGGCCAGTGGACCAAGGGCAAGAGCGCGGAGACGTTCGGGCCGATCGGGCCGTGGCTCGTCACCAAGGACGAGATCCCGAACCCGCAGAAGCTCGACATGTGGCTCACGGTCAACGGCGAGAGCCGGCAGAAGGGCTCGACCGCGACGATGATCTTCGGCGCCGCCCACATCGTATGGTACTGCTCGCAATTCATGGTGCTGGAGCCGGGCGACGTCATCATCACGGGCACTCCGCCGGGCGTCGCGATGGGCATGAAGCCCGAACCGAAATTCCTCAAGGCCGGCGACATCGTCAAGCTCGGCATCGCCGGGCTCGGCGAGCAGAGCCAGAAGGTGGTGCGGTACCGGGCGTAGCGTCGCTACGCCTCCCTTTTCTCACAGGGGCCGATTTCAAGACTAAATATGGACTTGAGATCATATGTATTTGGGTCCATACTGACCCGTGCAGTGGACAATCGTCTTTCATCCGGAGTTCGAGCCGGAATTCGACCGCCTGGACTCGGTCGTGCAGGACGAATTGTTGGCGCAGGCGGCCCTGCTGGAGATCTTCGGTCCAAGGTTGGGGAGACCACGGGTCGATACACTGAAAAATTCCGACCACGCCAACATGAAGGAACTGCGGTTCTCGGCCGCCGGCGGAGTTTGGCGGATGGCCTTCGCCTTCGACCCTCGCCAGCGGGCCATCCTGCTGGTGGCTGGGGCAAAGCAGGGGGTCAGCGAGCAGCGATTTTACCGCCAGCTGATCCGCAAGGCCGATGATCGGCTGACCCGTCACTTGGCGCAGTTGAATGAAAGGAAAAAGACATGACGACATTGCGCGACAAGATTGCGGAACTGCCGGCGCGGCGTCGGGCGCGGATCAAGGTCCGTGCTCAAAAGCTGATCGCCGAGGAAACGTCCCTACAATCGCTGCGCAAGGCTCACCGGAAGACCCAGGAAAAGCTGGCCGCCACACTCGGTATTGGCCAGGACAGCGTCTCCAGGCTCGAGCAGCGAAGCGACATGCTGCTGTCAACTCTCCGCGAATACGTAGCCGCGATCGGCGGCAGCGTGCGGCTTTTGGTGGAGTTCAAGGGCAAACCAGCGATTGAGCTGAAGGGCCTTGGCGCCATCCAGGAGAAGTCGGCATCAGGTCGCCGAAAAGTCGGCCGCCGGACATCGGGCATGCGGCTTAGCGACCGAGGGTAATGAGAATACCGCGCTCACGCCCCGAGCCCGGGGTGCCCATCGACGGCGCCGCGGATGACCTTGCGGATCTGGGCGTTCGACAGGAACAGGTCGTGATTGATGATGCCCCAGCCCTCCTTGGAGGCGTCGATCACGCGGATTCCCATGCGCTCGAGCTGGGCTTTCTGGGCGGCGCCGACGCGGGTGATGCCGCCGGCGATCCACCGCGACACCGCGAGCGCGCGGTCGTTGGTCGCGGTCACCACGGTGATCTTGCGGCGCCAGCGGGCCGATGCGCTTTACCGATGACGTGAATCCGTCCATGTCGATGTCCGGCGAAGCGAACACGACCGCAGCCGATCCGGTTGGCGGCCTCCTCGCCGAGCTGCGCATAGAGCTGGCGCAGCGCCTCCATGGTCAGCATGGTGCCGATGCTGTGGGCGACGATGTGGACGTGGCCGACGACCGGGCTCGCGATCAGGCCGTCGAGCACCTGCTGCAGGGCGTCGCGCGACCACATGGCGCTCTCGCGGTCATAGCCGTAGTCGAGCAGGCTCGCCCGCGACGGCCACGAGAACACCATGGTGTCGCCGACGAACTTGATGCCGTCGGACAGGCGCGCGGCATCGAGCACGGCCGTCTCGAAGGTCGTGTTGTAGCCGTGAACATAGAGCAGCACGTCGTGCCCGCCGGCGGACGGATCGATGAGATCGCCGATCTGGCCAACCTGCTCGATCTTATCGATCTGCCAGTCGACCAGTCCGACCGATGCCAGCGAGAACCGGCCGTCATCGGGCGGCATCAGCTTGGCGCGGGCGACCGTCATCGCCTGGCGCCCGCTCGGTCCCGAACCAGGGCTTGGCCCGGGCGCCGTCGACCGGCTTGCGCGTGGTGGCGACGAGGAGCGTCGGATTGAGCATGAGCGCGGAGGCATCGAACCGCAGCGCCGCTCGCGGCCATGCCGGCACACCCGCACAAGCGCGAGCGCGGACGCCGCCGATGTCAGCCCGCGCAGCACGCGCGCCGCGAAGCGGCAGAACCAATCGGTGGCACCTGAGAATGGATCACGCGTGGCCCTGCAAAATATGTGACGGGCGACCCGCGTGCCGCCCCACCCGATCCCGTTCTGGCGCTTGATCGCGGCAACAACAGGGCCGCACGCCCGGCCGGGCCGTCAACCTCGACGCAACCGAGCCGAAATCCCGTTAAATCCACACATGTTTCTTGTTCGCAGCCATCAACTTTTCGGGAGCGCGCCGCGCGGTTCAGTGCCCCTCGAACGAGATCAGCGTGCGCACCGGCACGTCGAGCGCGCGCAGCTTCTCGGCGCCGCCGAGTTCCGGCAGGTCGATGATGAAGCAGGCCGCGAGCACGTCGGCGCCCATCTGGCGCAGCAGCTTGACCGCCGCCTTCGGCGGTGCCGCCGGTGGCGATCAGGTCGTCGACCAGGATCACGCGCTCGCCCGGCCACCACCGCGTCCTCGTGCATCTCGATCTCGTCGCTGCCGTATTCCAGCGAATAGGCGATGCTGACGCGCTTGTGCGGCAGCTTGCCCTTCTTGCGGATCGGCACGAAGCCGGCCGAGATCTGGTGCGCGACCGCGCCGCCCAGGATGAAGCCGCGCGCCTCGATGCCGGCCACCTTGTCGATCTTCATGCCGGCCCAGGGCTGCACCAGCTCGTCGACGGCGCGGCGGAACGCGCGCGCATTGCCGAGCAGGGTGGTGATGTCGCGGAACATGATGCCCGGCTTGGGATAGTCCGGAATCGTGCGGATCGCGGCGCGCAGGTCGAATTCGAGCGCTGTCATGGCGGTCGTCATGCGCGACCTTCATCGCTGCGGCGGCCCGAGCACGCGTCCCGCCACCGCGTCGAGCTTGCTCATGAGCGGCGGGATCGCGCGCCTCCGGCGCGGTGATGAGCGCGGTGTCGAGCGCGCGGTCGGAGCCGATCGGGCACGGCTCGTGCTCGCGCGGAAAATCCCGCGCCAGACGCGCCACCAGGCGCTTCGCCTTGTCGGCATTCGCGGTGCAGCACCTTGATGATGTCCTGCACGGTGACGGCGTCGTGGTCGGGATGCCAGCAGTCGAAGTCGGTCACCATGGCGACGGTGGCGTAGCAGATCTCGGCCTCGCGGGCGAGCTTGGCCTCCGGCATGTTGGTCATGCCGATCACCGAATAGCCGAGCTGCTTGTAGGTGAGGCTTTCGGCCAGCGTCGAGAACTGCGGCCCCTCCATGCAGACATAGGTGCCGCCGCGCGCGACCGCGATGCCCTCGGCCTCGCGCCGCCTCGGCCAGATGCGATGCGCAGGCGCGGCGACACCGGATGCGCCATCGAGACATGCGCGACGCAGCCCGTTGCCGAAGAACGAGCTCTCGCGCTCGTAGGTGCGGTCGACGAACTGGTCGACCAGCACGAAGGTGCCGGGCGGCAGTTCCTCCTTGAACGAGCCGCAGGCCGACAGCGAGACCAGATCGGTGACGCCGGCGCGCTTGAGCACGTCGATATTGGCGCGGTAGTTGATGTCGGAGGGCGACAGCCGATGGCCCTTGTCGTGGCGCGGCAGGAACACCACCGGCAGGCCGTCGATGTCGCCGATGCGCAGCGGCGCCGACGGCTCGCCCCACGGGCTCGCGATGCGCTGCTCGCGCACGTTTGCGAGGCCGGGCAGGTCGTAGATGCCGGACCCGCCGATGATGCCGAGGACGGATTTGGTCATGGCGCGCCTCGCATGGCGCAGCCTACAACGAAGGGCGCCCAATGGGGCCCCGGCCGTGCGACGAGCCTCGCTCGGGCGCTAGTGCGACGTCGCGCCACACCTTCTTCTTGGTGAAGTACAGCAGGCCGGCGAACACGATCAGGAAGATCATCACCTGGAAGCCGATGCGCTTGCGCGCGTCGAGCTGTCGGCTCGGCCGCCCACATCAGGAAGGCGGCGACGTCCTTGGCGTACTGCTCCACGGTCTGCGGCGTGCCGTCGTCATAGGTCACCTGCGCCGTCGCTGAGCGGCGGCGGCATGGCGATGGCGTGGCCGGGGAAATATTCGTTGTAGTGGCTGCCCGGCGGCACGTGAAGCCGGCCGGCGGGTCCTCGTAGCCGTTGAGGACGGCGACGATGTAGTCGGCCCCTGCTCCTGGTATTGCGTGACGATGTCGAAGATGAACCAGGGAAAGCCGCGCTCGTAGCTGCGCGCCTTGGCGAGCATCGACATGTCGGGCGGCGCGCGCCGCCGTTGGCGGCGCGCGCCGCCAGCTCGTTGGCGAACGGCGGCGGGAAATGATCGGCCAGCCGGCCGGCCCGCTCGATCATCTCGCCCTGATCGTTCGGGCGTCCTTGACCTTGTATTCGGCCGCGATCGCCTCGACCTGCGGCCTCGGTGAAGCCCGGACCGCCCTCCTCGGCCAGATTGCGGAACGAGACCAGCTTCAGGCCGTGGCAGTTCGAGCAGACCTCGCGGTAGATCTTGAAGCCGCGCTGCAGCTGCGCCGGGTCGTAGTTGCCGAACGGGCCGGCGAACGACCACTTCATGCGCGCGGCGGCTGCAGCTGCTCGGGCTCCTGCGCCGACGCCGGCGACGGCGTCGCCGAGGCAGCAGCGCGGCGCCGGCGAGGAAGCACGGCGATGGCGCGGCGATCAGCCTTCTTCGCCTTGCGCCGAGCACCGCTTCGCGAAATCGAGTTCGGCAGCGGCTTGGTCTTCTCGAACAGGCCGAGCAGCGGCAGCACGATCAGGAAGAAGAGCGAAGTAGTAGACGGTGAGCAGCCGCGCGACGCGATCACGTAGCTGCCCTCCGGCGGCTTCGAGCCGAGCCAGCCGAGCCCGATGCAGACGATGACGAACATCCAGAAGAACTGCCGGTACAGCGGCCGATAGCGCGCCGAGCGCACCTTCGAGGTGTCGAGCCAGGGCAGGAAGGCGAGGATGACGATCGAGCCGAACAGCGCGATCACGCCGAGCAGCTTGTTCGGGATCGAGCGCAGGATCGCGTAGAACGGCAGGTAATACCATTCCGGCACGATGTGCGGCGGCGTCACCGCCGGATTGGCCGGGATGTAGTTGTCGGCGTGGCCGAGATAGTTCGGGATGTAGAACACGAACCACGCAAAGAGGATGCAGAACACCGCCAGCACGAAGGCGTCCTTGACGGTCGCATAGGGCGTGAAGGCACCGTGTCCTTGTCCGACTTCGGCTCGATGCCGGCCGGATTGTTCTGCCCGACCACGTGCAGCGCCCAGACGTGCAGCACGACGACGCCGGCGATCACGAACGGCAACAGGTAGTGCAGCGAGTAGAACCGGTTCAGCGTCGGATTGCCGACCGCGATAGCCGCCCCACAGCCAGGTGACGATGGGGTCGCCGACGACCGGAATGGCCGAGAACAGGTTGGTGATGACGGTCGCCGCCCAGAAGCTCATCTGGCCCCAGGGCAGCACGTAGCCCATGAAGCCGGTCGCCATCATCAGCAGATAGATGATCACGCCGAGGATCCACAGCACCTCGCGCGGCTCCTTGTAGGAGCCGTAATACATGCCGCGGAACATGTGGATGTAGACGGCGAGGAAGAACATCGAGGCGCCGTTGGCGTGCAGGTAGCGCAGCAGCCAGCCGAAGTTGACGTCGCGCATGATGTGCTCGACGGAGTTGAAGGCGAGGTCGACATGCGGCGTGTAGTGCATCGCCAGGATGACGCCGGTGACGATCTGCAGCCAGAGCATGAAGGAGAGGATGCCGCCGAACGTCCACCAGTAGTTCAGGTTGCGCGGCGTCGGATAGGAGACCGAGGAATGTAGCCGAGACCGAGGATCGGCAGCCGCGCCTCGAGCCATTGCAGCGCCGGATTCTTCGGCTCGAAGGTCGGCTGCTCGTAGGCGCTGCCGTCGGCGCGCGCAGACGTACGGCCAGGCTGGCGGGGTGGACGACTTGGTGCTGGTGGGTCCGCTCATGATGTCTCTCGAAGCTGCACGCGTCAGCCGATCCGGATCTTGGTGTCGGAGAGGAAGGCGTAGGGCGGCAGATACGAGATTCTCCGGCGCCGGACCCTGGCGGATGCGGCCGGACGTGTCGTATTGCGAGCCGTGGCAGGGGCAGAACCAGCCGTCATATTCGCCCTGGTGGGCGAGCGGGATGCAGCCGAGATGGGTGCAGATGCCGATCACGACCAGCCACTGGTCGTGGCCCGCCTTGACGCGGTCCTGGTCCGGCTGCGGATCGGGCAGGCTCGACAGCGTCGACCGCGCTGGGCCTCCTCGATCTCCTTCGTGCGTGCGATGGCTGATGAAGATCGGCTTGCCGCGCCAGAACACCTTGATGATCTGCCCGTCGGCGATCGGCGCGAGATCGATCTCGATCGGCGCGCCGGCGGCGATGGTCGAGGCGTCCGGATTCATCTGCGCGATCAGCGGCACGAGCAGCCGCGGCGGCACCGACCGCGCCGACGGCGCCGGTCGCGATATAGAGAAAATCGCGGCGGGTCGGCTCCGCCGAAGACATGGTCGTCACCGGTTTGCGTCCTTTCCGTCTCGCGCTCAGGCTCCGCCCGCGCCGCAGACCCGGCAGCGACCTGAGTCCCGCGGCGGCCGGGCAGACCGGTCGCGGCCAGCCCGGCACAAGTCAGGACGTGCGGTGCAATCGTCGCGGTTTATTGGCACCCTTGCCGTAATAGCGCAAGCCCGCTAACGACGCGGTATCCAGGGGCCTATACAAAGTCGCATGACACCGTTCGCTCTAGCAGCGAGGCCGCGCGCGGGTCCCCTGCCGTGTCGCCAGACCGATCCATGCGGATTGCCCTGTTCGAGCCGGACATCCCCCAGAACACCGGCACGATTCTGCGGCTCTCCGCCTGCCTGCGGCATCGAGGCCCATCTCATCGAGCCGGCCGGCTTTCCGGTCACCGACCGCGCCTTCCGCCGCGCCGGCATGGACTATCTCGACCGGTGAAGCTGGTGCGACACGCGTCATGGGAGGCCTTCGAGGACTGGCGCGCGCGCGCAGCGGCTGCGTCTCGTGCTGTTCACCACCGGCGCGACGACCTCCTATCTCGACCATCGCTACGAGCCGCGCGACATGCTGCTGTTCGGCCGCGAATCGGCCGGCGTGCCGGACGCCGTCCACGCGGCCGCCGACGTGCGGCTGCGCATCCCGATGCGGCCGGCCTGCGCTCGCTCAACGTGGCGATGACGGTGCGCATGGTGGTCGGCGAGGCGCTGCGGCAGACGGGCGGCTTTGCGCGGGTGATGAGTTCGGCGACGCGACTGCCTAGACTGCGCCGACGATCAGAAGACCTGGGCGTCTGCCAAAGCCGCAATCGGCTGTGTGGCCTAGAGGTCAAGTCGGCGAGCCAATTCGATTTTGCCTGAAGCACGACGACCAATCCGAAAGGCGGAATTCTGTTGAAAGGACAGATCACGATCGACGGTGCCGGAAACTGAATGCTGAAGCGCGAGCAATTCGCCGTTGATCCGACCGCAGCGCGTGTCCTGACGTCGGTCGAGATTGCGTCAGCCGATCGACGATTCGTCAGCGAGGACCGTCGAACGGAGCGATCCCGCTCCTTCGCGATCCTCCAGGAAGCGATGACCTGCTCGCGCACGACGGGACCTCCGGCAGATGAATCGCCACCGCCGATGTCATCGCAGTCTGCGCCGGGATCGGTCCCGTAGACCACTGCACCGCGCCATGACATCGGGGCTGCGCGAGACAACGGGAGTCGTTCATCCGAGGGCAGCCTGCAATGCGCGACCGCGCAGACGAGGCGGGCACGGCAGGAGCGGCGATCTTCGCCAGGAAGCGGGCGACGAGTATCATCTGCGTGAGGCCGTTGCCGCTCTGGGCGCGACGGCGACCAAGTCGGATATTCCGGCGACGGGCAATTAGTGAGGCGGAGTTGCGACCGCGGTCAGGTACCGAAGCTGCGTCTGTCTCACATGACTGGGATGTTCGAAGTGCGGTGAGGTCGGTCCGCATCTGCCGGAGGCTCGCGCACCGAGATCGCGTCAGGCTACGCAGACGACTTTCCGCGGTTGCTCACGATCTCGAATCGGGTACCGTCATTGAGAGTGGCAGTCCGGTCTCTCCACGCTAATGTCAGCAGGAGCGCTAGCGCGCCAGATCCTCGATTGAGAGCCTACCGGCAGATGAACGACTTCCGCGTCGGTCTGCTCACGCTTCGACAAGGACTTGCGGACAAATCGCGACATTGCACAAGTCCGGCGTATTCCGTGGCAGATCATGTGTCCACGCCACATGACGGCGCACGCCGTGCGTGTCGAGAACCGGCAGACTGGCCGTTGAACCGCGCCCGGTGCACGCGGTCGGCATCGCAATTCTGCTGCCAGTAGATCGCAGCATTCGAAGTCAGCTCGATCTTGCCGTTCTGGCGAAGGGCATCCGGACGGTCCAGCGGCACATGTCCACAGTCGCCGGCCGCTCGTGCGGCCGGTGGGCAATCGGGGTCGGAGAGCGAAGCCCGATGGCGCTCCGCGTCGCTCATCGCGTCGAAGGCCCGCCAATCGGTTTTCGGCGGCTTCTTCGCATAGCCTAAAGCTCGTGGTATTTCCTTTTTTAGCGGCTCTATCCCACTGGCGGATATGATGCGATCGATTGCTCCTCTCATCGCGTACGTGACGAAAGCATCGGCCGTCGACAAGCCAATTGCGTTGAAGCGCGGCCGTCATCGGCGTCGCGATCGTACGGGTCCAAGGGTGCGTCAACCCAAGAAATTCGATTCCCTCCCCCTCCCCTCACGCCTCCGCCACCCCCGCCTTGCCGCTTTCCACCGCGAACGTCTTCAAGGTCGAGACGCTGGCCTGCGGGTCAGTGACGTCGGAGAGCGCGCGCATGCGCGTCGTCATCAGCTTGGCGTCGAGATCGACGCTGCAATAGCCGCGCTTGCGGCTCTCGAAGAAGCGGACATGGGGATTGTCGGGCAGCACCGCCGCGATCAGGTCGTAGGGCGGCCCCGCCGAGGTTACGGAGGTGCCGACGAATTCGGTGGCGACCACGGGCGAATTCGGATCGTCGAAATCGACCCGGAGGTCGTTGGCGAAGAAGGAATGGATGTCGCCGCCGATCACCACCGGGTTGGCGACCTTGGTCTGCGCGATGCGCGCCAGCAGCCGGCGGCGGCCGGCGGGATAGCCGTCCCAGTCGTCGGTCCAATAGCCGACGGTGCCGCTCTGGTTCTTCTGGCGCAGTTGCGCCATCAGCACGTCCTGCGCGATCAGGTTCCACTGCGCTTTGGAGCGGGCGAGCCCGGCGCCGAGCCAGGCTTCCTGGGCGAAGCCGATCATGGTGCGGCCCTCCTCGCGCCGCTCCGGGCAGGTGGCGTCGGTCTCCAGGTGGCCACCGCCCTTGTTGGGCGGGCCGTAGCAGGCCTCGCGGGAGCGGTATTGGCGGCCGTCGATCATCGAGACCTCGAGCAGGTCGCCGAAGCGGAAGCGGTCATATACCCGCATCACCGGGCCGTTCGGCTGCGACAGGATCGGCCGCACCGGCATGTGCTCGTAGAACGCCTGATAGGCGGCCGCGCGGCGCTGCAGAAACAGCGCGGGATCGTCGAAATATTGCGAATACCGGTCGGCGTAATCGTTCTGCACTTCGTGGTCGTCCCAGGTGACCAGCGCGGGCGCCGCCGCGTGGAGGCGCTGCAAATCGGGGTCGAGCCGGTACTGCGCGTAGCGGTTGCGGTAGGTCGGCAGCGTCGCGGCCTCGATGCCGTCGCTGTGGGTGCGCACGGTCGGGCGCACCTGCTCGACATATTCGTAGATGTAGTCGCCGAGATACATCACGACGTCGGGATTCTCGTCGGCGAGATGGCGGTAGGCGGAGAAGTAGCCTTGCTCGTATTGCGAGCAGGAAACGAAACCGAACCGCATGCGCTCCAGCGGCGTGCCGGCCGGCACGGTCGTCATGCGCGCGGCCCACCGGGCTCGCGGCGTCGCCGCTGACGAAGCGATACCAGTAAGAACGTCCGGGCGGCAGCCCGCGCACATCGGCATGCACGGAATAGCCGTAGGCACGCTCGGCGGTCGCGGCGCCGCGGCGGACGATGTCGCGCATGGCGGGGTCGGCTGCAATCTCATAGGTGACGGGAACGTCGCCGCCGGACATGCCGCCAGGCGTCGCCGGATCGGGCGACAGCGGATCGGGCGCGAGCCTCGTCCACAGCACAAAGCCGTCGGGCCGCGGCGCGCCGGAGGCGACGCCCAGCGAGAACGGATCGCCGCCGCTCCAGCGCCGGCCCTGGGCGAAGGCACTGGAAAGCACCGCAGGCGCCGCGGCGAGGCCGATCAGCCCCGCGCCCGCCGCGCCGATGAACCGGCGGCGGTCGATCGAAGGAACGCGGCGGAAGGACGAACGCAAAGGCATGGCAAATCCTCCTCGAACGGAAGTCATCGACGCTGAGATCAGCCGAAATCCTATCGCATTTGTGTGACAATTGGGGGCCGAGCGGAAGGCCGCAGGCCGCTCCGGATCCGTGCCGGCCGGTGTTCTCGGGGCCCGAAGCCTGTCGGGCCGGGATCGGCAGGATGAATCGGGCCGCAAAGCCATCATCGGCCGACAGTCGGTATTCACTTCGCTCGCCCGTCCCCGATTGTCGACCCCCTCCCCTCGGCTCCGACAACCGGCGGCCGAATTGCCCTTCGCCCTGACCGGATCAGGTGTGGTAGTCAGAACGCCGTCTCTGCCGACCGTCTCCGCCGAGCCGTCTCCGCTAAGCTGTGGACCCCATGCCGCCGATCATCTCCGTCGCCAATCTTTCCAAGGCCTACGCCTCCGGCTTTCGCGCTCTCAAGGGCATCAACCTCGACATCCGCCGCGGCGAAATCTTCGGCCTGCTGGGTCCCAACGGCGCCGGCAAGACGACGCTGATCAGCATCATCTGCGGCATCGTCAATCCCACCGAAGGCACGGTGACGGTGGACGGCCATGACATCATCAGGGATTACCGCGTCACCCGCGCGATGATCGGCCTGGTTCCGCAGGAGCTGACGACCGACGCCTTCGAGACGGTGTGGGCGACGGTGAGCTTCAGCCGCGGCCTGTTCGGCAAGCCCAGAAATCCCGCCCACGTCGAAAAGGTGCTCAAGGAGCTGTCGCTGTGGGACAAGAAGGACAACAAGATCATGACGCTGTCGGGCGGCATGAAGCGCCGCGTGCTGATCGCCAAGGCATTGGCGCACGAGCCCCAGATCCTGTTCCTCGACGAGCCCACCGCCGGCGTCGACGTCGAGCGGCGCAAGGACATGTGGCAGGTGGTCCGCACGCTGCGCGCCTCCGGGGTGACCATCATCCTCACCACCCACTACCTGGAAGAGGCCGAGGAGATGGCCGACCGGATCGGCGTGATCAATCGCGGGGAACTGACCCTGGTCGAGGACAAGGCCGCGCTGATGCACAAGCTCGGCCGCAAGCAGTTGAAGCTCCAGCTGCCGCACCGGCTCGACGCCATACCGCCCGCGCTCGCCACGCACGGCCTCGCCCTGAGCGAAGACGGCTGCGAACTGACCTATGTCTACGACACCCAGGGCGAGCGCACCGGCATCACCGGCCTGCTCGACGATCTCGGCCGCGCCGGCATCGCGTTCAAGGACCTCAACACCACGCAGAGTTCGCTGGAAGATATCTTCGTCGACCTGGTGAAACAATGAATACGAATTTTCGGGCGGTCCGCGCCATCTACCGGTTCGAGATGGCGCGTGCCTGGCGCACGCTGTTCCAGAGCATCGTATCCCCGGTCATTTCGACCTCGCTCTACTTCGTGGTGTTCGGCGCCGCCATCGGCTCGCGCATCACCGAGATCGAAGGGGTCAGCTACGGCCTCTTCATCGTGCCCGGCCTGATCATGCTCACCCTGCTCGGCCAGAGCATCGCCAACGCCTCGTTCGGCATCTATTTCCCGCGCTTCACCGGCACCATCTACGAGCTCTTGTCGGCGCCGATCTCGTATTTCGAGATCGTGCTCGGCTATGTCGGCGCCGCCGCGACCAAATCGATCATCCTGGGGATGATCATCCTTGCGACCGCCGGCTTTTTCGTGCCGCTGCGCATCGAGCATCCCCTGTGGATGCTCGCTTTCCTGGTGCTCACCGCGGTGACGTTCAGCCTGCTCGGCTTCATCATCGGCATCTGGGCCGACGGCTTCGAGAAGCTGCAGATCGTGCCGCTGCTGGTGATCACGCCCTTGACCTTCCTCGGCGGCTGCTTCTACTCGATCAACGTGTTGCCGCCGTTCTGGCGGACGGTCACCCTGTTCAACCCCGTGCTCTACCTGATCAGCGGCTTCCGCTGGGCCTTCGTCGACATCGCCGACGTCAATGTCGGCATCAGCCTCGGCATGACCGTCTTGTTCCTGGTCATCTGCCTCGCCGTCGTGTGGTGGATGTTCCGCACGGGGTATCGGCTGAAGACGTGAGCAGAAACGCCGGCGCGTGGGCGGGACAAGATCGTCCCCCGGGGGAATCGCATTTGGTGCATCGCCGGCGACCCCGCGGTACCCGGGTCATCCCGGTCATGAGTTACAGGAGGCTTTGCTATAGCTCAAAACGCGTCGAAAATTGAGCTATAGCAAGAAGCGAGCGAGCAGCGAGTAGCCCGGATGAGCGTAGCGAAATCCGGGAGCTAACGTGCGATCCCCGCATGTCGCTTCGCTCATGCGGGCTACCTGCTGCTTGCTTTGCGGTTTCGAGACCCGCGGCAAGCAGAACATCACGTTGGGTGAAATGGACGCAGGTCAACTCGAAGCGCGCAAGGCGCGCGCCAGGCAGTGGTTCGAATCGTTGCGCGACGACATCTGCGCGGCGTTCGAGGCGCTCGAAGAAGACGCGCCGGCCTCCCTCTACGGCGACGGCGCCGCCCGCTTCGTGCGCACGCCGTGGACGCGCACCGATCACGGCGGCGCGCCCGGCGGCGGCGGCGTCATGTCGATGCTCAAGGGCCGCCTGTTCGAGAAGGTCGGCGTCCACGTCTCCACCGTCCACGGCGAATTCGCGCCCGGAGTTCCGCGGCCAGATTCCCGGCGCCGAGACCGATCCGCGGTTCTGGGCCTCCGGCATCTCGCTGATCGCCCATCTGACCAACCCCAACGTGCCGGCGGTGCACATGAACACGCGCTTCGTCGTCACCACCAAGGCGTGGTTCGGCGGCGGCGCCGATCTCACCCCGGTGCTCGATCGCAGGCGCACCCAGGAGGATGCCGACACCGTCGCCTTCCATGCCGCCATGAAGGCGGCCTGCGACGCCAATGCCGCGGTCGGCACTTACGAGAAATACAAGAAGTGGTGCGACGAGTATTTCTATCTCAAGCACCGCAACGAGATGCGCGGCATCGGCGGCATCTTCTACGACTATCTCGAGACCGACTGGGACGCCGACCTTCGCCTTCACGCAGGACGTCGGCCGCGCCTTCCTGAAGGTCTATCCCGCGCTGGTGCGCGCGAACTTCGCCCACGCCCTGGAGCGCGGCCGACCGCGAGGAACAACTGGTGCGCCGCGGCCGCTATGTCGAGTTCAACCTGCTCTACGACCGCGGCACCGTGTTCGGCCTCAAGACCGGCGGCAATGTCGAGTCGATCCTCTCCTCGATGCCGCCGGTGGTGAAGTGGCCGTGATTGGCCGGACGGCCGTGGGGCGCCCTCAGCGCAATTCGGGATCGGGATCGAGGGTCACGGGCTTTCTTCCGATACGATCGGCCATCTCAGCGCCGGTGAAGGTCTCGGTGAAGCTCGTGGCGGTTTCCGGCAGCATCGTCGCATTCCAGGCATTCCACTCAGTTATGAGCCGGTCGTAGATATCCTTGCGGCGTTCCTTCAGATTGGCGCGCTCCAGCGGATCGTCGGCCACGTTGAACAGGAACGTGTTGTCCAGAATCTTCAGGTATTTCCAGTCGCCGATGCGTGCGGCGCGCTGCCAATTGGACTTGTAACGCCAGAACAGCTTGCGCTCCACGACCCCCGCGCCCTCCAGGAGATGGGGCAGCAGGTTCATCCCGTCGGGTGGATAGGAAGGGTCCGGCATGACACCGGCGCTCGCGAGCAGGGTCGGCAGCCAATCCATGTTCGCGGTCACCTGCTCGCTGACGCGCCCGGCCGCAATGCGTCCCGGCCAGGAGATGATCGCCGGAATGCGGAGGCCGCCTTCCAGCAATTCGGTCTTCCTGCCATTGAAAGGCCAGGTGTCGGAAAAGCGTTCGCCACCATTGTCGCTGGTGAAGATCACGATGGTGTCGCCGGCGATGCCGCCGTCCTCGAGCGCCTGCAGCACGCGGCCCACCTGGACGTCCAAAGCCGCGATCATCCGGCGATAGGTCTCCTGCGATCCGCCGTCCCAGTCGCGCAGCCCGTGGCCGCGCAGACGCTCGGCCTCGGCCCGGTCGCCCGGCCCCTCCCACGGCCAATGCGGCGCGTTGAAATGCAAACTGAGGAGAAATGGTTGCCCGGAGCGCGCATAGTCGCCGATCGCCTTCACGGCGCGATCCCCGAACAGGTCGGTGGTATAGCCCTCCTGCGCGAGCGGCTTGTCCTCGTCCCAGAAATCCGAGGCACCTCCCGCGTTGGTGTGCAGGTAATAGTCCAACGCGCCGGCGCGGAAACCGTAGAAGTGGTCATACCCGCTCTTGAGCGGGCTGAAGCTGGGCAGCCCACCGAGGTGCCACTTGCCGATCAGCGTGGTGCCGTATCCTGCATTCTGCAGCAGCGACGGGAGGGTCGGGTGATCCGGCGGCAGGCCGATCCCGCGCTGGGTACCGGCTGCGATCGGCTCCTCCAGGCCGACCGGCAACCGCAGCTGGTAGCGACCGGTGATAATGGCCACTCGGGAAGCGGTGCACACCGGGGAGTTGGCATAGGCCTGCGTAAATTTTGTCCCCTGCGATGCGATCCGGTCGATGTTCGGCGTGACCAGGTCGCGCCGGCCGTAACAGGAGATGTCCGCGTAACCCATGTCGTCGGCGAGGATGAAGACGACGTTCGGCCGGCGCGCCGGCGCCTGCGCGGCCGCAGGAGCCGCGGCAGCGGCGACCGCCAGCGCGGCGCCGCCCTTGGCCGCCGTGCCGAGGAGATTGCGGCGCGTGAAATCGGCGGTCATGGCATTCGCCCTCCGTTCGGCTGCTGGCTCTCTTTGCTCTCACGGCCGGACGGATACTACGTCAACGCGCACCGGCGGGCCAAGTCGATCCCGGACACCGTCGATCCCGGATACTTGTTCGGGGATCGCCTTCAGTAGCCGGCCCCGCGGGCTCGACATTCGCGCCCCGGGCGAGCACCGGCAAGTGCGCTCATTTCGTCGCCGCACCGGAACGGCAGCTTCGGCCATTCGCATGAGATGGACGTTGTCGGCATACGGTGATATCCGGCGGGACCGGACATGCCATGAACGATGTTTCCCTCACCATCCTGCCGGAAACGCCCGACGATGCGCTCGCCATCGAGCGGCTGCATGAGCGCACCTTCGGGCCCGGCCGCTATGCCCGCACCGCGTTCCGGATTCGCGAGGGCGCCGGACACCGGCTCGATCTCTCCTTCACCGCGCGGATCGGCACGCTGCTGGTCGGTTCGGTGCGGCTGACGCCGGTGCGCATCGGCGAGACGCCGGCACTGATGCTCGGCCCCCTCACGATCGAGCCGCCGTTCCGCCGGCGCGGCATCGGGCTCGCGCTGATGCAGCACGCGCTCGCGGCGGCCAAGGCGAGCGGCCAGCGCCTGGTCGTGCTGGTCGGCGACGAGCCCTATTACGCCAAGGCCGGCTTCAAGCGCATCCCCAAGGGGCGGGCGCGCCTGCCGGGCCCGGTCGATCCGCGGCGGCTGCTCGTCGCCGAGCTCGCCGAGGGCGCCTTCGAAGGCGTCTCCGGCCCGATCCGGCCGGATTGGGACGCGGCCTGAGACGCATCCGCACGTGGCGGTCGGATCGTGCGGCATTGTCACCGGCGCTTCCGCCGGCACCGCAGAAATTCAGGCGTGCGAATTCGCGGGCCGGACGCCGAAGCATCTCCGATCGTAACACCCAGCTCCGGGGGCGCCAATCTCAACCCTTCGCGATCGCGTTCCAGTTGGCGGCGAGATGCTCGGCGGTGCGCCACGCCAGCGCCTGCGCCGTCAGCGTCGGATTATGGGCGCCGCTGGTGCCCATCACCGACGCCCCGACGATGCCGAGGTTCGGCACCTCGTGGGAAAAGCCGAAGCGGTCGACCACGTTGGTCTCGCGATTGTCGCCCATCCGGGTGCCGCCATAGGCGTGGGTCGACGGCCCCATGGTGCCGGTCGGTCCCTTCTCGACCGCGATGGCGCCAGCCTCCATGAACCATTGCGCCATCTTGTCCTGGACGAAGGCGCCCATGCGCTTCTCGTTGTCCTTGTGGTCGGCGGTGATGCGGATCACCGGGAAACCCATGCGGGTCTTTCACGACGGGATCGAGGTCGAGATAATTGTCCTCGTAGGGCAGCGTCGTCTTCTGCAGATAGGCGACGTTGAAGCGGTCGGCGTTCTCCTTGATGAAGGCCTTCCACGCCGCCGCCCCAGATCGGCGCCTTGCCGTAGGTGGACATGCTGGCCGCGCCGATCGGGCGGCGGTCCGAATAGACCCAAAGATTGCCGCCGCCGATGAAATCGAGGCCGGCGTGATCGAAATTGTCGTCGGCCCAATCGTCGACCGCGACGCCCTGGGCCGGCAGCCCGTACCAGTTGTTGAGGTCGAACGGGAATAGCGCCGTCACCGGATTGCCGGTGTGGTGACTGAAATAATGCCGGCCGACCTGGCCGCCATTGTTGGAAAGACCACTCGGAAACGCGCGGGATTTCGATTGCAGCAGCAACCGCACGTTCTCGTAGGTGTAGCTCGCCAGCAGCACGACGTCGGCGGGCTGGAAATATTCCAGCCCGCCCTTGACGTAGGCGACACCGGTGACGCGGCCGCTGCGTTCGTCGAACCTGACGCCGGTGGCGATCGGCCTGGGTCACCACCTGCAGGCGCTTGGTCGCCATCGCCTTCGGGATGGTCGACACTGCAGTCGAGTTCTTGGCGCTGACGTGGCAGCCGCCGCGGTTGCAGAAGCCGTGATACTGGCAGCCGGGGCGCTCGTCATAGGTCGTCGAGTTGATCGCCGCCGGGCCTGGGAAGGCGTGCCAGCCGATCCGGCGCGCAGCGCCGGCCATGCGTTCGGTGAACTCGGTGCCGCGCAGCGGCGGCATCGGATAGCCGCGCTTGCGCGGGCCCTCGAAGATGTTGCCGCGGCGATCGATGACGCCGTCGATATTGCCGGCCTGGCCGGACACGCCGACCTCGTGCTCGACCTTGTCGTAATAGGGCTCTAGCTCTTCCAGCCCGAACGGCCAGTCCTCCACGGTCGAGCCCTTGGGCAGGCGCCCAGCGCCGTAGCGCCGCGTCGTCTCGCTCACCACCTTGAAGTCCCAGGGGTTGAGCCGCCAGCTCTGCGCCCAGTAGTGCAACGAGGTGCCGCCGACCGCGTTCATCATGGGATGGATGGCCGACCGCGGCGAATACGGCGCTGCGGCGTTGGCCCGGTGGGTCGGAACTTCCGCGTTGGCCTTCTGCACCGCCTGCGGCCAGCCGCGGAAATTGTTGCGCAGCTCGTCGGGAGCGAAGTCGCGTGGGGTGAGCCAGGAGCCCGCCTCCAGCGCGACCACGTCGAGCCCGGCGCGCGCCAGCGGCAGCGCGGCGACGCCGCCGACCGCCCCGAGGCCGACGATGACGACATCGGTCTTCTCAAGGTCGATGGCCATGGGCGCCGCCTGTCATGGTGAACATCGCATCCTCGTAGGCCGACTTGCGGACCGGCTCGGGCGCTTTCATGCGTTGCTCGTCCTCGCCGACCGCCATGCGCAGGCCGGGATAGCCGATGAGGTCCCAGCCGACGAAATTCGCGTTGCCGCCGTAGTAGGGATCGCAGAACGTGCCCTGTATCGTGTGCCCACGCACGAGATTGAAGAAAGTCGCCGCATTCGGCACGAAGCCGGTGGCGACGTTGTTTTCCATGTCGGTCAGGACGCCATCCTGATCCGCTGCCGGAAGGCGCGCGAAAGCGGCGCCTTTCCTCGATTGCGCATAGGCGTCGATGGCGGCGAGCCCGGCCGCATAGGCTTCGCGCGAGGCGCGCAGCGGACCGGTGAGGGCGCGATCGATGTAATGCGCCGCGCGCGCCTCGGTGGCGCCGGGGCCGTTCTCGTCGCTCGGGATCAGCCGGGCGACGATGGCCTCCAGCGTGTCGGCCTCGGCTGCCGTCAGGGTTTCCAGGGCTTCGAGTTGCGCGGCCGGGCGCGCCGGCACCGCATGGTCTTGTGCCGCATGGTCCTGCGCTCCAAGGTCCTGCGCCACGGCCACTCCCGGCGCGAGCGGGGTCCCCGCAATGGCGGCGGCGCCGGCGGCGCCGAACTGCCTGAACAGGCGGCGCCGCGACACGTCGCGCGGCGCCCCGTCGTCCGATCCGCCCGCCATCGATGCTCTCCTCCGACTTCATGCGGCTGCCGGCCGGGTCGGGACTCGCAGAAGCGGGCCGGCGGCTGCGATCGAAGCTACACCGCTTGACCATGCACGCGGAAGAGGAGGCTCCCAGAACCAGGCGGCTGCGATAACGCCGTGAATAGAGCGAGATATGACAGGGAGGAGCTGCGGGCAGTGGAGGCGCCAGATCCCGGCGGCCATTGCCGCGGCCGCCGACCTATTCGCTCAACGAGGCATTCAATGCGCGCTTAAATCTTCCCGGCACCAAGTCGAATATATCGCCGCTGAAAAGGGTGCCCCCGGCAAAGCCCGGGAGCACGTCAAGCGACGAACGCCGATCGGCTATTGGCACAGGCCCGGATGCAGCACCACCGCGTTTTCGATTTCCGCCCAGCACGTGTTGGAGAAGTTGCGGACGACCCCGAACACATTCCGCGCGCACACCGGCTGCCAGTCCCAGCTGCAGATCGGCCCCTGGCACACGCCCCCGTGCAGGACGATGGCGCCTCCCCTACGGGCATAGCAGGCATTGGTGTAGGTGGCGCGAAGCCCGTCGGCCCTCACGCCGCACACCGGCGATACGTAATGGGAGCAGCGGAATGCAGCCGACGCCTGTTCCGTGCCTGCGAATGCGGCCAGAGCCAGGCCCAGGGTTGCCGACATCAGAACGACGCGATGTGTGAATTTCATATGTGCCCTCCGTGAAGATGATGGTCGGGTGCCACCGAATGCGGAAAACAAGACGCAACTATCGGTAGCGCATTATTGTGTCAAGCAGACCACATCGGTTCTTCGGCGGACTTGGGCGACCGCATGCGGCCGCCCAATCGTTCCTGCGAGTTTTGCGTTTGCTCGATGCGACCGCGGCGAAGGGCGCTTCAGGGCACGCTGGGTTTGGCTGGGACGTGATGCTGCGGAGCGCCGGCAGCCGCCGTCGCCGGCCTGGCCGACGGCGGCCCTGCCGGACGACTCACATGGGACGCGGTAACGACGGGGTTCGATGCCTGGATTGGCGGCGGCGTTGCAACGTGCGCCCGCAGCTTTCCATGCTGCAGGTGAGGCTTCGTGGGTATGGAAGCGAGAGTCGCGGAGGCGGGAGGATAGGCCGGCACCACCGGATTGCCGGTCTCGACACCCTCGCGGGAGGCAACGGAAGGTGCGGGAGCCGAGGCGGAAGCGGGGGCGGCGGCAGGTGCGGGCATCGCGGTGGCGGTGGCCGCCATTGGGACGATCGGATTGGCCCGTGCGCCGTTCGGACTCGCCACCTCCATGATCGGCGGCGCGATGCGCTGCGCGGAAGCATGAACGATGTGCGCCTCGATCAATTGCCGCATTACACCATCGCGCTGACCGTTCGAGGTGCCGCCCAGCACGACCGCGACGATGTGCTTGGCGTCACGCTGCACGGACGCCACGAGATTGTACCCGGAGGCTTCGGTGTAGCCGGTCTTGATGCCATCGACGCCGCGCACGTTTCCCAACAGGCCGTTGTGATTGTGCATCTCGCGGCCATGATAGTTGAAGCTCGGCAGCGAGAAATAGGCGTAGTAGTTGGGGAATCGATTGTGGATAAGAAGCCCGAGCAGCGCCTGGTCGCGGGCGGTGGTCAGTCTGTTCCTCGGCCGGCAATCCCGAGCCGTTGACATAGGTCGTGCCGGACATCCCTAGGGCTCTCGCCTTGGCGGTCATGAGCCGGGCGCCTTCTGCTTCATCGCCCGCCCCGATGGCTTCCGCCACCACCGCCGCGGCGTCGTTCGCCGATTTGGTGACCATCGCCCTCAGGGCATCCTCGACCGCGATGGTCTGATTGGGCTTGAGACCGAGCTTGACGGGCGCCTGGCCGGCCGCATGGGCCGACACCGGCAGCTGCGTGTCGAGCTTGAGCCTGCCGGCCTCGAGCTGCTCGAACAGCATGTAGAGCGTCATGATCTTGGTCAGGGACGCCGGATGACGCGGCTCGTCCGCATTGACCTCGTAGAGCGTCTGGCCGGTATTGTCGTCGACGACGATGGCGGCAAAGGGCGGATGATAATCGGAGCCGTGAAGGGCATGCTTTTGCACGCCGTGCCGGCCGCCCTTGTGGGCCTCATGCGCGGCGCCCTTGCTGGTGTCATGTGCACCCTCATGCGCAGCATGGGCGGGGGTGCCGCGCGCATGGGCGCGATCTCGATCAACGCCGGCAAACGCCAGGGTGGCCAGCACACCGATGCCCGCGAGACGATAGCCGGGCGAGACGTGACGCAAATTCATGGAAGCGCTCCCGTGTCCGGTCGTGGGGGTTTGCACGCCACAGGGATCCCGAACGCCATTCGGGAACCCAAAAGCCGGCTGCTCCCCACACCCCAGGCAGCCCGCTTTCCGGCTACTCGCCTCCCGCACATGGGAGGAACACAATCAGTCGAGCGCGCCATCGTTTCGCATCAAACCCGACGGCGCTCAAATCTCCTCGCATTCCAGCATAAATCTTATCCGAAAAGTCTGCAACTTTTCGCAATCATGATTAACGTCCCTCGCGCGCCCAGGTCAGCGCCAGGCTGCCGACCAGCAGCAGCAGACCGAGCAGGCCGGCGAACATCGGCAGCACGCCGATGCCGCGCACCACGCTCGCCTCGCGCAATTTGAGGCCGATCCAGTCGTCGCCCTTGAGGGTGCCGCTGGAGCGAACGCCGACGACACGCGGCACGTCCATGGCAGCAACCCACGACCAGACGGCGCGAATCGCCGCCGGTCAATTCGGCCAGCGGCGCCATCACCTCGGTCGTCGAGGTGACCTCGCTGAATTCGCGGGGATTTGCCGGGCCGACATTGACCAGGGTGGTCAGCTTGCCGTCGCTCGCCCGCCACAGGCCGAGTTCGGAGGCGTCGATGGCCTTGCGCCACACGCCCGGCTCCGCCTGGTCGAGCGCGAGAGTCTGGGCCATGCCGGACGGCGAGGTGACGATGACGGGGCGACCGTGTCCGCCATGGTCTGGCGCTGCACCGTCATTTCGTGACCATGCACCAGTGAGGCGGAGCGCTTCTTCCTCGAGGTCGGGCTGCTTCATCAGCCAGTGCGACAGCCGGCGCAGCAGGTCGATGTGAGGGCCGCCGCCTTCATAGCCGCGCGCCCACAGCCAGATCTGATCGGACAGCACCAGCGCCACCCGCCCCTCGCCTTCCCGCGAGAGCACCACCAGCGGCTGATCCTCGGCGCCCTTCATGACCGTGGTTCCGGTGGTCGTCTTGGAGTCGACCACGCGGAAGAAGCGGCCCCAATGCGGCGGGTCTTCGTTGCTGCCTTCGAGGCCGCGGGTCACCGGATGGCGTTGGCCGGGATCGGTGAGCCGGGCGCGGAAGGCCTCCTCGGTGACATGGCCGTTCGGCTCCGCCGGCAGGATGGCGTCGAGCGGCGTGCGCCACAGGCTGGTCGGCCCGGCATAGTCGGGGCCGGCGGCGACCAGCACCGCGCCGCCGTTGCGCACGTATTTGGCGATGTTGTCGAAATAGATGATCGGCAACACCCCCTGGCGCGCATAGCGGTCGAAGATGATGAGCTGGAATTCGTTGATCTTCTGCTGGAACAATTCCCGGGTCGGGAACGCGATCAGCGACAATTCGTTGATCGGCGTGCCGTCCTGCTTTTCCGGCGGCCGCAGGATGGTGAAGTGGACGAGGTCGACATTGGCGTCGGACTTGAGCAGATTGCGCCAGGTGCGCTCGCCGGCATGAGGCTCGCCCGACACCAGCAGCACCCGCAGCTTGTCGCGCACGCCGTCGATGGAAACCACGGCACGATTGTTGACCTGGGTCAGCTCGTTCTCGATCGGCGCCGCTTCGATCTCGACGATGTTCTGGCCCGGCATGGGGAATCTGGACCTGAATGTCCACCTGCCGGCCGGGGACGACGATGCGGCGGTCGAGCAGTTCGCCGTCGCGGCTGATCTTGACCTCGGCCGGCGTCGCGCGCACGCCTTCGTCCTCGACCTTGAACGAAATCGTCTGCGACTGGCCGACGATGCCGAAGCGCGGCGCGGCGATGAGAACGACGCGGCGGTCGCGCTCATTGGCGGTGCCGGTGATGAGGGCATGGACGGGCGCGGCGAAGCCGAGCGCGCCGACATCGGCCGGCACGTCGTGGACCCGGCCGTCGGTGATGAAGACGGCGCCGGCGACGCGATCCGGCGGCACGTCGGCAAGCGTCGCATTGAGGGCGGAGAACAGGCGGGTGCCGTCGGTCTCGCCGTCGGCCTGGCCGGCCTCGACCACGCGCATCTCGATGCCGGGAATGCGCTGCAGACGCTGGGTGATCGCGGCCCGGGCCGCCTCGGTCTGCGCGGCGCGTTCGCCGAAATTCTGGCTCGGGCTCTTGTCGACCACGACCACCGCGACCGAAGACAGCGGATCGCGGTCCTCGCGGGTCAGCGACGGATTGGCGAGGGCGAGGACGAGCAGCGCCAGGGCGCCGGTGCGCATCAGCGCTCCGCGGCTGCGCGACACCAGCAGCAGCGCTGCGATGGCGGCTGCGAGCGCGGCGGCCGCCCACACATATTCGACCGGGATGAAAGGCGAGAAGCTGATACCGAAATTCACTCGTGCTGCTCCTGTTCTGCCGTGTTCGCTCCCGAGCCCCGCTCCTCAGGTCTTCCCCGCCCCGCGCGAGGAAGCGTCATCCCTACCGGCCCCCGCGTCAGCGTACCGACATCACTGCCCGAGCCGCTCGAGCAGGGCCGGCACGTGGACCTGATCGGCCTTGTAGTTGCCGGTCAGCGTGTACATCACGATGTTCACCCCGGCGCGAAACGCGAATTCGCGCTGGCGCGGCTCGCCCGGCACCAGCGGCAGCATCGGCTGGCCGTCGGGCCGCGTCGCCCAGGCGCCGGCCAGGTCGTTCGATGTGATGAGGACCGAGGACACGCCGTCGCCGCCGCGCGCCGGCCGCTTGGACTCCTCCTCCTCGTCCTCGCGATCGGGACTGGCCAAGCGCCTCGACCCAGAGCTGGCCGGAGGTGAAACGGCCGGGGAAATCGCGCAGCAGGAAGAACGTCTTGGTGAGGACGTGCTCGTGCGGCACCGGCTCCAGTTCGGGAATGTCCAGCGACGACAGGATCGCGCGCAGCTCGACCATGCCGGGGCTGCGGGCTTCGCCGCCGGGCCCGGGCGGCGCCATCACCGCGTCGCGGGTGTCGAACAGCACGGTGCCGCCCTGCTTCATGTAGGCGTCGATGCGGGCCAGCGCCTGGGGCGACGGCTTCTGCGCACCGGGCACGATCGGCCAGTAGATCAGCGGAAAGAACGCGAGTTCGTCGCGGCCGATGTCGACGCCGACGGGATCACCGGCCTCGAGCGCGGTGCGCTGCGCCAGGAACAGGGTCAGGCCCTGCAGACCGGACTTGCTCACCGCATCGGCTTCGGCGTCGCCGGTCACGACATAGGCGAGATGGGTCTCGAGAGTCGACTTGGCGGCGAACCGGTCGGCCGCCGCATCGCTCTGGGCGAAGGCGGCGCCGGCGAGCAGGAGGCCGATGGACACGACGGAGACGGCAACCAGGACCGAGGCCGCCATGCCCCGGCGCGGCAGCAGACGATGGAGGCCGCCGGCCAGCCAGAACACCACCAGGGCGTCGATCAGCAGCAGCCCCAGCGAGGCGAGGAAGATCGGGCCGCGCAGATCCTGCGGCTCGCTGGTGCGGTAGTATTCGACCCGCGCATTGAGCGCAGCGTAGTCGATCGGCTGCAGGCGGTCCGCCGGCGCCAGCGTGTTGACGGCGACGAGGCCCTCCGGCGGGCCGTAGAAGCCGGGCGGATTGTCGGCGGTGGCGCGGCCGGTGAACGTGGACAGGATCGGCCGCGCGGTCGGCGGCGGCGGCCCGAAGGCGCCGAAACCATCGAGGATGCGGGTCGGCGGGATCGCATCGCGGGCGTTCGCGGCCCCGGTCTCGGCTTTGGCCTCGGGCGCGGCGTCCGCGCCGGACAGTCCGACGATGCGCTTGAGCATATCCACGAACGCACCGGACAATGGCAGGTCGGACCAGCGCGTATCGGCCGTGACATGGAACAACACGATCATCCCCTTGCCCCGCCTGGCGGCAGTTACCAGCGGTGTTCCGTCACCAAGCGTCGCCCAGGTATGGTCGGACAGCCCGGCATCGGGCTCGGCCAGGACCTGGCGCGTCACCGTGACGTCGTTCGGCACCAACATGCCGTTGAACGGGCTCTCGCGCGAGAATCCCGCCAGTTGCTGGGGCTTGTCCCAGCTCAGGCTGCCGCCGAGAATGCGGCCGCCGCGGCGCAGCTTGACCGGCACCAGCTCGTCGTCGGAGGCGGCGAGCCGCGGACCGGCGAAGCGGACCAGGACGCCGCCCTGGTCGACCCAGCGGGTCAGGCGTTCGCGCGCATCGCCGGCGACATTGCCGACATCGGCGAGCACGATCATCGGCAGGCGCTGCTCGATGAACGTGGACACCGCCTCGCCGGGCGAACCGCGTTCGGCGAGCCTGATGTCGGCGAACGGACCGAGCGCCCGCGACAGGTAGAACGTCGAGGCAAGCAAGGGCTGCGCGGTGTCGGCGGTCGAGCCGGTGACGACGCCGACGGTGCGCCGCCGCCACCGCTTGTCGAGCAGCTGGACGGCGCCGGCGGAATGCTCGCCGCCGATCTCCAGCCTGGCGATGTCGTTGCGGATCTCGACCGGAAGATCGACCGCGGCGTCGGTCTCGCGGTCGCCCGACTTGAAGGCGTAACCGGCTTCCCCGAGCGGCAGGCCCTTGAGGTCGAGGGCATGCACGGTGCCGACATCGTCGCCGCCGCCGCTCGGGCGCAGGACCTTGACGGTCAGCACGCCGGCGGCATTGTCGGCGGCGGCGAGCGCATGGGCCGGCCGCATGCCGCCATCGACGACGGTGATCGCCCGCTTGTCGGCAAGCCGGGCCAGGGCACCGATGAATTCGCCGGCGCGCCCGACGTCGACGCCGTCGGCGAGCCATACGACTCGACGTCGCCGGTGCCGCTCAGGAAACGGTCGAGCGACGCGAGCGCCTCGGTGCGCTCGACGGTGTAGGGCTTCGGCTGGATCAGGCGCAGCCGCGCCTTGGCGGCGCCGGCAGTGTCGAGCGAAATGTCGCGGTTGGTGTTGGACATCGGCAGGATCGCGACGCCGCGGCCGTCCGCGTCGGCGCGGGCGATCAGCTCCTCGGCGGTGCGGATGCGCGCATCCCAGCTCGCGGCGGCGCCCCAGCCGTCATCGATCAGCAGGAGCAGCGGCGCACTGCCGCGCGAGGTCGCGATCGGCGGATTCCATAACGGGCCCGCGGCGGCGATGATGACCAGCGCCGCGAGGGTGAGCCGCAGCAGGGTCAGCCACCACGGCGTCCGTGCCGGCGTCTCTTCCTTGGGCGCGATGTCGAACAGCATGCGTGTCGGCGGAAAATCGACGCGGCGCGGGCGCGGCGGCACCAGCCGCAGCAGCCACCACAGCACCGGCAGGCTGAGCAGCCCGAGCAGGATCAGAGGCTCGGCGAAGGCGAGCGGCAGGCCCGGGATCATGCGCGTTTCTCCGGATGACCCAGCGCGCGCCAGCGATTGATGCCGGTGCCGTCGCGTCCGGCGCCGAGCTGCTCGTGCAGCTTGAGCAGCAGCTCGCTGGCGGGGCGATCGGTGCGATGGATGATGAAGCTCCAGCCCAGGCGGTCGGTCTCCAGGCGGATTTCGGCGCGATGGCGCTCGATCCGCGCGGCATAATCGTTGCGCCAGGTCTCGGCCCGCCCGGCGGTGATGGTCCCCGCGCCTTCCGGCTCGACGAATTCGATGCGGCCGGAATAGGGGAAGGTCTCCTCCACCGGGTCGACGATCTGCACCACGTGGCCCTGGGCGCCGGTCGCGGAGAGCTGGGCGATGGTGCGATGGACGTCCGCGATCGGGCTCCACAGGTCCGACAGCACGATGATCTCGGCGAGCGGAGCGGGCGCGAACGTCGGCGGCAGGCTGGAGCGGGCCACCGGATCGTGGATCATCGCCTGGGCGATCTTCTCGACCACGTTGCGCGCGCCGGACGGCCGCGTCAGGCCGGGGACGCCGACCCGTTCGCCGCCTTCCACCAGGACCTCGGCGAGGGCGAGCCCCATGATCAGGGCACGGTCGAGCTTCGTCTCCTTGGCGAGCGGCGAACGGAAGATCATCGAGGGCGAGCGGTCGGGCCAGATCCACACGGTGTGTGCGGCCTCCCATTCCTGCTCGCGGACGTAGAGATTGTCGTCGCGCGCCGAGCGGCGCCAGTCGACCCGCGCCGCCGGCTCGCCGGACATGAAGCGGCGGTACTGCCAGAAATTCTCGCCGGAGCCGGCGCGGCGGCGGCCGTGCAGGCCGTGGATGATCGTTGCGGCGATCCGCCGCGCCTCCAGGATCAGGCGCGGCATGCTGGCGGCGAGCGCCTGACTCTGACCGACCGCGTGGGGAACGGCCGCGATATCCTTAAACGCCGAAGCGTTCTGGGCCATCCGTTACCCGATCCGCGCTTTGAGCTTGCCGACCACCGCCGGTATCGTCTCGCCGTCGGCGCGCGCGGCGAAGGTCAGCGCCATGCGGTGCTTGAGCACCGGCTCGGCGAGGGCCACGACGTCGTCGATGGACGGCGCATAGCGGCCGTCGAGCAGCGCGCGGGCGCGCACCGCGAGCATCAGCGACTGGCTGGCGCGCGGGCTCGGACCCCAGGCGATCAGCTTTCCGAACTCGCCGGCGTCCGGGCCCGGACGCGCCGAGCGCACCAGCGCGAGGATCGCCTCGACCACGGATTCGCCGACCGGCAGGCGGCGCACCAGCCGCTGCGCCGACAACAGATCGTCGGCCGTCATCGCCGCCTTCGGCTTGGTCTCCTCGGCGCCGGTGGTGTCGAACAGGATGCGGCGTTCGGCCTCGATGTCGGGATAGTCGACGTCGATTTCCATCAGGAAGCGGTCGAGCTGGGCTTCCGGCAGCGGATAGGTGCCTTCCTGCTCCAGCGGATTCTGGGTCGCGAGCACATGGAAGGGCTGCGGCAGATCGTGCCGCGCGCCGGCCACCGTGACGTGGTGCTCCTGCATCGCCTGCAGCAGCGCGGACTGGGTGCGCGGGCTCGCGCGGTTGATCTCGTCCGCCATCAGGAGCTGGGCGAAGACCGGGCCCTGGATGAAGCGGAAATTGCGCTTGCCGCCCGGAGTTTCCTCCAGCACCTCGGTGCCGAGAATGTCCGACGGCATCAGGTCCGGCGTGAACTGGATGCGCCGCGCGTCGAGGCCGAGCACGGTGCCCATGGTGTCGACCAGCTTGGTCTTGGCGAGGCCGGGCACGCCGACCAGCAGCGCATGGCCGCCGCACAGCACGGTGATCAGCGCCTGCTCGACCACCTTGTCCTGGCCGTAGATGACGGTGCCGATCGCCTCTTTCGCCGCCCGCACATGCACCGCGGTGCTCTCGGCCGCGCGAACGATCATGTCTTCGAGTTTCTCCAGGCTTTCGCCGGCCGTTGTCGCCATCAGGCTTACTCCTCGCTATTCCACGTACCACACCATAACTTGGATGACGCGGCTAAATTGACGTGACTGGGTTGCAAAAATCGGGCCGCGGCCGGAACGGTGGTGTTGGCTTTCATTCATGTGTCCGCCTGCATGCCGAGTGTACGCTATTTTGGCACGATGGTGTGCGAGCCGCAAAGAAATCACGTGGGACCAGGGTAAATCCCGTTTGACCAAGGTAATGCCAACAATGGCGAAGGAAGGGCAGACCGCAACCTCCGGGCTCGACGGCGCTGGTGGGGGCGGTCAAAAGCCGCGTCAAACCGGGGACCGCCGCCCGTCCACCTGTGGAATCCGGCCTATTGCGGCGAAATCGACATGCGGATTGCGACCGACGGTACCTGGTTCTACCAGAAAACCCCGATTGGCCGCCCGGCTCTGGTGAGGCTGTTCGCCTCCATCATCAAGCGGGAGGGCGAGCGCTATTTTCTCGTCACCCCGGTGGAAAAGTGCGGAATCCTCGTCGAGGACGCGCCGTTTCTGGCGGTCGAACTGCAAATCTTGTCCGCCGAGGCGGGCCGGGTGCTGCGATTCCGGACCAATGTGGACGACTGGGTCGATTGCGGTCCGGAGCATCCGTTGCGGTTCGAGCCGGAGCCGGAAACCGGCGGGCTCAAGCCCTATCTCCATGTCCGCCGCGACCTCTGGGCCAAAGTGACGCGGTCGCTGTTCTTCGACCTCGTCGAGCTCGGCGAGGAGCGCGCGGTCGGCGGCGCGGCGATGTTCGGCGTCGCATCGGGCGGAGAATTCTTCGCCATGGCGCCCGCTGCCGGCATCGAGGGGCTGTCGCGATGACGCTTGCGCAGGCGGACGCCGGCCCCGGACATGAATTCTTCGATCTCGCGCGCCGGCGGCTCACCCTCGAGGTGCCTGCCGCGCTCTCCGATCCCTCCGCGCCTGCCCGCCGCGGCGATCTCGATCTCGACCCGGCGGCGTGGGAGCGCGCCGGCGTGGTGGCTTCGCGGCCCGCCGCCGTGCTGGTTCCGGTGGTCGATCGCCCGACGCCGACCGTGATCCTGACCTTGCGGACCGCCGATCTTGCGAGCCATGCCGGCCAGATCGCGTTTCCTGGCGGCAAGATCGATCCCGACGACACGAGCCCGCTCGGCGCCGCACTGCGCGAGGCGCAAGAGGAGATCGGACTCGCGCCGGCGCTGGTCGAGCCGCTCGGCTATCTCGATCTCTATTTGACCTTCAGCGGCTTCCGCATCGTGCCGACGGTGGCGCGGGTCGCTCCCGGCTACGCCCTGAATCTCAACAAGTCCGAGGTATCGGAGGCGTTCGAGGTTCCGCTCGCCTTCCTGATGGGACCGCAAAACCACCAGCGCCACAGCCGCGACTGGAAGGGGCATCACCCGGCAATATTACGCGATGCCGTATGAGGATCGTTACATCTGGGGCGTCACCGCGGGTATCCTGCGCAATCTCTATGAACGCCTCTACGGGGAGTGAAAGCCATGCCGGCCCGCGCTATCCTGATTCGCGCCCGCATCGATGGGGCCAGCGAACTGCGATGATCCGCCCGGTCTTCACCGAATTCGCCCTGTTCATCACGCCGTTCGTCCTCTACGGCGCTGTTCCTGTGGGCGACCCAGGAGGGCGTGCTCGACCTCAACGCATGGTCGTTGCCGCGCCTGATGTGGCTCAGCATCTGCGCCCTGGTGCTCGTGATCCTGAGCTTCGTGTTTCTGTCGCAGTTCGGCGGCGCGCCGCCCGGCTCGACCTACGTGCCGGCTCACATGGAGAATGGGCGCCTGGTGCCCGGCACGGAGCGATGACGCCGGCCGCGACCTTGCGCCTCGACAACGATGCCTGGCTGCGACGCCGCCGCCGGTGCGGCGCGCGCTCGGCGCTGCTCAACGGCGACGGCGAGGAGGCGCGCGTCGTCGGCGGCGCCGCCCGCAACGCGCTGATCGGGCTGCCGCTCAGCGACATCGACATCGCCACCACGGCGCGCCCGAGGAGGTGATGCGGCGCGCCGCCGCCGCCGGCCTCAAGGCGGTGCCGACCGGCATCGAGCACGGCACCGTCACCCTCGTGGTCGAAGGCGTGCCGTTCGAGGTGACCACGCTGCGCGAGGACGTGGAGACGTTCGGCCGCAAGGCCATCGTGGCGTTCGGACGCGACTGGCAGGTGGATGCCGAGCGGCGCGACTTCACCATGAACGCACTGTCGATCTCGCCCGACGGCACGGTGCATGATTACGTCGGCGGGCTCGCCGATCTCAGGCGAGCGCCGGGTCCGCTTCATCGGCGATCCCGCGCGCCGCATCGCCGAAGACTATCTGCGCATCCTGCGCTTCTTTCGCTTCCAGGCCTCCTATGCGCACGGCGCGCCCGACCCCGCGGGGCTGCACGCCTGCATCGTCGCGCGCGACGGCCTGCGCGACGCTGTCGCGCGAGCGGGTGCGCGCCGAATTGATGAAGCTGCTGCTGGCGCCCTACGCGGTGCCGACGCTCGCGGTGATGGCGGAAGACGGGCTTCGCGGAACGCGTGCTCGGCGGCGTGCCGCAGCTCGCGAGCTTCGCCAACATGATCAAGGTCGAGGCGGCGATGGCGCTAGGCGCCGGACGCGGTACGCCGTCTCGGCGCGCTCGCGCGTCCTGGTCGCGAGGATGCCGACCGGCTGCGCGACCGGCTGCGCCTCGCCAATGCCGAGCATGAGCGCCTGCTGGCGATGGCGGAGCGCTGGTGGCGGTTGTCGCCGCGCGGTCCATGGCGATCGGGCGCGCCCTGCTCTATCGGCTGGGACCGGTCCATTTCCGCGATCGCGTCCTGCTCGCGTGGTCGCGCTCGCCGCGCCGGCGCCGCCGATCCGTCGTGGCGCGCGCTCGCGGACCTGCCGGCGCGATGGACGCCGCCGCGCTTTCCGCTCCGGGCGGCCGACCTGCTGTCGCGCGCGGCGTCATCAAGGGCCCGGCGCTCGGCGCCGCGCTGGCGGTCGCCGAGGCAGGCCTGGATCGCGGCGGATTTTCCGTCCGACCCGGAGACTCTGGGCAGGATCGCCGACCGCGCGGCCGGCCTGCCGTGATCCCATCCGCGCTGGCTGGCGTATCGATCGCGCAGCTCGCGGTGATCGTCGCGGTGAGCTGGTCACCTCCGTGCTCGGCGGCGTCACCGGCTACGGCACCGGCGCGCTGATGCCGCTGGTGCTGGTGCCGATCGTCGGCGCCGAGCCGGTGGTGCCGATCATCGCGATCTCCGCGATCGTCACCAATATCAGCCGGCGCGCTCGCGTTCCGCCACGCCATCGACTGGCGCCGGGCGGCTCATGGTGGTCGCCGCCGCGATCCCGACCTGCATTCTCGGCACCTGGGCCTACACGCTGCTTGACCGGGCGCGGCGCCATGCTGGTGATCGGATCGATGCTGATCGCGATGGTGGCGCTGCGCCGCCTGCTCGCCCATCGCGGCTTTCGCTGCGGCGACCGCGGCCTCGTCGCCGGCGCGCTCGGCTGGGGCATCGTGGTCGGCGGCACCACCGGGTCCGGCGTCATCCTGCTGTCGCTGCTGATGGCGGCCGGCCTCCACGGCGCCGCGGTGATCGCGACCGATGCCACGATTTCGATCGCGATCGGCGTGGTGCGCCTCGCGGTGTTCGGCATCGCCGGGGTCGCGACGGCTCAGGTGGTCGCGATCGCGATCCTGATCGGGATCGCGACCTTTCCCGGCGCTTTCCTGGCGAGATGGATGATCGCGCGCCTGCCGATCCACGTCCATGCCGCGATGCTCGACGCGGTCGTGGTGCTGGGCGGCACGATCATGATCGCGAATGCGTCGGGGCTACGGTAGGACGGCTGGCGCCGGGCAAGGAGTGCGAAGGGCGCACGCGATCGCACCCTCAAAAACGGAAGCTCCAGCCCAACATTCCCAATGTCAAAACGCACCGAATACGCGGTCCCGGTCTGCGCAGACTACGCCTTCCCGGCCATCGCGGCGACCGGCACCGCGGCCCCGATACCTGCGTCGTTGCGGCGCTTGGCGGCCTGAACCAGCGGCGGGCAGCGCTTGTCGTCGTAGTATTCGACCTGGCAATCCAGGCACTGGAAGCATTCCGCCGTGATGATCTTGCCGGACGGCTCGATCGCCCGCACCGGACAGGACCGCTCGCACAGATGGCAGGGATTGCCGCATTCCGGGCGGCGCTTGAGCAGGTCCACGAGGTGCAGCCGGTCGAGGAACGCCAGCACGCCGCCGAGCGGGCACAGAAAACGGCAATAGGCGCGTTCGGAGAACAGGCCGATCGCCAAGAGGACGACCGCATAGGCGACATAGGGCGATGCGCGGGTGAACTTGGAGATGATCGCGGTCTTGAACGGCTCGATCTCGGTGACCAATTCCGCCCAGGTGCCCGCGAACAGCGCCAGCGCCAGCACCGCGGCGGCGGCAATGTACTTGCCCATCCACAGGCGCTGCTCCAGCGCGGGCGAGGGATTCCATTGCGGCACGCCGAGCGCGCGGGACAATTGCGCGAGCAGCTCCTGGAGCGCGCCGAACGGGCACAGCCAGCCGCAGAACACCCCGCGCCCGATCACCAGCAGCGAGACCAGGGTGTAGGCGGCGATCATCACCATCAACGGCTCGGCGAGATAGACCCCGATGCCGAAGCCGCGGAACGGCGCCTGGATGTAGTTGATCACATTGACGATGGAGAGCTGGACGCCGACGGTCCAGCCGAGCCAGCCCAGGACCACCAGCAGGAACCCGGTGCGGACCAGACGGTGGGCGCGGCGCGAGCGCGACAGCGGCGCCTGGAAGGCGAGAATCGCAGTGAGCGCGGCAAGCAGCACCGCGAGGATCGCGACGTTGCCTCGGGCATCGCGCCAGGCCTCGACCCAGGCCGCCACCACGGGCGTGTCCGGCATCAGGATGTGCGCAGCGGGCAGCTTGTACTCGATCGGAAACACCGCGACGGGGAGTTGCCCCGCGGCATTGACCATCAGCTCGAGCCGCCACGGCTTCACCGGATCGAGGCCGGCGCTGGCGGGCACGGTGAACAGTCCGGCCGCCCCCTTCGACTGGAGGCCCTCGGCGGCGCCGACCAGCAGCGGCTGATAGTCGTCGTGGACGAAGCCGATGGTGCGGTCGTCCTGGACGATGCGAACGCGGTTGAAGCGATAGCCGTCGGCCTTCCAGAAATAGCTGGTGCCGTGAAAATCATACGGCCCGCTGGACGCGACGAAGACGATGTGGCCGCCCTCCGGTATCCGGCTGCGCAGGTCCTCGAAAGTGCGGACGCCGAACACATTGCCGCCGATCGCGGCCGGCGTCAGCAGGCCGAAGAAAATCTCGCTGTAGAGTTCGTCGGGCTTGCCGAGCGGCACGTCGAGGGTGGCTTCCGTCATGCCTGCCTTGGCGAGCGCGGCCGCGACCTCGCCCGAGGTCACCCGCCGATGCGCCACCGCGCCCTCGGCGATGAGTTCGTCCCAGGACTTCAGCGTGAAGCCGTCGACATCGAGGGTCGGCACCGTGACGGCCCGGCGCCCGACCCGCGTCGCCAGCACCAGCCTCGCGGTGTCGTGGATGCCGGCCCGCATCAGCCGCGCCGTGATGGTGGCCCCGGCGACGAAATCCGGCCGCAGCGCGTCGACGCCGCCCTGCAGCGGCATCCCCGCTTCGCGCGCCAGGAAGGTGTCGAGCAGGGGCTGGCGCACGTCGTCATGGTACACATAGGGCTCGCGGTGAAACACCACCTTGGCGCCGGTGATGCGGCCGTCGGGCTGGACGCCGGCGATCACGTCATAGGGGATCGGCGCGTAGGCGGGCGCCGCGATGATATCGAGCGTGGAAAAAATGTAGGCGACCACCTTGTCGCCCTTGTAGACGGCGATGGCGGGCGGCGAGCCCTCCTCCGGCCCGAGCCGCTCGGCGCCGGGAAACACCACCGCCATCACGTCGGGCGTGAGCCGCTCCCGCAGCTTGCCTTTTTCCGCCAGCACCGGCGAAGCGAAGGCGAGCGCGGCCAGCGCCAGCATCACAGCGAGGACCGGCGCGAGGCGCCCGCGACGGGAACCGAAGGGCCAGGAAATCATCGATTACGCCCTCGTCCGGCTTTCGCTGATCCGCGCTGCGGGTTCATCACTTGCGCCACTGGCGCCGAAGGCGGCGCGGATGGCACCCGTGACGCCGACCGCGTGATGACGGGCAACCTAACGTCCTTTTTGCCATGCTGGCAACTTGCGCCGCCCGCTGATGCCGCCCGCGTGCCGGCGGCGCGTGCAACATGGCGCGCCGGGCGACGACCGCGGTGGACGCCCCCGCCCTACCAGCGCTGCGCCGTCGGCGCGCCCATCAGCACTTCGGCGATGCGCGCGCGGACGCTGGCGACGGTGTCTTCGGGCAGCGCGTCGGTCGCGAAAAAGCCGTGGGCCATGATCTCGCGGTCGGGCACCGGCGGCGCCGGCTGGCGAAAGGCGCCGATGACGAACAGCGCCACGTGATCGCGCCGCGACACCCTGGTGTTGAAATAGACCGCGTGGAGCGCAGGCGGCGCGAGCAGGTCGATGTTGCCCTCCTCCTTGAGTTCGCGCGCCAGCGCGTCGAGCAGGGTTTCGCCGGGCTCGACGCCGCCGCCGGGCAGGTGCCAGCCGCGCACATAGGTGTGCTTGACCAGGAAGATGCGGCCGGCCTCGTCGACCACGAGGCCGCGCACGCCGAGCGTCAACCCGCGCGACATGCGCCAATAGAGATGAAAGCCGCGCCGGATCGCCGGCTCGACCGCCTTGCGCACGGCACTGCCGAGCTTGCGCAGGCCGGTTGGCGAAAGCAAATGCGGTTGCGGAGGTCGCATGGCGGCCCGTGGGACTTGGATCTGGTCGGACGGATCATGCTACGGCATTTCACCGCGGTCCTCCTCGATTTATCCGGCCCACGCAAGTTCCAGGGCGCGCGTTTTGGCGCGAAACCTGGGCGTCGAGGGGCATCGAGGCCGTCTCCAAGGCTCGTTTCCTTGAACGCCCTTGAACGGGAGGGGGCCATGTTCATTTTATGAAAAACAACCCCATGCAAAGTAGAATCCCGCCGACGGTCGCCGCCCCTTGCGGGCTCTGCCGCAGACGCCGTTGTGATATGGATGATCGCATTCCAGCGTTCACCCTCATGGGGCACCCCGGGAGCTTCGATGAAGCGCTTCGCCGACCTCTCCGAGCAGGAAGTCCTCGCCCTCGCCATCAGCAACGAGGAGGAGGACAGCCGCATCTACCGCGATTTCGCCGAGGGGCTGCGGGCCGATTTCCCGGACACCGCCAAGACGTTCGATGCGATGGCGGCGGAGGAAGTGGGGCACCGCGGCATGCTCTACGATCTCTATCGCGCCAAGTTCGGGGAGCACCTGCCGCTGCTGCGGCGGCAGGACGTGCGCGGCTTCGTGCACCACAAGCCGGTGTGGCTGGTGCGGCCGCTCGGCCTCGACGAGGTGCGCAAATACGCCGCCGCCGCGGAATACGAGACCGCCCGCTTCTACCGCAAGGCGGCGGAACAAGCGCCCAGGACGCCTCGGTGCGCGAGCTGCTGGTCCGGCTCGCCGAGACGGAGGACAAGCATGAGAACCTCGCCGAACGTCTCGGCGAGCGCCTCCTCCCCGAGGATGTCGCGCACCCGCGAGGACGACACCGCGCGACGCATGTTCGTGCTGCAATATGTGCAGCCCGGCCTCGCCGGCCTGATGGACGGCTCGGTGTCGACGCTGGCGCCGTTGTTCGCGGCCGCGTTTGCGACCCACGACACCTGGGCGACGTTCCTGGTCGGGCTCGCAGCTGCGGTCGGCGCCGGGATTTCCATGGGCTTTGCGGAGGCGCTGTCCGACGACGGCTCGCTGACCGGCCGCGGCGCGCCGGTGCTGCGCGGAATCACCAGCGGCGCCATGACCTTCCTCGGCGGCATCGGGCACACCTTGCCCTACCTGATCCCGGCCTTCCCGATCGCCACCGCGGTGTCCTTCGCCGTGGTCGCGGTCGAGCTCGCCGCGATTTCCTATATCCGCTTCCGCTACATGGACACGCCGTTCCTCACCGCCGCGTTCCAGGTCATCATCGGCGGCGTGCTGGTGTTTCTCGCGGGCATCCTGATCGGGAGTTCGTGAGGGCGTGTTCGTGCTGGCGCACCTGTCCGATCCGCATTTGGCGCCGCTGCCGCGCCCGCGGATCGCCGAACTCGCCTCCAAGCGCCTTACCGGATACCTCAACTGGCTGCGCAAGCGTCGCGCCGTCCATCGCAGCGACGTGCTGGCGGCGATCACCGGCGATCTCGCCCGCGCAGCGCCCAGACCACATTGCGGTCACCGGCGACCTCGTGAACATCGCGCTGCCGGCGGAATTCGAGCACGCGCGGCGCTGGCTCGAGGCCCTGGGCGCACCCGCGGAAGTGAGCCTGGTGCCGGGAAATCACGATGCCTATGTGGCGGGCGCCGATATGCTGGGCGCGCGCCATTGGGCGCCCTACATGGCGGGCGATGCGGCGACGCTGGGCGCCGCCGACTCCCACGACCGCGACAGGCCCCCACTCCAGCCCTCCCTCCACGGGGCGAGAGCGCGGAAACCTTCCCGTTCCTGCGCATCCGGGGGCCGGTGGCGCTGATCGGCGTGTCGACCGCAGTGCCGACGCCGCCATTCATGGCGACGGGCCGTCTCGGGGCGCTGCAGATCGCGCGCATGGCGGCGCTGCTCGCCGGCGCCGCGGCACGGTTTCGCGTCGTCCTCATCCACCATCCCCCGCATGTCGTGCCGAAGGCGCATTTCAAGCGACTCGTCGACGCCGCCGCGTTTCGCGACGCGATCGCGAAGGCCGGCGCGGAACTGGTGATCCACGGCCACGATCACGTGCGATCGCTGAGCTGGATCGACGGCCCCGGCGGCCGGGTGCCGGTGATCGGCGTGCCGTCGGCATCGGCGGCGTACGGCACCGACCATGACGCTGCCGGCTACAATCTCTACCGGATCGGTGGACGGCCCGGCGTCTGGAGCTGCGAGGTTTCCTGCCGCAGCCTCGATGCGGCGGGTGCGGTCATCGAGAGCGAGCGGTTCGGGGCGTGAGCGCTTACGGGATTATCATTTATCTGTGGGCGCTAAGGACCCGTCCGTGAATTATCGCTTCAATTCGCTGAAGGAGGCTTTTCTATCCCTCTCCCGCATATGCGGGGGAGGGTTGAGGAGGGGGCTCTTGCAACGCAGAGTGACACGAATGGACAGGGTCTCGGCGGAATATCATCGCCTCAAGCGGCGCGATCGTCAGGTGCTCGGGCAGAGGACTTCACAGATGCGGATATTGTCGCCCTGGAGGCGACGCGGGCGCCGGACGCCTCGAAATCCTTCGATCACGAACTAAAGCCCTAAGGCGGGTGGCATTTCCAGAACCTGCGCCCGGTCTCGTCATCCGAAATTCATAGCCGCCATTCGGGCGCGCCGAACGAGCTTCGTTGCGCGAACACGAACTTGCCCGGCTCGCGCCTCACCAGTCCCGCCGGATATACTCCAGGCCGAGTTCCTTCTTCGCCCACAGCACCATCGGATTGGTGTTGAGGAATTCGATGACGGCCGGTCCGACCACGGCGGGATCGCCGCCGCCGAGATCGGCGACCGCCACCACCACATCGCATTCGTCATTATAGGCAACCGAGAGCAGGGTCTCGCCGGCGGCGCCCTCGGAGATGCGATAGGGCCGCGCCAGTCCGTTCATCCAGCCGATCTTCACGGGCCGGCTCGCGCCCGCCGGCCGGGTGTTCGGGCCGATCAGGTCGGTGTCGGCGACCCGTTCGAGCTCGGTGTCGTCGGAGACGCCGGTGGAGCAGTTGCAGAAGCCGATCTTGGGCCGGACATAGACATCGACCTTGACGCCGCAATCCGCCGGCATGCAGGTGAAGGCCTTGCCGATGCCCCATTGATCGAGCAGGAACGGCCACTTGACCTCGGTCCAGGCCGGCTCGATCGCGCTCGGATTGGCCGGGGCGCGCACGCCGAACACCGCCACGGAACCGGCCATGAGCGCTGCTCCGGCGAGGGCAACCGCGAAGGCGAGAGGCTTTCCCATCGATGTCTCCAGCGAGCCGGCCGGCGCACCCGGGCCGCGACCAGAGGGGCACGTCAGCGAGACGAAGCTATCATGACGGGCGCCGCCTGCGAAAGCGGATTTGCAGCCGTCGACGGCCCGCCTGAAGGGCCGCTGACGGCGTCGTTCCGGGGGGCGCCGCAACCCGCCAACCGGACTGACCGGGCAACGGGCCGGCACCGTCAATCCGGCGCACGCTTGAAATATCTCAGGTCGGGCGGCGCCTGGTCGCGTTTGCCCGGCATCAGCATGCCGTCGGCACTGAGGAAATAGTCCTCCTGCCCGATCAGGACATGGTGATTGTCCTCCGCGCAGTTCCACTGGAACCAGACCTGCCCGGGGTCGCGCCGGTAGGTCTTGGTGACCGTCCATGGCCGGGTCAGCGCGTGGTCGATGGTGGTGATCTCGTCGTGCAGAATGCCCGGGTTGGCGCGGTCGAGATAGATGCGCTCCTCGAGGATGGTCGCGTTGTCCGAATGGAACGGCAGGCCGGTGCCTTCATAGGTGCGCGGCCCTTTCAGGCCGCGGGTCTCGATTTCCAGCACGTCGTAGCGGCCGTCGCCGTCTTCATCGACCCACCTGCCGATGGAATAGCCGAGAAAGCTCGGCTCGATCTCCTCGGGCCAGTCGCGTCCGTCAGTGTAGATGCGGCGTGGCAGGGAATGGTCGAACAGGATATGAGTGGTGTCCGGCTTGACGAGGATCTCCATGCTGAAGACGACGGTCATGACGCGCGGCATGGCGAACGGAACGCAGCGCGACGGCGGGTCGTTGCCCTGCCCGCCCTCCTGCTGGTCGGCCATGCTGGCCTCGAAAATGGCCTGGTATTCGGGAGTAAGGGGCGGCTCCTGGGCGCGGCCGAGCGGCTTGGTCTGATCCCATTGGTTTCCGATCCCCGCGGGCTTGCGCCACTGGCCCGACAGGTCCGGATATTTCGCCTCGTCGAACGTCGCGGCCGGCGCCGCAACAGCCAGCAGCAGCGCCGCCAGCCCGGCCGCACCGGCCATGCCTTTGTCAAGCATCGCAGTCCCTCCCGAACCTTGCCGCACCTCGCTCGCCGGCGAAGCGCCTGCCGCGCTCTCGTTGCGCCGAAGCAGGACTGGCCGCCGATGGCGCTGCCGATGCGAGCGCTCCTATCATCGCCTGCTCGAATGGGCGTGAGCCTTGCGTATCTCTCGTGCATGATTGAGGGTTTCGAGGCACGAATGCAGCTCGATGTAGCTCGGCGGGCCTCCCTTGGTGACCTTGCCGACGCAATCGGATTTGTCGGACTTGGGATATTGCGACCAATGCCTGACCAAGGCAGCGTGCGCCTCGTTTTCGCTGGTCAAGCAGACCTCTATCGAGCCTGTCGAGCCCCTGTGAGCCATCGCCTTTCGCCCGGGGGAGTCGCAAGTCGGCCTGGTGTCGAGCTTGGGAACGACGTCCGCAGCCGCGATGCCGGGGCTGGTTGCGGCGAACAGAATGACGCAGATGATGCCGCCGAGAATTGCCAAGTGCCGTGTCACAGCTCGACCGCCCTCTGTTTCTGTCGGGAGCGCACACACTAGGCGGAGATTCCCCGTTTGACCAGCGGATCGGCGCTTCGCTCGGATCGGCTCGTCCCGGTATTGTGCCGGCATGGAGGGCGGGACTACACTGCGATCCGGCTCCGTTCACAAGCTGCCGAAATTCCATCAAAGGCAAAATTCCATCAAAGGGAGGAATCCATATGAGGCACCTGTTCACGACCGCGCTCGTTACCGCCGCGTTCGCGCTGCCGCTGGCGGCGGTGGCGCAGGAGCGCTACCCGACCCTCACTCCGGACCAGTTGAGCCCGCAACAGAAGGCCTATGTCGATAATCTGCAGAAGCCCCCACGCAACAACACCACCGCGTTGCAGAACCCGCCCTTCAAGGTCTATCTGCGCAGCCCCGAACTCGCCAAGAAGCTCGAGGAAGTGTCGGATTTCGTGCGCTGGGAATCCGGCCAGCCGCCGCGGCTGACCGAGCTCGCGATTCTGATCACCGCCCGCCAATGGTCGAACCAGTGGATCTGGCGCGGCCATTACCGGGCGGCCGTGCGCGGCGGGCTCGATCCGAGCGTCGGCGCGGATATCGCCGCCGGCAAGCGGCCCGAGAAAATGAAGCCGGACGAGACGATCCTCTACAATTACGCGACCGAAATGTATCGCGACAAGGCGGTGTCGGACCCGACCTTCGCTGCGGCGGTCAAGGCCTTCGGCGAGAAGGGCCTGATCGATCTCGTCGCAACCATGGGCTACTACGACATCGTGGCGATGACGCTGATCACCGCCAAGGCCGTCGCGCCCAAAGAGGACGACGTGCCGCAACTCGCGGCGCTGTCCAAATAAACGCGCCCCTCCCGGCGAAAGCTGCGGGGCGGACGCGTCTATGCTGTACCTCTCCCCGAACGAAGTCGGGTTTACCCGACTTCGTCACATAAAGAAGGATCGAAATCGGCAACAGCCGATTTCGATTGCGGGGCGAGGCAGAAGAGGCGGCAGCAGAAATCTTGACGGAGTAAGATCATGCCGATTCGCAATGCGATGGTTGCCATCATCCTGGCGGCGGCGCTGGCGTTGCCGGTGGCCGCGAAGGCGTTCGACGAATCCAAATATCCCGACATGCAGGCGCAGTGGAGCCGCCCCGCCGGCAGCGGCATCCAATGGGATCCCTCCAAGCCGGGCGGCCGCCCGCAGCAGCCGCCGCTGACCCCCGAATATCAGGCGATTTGGGAGGCCAGCATGGCCGACCAGCAGAACGGCGGCCAGGGCAACGACCCGCTCTACCGCTGCTACCCGGTCGGCATGCCGCGGGTGATGAACGCCGTCTTCCCGATGGAAATCGTCATCAGCCCGAACACCACCTACATCCTGTTCGAAGCCTCGACGCCGCGCCGCATCTTCACCGATGGACGCGATTGGCCCAAGGATCAGGAGCCGAATTTTCTCGGCTACTCCATCGGCAAGTGGATCGACGAGGACGGCGATGGACGCTTCGACGTGCTCGAGGTGGAGACCCGTTTCGTGAGAGGGCCCCATTCCTATGACGGGAGCGGGCTGCCGTTTCACGCCGACGACGAGGCGACGTTCAAGGAGCGCCTCTACCTCGATCGCGCCAATCCCGACATTCTGCATGCCGAGATCACCACTTTCGACCATGCGCTGACCAGGCCCTGGACGATCAACCGAAGCTACCAGCGCACCCGCAATCCGATCTGGTTCCAAAACAATTGCGTGGACGACAACAAGCACGTGCAGGTCGGCAAGGAGGATTATTTCATCGGCGCCGACGGCCTGCTGATGCCGGTCCGCAAGGGACAGGCACGCCCGGACCTGCGGCACTTCGAATAGCGAATGGCTTTTTTTGCTCCCTCTCCCGCAAGCGGGAGGGGGGACCAAAACCGAATCGATTGTTGGCGGACGAGTCCTTACCCTCTTTTCCGAGCCTTGATCTCGTTGAACCTGGACAGCGCGCGCTCGAACTTGTCGTTGAAGAGCCACATCGCATCGAGGATTTCGCGGAAGGTCGCAGATGTTTTCGCCCGGTCGACCTGTCCGAACGTGAAGACGCTGTTGTTGCGCAGGTATCTCATGATCGTCGGGTCGGAAATCCTATGATTGGCCAGGTTGCCTGAACCGAGGGCGGATTTGGTCGGAGCGGGAATAATCTGGATGAGCTCGAAAAGCTTCATCTGATCGATCGGATCCGGCAAGGCTTTCACGATCGCCGGTATCTGCCGGAACAGATCCGCGTGTGCGTTCATGAGGCCGTTTCTCACGGCGGTCCAGTGATTGAAACGATGATCCAGATTGCCGACCCGCGCTTCTTCCTTGTCGTCGCGGGCGCCCAGCGCCGGATCAAGCGCTGCGATCGACTTCTTGATTGCTGCCCATTTCCTCTGGCCGTTCTGGTCTTCGGATACACCTGTTTGCAGGCTTCCCTTGTAGGTGTTCGAGCGCGCATTCCCCATGTTCTGATTGCCGTTCGTCTCGGCGAAGAAGAGGCCGAGGCTGATGCGGCCCGCCACTTCGGCAGTCGCCGCATCGAGGCCCTTGGCGCGCCCAATGTCGGTTCCCAGGTCGACAATGTCTTCGAAGGGAGTATCCGAGTTCTGGGCATGGACGGGCGGCGCCTGCATGATGGCGAACAGGTTCGCATACTCGTCGAGCAGCGGCTCATTGTCGGCGTCGAAGTATGCCGGAGGAATTCCAAATTTATTGGGTCGCCCGATCCTGGACGGAAGCGCTCCGGTGAGATCCTTGTACGCGCTTATCATGTTGTTGCGGGCAAGATAGAGCGCTTGTCCCGGCAGGTTCGGCAGCTGCTGTTTCGAATTGATCTGCGCGCGCCGCTGGCTCAGGATCGACCTGAAGTCGTTTACTGCCTTGTTGTACGCATTGAGCGCATCCGGCTGCGGTTTTGCGGGTGCGGCGGGCTGACCCAGCGCGGGGGAAATGAAGCCGAGATCGCCGATATCGGCCGCGACGCGCCCCATGACCGTGTTCACGACCACGTTCGCGATCGCATCGATGGCGTCGGAAACCGGCGACGCGAAGACGAGCGCGAGCGCAAGAGCCGCTGCCCGCATGGTCGCGCGCGCTCGGAAGGTTACCGCATTGCCGATGCGCGCCGCGACGCCGCCGGCGGCAACCGGACCCGAAAACGATTGCCCCCCGGCGCACGGCCCGGTCGCACGGCGCCCGCTCATTTGCACGCCACGAACATTTCCTCCGGCGCCACCACCCGCGGCGCCAGGCCCTGCTCGAACAGGTAGCGGCCCATCGCCTCGAAGGCCGGACGGTTGGGTTCAATTCCGTAGTCCCAGTAATGCTTGCCGAACACCCGCCACGTCTCCTCCACATGGTCGAGCAGGAACGGCAGCGCGACGTGCAGCGCATCGCTGTCGGGCAGGTTTTCCAGCGCGACGTCGCGGGCCTCGCAGAACGCCCGGTAGATGCGGTCCGCCACCCAGGGATGGTCGCGGTGCACGTCCTGCCGGATCACCATGATGTGCATCACCGGGAAGATGCCGGTGCGCCGGAAGTAGGCGGTCTCGACCTCCTTGAAGTTCGGCCACAGCCGCGCGATCGACGGCGAGCCTTTGCGGAAGATCGAGGGGATGTAGACCGAATAGAGCGCGTCGAGCTTGCCGCTCTCCATCATCCCCTCGAGCGTCTCGTCGCCCGCGAGGTAGTCGAGCCGGACATCCGGCGGCAGCGCCAGCGGCACCGCGGGCGGCGCCACCGGCGTGTTGAGGCCGCCCATGAACCAATGGGTATCCGCCGGCATCACACCGTAGTCGTGCTGCATCATTCCGCGCATGTAGACGATGGCGCTCGCGGCGTACTGGGACACCCCGACGCGCTTGCCCTTCAAATCCGCCGGCGTCCCGATGCCGGCGCCGGGCCGCACATAGATGCAGGAATGGCGGAAGATCTTCGAGAGCGCGATCGGCAGGCCGACGAACGGACAGTTCCCGCGCGCCTTGAGGCTGACGAACGACGCGAACGACAGCTCGGACACCTGGAATTCCTGGTGCTCCAGCATGCGCGGAAAGATCTGCCGCGGCCGCATCACCTTGAAATCGAGGTCGATGCCTTCCGCTTTGACGCGGCCGTCGAACAGCGGCCGCGTGCGGTCATAGTCCCAGCAGGCGAGCGTGAGCGGAAGGTTCGGCATGTCCTGTACTTTCGCGGGTCGCGGAACGGCAAAGGCGGAAAAGCGAACAGGTCACTCGACCGATTTCAGCCGCTCCAGCGCTTCGAGGATCTTGCGCCTGGCGCGCCTGCCGCCTCCTCGCGCTTTTCGCGCTCGGCCTCGACCACCTCCTCCGGCGCGCGCGCGACGAATTCGGGATTGCCGAGCTTGGCGTCGACCCGCGCGATGTCGGCCACGACTTTCGCCAGCTCCTTTTCGAGCCGCGCCTTCTCGGCGGCGAGGTCGATCACGCCCTTGAGCGGCAGCGCCGCGATCTCGCCGCGCACCAGAAGCTGGACGGCACCCGGCGGCGGCGCATCGGCGAAGGAAATGTCGGCGATCCGCGCCAGGCGCTTGATCATGTCGGCCCAGCGCTCGGCCCGCGCGCGCGGTGTCTCGCCGACGCCGCAGCGAGCACCAGCGGAATCTGCGACGCCGGCGGGATGTTCATCTCCGCGCGCACCGAGCGGATCGCGTTGACGAGGTCGATCACCCAGCCGATCTCGGCTTCGGCCGCCTCGTCGTGGAGCCCGGTGAGGATCGGCCACGGGCGCGAGCGCGAGCAGGCCGTCGCGGGCGACGCCGCCTTCGGCGGTGACCGTCCACAGCTCCTCGGTGATGAACGGCATGAACGGATGCAGCAGCGCGAGGATCTGGTCGCGCACCCAGGCCACCATGGCGCAGGTCTCGGTCTTGGCGGCGACTGTCCGGGCCGAGCAGCACGGGCTTGGCGAGCTCGAGATACCAGTCGCAGTAGACGTTCCAGACGAAGCGGTAGACCGCGCTCGCCGCCTCGTTGAACTTGTAGGCCTCGAGCGCCGCGGTGACCTCGTCGGCGGTGCGCGCGGTCTCGTGGGCGATCCAGCGGTTGAGCGACCTCCTGGGCGCTCGTCGGGATCGAAGCCCGGCAACGTCGCGCAGCCGTTCATCTCGGCGAAGCGGCAGGCGTTCCACAGCTTGGTCGCGAAGTTGCGATAGCCCTCGACGCGGGATGTCGCGAGCTTGATGTCGCGGCCCTGCGCCGCCATCGCGGCGAGCGTGAAGCGCAGCGCGTCGGCGCCGTATTCGTCGATCAGCTCCAGCGGATCGATGACGTTGCCCTTCGACTTCGACATCTTGGCGCCCTTCTCGTCGCGGACGAGGGCGTGGATGTAGACGGTGCGGAACGGCACGTCCTTCATGAAGTGCAGGCCCATCATCATCATCCGGGCGACCCAGAAGAAGATGATGTCGAAGCCGGTGACCAGCGCGTCGGTCGGATAGTAGCGCGCGAGCTCCGGCGTCTCGTCCGGCCAGCCCAGCGTCGAGAACGGCCACAGCGCGGAGGAGAACCAGGTGTCGAGCACGTCCTCGTCGCGGATCAGGAACGGCGCGCGGCTCGTCCGGATCGAGCGCCATGTCGTGGGCCTGCATCGGCGTGATCGCCTCGGTCTCGGCGTAGTAGGCGAGCGCGCGCGACACCGCCTCTTCCTCGGTCTCGGCGACGAACACCTTGCCGTCCGGCCCGTACCAGGCCGGAATCTGGTGGCCCCACCACAGCTGGCGCGAGATGCACCAGGGCTGGATGTTCTCCATCCAGTCGAAATAGGTCTTCTCCCAGTTCTTCGGCACGAACGCGGTGCGGCCGTCGCGCACCGCCGCGATCGCCGGGTGCGCCAGCGTCCTTGGCGTCGACATACCATTGGTCGGTGAGGAACGGCTCGATCACCACGCCGGAGCGGTCGCCGTGCGGCACCATGTGCGTGTGCGGCTCGATCTTGTCGAGCAGGCCCGGCGGCTTCGAGGCGCTCGACGATCTTCTTGCGCGCCGCGAAGCGATCGAGGCCGTGCAGCGCCAGGGTCTCGTCGAGCTCCGCCGACGGCCGGCACGCCTTCGAGGAACGTCGATGTTGCCGTCGAGGTCGAGCCGCGCCTCGGTGTCGAGCACGTTGATCATCGGCAGATGATGCCGCTGCCCGACCTCGAAGTCGTTGAAGTCGTGGGCCGGCGTGATCTTCACCGCGCCGGTGCCCTTCTCCGGGTCGGCATAGTCGTCGGCGATGATCGGGATGCGCCGGCCGACCAGCGGCAGCACGGCGTTCCGGCCGATCAGGTGCTTGTAGCGCTCGTCGTCGGGATGCACCGCGACCGCGGTGTCGCCGAGCATGGTTTCCGGCCGCGTGGTGGCGACCACGATCGAATTCGTCCGACCCTTCGATCGGATAGTGGATGTACCAGAGATGGCCCTTGATCTCGACCTGCTGCACCTCGAGATCGGAGATCGCGGTGAGCAGCTTCGGGTCCCAGTTGACCAGGCGCTTGTCCTTGTAGATCAGCCCGTCGTCGTAAAGCTCGACGAACACCTTGAGCACCGCCCGCGACAGGCCCTCGTCCATGGTGAAGCGCTCGCGCGACCAGTCGCAGGAGGCGCCGAGCCGCTTGAGCTGGTTGACGATGATGCCGCCGGATTCGGCCTTCCAGGCCCACACCCGCTCGAGGAATTTCTCGCGGCCCATGGCGCGGCGGGCGGGCTCCTGGCGCTCCATGAGCTGGCGCTCGACCACCATCTGGGTGGCGATGCCGGCGTGATCGGTGCCCGGCTGCCACAGCACGTCGCGGCCGCGCATGCGCTCGAACCGGCACAGCACGTCCTGCAGCGTGTTGTTGAGGGCGTGTCCCATATGCAGGGAGCCGGTGACGTTGGGCGGCGGGATGACGATGCAATAGGGCTTCGCCTCGGCGCGCTCCGGACGGCCGGCGCGGAAGGCCTCCGCGTCCTCCCAGGCCGCCCAGACACGGCGTTCGATTTCGGACGGCTGATAGGTCTTTTCGATCATCGCGGGCACCCGGCATCTGCAGCTGCAACAAGCCCATCGCGGCATGTGCTGTCAACGCCTGCGACTTTGCAACGGGGCGCAGCGGATTGGGGGCCGCGCCCGCCAGGAATTCGATCGGATTTTGCTTGGCTCGCCCATATGCGGCCATGACATGGGTCATAGTCGGCAACCGAAGGGCGATGCGACACGACATTTTCGGTATAGTCGCTGAAAATCCGCCCTCGGACCCGATCGACCAACGTGCTCGCGCCCTCCCCTGCCATCCCGGTCCCGTCGCAGACGCGGGCCATCGTGCTGCTCGCCGTGGCCGGATTTGCCAGCCAGGCGATGGTGCGCTCGGCCGACTCGCTGCTGCCGCAGATCGCGGTCGATTTCGGCGTCACCGTCGGCGCGGCTTCGATCGTCGTTTCCGCCTATTCGGTGGTGCACGGCTCGATGCAGCTCGTCAGCGGACCGGTCGGCGACCGGGTCGGAAAGTACCGCGTGATCGCCATCGCCACCGCGTTCTGCGCCGTGGTGGTGTTCGCGTGCGGCCTGACCTCGTCGTTGCCGATGCTGCTGCTCGCCCGGGTCGCGTCCGGCATGGGAGCGGCATGGATCATCCCGCTCGGCATGGCCTATATCGGCGATGTCGTGCCGTATGACCGGCGCCAGCAGGTGCTCGGACGCTACATGTCCGGCCAGATCATCGGCCAGCTGTTCGGCCAGGCGGCCGGCGGCGTGATCGGCGATGCGTTCGGCTGGCGCACGGTGTTCTTCGTGCTGGCCGGCCTGTTCGCTGCGGCAGCGCTCGGTTTGGCGCGGGAACTGAAGATCAATCCGCTCACCCGCGAGCCGGCGCGCCTGGGGACCAGCCTGTCCGGCGTCGTCGCCGACTACCGCAGGCTTCTCGGCTCGCCCTGGGTGCGAATCATGCTGCTGGCGGCGTTTCTCGAAGGCGCCTTCATGTTCGGCGCATTCGCCTATGTGGGCGCCGACCTTCATCTGCGATTCGGCCTCAACTTCGCGCTGGTGGGCCTCGTCATCGGCACGTTCGGGATCGGCGGACTGATCTATGCCGGCTTCGTACGGCAGCTGTTCGCCCGGTTCGGCGAGATCGGCCTCGCCGGCTACGGCTCCGTCACCCTCGGCATCGCCTATGTGATGCTGGCGGTCGCCCCGGTGTGGTGGGTCACGCCGCTCGCGGTGATGATGGTCGGACTCGGCTTCTACATGCTGCACAATACACTGCAGACCAACGCGACCCAGATGGCGCCGCATGCCCGCGCCACCGGCGTTTGCCTGTTTTCCGCCGCCCTCTATATCGGGCAGCCCGTCGGCATATCCCTGGTTGCCCCGGTCATCGACCGATTCGGGGCGCCGCCGATCTTTTTCATGGCGGGAATTCTGCTGCCGGCGCTCGGCCTGTGGTTCGCAGGCCGGCTCGCGCGCTTCAAGCAGACTTGAAGTTCGGAACTCCGTTTCGAAACCGCGCCCCGTCAGCCCCGGCCGCGCGACACCCGCTCGATTTCGGAGCGAACCAGGCGCTCCACCATGTTCGGCAGGTTGTCGTCGAGCCACGCCTTGAGCATCGGCTTGAGCAACTCGCGCACGAGGTCTTCGAGGGTGCGGGAGTTCTGCACCAGGACGGTATGGGCGAGCGCATTGAAGGCCATGTCGACCGCGGCGGTCGCGCGCGGCGACAACAGCACGGCCTCGCTTCCGGCCGGAGCAACGGCGGCCGGAGCGGCGGGCGGCGCCGGCTTGGCCGGTTCGGCCTCTTCCGCAGCCTCTTGGACATCGTCGAACATGTGGTCCGACGCGGCGTCGCTGCCGGGCGTCACCGGCGGCCTCGGTTGCACCGTATCCCTGAGTTCGAACATGTCGTTCGCCGCGACGCCGGGCGTTTGCGGCTCGGCGAATCCAGCCAGCATCTGCGCGACGTCGGTGCGTTCGGCGGCGCCATGCTCGGCGGCGCGTGGCGGCGCCGGGACCGCCGCCGGCTTGACCGGGAGCGGGGCTGGCCGCGCGCCGTCATCGTCGGCAATGATGCGTCGAATGGAGGCCAGGATCTCCTCCATCGACGGCTCTTGCAGCTTGGCCGGTTGAGACATCGAGATTTTCCCACTGCGACCAGCCGGTCGCGGCGGCATCCGACCGCGAATCACGCTGGGCCGATAATCTCTAGCAGATTCGCATTATCTTTATGAGATTCGAAGTATCGCGAATGCAGCTTCGTCCGCAGGCACGGCGAGGCAAGCGCCAGGGGACCGGACGAAGTCGTCGTCGATTTCTTCCGGACGAGTTCGATCGACGACCGCAATTGATTCCAACTTCGGTGCGCCAGGCGCCGCCGCGTCGTCTCAACGGCCGTCGGGAATGCGGACCCCGGCCCAGGCATCGCGAACCTGCTCGTAGTGAACCATCGGATCGTAGAGCGGTATGTTGAGCCCGAGCTTCGGCAGGTTCAACTCGCCGACTGCGGCCAGCAACGTATAGGAAGCGACGACCCGATCGTGCTGGGCGGTCACGAGCGCGGTGCGCGCTTGCACGAGCACGATGATCGCATTGAGAACGTCGAGGGTGGTGCGCTGGCCGACCCGGGCCTCTTCGCGCACGCCGTTGAGCGCGATCTCGGCGCTCGCCACCTGGGTCTGGGTCGCGAGAATTTGTGCTTTGGTCGTCTCCAATTGCGCCCAGGTCGTGATCACGTTCGCCTGGACCGCGTCGCGCGCGGTATCGAGATCGATTCGCTTCTGCCCGACGGTCTCCTTGGCCTGGCGAATCAGCGAGTATTCCCCGCCGCCCTGGTAGATCGGCACGCTGAGCTGGCCGAGCACGAAGGCGTTGAATTGCTGCAAGGCCTGCTTGGTGAGGTCGGATTCCCAAGTCTGCGACACGGTGCCGGTGAGCGTCGCGGTGGGATACAATGACCCTTCGTTGATCTTGACCTGCAGGACGGCGAAGTCGATGCCGAACATGGCGACGCCGACGCTCGGATGGCGGGCGCGGGCGATTTCGATCGCAACCGGCAGGCGGGACGGCGAGAGACGGTCGACGGGCGCGCCGGGCGTAAGGGTGCCGGGCTCCACACCGACCACCTGCCGGTAGGTCGCCTTCGATCTCGCATAGTTCGCCTCGGCGGAGAGCACCGACGCACGACCGGCCGCCAGGTTCGTTTCGGCCTGGGCGACGTCGGTGCGCGTCACCTCGCCGACGATGAAGCGGTCGCGGGTCTGGCGCAGCTGCTCCTGAAGCACTTCGACGTTGCGCCGCTGCAATTCGAGCAGCGCGGCGTCGCGAAGCAGATCCATGTAGACCGTCGCGGCGTTCAGCAGGATCGTCTGCTCGGTCACGCGCAGGGTTTCGCGGGCAATCGAGGTGTTGGATTCGGCCTGACGGGTCCGGTTGGCGGTCTGCATGCCGTTGTAGAGAGTTCTGATTCGCGGTGACGCCGGCCACGCTCGGGCGTGAATCCGGCCCCGATGCGCGGATAGTTCGGCGTGCCGGCCAAGGCGAGCCGGCGCCGACCTGCCCGGCCGCAAAGAAGGTTCTCGACACGCCTGTGGCGTATTGCTGGCCCGTCGAGGCCGTCGCCGTCACCCGCGGCTTGTAGCCCGACAGCGCCTGGGGAACGCCTTCATCGGTGGCGCGCACCACCGCGCGCTGCGAATTGAGCTGGGGATTGTTAACATATGCCTGGATGAGGGCGCCCGGTAACGTGTCCGCCCGTCCCGCCACGACACCGACGTCGCTGGTCGCCCAGACGGCCGCAAAGCAAGCCATATAGCGCCACAAGACACCGGGCCCCAAGGTCATTCCCCACCACATCAAAACGCGAAATCCGCGTTTGTAACTACCCCACCGAACCGCACCATACGCAACTAGCCGCCGCTCACAGAACAGGATTGTCCGGTGGCGGCGAGGAAAAAAATTCTACTGGGGCGTTGGCGCAACACTAGGCAGACTATATGCCGATACCTCTTGCCGCCGCGCCGGCAGCCGCCGCGCGGAATGCGGCTAAGGCTTGGATTCAGAATATGAAAGCGGGCGCCTTGGCAAATCCCGGCAGCAGCGGTGCTGCGGAATCGAACAGGGGACGACCGCCCACCTCGCCGCGCACCGACCGAAACAGCGTCGCTTTCCCCACCCGCCCTTCCAATCGGCCGCCGTCCTGGCCGGAATACATGACGGCGACCAGGCGCCCGCCCTCCGCAAGCTGGCCGAACAGCGCGTCCGGAAGGACTTCGACTCCGCCCTCGATCAGGATCACGTCGAACGGCGCGGCGGCGGGCCATCCGTCGATCAGGCGACCGACCACCGGCGTCACCGCCGCGAATCCCAGACGGCCCAAAACCGCCCGCGCCGCGTCCGCGAGCGCCGGATTCTCTTCGAGCGCCACCACCGCCTCCGCGAGTCGGCTGACCACAGCGGCCGAATAACCGGTGGCGCTGCCGACCACCAGGACGCGATCCTTCGCACCGATGTCGGCGGCCTGAATGAGCTTCGCCGTCACCATGGGCTTGAGCAGATATCGCGCCGCTCCATCACCCGCCGGCAACGCGAGGTCGCGGTCGAGACAGGCCACCGCAGCGAGGCGCTCGGGCACGAACGCCTCCCGTGGAACGTCCAGCATCGCTTCGATGAGATCGAGATTGGTGACGTCATTGGTGCGAACCTGACCGTCGACCATGGCCCGCCGCGCCGCCCGAAAATCAACCATGCCGCCTCCTGCCCGCGCCTGTCGGTCGCAGGGGTTGGTTCTGCGGCACGGTCCGCAAAAAGGCAAGGCGGACGGGAACCGCGCCGGTGCCGCCGGGGCGCCGAACCTAGCCATCCGGTCAGTTGTACCGGGGCGTCTGCAGGCGCACCTTCAGGCTTCAACGGAGGAATAAATGGCAGACGCCCTATCGCAATTCTCTGAACGCCTTTCATCTACCATCGCGGCGGCTTCGCGGGCGGTGGTCGCCGTCCATGGCCGTGGCCGACTTCCCTCGAGCGGGATCGTCTGGGAGCCGGGCCTGGTCGTCGCCGCGGAGGAGACCGTGGAGCGCGACACCGACCTCGCGCTCACGCTGCCCGACGGACGCCGCGTCGAAGCGACACTGGCCGGACGCGATGCCTCCACCGACATCGCGGTGCTGCGGTTCGGCGCGGAAGCGCCAGTGGCGTCCCTGCCGATCGCATCCGATCCGCGGCCGGGCCATCTTGCCGTTGCAGTCGGGCGATCCCATGGCGACGTCCTCGCCGCGCTCGGGATCGTTTCGCTCGCCGGCGGCCCGTGGCACAGTTCCCACGGCGGCAGGATCGACGCGGAACTTCGTTTCGACATCAGGCTTGCGATGACCGCGGAAGGCGGCGCGATCGTCACCGCGGAGGGCGGACTGATCGGCATGGCGGTCCATGGTCCGCGCGGCCGCGTCCTCGCGATCCCGGCCGCGACCATCGCGCGCGTCGTGCCGATGATCAGGGACCAAGGGCCATGTGGCGCGCGGATATCTCGGCGTCTCCTTGCAGTCGGTGCCCCTCCCCGCCCGCGACGGCGAGCAGCGCCGCCGCGCCGCCATGGTGGTGACGATCGACCCGGCCGGCCCGGCGCAGGCGGCCGGACTGCTGCAGGGCGACATCCTCGTCGCGATGGACGGCGAGGCGGTCACCGGCGTGCGCGGCGTCTACCAGCGTCTGGGGCCCGACAGCGTCGGCCGCAAGATTGCGGTCGAACTCGTCCGCGCCGGCGCGCCGACGACAGCGCAGATCACCGTCGCCGCGCGGCCCCACGGCTGAGCGGTGCGCCAAATATCTGTCCAGGGAGCGCCCGATCCGCGTCGCCATCCATGTCGCGGATCGGCCGCTGCGGGAGCGCATGATCCGGGCGCTCGCGGAGGCGGGCGACTTCGCATCCGCCGGCCTCGGCGACGCTGACGTCACGATCGCCGACCGGCCTCCCGACGTGGCCGGACCGGTGATCGCACTCGCGCCGACCGCATCGCTGCCGACTGCGCAGGCCGCGGCCTGGCGCTGCGACGTGCGTGCCGTCCTGCCGGCCGACTCGGACCCGATGACGCTCGGCGCGGTCATCACGGTGATCGCCGCCGGGCTGAGCGTCGCCCCGCCCGATCCGGTGCGCGGCGCCGGAAACCTCGCCGGCAATCGGCGCTGGAAGCTGGGCGGAGACGCTCGATCATCCCGGCGTCGAGGACGAAGGAACCGGCGGCGATCCTGACCCCGCGCGAACGCGAAGTGCTGACGCTTCTTGCCGCCGGCGCGTCCAACAAGGCCATTGCCCGCACCCTCGGCCTGTCGGTGCACACCGTCAAATTTCACGTCGCATCGCTGATCGACAAGCTCGGCGCCCGCGGACGCGTGGAAGCCGTCGCCATCGCCATACGGACCGGCCTGATCATGGTGTGACGCGTCAGGGTGTGAGAAACGAGACCGCGGTGTGACGGATCGCTGTCATTGCATCCCGGGGTCGGCGCATCTTCCAAACGACACGACATCTCCTACATAACCCTCATGCTCGATCTCCACACCGAAATTTCCGCGACCGGCGACGCGCAGGCCGGCGACGCCCTTGCGCGGCTCCGCCACGATGGGCGCGGACGCCGCATCGATCGCCTTGCTCGACACGCTGTCGCAGGGGATCGCGGCGGTGGTCGACAAGATCGGCCCGGCGGTGGTGCGGGTGGAGACCGCCCACCGCGGACGCTCTGCCGGCGGCCTCGGCTCGGGCGTCATCATTTCGCCGGACGGGCTCGTACTGACCAACAGCCATGTGGTGGACGGCCGCCGCGAGGTACGCCTCACCGACGGCGAGGGCCGCGTGATGGAGGCCCGCCTGCTCGGCGACGACCGCGACACCGACCTCGCGCTTGCTGCGCGCGACCGAGGCGCGGCAGCTGCCGTCGGCTGCGCTCGGCGATTCCAAACGGCTGCGCCGCGGCCAATTGGTGATCGCCATCGGCAATCCGCTGGGCTTCGAGTTCACCGTCACCTCCGGCGTGGTCTCGGCGCTCGGGCGCTCGCTGCGCGCCTCGAACGGCCGTCTGATCGAGGACGTGGTGCAGACCGACGCCGCGCTCAATCCCGGCAATTCCGGCGGTCCGCTGGTGTCGACGCGCGGCGAGGTGGTCGGCATCAATACGGCGGTGATCGCGGGCGCCCAGGGCATCTGCTTCGCGGTCGCCAGCAACACCGCGAAATTCGTGCTCGGCGAACTCATCCGCCACGGCCGGGTGCGGCGCGCCTATATCGGGGTGACCGCGCAGACCGTCCCGGTGCCGCGCCGTTATGCCAAGGCGTTCGGCCTGCACAATCGCCTCGGCGTGCTGGTGACGGGGATCGAGGCGAACAGCCCGGCCGCCACCGCCGGACTGGAAACCCAGGACATCATCGTCGGGCTCGGCGACGACCAGATCGCCGGGATCGACGACCTCATACGCCTGCTCGACGGCGGGCGTGTCGACCAAACCGTCACCATCAAGGTTTTGCGATTCGGCCAGCACATGGAATTTGCGATCAGGCCGGCGGAGCGGCGCGCCGCATCGCCGGCCGGGAACTGAATCGCGTTCCCCCCGTTCGAACGGCGGGAACCGACATCCGCCGACATCCTCATCCGATTGAAATCCGGAGCACCTCATGAAAAAAATCGGCACTTCAGTGGCTTTCGCAATGCTCATCATTCTGGCCCCGTCGGCGTCGCAGGCCAAGGGATGCATCAAGGGGGCGTTGGTCGGTGGCGTCGCCGGCCATTATGCCGGCCACCACGGCCTGCTGGGCGCCGCAGCCGGCTGCATCATCGGACGGCATCAGGCGCATGCCGCACAACAGCAAAAGCCGTCCCAGCCGAGTCCAAGCGCCAGCCATTAGAACGATGACCCCGGACAGTGGCCGACGTTCGGGACGAGATCATGCTCGGAAATCAAAGGCTTCAGACGCTATCCGGTCCAACCTGGAACGATCGCGCTCCGACACCGTCCCACCGCATCGCTCCTGCGGGCGCGAGTTTGCGGCGATTCACAGCAAAACGACCTTTGAACAATCGTTTGGGGATGGCTAAGTTGCGGCCGCATCCACCGTCGTGATGCGTCGGAGCCAGGAGAGGTTGCAATGACGTTTTCAAAGCCTTTGATGTTGTCCGCATTTGTCGTCCTGATCGGCTCGAGCGCCAGTTTTGCGCAGACACCGCCCACGAAGCCCGCCGCGGAGCAGTCAACTCCCGCCGCGAAGGCCACCGCCGACACCGATAAGAAGGCGGTTGCGAAAGCGTGCTCGGACCAGGCGACCGCCAAGGGGCTTCACGGCAAGGCGCGCAAGGCGTTCCGATCCGAATGCAAGAAGAACGGCGGCAAGGCGGCCTGACGGACACGAACTCGATTGCGATCTGCAAATCGCTTCGCCGCGACGCCGTGCACAGATCGGATCAGGCCGTGTACATGCACCTGATCCGATCGTCATGGCGGCCTGCCGATCGTGGCTCCGGCGCTCGCCATCCCGAGTTCCGAGGGACGAGCGCGTCGATGTTACTTATCCCAGAGCCGGTAATTGACCCCGACACGCACGACGTTCTCGGTGAAATTGAAGGAGACCGGCCCGACGCCGCAGGCGAGCGCGCAGGTGATGCCGCTGTGGTCCATGTAGAGATATTCCAGCTTGGCACTCCAGCGATCCGCCAGGACGACTTCGAGGCCGGCGCCGACGGCGTAGCTCAAATTGATCTTGGACTGGGTGCCGAAGGGAAGGCCCGGTATGTCGGTCGTCAGGTTGGCCCCCGACAGGCCCGCGGTCACGTAGGGCATGAATTGCTCGAACGCATAGCCCAGGCGCAGCCGCGCGCTGCCCACCCATGTGCTCCTGAATTCGCAGCCCTGGACGCAATAGGGCGGGGTGATCGTGGCGTGGAACCTGGCCGCATCGAGATCGATTTCCTGGCCGAGCACCAGCCGTCCGAGATGGGTCTGAAAATTGTAACCGAACGTGCCGCCGACGAGGCCGCTCGACGTGCTGTAATTCCCCCACAGGCTGTCCGGGCCGGAAGCCCAGGTCGGGTGGCCGAAGCCGGCGCCGCCGTTGACGCCGACATAGAGGCCGGTCCAGTTGTACAGCGGGACCGGGCTGAACGCCGTCGGATAGGCCGGTGCCGCGGCGAAAATGTCGGTGGCATGGGCCGCGCCCGCGACGAGCAGCGCGGCCACCGCCGCGCTGCAGCACAGCAATGTCCTCATGGCACGTCCCCGTTCATGCTTCGATGCTCGCGGCATTGATCCAATCTGCGACGCGGTCATTCTCGCCCCTGTCATTGTCGCCCCCACGTCAATGGTGCACGTCGGGATACGGGCTGACCTGCGCCGTAACCGCATCGAGTTTGAGCTCCGGCGGCGGACCGTCGCGGTTCCACCAGCCGCCGCCCAGCGCCAGGAACAGCGCGGCCGTGTCGGACAGCCGGGCGGCCTGGGCCTGAACCCGCTGGAGGATCGCCTGCTGATAGGTGATTTGCGCACTGAGCAGATAGAGGAAGTTGGCGTTGCCGCTCTGCATCTGCTGCTGCGCCAGATCGAGGCTGATCTTGGCGGCGCGCTCGAATTCGTAGCTCGCCTTCAAGGCATCGGCGTCGTTCTGGATGGCGCGCAACGCATCGGCGACGTTCTGGAAGGCGGTGATGACGGTGCTGCGGTAGTTCCATCCCGCCTGATCGAGGGCGGCATCGGCGGCGCGCCGCTCATGCAGCAGGCTGAACCCGTCGAACACCGTCTGGGTCGCGTTGCCCGTCAGCAGCCAAAACACGTTCTGCGGGGCGAGCAGGCCGGCGAGCTGCGGGGCGTTATAGCCGCCATTGGCGCCGATCGTGATGTTCGGCAGCATGTTCGCGGTGGCGACGCCGACCTCGGCGCTCGCCGAGTGCAACAACTCCTCGGCCGAGCGCACGTCGGGGCGCTGCTCGACGAGCTGCAAGGGCAGGCTCACCGGCAGATCCGTCGGCAGGCTGACCTTGGCGAGCGTGAAGGTCTCTTTCGGCTCCTGGCTCGGAAACCGGCCGGCCAGCGCGGCAAGGAGGTCGCGTTGTATCGCCAATGCCTTGCGCAGCGGCGGCAGCGTCGTCTTGACCTGGGCGAGCTGGGCCTCCTGGAGCGCGACGTCGTTGCGGTTTGCATAGCCCTCCGTGAACTGGCGGCGCAGCAGCTCCAGCATCTTCGTATTGATCTCGATCAGCTGATTGGTGGCGTCGATCTGGCCGCGCAGCGACGCCTCCTGGATGGCGGCGACGACGACGTTCGAGGTCAGGTTCAGGTAGGCCGCCTCCACCAGGAAACGCTGGGAATCCTCCTGGGCCTGCAGCGATTCGACGGTGCGACGATTGAGCCCCCACACGTCGAACGTGTAGGTCACCAGCACCTGGGCGGTGTAGAGATCGAACCGCTGCGCACCACTGTTGAGGGTCGGCGTAATGGCACTGGCGAGCTGCTGCCGGGTCGGATTGAAATTCGCCTGCGCCGAGGGGAAGTACTTGCCCTGCTGCGCATAGGTCATTTCCTGGGCCACGCGCACCGCGGCGATCGCCGACTGCAGGTCGGGATTGGCGTGGAGCGATTGCTGAAATGAGCGAATTGAGCGCAGGCGAACGAAACAGCGTCCACCATTCGCCCGGGATATCGCGGCCGTTGATGAAGTGCTGGGCCTGGCCGCCGCGAACCTCGGCCGAACTGGTCCGGGTCGCCAACGGCTCCTTGGTGTACCGGGAAACCTCGGGCGCCCCCGGATGTTCGAAATCCGGCCCGACCGCGCAGCTCGAAACCAGCAGCGCGGCTCCGAGCGACGCGACCACCACCGGGCAACGCTTCCAGAACATCAACCGCTTCTCCACCGGCGCCCCACCCAGCCGGCGCCCTCCCACCGAACGTTAACGTATCCTTAACACTACGGAAGGCTTTGCGATTTGGGGACTGGGATTTCTGGCACCCGATGAAGATTTTTTCGCACTGCATTCTTTCAGACACACCTGGGGCCTCCCGCAGCGACAGTGCCGCGGGCGGGTCCAACGTTTCCCGATCGGGAATCGATTTCAAATTTGGAACTGCTGACCCGGGCCTTCAGGCGGCATGTTGGTCGGCCCGGTGATCGTGCTCGAGGTCGTGCCGCGCTCCAGGCGTCGAGCCGCTACGATGCCGACCGCCGAAGGGCGCCGACAGCACCGCTCTACCTCACGGCTCGATCAGGCGAACGGTCGCGGCCTTGATGGCGGCCTCGACCCGGGTAGCCGCGCCGAGCTTGACGCGCGCATTGTCGATGTGAAAATCGACCGTGCGCTTCGCCAGATTGAGGATCTGCGCGATCTCCGAGGAGGTCTTGCCGCGCGCCGCCCAGGTCAGCGTTTCCACCTCCCGATCGTTGAGCTCGACCAGCTTCGGCCACAGATCGAGACGGGCCACCCGGGCGAGGCGGGCATGGATGATGGCGTCCAGCACGTCGAAATCGATCGGCTTGGTGACATAGTCGTCGGCGCCGAGCTGGCGCCCCTTGAGTTCATTGTCGCGGTCCGTCAGGGCGGTCAGGAACACGAACGGCATGTTGCCGAAGCGCGGGGCCACCGCGGTCAGACGCTCCAGCACCTCGAAGCCGCTCATCACGGGCATGCTGATGTCGGAAAGCACGAGGTCGGGCATCGTCTTGAGGATCGCCGCGAAGCCTTCCCGGCCGTCATAGGCGACGCGCACGTCGTATCCGCGATCGACGAGTTCCTCGGCGATCAGGCCGGCGGTCTCGCGATCGTCTTCAATGATCAGTATCTTTTTTGCTGGTTCGGTCATGCGCCAGGGCCGGAAAGTCGGGAGCATCGTAAATCTACAACAGCTTTATATGGCGAATGAACGCAAAAATGCTAAATTTCAACTCGCGGGCTGTCCCGGACGATCGGCTCGGGCCGCGGGCCTAACGCTCTTTTCGGCTAGAGCATGGTCCTGAAAAGTTGCACACTTTTGCGGAAAGCCGCTGCTCGAGATCGAGGGGACCTCGAGATAAAGGGGATAATGAGCGCCATCCGACCAGACCCGGGACGATGGCGCCCCAATGGTCAATTCCGATGTTGCAACCTCGGTCCATTCGATTTCACCTCTCGGCGGTGTTCATCTTCTTTTTCCTGCTGATCATCTTTCTCGGGATGTTCAGCATCGCCCGCCTGCGCGATTTCAACAACGTGTCGGCCGAAATCGCCGATCTGTGGTTGCCCACCACCCGCGTGCTCGGCGACCTCAACAACTTCACCTCCGACTTTCGCGCCGCGGAGGGCAGCGACCTGTTGTCGTCGAACGGGAGCGAAATCGCCGCAATCGAGATGGAGATGATCGAGCTCGATCGCTCGATCTCCCAGGCGCAGTACAGCTACGAGCACCTCCACCATGATCCCGACGAGGCCGGCCTCTACAACCGGTTCCGGGAGAGCTGGCACGATTATCGCGAAATCGTGAACCGCGTGCTGGAACTGTCGCGCAGGGACCGCAAGGCCGAGGCCGTCAATCTCTACATGACCAATTCGCGCTGGGCCTACAACGAGGCGAGCGACGCGTTGGGGCAATTGACCAAGCAATCGGTCGGCAAGGCGCAACAGGCCAGCGCGCGGGTCGCGGTCGCCTACGAGCAGGCCTCGCTGTTGATCAACATCGCGATGGGAATCGCCGGCGTGCTGGTGGTCGCCGCCCTCCTCTATATCGGCCGCTCGATCTCGAACCCGCTGCTGCATCTCGCCGGCTGCATGCACCGGCTCGCCGCCAACGACACCGACATCGATATCAAGGGCACCGAGCGCCGCGACGAGATCGGCGAGATGGCGCGTGCCGCGCTCGTGTTCCGCAACAACGCGATCGAACTCATGGTCAGCCAGCGCGGGCTCGCCCAACAGGCCTCCATGCTGGAGGAAAAGCTGATGGCGGAGCGGCATCTCACCCAGATGCAGCGCAACTTCGTGTCGATGGCGTCCCACGAGTTCCGCACGCCGCTGACCATCATCGACGGGCACGCCCAGCGCCTGATCAAGGTCGGCTACCGCCTGCGGACGGACGAGATCAATGCGCGCGCCGGCAAGGTTCGCGCGGCCGTGCTGCGCATGACCCACCTGATCGACAATCTGCTCAATTCGTCACGGCTGATCGAGGGCGGGGCCGCGCTCTATTTCCATCCGCAGGAGTTCGACCTGCGGGAGTTGCTGCATGAGGTCTGCCAGCTGCACCAGGAGATCGCGCCGGGTTGTCGGCTGGAGGAGAGCTATGGAGCGTCGCGCCTGATGATGGTGGGCGACCCGAAGCTGCTGTCGCAGGTGTTCAACAATCTGCTGTCCAACGCCATCAAATATTCGCCCGGCGACAGCGTCATCAAGATCCGCGCCGCCATCGAATCCGGGCGCGCCGTCGTCGCGGTCGAGGACAATGGACTGGGCATTCCCGCCGCGGATATCGATCGCCTGTTCGAGCGGTATTTCCGCGGCAGTAACGTCTCCGGGATCGTCGGAACCGGCGTCGGGCTCAATCTCGTAAAAATGGTCGTCGACCTGCATGGCGGCGAAATCCTGGTGGAAAGCACGGAGGGCAAAGGATCGAAATTCACCGTGCGCCTCCCGATCGCGCCGGCGCCGCCGATCGACATCGCCGCCACTGCCCCGAAATCGGTACCCGAGCCGGAACGGGCCGAGGCGCAAAGCGGGGAGCCGGCGGAACAGCAGGCCGATCCGGCGCGACCCGCAGCCGCCGATCCGCTCGGCGCATGATGCGGAGAGGCTGCATGGCTCGGCGTGGGGTCGTGCGCAAGCTTTGATGGAGGCCCCCGCCTCCCGCACCCTGCGATGGTTCGGACCGACCTGGGCACGGACTTCGGCTACGGACTTGGGCACGGACCTGCCCGGTTCGGGCTCTGACCCGCTAATCTTGCAGCGGGGACCAGAAGGTTGCGAAAGGATCCCGGGGCCGCGGCTCGTCGGTGCCGGCCGGCGGCCAGCCGCCCCCCAGCGCCTGGAACAGGCTCACGACGCCAAGCAGGCGGTTGAACCGGTCGACGGCGAGGGCGTCCTCGGCCGTGAACAGCGTCTCCTCGGTCTGGAGCAGGGTCACCAGATTGAGCGTGCCCGCCTTCAGCTGTTGCTCCGAGAGATCGAAAGCCCGCCGCGAGCTGCTCACCACCCTTTCCTGTATCCGCTCTGCCTCGGTCGTCTGCTGAACCGCGATCAACGACTGCTCGACATTGGAGAACGCCGACAGGATCGACTTCCGGTAGGCCTGGAGATATTGATCTTGCAGGCCTTTTTGCAATTCGAGCTGCCCCAGCAAGACACCGCCGTCAAACAAGGGCTGGGTCAGGCTTGCCGCGGCCGTATAGGCCCAGGCACCCGGCCCGAACAGCAGCTTCAGCGCCGCGCTCTGATAGCCCAATTGCCCGGTGAGCTGGATGGTCGGAAAGAAGGCGGCGCGGGCGGACTCGATGCTGTAGGTCGACGACCTCAGCTGCATCTCCGCCTGTCGCACGTCCGGACGCTGCAGCAGCACCGACGACGGCAGGCCGGGGGTCACCCGGGGCACCGCGATCTTGTTGAGCGAGCTGCCCCGCATGGTGAAACGCTCCGGCGTGCGGCCGACCAGCACCGCCAGCGCCGCGATGTTCTGCAGGCGCGTCTCCTCGTAGAGCGGGATCACGGCGCGCACCTGCTCGACCAGGCTCTCCTGCTGCGCGACATTGAGATCGGAGGACGTTCCGGCCGCGAATTGCTGCTTGATCAGATCGAGGATGCGGGTGGCGTCGGTGAGGTTGCGGCGCGCAATGCGCAGGCGGTCCTGGGCCTCCAATACCGCGAAATAGGTGTTGGCCACGGCGGTCACGGCGGTCAGCGTCACGACCTCGCGGTTGTAGCGGCTCGCCGTCGACGTCTCGCACGGCCGCCTTCAACGCCGCCTGGTTCTTGCCCCAGAAGTCGACGATGTAGCTCGCGCTCAATGACGTCGCATAGAGCCGGGAGAATGGCGACACTCCGCCGTTGCCGCCGCGGACACTGCCGGCGCCGGTGCCGAGCTGCTGCGAGACCTTGCTGCCGGTGTCGCTGCCGTTGAAATCGATCAGGGGCAGCAACGGGGCACCGGCGATCCGCACCTGCGCGTCGGCCTGCAGGATCTGGGCGACCGCGACGGCGACATCGAGGTTTGCCGCCTGGGCCTCCTGCATCAGGGATGTGAGCTCCGCCGACCGGAAGCCCTGCCACCAGTCGAGCGCCGGCAGGGCCGCGTCGGGGTCGCCCTTGGTATTGAGGTAGCCCTGCGGGACGTCGATGGCGATGTCAGGCTTGTCGGCGTCGAGCAGACATCCGGAGAGGCTTGCGACCACCGCAAAGCCGCCGGCTGCGCGCAGGACCGCACGCAACCAGTTCCTCATGCCACCGATATCGGCATTGTGCCGGTACGGACGCATCCTGTCCTGTTCCCCCCGCCGCCGGCACCACCGCGATCACCGTGCCGGTCCGGCTTCCCCGAATACGCACCCCGCCCAATCTTAAACGATCATTAACCCTTCGTCACACCTAGAATTTGCGCGCGACGTCATTCTCCGGGGACCAGTGTTCCCTGGGGTACACGCACCGACCGGCTGCCGCTGCGGAACTCGCGGAACCACAGGTTCAGGCCGTCGAGGTAGAGGTAGACCACCGGGGTCGTGTAGAAAGTCAGCATCTGGCTCACGATCAGACCGCCGACGATGGCGATGCCGAGCGGCTGGCGCAATTCGGAGCCGTCGCTCAAGCCGATCGCCAGCGGAAGGGCGCCGAACAGCGCCGCGCTCGTCGTCATCATGATCGGCCGGAACCGCAGCAGGCAGGCTTCGTAGATCGCCTGCCGGGAGGTGAGGCCCTTGGTGCGCTCGCCGACGAGGGCGAAATCGATCATCATGATGGCGTTCTTCTTGACGAGGCCGATCAGCAGGATGACGCCGATCAGCGCCATGATGCTGAACTCGGTATTGAACAGCATCAGCGCCGACACCGCGCCGACGCCGGCGGACGGCAGGGTCGACAGGATGGTGATCGGATGGATGAAGCTCTCATAGAGCATGCCGAGCACGATGTAGATGGCGACCAGCGCCGCGAGAATGAGCCATGGCTGGTTGCGGAGCGACTGCTCGAACGCCCGCGCCGTTCCCTGGAAGTTGCCGTGAATGGAAGCCGGCACGCCGAGGCGGGTCATCACCTCGTCGACGGCCGCGACCGCGTCGCTGAGCGAGGAGCCGGGTGCGAGGTTGAACGAGATGGTGGAAGCGACGAACAGGCCCTGATGATTGACCGCGAGCGGGATATTGCCCGGCCCGAAATGGGTGACCGTGCTCAGCGGCACCATCGTTTCCGCCGTGGTGCTCACGGCGGCTCCGGTCGAGGCGGTCCCCTTGCCGGTGTTGCCGATCGAGTTGAGTGCGAGGTTGCGGGCCGCGTCGGCTGCGATGGTCGCGGCGGTCGACGCTCCCGCCTTGTTCGCTCCGCTGACGGTTCCGGCGACGGCGTTGGTCGCCTGCACGCCGCCCACCGTTCCGCCGGAGGTGCTGACATAGACGTCCTTCGAGCGTCTCCGCGTTCTGCCAGTATTTCGGCGCCACCTCCATGATCACGTGATACTGGTTGCGGGCAATGTAGATGGTCGACACTTGGCGCTGGCCGAACGCGTCATAGAGCGTGTTGTCGATCTGGGCGACCGTAATTCCGAGCCGCGCCGCGGTCTCGCGGTCGATGGTGATGTCGGTCTCCAGCCCCTGGTTCTGCTGGTCGCTGTTCACGTCGGTGAGTTGCGGCACCCTCTGCAATTCGGCGAGAATCTTCGGCGCCCAGGTGTAGAGCTCGTCGACGGTGTCGGCCTGCAGAGTGAACTGGTACTGGGCGTTGGCGGCGCGGCCGCCGACCCGGATGTCCTGCACCGCCTGCAGGAACAGCGGCGCGCCCGCCACCTGGGCGAGCTGGCCGCGCAGCCGCCGGATCACCTGGTCCGCCGATATCTTGCGCTCGCTCAGCGGCTTGAGCGATATGAAGACGAAGCCGCCATTGGTCTGCCCGCCGCCGGTGAAGCCGACCACGGTGTCGACCGCCGGATCCTTCTGGATGATGGAAATGAACTGCTGCAGCTTCTGCCGCATCAGCTGGAACGAAATGCTCTGGTCGGCCTGGATGCCGCCGTTGATGCGGCCAGTATCCTGCTGCGGGAAAAAACCCTTCGGAACGACCGAGTAGAGATAGAAATTGGTGGCGATGGTCGCCACCAGGATCGTCAGGATGAGGCGAGGATGGTCGAGTGCCCAGGTGAGCGTGCGGTCATAGCGGCGCAGCATCGCGTCGAAGACCCGCTCGGTCACCCGATGGAAGCGGCCTTGATGGCCGTGGGGCGTCCGCTTGAGCAGCAGCGCGCACATCATCGGCGTCGTCGTCAGCGATATCGCCAGCGAGATCATGATCGCCACCGACAGCGTCATGGCGAATTCGCGAAACAGACGGCCCACGATGCCGCCCATCAGCAGGATCGGAATGAACACCGCGATCAACGAGATGCTCATCGACATCACCGTGAAGGCGACCTCGCCGGACCCCCGGATCGCGGCCTCGAGCCGCGGCATGCCGGCTTCGATGTGGCGCGAGATGTTTTCCAGCACCACGATGGCGTCGTCGACGACGAATCCGGTCGCGACCGTGAGCGCCATCAGCGACAGGTTGTCGAGGCTGTAGCCGAGCAGGTACATGGCCGCGAAGGTGCCGATCAGCGACACCGGCACCGCGATGCTCGGGACCAGCGTCGCCCGTCCGCTGCGCAGGAATATGAACACCACCAGCACGACCAGGAACACCGAGATGAGCAGCGTGCGCTCGACCTCCGTGAGCGACGTCCGGATCGTGGTCGAGCGGTCGACCGCCGGCATGATGTCGATCGCCGGCGAGATCGCGGCCCGCAATTCCGGCAACAGCGCGTACACGCGGTCGACCGTCGCGATGATGTTGGCGCCCGGTGAGCGGTACACGATGACGAGCACCGAGGGCTTGCCGTTGGCCAGCCCGGCATTGCGGATATTCTCGGTCCCGTCGACGATCTCGGCCACGTCGCTCAACCGGACCGGCGCACCGTTGCGATAGGCGACGATGAGCGAACGGTATTCGGCGGCCACGGTGGCCTGGTCGTTGTCGTAGATCTGGTAATGGCGGTCGCCGGTCTCGATATCGCCTTTCGGGCTGTGGGCGTTGGCGGAAGCCAGCGCCGCGCGGACGTCTTCGAGCCCGATGCCGTATTTGTAGAGCGCGTTGGGGTTGAGCTCGACCCGGACCGCCGGGAGCGCGCTGCCGCCGACGACGACCTCGCCGACTCCGTCGATCTGGGACAGCTTCTGCGACAGCACGGTCGACGCGGCGTCGTAGAGTTCGCCCTGGCGCAGCGTGTCGGAGGTCAGGGCCAGGATGAGGATCGGCGAGTCGGCCGGATTGACCTTCTTGTAGGTCGGGTTGGAACGCAGGCTCGTGGGCAGGTCGGCATGGGCCGCGTTGATCGCCGCCTGCACGTCGCGCGCCGCGCCGTTGATGTCGCGGTTGAGGCCGAACTGCAGGTTGATGCGTGTCCCGCCCACGGTGCTCGTCGAAGTCATTTCGGTGACGTCGGCGATCTGGCCGAGGTGACGCTCGAGCGGCGTGGCGACGGTGGTGGCGACGACCTCGGGACTGCCGCCCGGAAGCTGGGCCCGCACCGAGATGGTCGGGAAATCGACTTGCGGCAGCGGCGATACCGGGAGCTGGAAAAACGACACGGCCCCGCAGGCGGCGATTCCGAATGTGAGCAGGATCGTCGCGACCGGCCGCCGGATGAAGGGAGTCGACAGGCTCATTCCGCCGGGCTCCCCTGTTCGGCATCGCGAACGGCGTCGTCGATGTTGAAGAAGCGCTGCTGCAGGCGATCGAACCACAGATAGATCACCGGGGTGGTGAACAAAGTGAGCACCTGGCTGACCAGGAGGCCGCCGACGATCGAAATGCCGAGCGGATGGCGCAGCTCGGAGCCGACCCCGGTGCCCATCATCAGCGGCAGGGCGCCGAGCACCGCCGCCATGGTGGTCATCAGGATCGGGCGGAACCGCAGCAGGCAGGCCTGGTAGATCGCCTCGCGGGGCGGCTTGTCCTCGGTGCGCTGCGGCGTCGAGCGCGAAGTCGATCATCATGATGGCGTTCTTCTTGACGATGCCGATCAGCAGGATGATGCCGATGATGGCGATCACCGTGAGGTCGTCGCCCGCCACGATCAGCGCCAGCAGCGCGCCGATCCCGGCCGACGGCAGCGTCGAGAGAATGGTGACGGGGTGCACGAAGCTCTCGTACAGGACGCCCGAGCACGATATAGACGGTCACGATCGCCGCGAGGATCAGCAGCAGCTCGTTGGAGAGCGATTTCTGGAACGCCAGCGCCGCGCCCTGCAATCGGATGTTGGCGCTGATCGGCATGCCGATCTCGTCGCGCGCCTGCTTGATCGCATCGACCGCGTCGCCGAGCGAGGCGCCCGGGCCCAGATTGAAGGAGATCGCGGTCGACGGAAACTGCCCGAGATGATCGATCCGCAGCGGCGCCATGCCCTCGCGCACCTTGACGACCGCGGACAGCGGCACCTGGCCGGGCACCGCGCTGTTGCTGGTCGAGGTCGGGACATAGATCGACGACAGCGAATCCAGCGACGCCTGCAGCTTCGGATCGGTCTCGAGGATGACGCGGTACTGGTTGGAGTTGGTGAAGATCGTCGAGACGATGCGCTGGCCGAACGAATCGTAGAGCGCGTTGTCGATGGTGGCCGGCGTGATGCCGAAACGGCCGGCGGTGTCGCGATCGATGTCGATATAGGCCGTCAGCCCGTAGGCGGAGATGTCGCTCGACACCTGGGCGAATTGCGGCATCGAATTGAGCTTGTCGACCAGTCGCGGCGCCCACACCGCGAGTTCATCCGGATTGGCGTCCTCGAGCGAGAATTGATACTGCGTCCGGCTCACCGCATCGTCGATGGTCAGGTCCTGCACCGGCAGCAGGTAGAGCGAGATGCCGGAAACCTCCGCGGTCGCGCGGGAAATCCGGTCGATGACCTTCGTCACCTCGGCGCTGCGGACGTCGTGCGGCTTGAGATTGATGAGGAAGCGGCCGCTGTTGAGCGTGATGTTGGTGCCGTCCACGCCGATGAAGGAGGACAGGCTTTCGACGTCGGGATCCTTGAGGATGACCGCGGCGAGCGCCTGCTGGCGCTCGCTCATCGCGGCGAACGAAATCGACTGCGGCGCCTCGGAGATGCCCTGGATCAGCCCGGTGTCCTGCACCGGGAAGAAGCCCTTGGGGATGATGATGTAGAGCCAGACGGTCAACGCCAGGGTCGCCGATCGCCACCAGGAGCGTCGCGGTCTGGCGGTCGAGCACATAGCGCAGCAGCACCGCATAGCCGTCGATCAGGCGGTCGAACGCTTCCCTGGTGCAGGCGCTGGAATGCGTTCTCGCGCACCTCCGTCGACCGGCTTCAGGAGCTTGGCGCAGGCCATCGGCACCAGCGTCAGCGACACCACCGCCGAGATCAGGATGGTGACCGCGAGCGTGATGGCGAATTCGCGGAACAGCCGGCCGACCACGTCGCCCATGAACAGCAGCGGAATCAGCACGGCGATCAGCGAGATCGTCAGCGAGATGATGGTGAAGCCGATCTGCTCGGAGCCGCGCAGCGCCGCCTCCAGCGGCGATTCGCCCTCCTCGATGTAGCGCGAGATGTTCTCGATGACGACGATGGCGTCGTCGACCACGAAGCCCGACGAGATCGTCAGCGCCATCAGCGACAGGTTGTTGAGGCTGAAGCCGAGCGAGGTACATGACGCCGAACGTGCCGACCAGCGACAGCGGCACCGACAGGCTCGGAATGATGGTGGCGCGGGCGCTGCGCAGGAACACGAAGATCACCAGCACCACCAGGACGACGGCGAGCATCAGCTCGAATTCGACGTCCTCGACCGAGGCGCGGATGGTGACGGTGCGGTCGCTGAGGATCGACACGTCGACCGCCGACGGCAACGCGGCCTGCAGCTGCGGCAGCAGCGCCTTGATGTTGTCGACCACCTCGATGACGTTGGCGCCGGGCTGGCGCTGGACGTTGAGAATGACCGCCGGCGACATGTTCATCCAGGCCGCGAGCTTGTCGTTCTGGGCGCCGTCGACCGCGTTCGCCACGTCGCTGAGCCGCACCGGCGAGCCGTTCCGGTAGGCGATGACGAGGTTGCGATAGCCGGCGGCGCCCATGCAGCTGGTCGTTGGCATTGATGGTCGATGCGCGCGTCGGCCCGTCGAAATTGCCCTTGGGCGTGTTGACGTTGGCGTTGCCGAGCGTGGTGCGCAGGTCGTCGATGTTGAGCCCGTAGGCCGCGAGCTTGCGAAAGTCGGCCTGGATGCGGACGGCCGGCCGCTGGCCGCCGCTGATGCGACACGAGGCCGACGCCGGGAAGCTGCGAAATCTTCATCGCGAGCCTGGTGTCGGCGAGGTCCTCGACCTGCGGCAGCGGCAGCGAATCCGATTTCAGCGCCAGCGTCAGGATCGGCGCATCGGCGGGATTGACCTTGGCATAGATCGGCGGCGCCGGCAGGTCCGACGGCAGCAGGTTGCCGGCCGCGTTGATCGCCGCCTGCACCTCCTGCTCGGCCACGTCGAGGCTGAGCTTGAGGCTGAATTGCAGCGTGATCACCGACGACCCGGCCGAGCTCGCCGAGCTCATCTGGTTGAGCGCCGGCATCTGGCCGAGCTGGACCTCGAGCGGCGCCGTCACCGACGAGGTCATCACGTCCGGGCTCGCGCCGGGATAGAAGGTCTGCACCTGGATGGTGGGGTAGTCGACCTCGGGCAGGGCCGCCAGCGGCAGGAAGCGATAGGCGACGATGCCCGACAGCATGATCGCAATCATCAGCAACGTCGTCGCGACCGGCCGCAGAATGAAGGGTCGTGACGGGCTCATGACGTCATGGCGTGTCCCGGGAACGACGCGATCCGCCGCCCCGGCGCTGCGCCCCGCCGGCCGCGGCGGCAGGCTCCGACGGCGGTGGCGGCGCAGCCTCGGGCGCGGATGGCGGCGTCGCAGCGGCGGAAGGCGGAGATGACGACGCCGCCGCAGCCGCGCCGGGAGGGCCGTCGCGGATCACGACCTTGGCGCCGTTGCGCAGCCTGTCGGCGCCGTCGATCACCACGCGATCGCCCGGCGACAGGCCGGAGCGCACGGCGACCCGTTCGCCGCTGCTGGGACCGAGATCGATCGGCTTCACCGACACCGTGCTGTCGGCATCAACGAGATAGACGAACGTGCCGGGAGCGCCACGCTGGACCGCACTGGTCGGAATGATCGTCGCCTCGTGCACGACGTCGACCAGCAACCGGATGTTGACGAACTGGTTGGGGAAGAGGTTGTCGTCCTCATTGGCGAACAGTGCCCGCAGCTTCACCGTGCCGGTGGTGGTGTCGATCTGATTGTCGAGGGTCTTGAGCTCGCCGACGCTCAACTTGGTGACGCCGGTGCGGTCGAACGCAGTCGCCTGAAGGGTGGCGTTGGCGCGAAGCCGCTTCTGGATTTGCGGCAGGTTGTCTTCGGCCGTGGTGAAGATGACGCTGATCGGCTGCAATTGGGTGATGACGACGAGCCCGGTTGCATCCCCCGGCGTCACGTAGTTGCCCTGGTCCACCAGCCGCAGCCCGACCCGGCCGCTGACCGGCGCCACGATATGGCAATAGGCGATATTGAGCTTGGCGGTGTCGATCTGGGCCTGATCGGACAGGAGGGTGGCTTCGTATTGCACGACCAGCGAGGCCTGGGTGTCGAGCTGCTGGCGCGGGACGGCGTTGGTCTTGGCGAGGTCCTGATAACGCTTGAGATCGAGCTGGGCGGTCGCCAGCAGCGCCTTGTCGCGCGCCAGCGAGCCCTGAGCCAGGGCGAGGGCGAGTTCATAGGGGCGAGAATCGATTTCGGCCAGGAGATCGCCCTTCTTGACGATCTGTCCTTCCTCGTAGGCAACCCTGAAGAGGTAGCCGCTGATCTGCGATCTGATGGTCACCGTCGCGAGCGAGGTCACGGTCCCGAGCGCGTTCAAGGTAATGTCGATATCGCCGAGGGCGGCGGCGGCGGCGACGACCGGCGTCGCCGCCGCAAGATCGGCACGGCGCTGCGGCGCCTGCTGGGGCGCCTGCCGCGTGTACATCCACCAGCCGGCGCCCGCCGCGACCACGAGCAGAAGCAGAACGCCCCAGCGGCGCCGTTTCTTCGGCACGACCTTGCCGGGCGGCGCCGGAAGGTCCAGCGGCATCGTCCGGTGAAAATCCGTGCTGGTACGATCGTCCATTGTCCTGCCACGCTATCAGGTAAGCAGCCCACCCTGGCAAAGGAAGCAACAATCAGCATTTTTTCTGCGGTCTGACAACGCTTTCCAAGCCGCGCATGCACCCATATTGCAAAATCCGACATTACGGCCAGCTTTCCGGTCCATGACAAAGAATCAATGTGGGGCACCGATGAACGCATGGTACCATATTACGGAGCCGGTGGCGGGTGCAGCAGGCACATGGCCGCCACACACAGCCGCCGGCCCGAACGGAATATAGCCTGCGAGACCACCACTGCGGAAAGCATGGTACCCCAAAGGCGCGAGGAGCGGGGCGATCCGCGGCAGCCCCGGCAGCGGTCCCGGGTGGAGCGCCTGCCGTATCCTTGCTAGACTCCCTCCCATGAAAAACATCCTGTGGCGCACCCTGGTCGTACTCCACCGCTATCTCGGGATCGCGGTCGGCATCCTGATGCTGATCTGGTTCGCCTCCGGCATCGTCATGATGTATGTCGAGTTTCCCGAATTTTCCGAGCGCGACCGGACCGGCGCGTTGGAGCCCATACGGTGGCAGGCCTGCTGTCGGATCGCGGATGGGCTCATTCCCGACGACCTGCAGTTTTATCGCGTCCAGGTCGAAACCCTCCTCGGCATCCCGGTGTTGCGGCTGCGCCGCCCGCCGCGGCCGGATGCGGTGGTCGATCTCGCCGAGGGTGTCGGCGTCACGAGCTTCACTTTTACCGACGCCCAGGCGATTGCCGTCGACGCCGCCACGCGGTTGGTCGGCCGCGCCGGCCTCGCTGCCGGAGAGACGATCGATGAGGATCAATGGACCGTCGGCCGCTTCCGCCGCGACCGCCCCCTGCACCGCTTCACCTTCGACGATCCCGAACGCTCGACCATCTATGTTTCGGGCACCAGCGGCCGGATCGTGCTGCGCACGACGGCGACCGAGCGGTTGTGGAACTGGGTGGGCGCCATCCCGCACTGGTTCTACCTGACCGCGCTGCGCAGCGACGGGCCGCTGTGGAGCGCGACGATCACCTGGGCCGCGATCCTCGGCACGTTCCTGACGGTGCTGGGCCTCTATCTCGGCATCGCGCAATTCCGGCGCGGCAAGGATCGCAGGCTGTCGCCCTATCGCGGCCTGTTCTACTGGCACCATCTGGCCGGGCTGGTGTTCGGGATCATCACCCTGACCTTCGTCGTCAGCGGTCTCATTTCAATGAACCCGTGGGGCTTCCTCGAGGGCGGGGGTGGCGGCGGCGAGATTCGCCGGCTGGAGGGCGTGCCGCCCGAATGGGGCGAAGTCCGCAAGTCGCTCGCCAACATCCAGGCCAAGGCGCCGAACGCTGTGAGCCTGACGACCGCGCCGCTCGACGGCAAGCTCTACTGGCTCGCCACCGCGGCCGACGGGAGCGTGACGCGGTTCGACTCCGCGGGCAACGCGACGCCCTTGCAGACGCCCGAACTGGCCACGGCCGCGGAGCGGATGGTGGGAACCAGCGGCATCTCGGCGCAAGCCTTGCTGAGCGAACAGGACGCCTATTACTTCGGCCTTCACGAAGAGGTCGCCTTGCCGGTCTACCGCATCATCGCGAACGACGCCGAGCATACGCGGTATTATCTCGACCCCATAACCGGCGCGCTGCTGCGCCGTGCCGACACCGATGCCCGCTGGCACCGCTGGCTGTTCTCCGGGCTGCACCGCCTCGACTTTGCCGCCTGGCTGCGCGCCCGGCCGGCCTGGGACATCATCATGATCACGCTTCTGCTGGGCGGCCTTGCAGGCAGCGGAACCGGCGTCTATCTCGCGGTCCGCCGCATCCGCAGCGACCTCGTGGTGCTGTTCCGGCTGGTGACGGGCGCCCGCTCCGCTCCGCCAGCGCCGCGCTCGGAATCGTCGGAACTTGCATCACCGATGCCTCCGACCGGGCTGTAACTGCGCAACTGGCAGAACGGCCGGGCGCGTCGCCACGCCCGTCGCAAGAATATACCGCGCGCCCGACTCCGGCGCGGTGAGATCGTTGCGCCGACACGAGATCGCTGCGCCGGAGCGAGGCGAGCCTATTTCGCGGCCAAACGTTCCTCGGCAAGCTGCTTTTCATAGGCCGCCTGATAGCCCGCGATCTTGGCCTTATAGGCGGCGAGATCGCCGAAGCGCGCCGGATTGTAGGGGTCGCCGGGCTTGTAGACCTTGTGCAGGTCGAACTGGCCGGCGTGCGACGACACCCAGATGTCCGGCGTGTAGGTCGCCTGCATGGCGAGCGTGTTCTTGAAGTCCTCGACGATGGTCGGATAGCCCGGCGAGCCCAGGAGCTTCACCCCGGCATTGATCCCGTCCATGTTGACGATGAGGACGTTGTAGGTCTGGCCCGCATCCGTCACCGGGAAGCTGAAGCTCGTCGCACCCGGCGTGTGGCCATAGGCCTGCAGCGTCGTCATGTCGGTGTTGCCGAGCTTGATATGATCGCCCGGCTTGGTGCGCACATCGACCTTGATCGGATCGTAGATGATGCCGCGGCCTTCCGCCCGCCGGTAATCGACATTGCCGCCCGATTCCAGCACCGGCGCATCGCGCTCGCTCATATAGGTCTTGGCGCCCGGGGCATCCTTCTGGAAGGAGGCGAGATCGCCGACATGGTCGAAATGCCCGTGGGTCGAAGTGATGACCTTGATGTCGCTGGTCTTGAAGCCGAGCGCTTCGATGTTCGCCTTGATGAGCGGGTAGGAGCCGGGCGCCCCGGAATTGACCAGGATCAGCCCCGCGCCGGTGTCGATCAGATAGCAGCCGAGATCGTAAGTCCCGACATAATAGAGGTTCCCCACGATCTTGAATCCGGGGAAAGGCTGCTCCCATTCCTTGTTGGTGATCGGCACTTTCACGCGCTGCTGGGCAATCGCGGCATTGGCTGTGAAGGCCGACAGGGCGACGGCCGCGGCAACGAGACAGTTTATTTTCATGTGATCCTCTCTGATCTCCCCTGACCATCCGGGCTCGGTGAAAGCAGGAGCACGTTCCGCTCCCACGGAATGGTCATGGCCGGGCTTGTGCCGGCTCATCTCGATTATGCAGGCACCACACTCTCGGATCGAGATCGCCGGGACGAACCCGGCGATGACGACTGTGGGTGCATCGGTTCCACGCAATATGCTCTAGCATCTGCGGATGTGATCCGCCACCGGTCGCCCACTCGGGGCATCACTTGGGCATCACTTGGAGCATGACTTGGCCATCACTTGGGGCACCACTTGGGCAGAGCGCCCACTCCGACCGCGGGGCTTCGCGACGTGGCCCGGCTATTCGATCTCGGAAATAGCAAACTCCTGCGCAACGCCGGGACGCATCGCCGCAGCGGCATCGAGGTCGGCTGCGGCCGCCGCCGGGTCGCCCTTCATCCGTTTGGCTATGCCGCGTCCATAGAGCGAATTCGCGAGCCTCGGGTTGACGGCGAGCGCGGCGCTGAAATCCGCAATCGAGCCATCGAACTCGCCGTTCATGAGACGCGCCAATCCACGGCTGTTGAGGGCCGCAGCGTTTCGCGGATTGAGTTTTATCGCCTCGCCGTAGTCCGCAACGGCGCGGTCGAAATCGCCCTTGGCGCGCCAGGCATTGCCGCGGTTGATGATGGCGCCGCCATTGCGCGGATTGAGCCTGATCGCCTCGCCGAAATCGGCGACCGCCTGGTCCAGGTCGCCCTTGTCGCGCCAGGCGACGCCGCGATTGTTGTATGCGAGGGCGTATTTCGGATCGAGCCTGATCGCCTCCGAATAGTAGACCAGGGCATGCTCGTAGTCGCCCTTGATCAGAAAGACGGCGCCGCGGTTGTTGAACGCCACCGCGTTGGTCGGATCGACCTCGATCGCCGCGCTGTAATCGACGGCGGCACGGTCGATGTCGCCTTTCTCGCGATACGCATTGCCGCGGCCGGTGAAGGCGGGGGCGTATCTGGGATCGATGCGGATGGCCTCGTCGTAGTCGGCGATGGCCCGGTCGAGGTCGCCCTTGTCACGATAGGCGGCACCGCGATTGACGATGACGGCGGCGCTGGAGGGAATGAGCTTGATCGCCTCACTGTAGTCGGCGATGGCGCGGTCGTAGTCGCCCTTCTCGCCGTACGCGGTGCCGCGATTGTTGAATGCGAGGGCGTAGCTGGGGTCGAGCTTGATGGCGGCGTCGTAATCGGCGAACGCGCGATCGAAGTCGCCCAGGTTGCGGTAGACGAGGCCCCGATTGGTGTAGGCGACTGCAAGCTCCCGCGGCGTGCGGTTTCCCGACCGGATCACCGCGGTGCAGCCGTCGGCCGCGATATCGAGCGGGTACACCTTGCCCTCGTTGATGCACAACAACCATTCCGTCGAGACTTCCGTCTGCGCCACTGCGGCGGCGGCCACGAGGACGAAGGCAGCCGCGACGGCCGCGCTGATCGGGATCGCAACTGGGCTCATCGGCATTTTCCTGCGCATGAGTAGCCGGCTCAATATAGCACTTTGCTGCGCGGCGAACTCGACCTCCGGAGAGGTTCGCCGCGGAGTAAGCGGAGTAAGAAGCGTGACGGCCTTCGGCTCCATGCCGGCTCAGAAATCCGGCTTGTCGGCGACCGGGATGTGATAGTCGAAATGCTGGTTGTTCTCGGCGCAGACGTCTTCGAGCATCTGCTCCTGCACGCGCCGGTAACGTCGCTTGCCCGACCACGGCTTATTGAAGGTGTCCGGATCGTCCACCTTGAAGGTCACTTCCAAACCCTTGCCGCCTTCGGTCATCGTCCAGCGCTCGACCACGTGCAGCTTCTCGGTGTGCGGCGTGCGGTAGGGATCGACCACCGTCCGGGTATTCTGCCCGATGGTGTCGACGACCAGCGTATCGCCTTCGTAGTGCCCGACCAACTCGCCGTACCACGACGGCTTCGGATTCTCGGAATGGGGCACGTCCATGTAGACCCGCCGCACCTGATGATCGCCCGAGAAGAGCATCCAGACTTCCTTGGGGGTTTGAACGAAATAGAGCGGTGTCGGTCCGCCATAGGCCATGAAGCCGGGAACGCCTGCCGGCAGGCAACTCTGGCGCGCCGTAAAGGCGATCTTGCCGGCGAGCACTTCGTCGTTGTCCTTCTTCATGTGCTCCTTGACCCACGGCTTCAGATTCGGATTGCTCAGATCCGCGATCCGATAGGTCGGCTGCCGCCCGGCTCCATTGCCGACGAAAGGATGCGCCGGATCGTTGGTGACGGGCGGCACTTCGCCCGGGACAGCATCGAAATCGGGTCCACCCTGGCCGACCCGGACCCACCCGAATTCATGGGACGAGAAATTGGGCGGAGCGCCCTTTTGCTGCGCGACGGCCGGTGCGGTCGGCGCTGCGCAGACGATCGCGGCCAGGATCGCGGCCACGACGCTGCCGGCAAGGAAACGTCCTCTCGCAGTGAATCCAGGCATCGTCCATTCTCCGATTGCTCGCACGATCCAACTCGACATCGGGTCCGTCGCCTGCGACGGCGCGAAGGGGTAAGACAGAACGGACGGCACGGGGCAATGCCCCGGCCGCCCGTAAATCGCTCGACCGTGTGCAGTCCACCTACGATGGAACCGCACGGTTTTTAGAACGTGGCCTCAGCTCAAGGAGCGGAGCCGCGCCTGCATTGGCGCCGGCGCGCGCATTGGGATTTCCGAGCTGGGTGCCGTCCGGCAGCGTGACCGCCATGAACTGCCCGCCGGGGGTGCCGTCGCGCAGCGGATGGATCACGGCCTGGACCTTCATGCCGGGGGTGAGGGTCTTGGGAACCCAGCCCTGCCGGGCGAGGCCGCTCGGGCCGCCCATCTCGATCGCCCACTGCTCGGCCTTACCCTGGGCATCGGAAACCGTCAGCAGGATCCAGCTGTGCGGATTGGTCCACTGGAACTCCTTCACGGTGCCGTCCAGCGTCATCTTCTTTTCGGCATCGAACATGGCGAAGGAGTGATGCGCCAACGCAGGGATCGCGGACAGGGTGAAGGCGATGCCGGCGAGGCCTAGTGCTTTGAAATTCATGAGACGTCTCCCTGAGGGTTTTTTACGGTGTTGTGCAATTTAGAAGAATTCCGCTGCCGATTCCAGCCGTTTCAAGCGCATGCTCGAAATAATTTGCGCCCCCCTGCAGGGCGTTTTCGGGCCTGGCTCGTGGGGCCGGCGCGGCGCGAAAATACAGATCGAGGTATGATAACACCTCTTTGCCCTCGTGGGGATGGCGGAGACTGTACTGGCGGACGCCAGCAACGTCGCCTTGCAGCTTCCGCTGCGCCCGCTCGCCTGCTATTTCCGTTGCGGGCATCTCCCCCATCAAATCCGGATCAGCCGGACGCACCAAGGAACCAACCCCATGCGCAACCTCGCTCTATGTTCCGTCGTATTGCTGTGTCTCGGGGCGACCCAGGCTTTGGCGTTGTCGGACAAGCCCTATCTCAGCGCCAGCGACGCGGATTTCGGCAATCTGCTGCCGCCGCCGCCAGCCGATGGATCGCCGCTCGACAAGCGCGACCTGCAAGGCGTGCTCGACCTGCAGAAGAACCTGACCCCCGCACGGATGGAGCACATCCAGGCCGACCTCGAGCAGACCGTGTATCGGGTTGCCGGAGAAGTGCTCGGCCCGACCTTCACCAAGGACCGGTTCCCGATCACCGGGGCCTTCTTCGACAAGATCAGAGCGGATTCCGGGGCGGGCGTTCGCGACCTCAAGGTGAAGTACAGGCGAAAGCGTCCGTTCCAGGTCAGCAACGAGGTCAAGACTCCGGAAAACATCGCCCGCGAGGCGCAAGGGCCGACCTACCCGAGCGGGCACTCGACGTTCGGCGCCCAAGTCGCACTCGTTCTCGCGATGATGATCCCGGAGAAGACCGCCGAACTCCATGCCCGCGGCTGGGAGTATGGCGAGCAGCGGGTCGCCAGCGGCGTTGCCTATCCGACCGATTGGGAAACCGCCCATATCGGCGCCACCCTCATGATCGCATTGATGATGCAGAAGCCCGAATTCAGGGCGGATTTCCAGGCCGCGAAAACCGAAGTCCGCAAGGGTCTCGGATTGGCTCCCTGAACGCCGGCGAAACGCGACACACCAATCGAACAGGTGCAAGATGAGCGACACGCGGAAGTGGACAACCGGTTCTTCGCGGCGGAAATTCCTCGAGGCGGCCGCGGGCGTCACCGCGGGCACGGTTCTGGGGCGGCGACCGCTGGCGGCGCAGTCCGGTCGCGCCGGCGAAGCGGCCGCCGCCCGGTCCGACCCGACGCTTTCCAGGATCGATCCGGCAGTTCATGATCACGCCCGATCAGGCGTGGGACTGGAACCTGTTCAAAGCCCAGGGCGGTCCCACCTACGCCGGCAGCACCGGGCTGGAAGCGCTTTACACGACTTCCTCGTTTCGAAGATGCAGGAATTCGGCGCCGTCGACCTCGACTACGTCGAGATCCCCTACGACCACTACATCGTGGACGATTGGCCGGATCGCCGCACTCACATCCACGACTCCGGCGTGGCGGTCGAGAAGCTCGTCACCGACGGGACGCCGGTGCCGGTCGTCGCCTCGTACGGCATGACGTCCGGCTTCACGCCGCCCGAGGGCGTAACCGCCCCGATGCTGTATTACGACCCCGCCCATCCGCCGGCCGCCGGCAGACATCGCGGGCAAGATTCTCGTCTTCCAGACCGCGCCCTACCCCGATCCGCCGTACTCCAATTCGTTCCTGGACAACTTCACGCCCACCGACTACGAATGGCGTTCGCCGGGCAAATGGCCGCCGCTGTTCACGCCGCCGCCGGCGAGCGTCACCAGCTCCTATCATTCCCGCTGGGTCTGGAGCCAGCTCAACGGCTTTGCCGCGATCGGCATCAAAGGACACGCCGCCGGCATCGTCATCGTCTACGACCTGTCGCCGGGGGCCGCGTTCGGGCTGGCGCAGCGCAGCGTCTACACGCCGGACGGCAAGGCGGGACTCGGCGCGACGTACGTCAACTGTCCCACGCTCACGCTCGATCGCGTCAACGGGGCGAAGGTGCTGGCGGATGCCAAGGCCGCAAAGACGGCCACTCTGACCCTCACCGCCCGCTTCCAGCGCGACACCGGCAAGGCCATCATCGCCTATTTGCCCGGCAGGAACTACGGCACCGCCGCGGACGAGCAGGTCCTGCTCGCCACCCACACCGACGCCATGTCCTTGATCGAAGAGAATGGCGGCCTGGGCATGCTCGGCATCATGTCCTATTTCAATCACCTGCCGCAGTCGGCGCGGCCGCGCACGCTGGTGTTCTACTTCGACTGCCGGCATTTCATGCCGGGCGGCGAGGCGCAGCTGGCCGCAATTCGACTATTACACGATGCATCCCGAGCGGCTGAAGCCGATCGTGGCGACGCTGGGCATGGAGCACATGGGCGGCCGGCAGACGATCGAAGTCGGGCCGGGCGGCAACCAGTACGTCTACTCCAGCGAGCTCCCGGAAAATGGCGGCGTCATCACCAGCCTGATGGACGTCTACAACAACAACATCTGGCTCGTCGAAGCGATCGCCAGGGCGGCGACGGACAATCACTGGCCCCGGGTCGACGTCAAGGCCGGCAATGTGGCACCCGGCGTCAATGGCGGGTTCCAGGGCCAGGTGAAGAGTCCGATGAACAAGGGCCGCGCCTACAAGATCCCCGGCATCGGGCTGGCAGGCGACTGGCCCGGCGGCTGGACGCAGACCTACGCCCAGATCGACACCGAGGCCGGCGCGCACGGCTTCGACAAGGACTATTTCGTGCAGCAGGTGGCCGGCCTGTCGCAGATCGCGGGCGAATTCATGCTCGTCAAGCCGCTGGTCATCGACCTCGGATGGGGCACGCTCAAGTCGGCGCTGGTGAACCTCCAGGACTCCAGCTTCGTCGCGCCGCACGATGCCGCGACGCACCGGCAAGCGCTGGTGAACCAGTACGTCGCGACCTTCAGGCACGTCGAGGCAGGCGCTCTCGACAAGGCAAAGAGCACGTTCAAGGACCTCGCGGCCGACATCTCCACGACGGTCGTCCGTGACCAGCAAGGCGCCCTTGCCGCGCTGGTCGACGCCCAACTCCGCAAGCTGGCCTGAGATGACGACTTTGTTCGAGGCGCAATCCTGATCCGCTGGCATCCACCCGATCAGCATCGACAAGCGAATCTGCGTGATCGAAAGCCTTTCTTACTCCCCCCGCTGGGCGCGGGGGGAGGCTCTTGGGCGAGCGTGAGACTGAGGGAGATATAAATTATATCGATCGTCGGTGGACGAGTCCTAAATCCGCCCGGGAAACTTGCTCCGCAGCGCATCGACAAATTTTCCAGCGAGTTTTTGGAATCCCTGCGGGTATGGATGTAACTCGTTGGCCCAGTCGGCTGGATCGAGCACGCCCTGGGTGTCGACGAGGGTGAAGTTGTTGCCCGGATCGCTTGCAAGTGCGGTCAGCCGCTTCTTGAATTCGGTCAGCGCCTGACGGACGATGGCGGCGCCTTGCGTCGGATCATACCCACAAAAATCGAGCGAAGGTTTGAGCCACGGTCCCGCGCAAACGGGATGTACCCCGTTCGGGACCGGAAAATCATAGCTGTGACTAAAAATGGGAACGCCGTGCGCGTTTCGGTCGCGGAATGCAAACAGATCGAGATAAGATGCTTCGACCATGCCGAGAGCGTCTTGGAGCCGGGTGACGTCCAACCCGGTTGCGCTGACAGCCGCGTAGTCCAGATAGATGCAAAATTGATCCCCGGCAATGTCGTTTCCACCGCCGGAAAACAAAATGGCGTCCGGCTTCGTGCTATTCAGCCAGTTGGATGGATCCTGCAGAGCGGAAATCATGAGTTGCTGCTTTGGCAATGACATTTCGGCCGTCGTGGCGTCTCCCCATTGAGACATGTTGAGGATGAAGGGATTGACATTTCCCATCGACCCGAGTTGCACGATGATATCGGTGGAAGTCAGGCTTATGCTGTTGCCCGACAGAGGGTAATCAAACCAGGAATCGCCGTGCGCCAGCATGACCAGAGGTGTGTTTGGCGGCGCTGCGCCAGCTGCCAACCGGTTTGCTGCGGCGGTTCGAATGCTGGCGATTTGCGCCTGATGCTTTTTCGTGCGTTTCGCGATCTCGTCGTCCATCGAGTCGCGCAATCGTTGGCGGAGTGCGAGTTCTGTCATATCCATCGGTAGGCTCCATGTATCAAGCTTGCCGCGAATTATCTGGGCGGCGACCGAAATTGATCACACCGCGAAACCCGCGCCGCGCCAATTCCATCTGCTGAGGACATTCACGTCGCGCCGCTGAAACAACGCGGTTCTCGCAACGGCAAGCGAACCAGAATGTGAAGCTCCAATTAATCGAATACGACCAAGTTCAAATCAATTGTTACTGTTGCGCATTTTTTTCACACCTGCAACCAATTTGATTCAGCCTGTCGATTTGCCAATTTGATTCCGCGGCATTGTTGCCTGAACTCGGCAGCAGCGAACTGTTCTCCGCAAGAAGTGCGGCAGAACCCCGCGACGCCTCACGCCCGCGAGCGGTTCCATTCCGCCACCAGCGCCTTGCGATCGAGCTTGCCGCGCTCGCTCCTGGGCAGGCGATCGCGCAGCAGGATCTGCTTGGGCGCCTTGAAGGGCGGCAGCTGGGTGGCGCAGAAGCGCAGCAGCTCGTCCGGCGCGAAGTGCGAGCCGGGGCGCAGCACCACATAGCTCACGACCTCTTCGCCCCACACCGTGTCGGGGACGCCGACCGTCGCGGCCTCGGAGACCTCGGCACGCTGCATCAACACGCCGTCGATCTCGACCGGCGATATGTTGACGCCGCCGCGGATGATCAGTTCCTTCTCGCGGCCGGTGAGATGGAGGAATCCGTCCGCGTCGAGATATCCCATGTCGCCGGTGCGCATGCGGCCGCGGCTGTTCACCCGCACGGCGCCGTCGTCGTCGAGATAGCGGTATTCGTTGTCGTCCCAGGCGCCGAGCTCGACATGGCCGATCTCGCCCGGCGGCAGCGCGCGGCCGTCCGCATCGACGATGGCGAGGCGGTGATAGGCGAGCGGCCGGCCGACGCTGCCGAAGCGCCGCTCGCGACCGGGATTGGCGGCGATCCAGGCGGTCTCGCTGCTGCCATAGCCCTGGGCGACCGGAATGCCGAAGCGCTCCTCGAAGCGCCGCCACGCCTGCGGCAGCAGCGGCGCCGAGCTCGAGGTGATGAAGCGCAGCGTCGGCACGTCGTTTGCCGTGACCGCCGCCGGAGTCGCGAGCAGCATGTTGATCACGGTGGGATTGCCGGCGGCGACGGTGACGCCATGGGTGCGGATATCGTCGAAAAAGCGGGTCGCGGAGAACTTCTTCGCCATCACCAGGGTGGCGCCACGACACAGCGGCGCCAGCACGCCGAGGAGCTGCGCGGACGCCCAGTTGAAGGAGCGGAAGTCGTAGATGCGGTCGCTGCCGGCGATGCCGAAGCCTTCCGTCATCGGCTCGATGTTGCCCAGTTGCTCGCGATAGCTCAGCACCACGCCTTTGGGCCGATCGCCGGTCCCGGAGGTGAAGAAGATGACGCCGTCGTCGCGCGCCGTCGTTCCGGGGAGAAAGTCGTCGCTTGCCGCCGCCGGATCGAGCGCGGCGAAGAAGCTCCCCGCCTGCGGCGCGTCGCAGCGTCCGATCGGCATGCAGGGCGTGCCTGCCGCAAGGTCGCCGCGCGCAATCGCGTCGTCGCTGACGTCGCCGGCGATGTCGTCATGGATGACGAGGCGGGCCTGCAACTGCCCCAAGATGTGCACGAGGTGCCGCCGGTTGGTTTCCATGTGCACGGTGCCGATGGTGGCGCCATAGGCCATCACGCCGATGTAGCAGGCGACGTGCTCGATCGAATTTCCGGCAAGCAGCACGACGCGGTCGCCGGTGCGGATGCCCTGCCCGCGCAGGAAGCTCGCGATCCCGCGGGTCAGCCGGCGAAACGCGCCGTAGCTGATGGAACGGCCGTCATCGGCGGACACGACGTAGGGCTTGTCGGGATGGCGATCGGCGGCGCGATCGATCCACTCCCTGAGCAGGCCGGGACCGGCATCGGCACTGTGCAGTGCAATATTGCGCATCTTGTTTCCCGCCGGCGCGACCTTATCGCGGCGCCGCGGCGAGCGACAAGCGTGGAAACTCCCGGCCGCAGCGGATAGGATGGCGAGACTTCATCTTGGGCCAGCAGAGAATCTTGGGCCAGCAGAGACGGTGAACGCCATGAAGGATGACGCGGACCAGACCAGACGGTGGATCATCAATGCCGGCGGTGCGGCGATTCTGTCGAATGCGCTTGCGGCGTCGCCGTCGCTCGCTCAGGACAAGGACACGCCCGCGGCAAAGGCAGCTAAGGCGGAAGGCGCCGAGGATGAGGGCGCAGTCAAAGAGGAGCCGATCTCCCCGGTCGCCGCTTGCGCTCGCCGACTACGTGTCGACGGCGCTCGATCGCGAGCTGCCGCCCGCGGTCACCGCCAAGACCAAGCTGCATGTGCTCGATACCGTCGCCGCGATGGTGTCGGGCTCGCGCCTCAAGGCCGGGCAGTTCGCGACCCGCTATGTGGACGCCCTGGGCGGCAAGCCGCAGGCCACCGTGATCGGCACCGGCATCCTGACCTCGTCGGTCAACGCCGCCCTCGCCAACGGCATGTCGGCCCATGGCGACGAGACCGACGACTCCCACCTCGCCGCCCGCTTCCATCCCGGCTGCGGCATCGTGCCGGCGGCGCTCGCGACCGCCGAGCTGGCCGGACGCAGCGGCAACGACGTGCTGCGCGCGGTGGCGCTCGGCTACGACATCGGCTCCCGCGCGATCTTCGCGCTCGGCTTCCGCGCCCTCTACACCGAACGCCACAGCACCCATACCCTGGCGACGACGTTCGGCGCCACCGCCGCAGCGGCAGCGATGCTGCGGCTCAACCCGCTTCAGGTGCGCCACGCCTTCTCGTTCGCGGCGCAGCAGGCCTCCGGCGTCCCCTATTGGGAGCGCGACCGCGAGCACATCGAAAAGGCGTTCGACTTCGGCGGCATGGGCGCGCGCAACGGCGTCACCGCCGCGACCATGATCGCCGCCGGGTTCACCGGCGTCGACGACTTCATGAGCGGCACCAAGAACATGTTCACGGCGCTGGGCGACGAGAACGCGGCGCCCGAGAAGCTCGCCGCCGAACTCGGCACCCGCTTCGAAATCATGAATACGTCGATCAAGAAATGGTGCGTGGGCTCGCCGCTCCAATCGGTGCTCGATGCGGTGACGGTGCTGCTCGAGGATTCCGCCGTGCGCGCCGGCCAGATCCGGCGCATCGTCGTCGACATGCCCGCCGACCGGCTCCACATCGTCGACAACCGCGCCATTCCCGACATCTGCCTGCAGCACCTGGTCGCGCTCATGATCGCCGATGGCGGCGCCACCTTCGACAGCGTGCATGATTTCGCGCGCATGAACGATCCCAAGGTGCTCGCCATCCGCAAGCTGGTCGAAGCGGTGCCCAACCAGGAGCTGGTGAAGGCGGTGCCGGCGCGCCAGGCGATCGTGAAGATCGACACCGCCGACGGTCGCGCGCTCAGCCACCGCACCTACGAGGTGCGCGGCACGCCCGGCAATCCCATGGGCGCCGAGGAGGTCGCGGCCAAGGCTCTCGACCTGACCGCGCCGATTCTCGGCCAGGCGCAGGGCGCAGGAACTCAACACCGCCATCGCCAATCTCGACCGGTTCGGCCCGGCGCTCGGCCTGCGCCGGCTGCTGCAGGCGTGACGCGGTTTTAGAACATAATGGGTGGGCGCCGCGAAGCGTGCCCACCCATGGACCGACGGCGTGGAAACCGCATAAGCAGCACGGTTACTCGCCCTCACGAGTTGGCGTCGGCTCATCCGATCGAATGGCCACCCTGTTTGGGGTTGCCGAGATCGTCCGTCGGAACCAGCTGCTGGGTGAAGGCGGTAAAATAGCCGACCCATTCGGGATCGCCGAGGTCGACGAGCACGGCGCCATCCTGCCAGACATCGTTGTGGTCGTTGTGATCGTCGACGCCGTTGTTGACGAACGAGCCCGTCGATCCCTGGTTCATGTGCACGTCATGAATACCAAGTCCGCCACTGGTATATTTTCGTCCGAATATATAGACGTCGGCATTCCTGGCCGTTGCGTTTCGAAACAGGCGCATCAGCGAGGCCACCGGCTCGACGACATCGGACCCATCCATCACGTCGCTGTCCCGCCAGTCTCCGGTTTCGTCCAAGACTTCGCTGCGGAGGAAATCCAGCGCCGGCAGGTCCTGCGTTCTGGTCAGGTCTGCGTAGCCCTGGGCGGCCGGCCGGAGCTTGTCGATCAGGGGATTGTGATAATCGTAGACGAGCTTGTATCGCAGCAAGTCGTCGGCATCGCTGGTGCCGACATTGATCGCCGAATCCCAGTCGCCGTTGCCGGCTCGCAGCGTGGTATGAATGTGATACTGAATTTCGCTCTTGCGCCGGCTCGGCTTCAGGACCGGAGCGGACTTCAGCTTGCATTTTACAAATCCATATGACAATGCCATGTTGCTTTCCTCGACCACGACAACCGTGGGTGGTCAGATCATAACCAACGGCGAGGCCAAGTCACCCCAAAAATGAGCCGGCAAGTCCCGCGCTGATCGGGGTGGGCGCTGGTCCCGGACATGGGCGACCCATGCAGCACATCGGGGTCATCTCCGACACCCACGGACTGCTGCGGCCGCAGGCAGTGGCGGCGCTGCGCGGTTGCTCGCCCATCATCCATGCCGGCGATATCGGCCGCCCCGAGATACTCGACGAGCTGCGCCACTTGGCACCGGTGTTTGCCGTCCGCGGCAATGTCGATAAGGGCCCATGGGCCATGCAGTTGCCGGAAACAGAAATCGTGACGGTCGAGGATTTCTGGCTTTACGTCCTGCACGATCTCAATGCGCTGGACCTCGAGCCCGCGACGGCCGGCTTTCACGCCGTCATCACGGGGCATTCCCACCAGCCCAAGATCGAGACCAAGGACGGGGTTCTCTATCTCAATCCGGGAAGCGCAGGGCCGCGGCGGTTCGATCTGCCGGTATCGGTGGGGCGCCTGATCCTGTCTGGCACGGATATGCGGGCGGAGATCATCAACCTGGAGGTCTGAGCGTTCGCTCGAGACCGGGCAACCGGCGAGACTTGCCATGCCCTGCCATGCGGTCCCGCGCGCCCCGGGCATCAACGAGATGTGATATGACCGCCGGGCGCGCAAGCTAGGCGCAGCCGCCGCCTGCGCCTATGAATTGTGGTTCCTGTCCTGGAAATTCATGAGGAGAGTCCTGATGCTTTCACGCCGCTCCGTCCTGTCAGTTCTCCTGGCCACCGCCGCCGCAGGCGCCGCGGTGATGCCGGCATTCGCGGTCGTGCCGCAGCCCTTCGACAGCCAGGCCTTCGCCGCGGCGCAGAAGGCGGGCAAGCCGATCTTCGTTGCGATTCACGCGACCTGGTGCCCGGTCTGCAAGGCCCAGAAGCCGATCCTCAGCGAGCTGATGGCCGAACCCGAGTTCAAGAACCTCGTCTATTTCACCATCGATTTCGACAGCCAGAAGGACCTGGTCCGCCGCTTCGGGGCGCGGCAGCAATCGACCCTGATCGCATTCATCGGCAGCAAGGAGCAGGGCCGCTCCGTCGGCGATTCCAACCGGGCGTCGATCTCCGATTTGCTGCACCTGGTGCTGTGAGCGACCCTCGCCGATGACCGCAGGCGGCGTGGCGCTGTCGTTCGTCGCCGGCGTGCTGTCGATTCTGTCGCCCTGCGTGCTGCCGCTGCTGCCGATCGTCCTCGGCGCGGCGGCATCGCAGCAGAAATGGGGCCCGGCGGCACTCGCTGCCGGGCTTTGTCTGTCGTTCGTCGCCATCGGGCTGTTCGTGGCGACCATCGGCTTTTCCATCGGCCTCGACGCGGATGTGTTCCGCTACGTGGCCGCCGTGCTCATCATCGCCGTCGGGATCGTGCTGATGGCGCCGCGCCTGCAGGCCGGACTCGCGGTTGCCGGCGCGCCGATCGCCAATTGGGCGGACCGGCGCCGCACCGGCCTCGATACCGGCGGCCTTGCCGGCCAGTTCACGGTGGGCGTGCTGCTCGGCGCGGTGTGGAGCCCCTGCGTCGGGCCGACGCTGGGCGCGGCCTCGCTGCTGGCGGCCCAGGGCCGCGATCTCGGCCAGGTCGCCGTCATCATGTCGGCGTTCGGCCTGGGCGCGGCGCTGCCGCTGCTCGCCCTCGGCCTCGTTTCCCGCGAGGCCATGATGCGGTGGCGCCACCGGCTCGCCACCGCCGGCCAGGGCCTGAAAGCGGGCTTCGGCGCGATTCTGGTCGCGCTCGGCGCACTCGTGATCACCGGCCTCGACAAGACGGTGGAGACCGTGCTGGTGGAGGCTTCGCCGCAATGGCTCACCGACCTCACGACACGATTTTAGGCGTCGGAGAATTTTGGGAGTCGAAAAACGATCCCAGCCGGTCATGCCGCGGCGCGACGTTACGGCCTCTGGCGTCGCTCGAACTATGGTAGTTTAGCAAGCCCCCTGTCCTGTTGCGGAAGCATCCATGAAGATTCTCAGCATCTGCGTCGCCGCGTTCGGCCTCCTCGCGCTCGCGGTGGCGGAGGAGTTCCACGACCTGTCGGGCGGAGGTCTCGGCGTCACCGCCTTGTTGTGCGCGCTCGCGACGTGGCGCTCGACCTCGATTTCGAGCTTCCTGAAAATATTCGTCGGCATATTCTCCATCGAGACCATCGTTTTCGGCCTCTGCGTGCTGGCCGCGGAAGCGAACACGTGGCCGGCCGCCTATGCCGAATACACGCTGCCGGTAACCCTGCCGATCACCGTCGCGATCTTCTCGATCCTGGTCTATCTGGTGGCGCAGACCAAGGTGGTGCGGCAGATGACGAAAATCGCCGACCCCTATTTCGATACCGACGACGCCGGGCAGGCACGCATCTGGCCGTTCCCGGCCTTCACCTCGTTCGAACGGCGCATCGCCGTCGCCATGGTGGTCTTTCTCGTGCTGATCAATCAGGCGCAGGTCGGGATCACCGTGCGGCTGTCCTTCTTCAACCGCGACTGGTTCAATGCCATCCAGAACAAGGACGCGGCTCAGTTCTGGGAATTGCTGCTGCTGGTCTTCACGCCCTGGGCCTTCGTCTATGTCGCCAGCACCGTCATCGAATTCGTCGTGCAATCGATGCTGGTCATCCGCTGGCGGCGCTGGCTCACCGAATTCTTCATCTCCCGCTGGCTCGGCGAGCACACCCACTACCGCATGAGCCTGATCGGCAGCCAGGCCGACAACCCCGACCAGCGCATCTCCGAGGACGTGAACCGCTTCATCGACGGCGGCGAGAGTGCCGGCAGCGGCATCTACTCCTATTCGATCCTGCTGATCTCGACGATGTCCTCGCTGGTGTCGTTCGCGGTGGTGCTGTGGGTTCTGTCGACCAACTTCACCGTTCCGGGCACCGACCTGCACGTCCCCGGTTTCCTGTTCTGGGTCGCTCTGGTCTATGCGGCGACCGGCACGCTGATCACCCACGTCATCGGGCGTTCGCTGGTCCTGCTCTATTACGAGCGCCAACACATGGAGGCCGATTTTCGCTTCTCGCTGGCGCGGCTGCGCGAATATACCGAGCAGATCGCACTCCTCAATGGCGAGCGCACCGAGGAGACTTCGCTCCGCCGCCGCTTCGGCGGGATCATCGGGAACTGGCTCGCGCTGATCAGCCGCCGCATGAAGTTGCTCGCCTTCACGCAGACCTACGGGCAACTGTCTCCGATCATCCCCTACATCTTCACCGCGCCGTTCTATTTTGCCGGCACCATCGCGCTCGGCGTCATGACGCAGACCGCCCAGGCGTTTTCCCGGGTCGAAGGCGCGCTCACATTCTTCATCGCCTATTACAACTCGCTCGCCGCGTTCAAATCGGTGGTCGACCGCCTCACCTCGTTCGACCAGGCGATCGAGCAGGCCAAGATGCTCGGCACCAAAGGACCGACGCGCACCGCTGCGGGGGTGGAGCCGGTCGCGCTGCAGGATCTCCACATCGCCCTGCCCGACGGCACCCGCATCGTCGCGACCGAGAACCTCGCCTTGCCCCAGGGCGAAAGCGCGCTGCTCGCCGGACCCTCGGGCTCGGGAAAATCGACGCTGTTCCGCGCCATTTCCGGCATCTGGCCGTACGGCGAGGGCCGCATCCGCATCCCCGAAGGGGCCAACGTCATGGTGGTGCCGCAGAAGCCCTACATCCCGATCGGCTCGCTGCGCGCCGCCGTCACCTATCCGGCGGCGGCGAACACCTATTCGGACGAGGAGATCTGCAAGGCTCTGGTCGATGTGCGGCTTGCCGGCCTCGCCGAGGGTCTCGATCGCGAGGAGACGTGGTCGCAGCGCCTTTCCGGCGGCGAACAGCAGCGCATTGCGCTCGCGCGCGCGCTGCTGACGCGACCCGACTGGCTGTTCCTCGACGAATTGACCTCCGCCCTCGACGAAAAGCTCGAGGCCGAACTCTATGGGATTCTGGCGACGCGGCTGCCGAAGACCACGATCGTCTCGATCGGCCATCGCTCGACGCTCGCCGCCTTCCACACCCGGCGCCTCGACATGACCGCCGCCGAAGGCGGGCACTTCACGCCGCGCGACACCCCGGCCGCCGCCGCGGAATAGCGCGGTTGCCCGGGCAGTAAAGTGTGCCGGAACGCGTTGCCGGGCGAGCCGCAGCGCGCGACGGAGATTGCGTGGTCGGCTCGCAGGAGGCTCCCAATGCTTGCAGGCCAGTTCGCCCTCGCGCTCGCTGCGGCGTTTGCCGGCGCCGCCCTCTACATCAACGTCGCCGAGCAGCCGGCACGGCTGCAGCTCGACGACGAGAGCCTGCTGGCGCAATGGAAGCCGAGCTATGCACGCGGCTTTGCCATGCAGGCGAGCCTCGCCGTCATCGCCGGCGCGCTCGGCCTCGTCGCCGCGTGGCAGACGCGGCGACTGGCGCTGGGTCGTCGGCGCCGTGCTGATGCTCGCGAACTGGCCCTATACGCTGATCGGCATCATGCCGACCAACCACAAGCTCAACGCCATCGCAGCGCGGCGCCGCCGGCCCGGCATCGCGCAGCCTGATGGAGGCCTGGGGGCGGCTGCACGCCGTTCGAACCGCCTTGGGGATCGCCGCCTCGCTCGCCTATCTCTGGGCGCTGCACTGACGGGCCGCGCGCGCGGGGGCGGAACAGTAGGTCGTTTCCAAGGTTCGGATCATATCGACGACATCAAGAACCTCATCCTGAGGAGCGCGCTCTTGCGCGCGTCTCGAAGGACCGCCACAGGCCGCAGCGTGTGTGGCCGTCCTTCGAGACGCCGTGCTTCGCACGGCTCCTCAGGACGAGGTCCGTGGATCGAGATTACATCCGGCTGTTCCGCCGACCACGACCGCCGGCGGCGCGATACGCCGGCGCTATTGCGCCCTGCAATTGCTCGAGCCCGGTCGCACCGCGCGTCACGGCAGATAGATCCCGCCGCTGACATGGATCGACTGGCCGGTGATGTAGCGCCCGCCCGGGCCGCACAGCAGCATCACCGCGGCGGCGACCTCCGCGGGATCGCCTTCGCGGCCCACCAGCGGATGGCCGCCGCCGGGAATCGCGCCGCCGCTGCCGGAGGTGGCCGAACGCGGGCCGCCGATGCGGCCGGGCACCACGCAATTCACGGTGATGCCGGCATGGCCGTACTCGACCGCCAGCGCCTTGGTGAGGCCGATCAGCCCGGCCTTGGCCGCGCAGACATGGGCGCGCTTGGCGGCCCCGGTGTGACCGGTGACGCCGCCGATATTGACGATGGTGCCGCGGCCCTTGGCGAGCATGCCGGGGATGACGGCGCGGCTGCACAGGAAAGCCCCGTCGAGAACCACCGCCATGATGTCGTGCCAATCGCCGAGGCTCATGTCGGTGAACGCCGCTTCGCGGCGCACGGCGGCGTTGTTCACGAGGATGTCGACGCCGCCGAGATCGCGGCCGATGGCGGCGACCATGGCGGCGACCGCCGCTTCGTCGGTGACATCGGCGAGCATCGCCCGCGCCGTGCCGCCCAAGGCCTCGATTTCACGCACGGCGTCCTCGGCCTCGGCCCGCGACGTCTTGGCGTTCACGACGATGGTCGCGCCTCGGCGCGCCAAGGCCACCGCGATGGCGCGGCCGATCCGTCTCACGCCACCGGTGACGAGCGCCACCTGGCCGGCGAGTTCGCCTGTTCCATTCGTTGTCACGTGTGGTTGCTCCGGGAGATTCACGTCGCTGCGGGAAGAAACTTTTCAGTGCCCGGCATCGCCGGTCCGGCTCGATCGCCGGCACGCTCCGTTTGCCGGGTGAAGCCGCCGCTGTTTTCCCCGACTGCCCCGCCCGGCGCAATCGCTTATTTCATCGCTTGGACGCGGCCGGAAACACGAGGGTGAACACCTCGCCAAGCCCGCCGAAACAACTCACGGCGCCCGCACCGCATATTTTCTCACCTTGGCCGCGTCGACCGCGATGCCCATTCCCGCTTCCATGGACGCCTGCGATGGCGCCGTCGGCGAAAGGCATGGGCGCGACGATCAGGTCGTCATTGTAGTAGATGCCGGCGACCTGGCCGGACTGCGCCTGCGCCGGCGTCGAGACCGGGACCACGCAGGACAGCGTCGCCGCCGGCGCGACGCAAGCCAGCACGATGTTGGCGCGGTTGCCGATGCCGGTCTCGACCGAGCCGTTGACGTTGCAGACGATGCCCGCCGCCCGCGCCACCGCCGCGACCTCCATGGCGCGGAACAGGCCGCCCGGCTTGGTCGTGTAGATCGACACGATCTGGGCGGCGCGCTTCTCGATGATCTCGATCACGTCATGGGCGTTCCACGCGCTCTCGTCCGCCATGACCGGCGCATCGATGGCGCGCGCCACCTCGGCCAGCCGCGCGATGCCCTCCACCGGCTGCTCGAAATAGGCGAGGTCGCAGCGCGCCATGCGCCTGAAGGTCCGGATCGCGTCCGCCGGCGTCGCATAGCCCTGGTTGGCGTCGACGCACAGCGCCACTTTCGGCCCCACGGTGTCGCGCACCCGCGACACCATCTCGACGTCGCGGTCGGGGTCGACGCCGACCTTGATCTTGAAGGTGCGAATGCCTTCCTTTGCGGCCTGGGCGACTTCGCGCTCGGCCGCCTCGAAGCCGATCAGCCCGATCGAATGGGTCACCGCGATGTGCCGGCGCAGCACGCCGCCGAGCAAGCGGGCGCTCGGCACGCCCAACTGCAGGCCGGCGAGATCGTAGGCGGCGATCTCGATCGCCGCCTTGGCATAAGGGTGGCCCTTGAGCGCACGATCCATCCGCGCATGCAGCTCGGTAATGTCGCCGGGCAGGCAGCCCAGGACGGCCGGCGCCAGATATTGCGATACGACCGCGCGCACCGTGCCCGGGCTCTCGCCGAAATAGCGCCCGAACTCGCCGCCCCAGTCCTTGAGAACCGGCGCCTCGCCCCAGCCGATACGACCGTCGGCGTCGGTCATCTCGAGTATGACATAGCCTCCGATCGGTTCCTGCAGCCCCGTCCATTTGTGCTCGCGCCGCGTCGGCAGGCGGACGTGGAACAGCTCGATGCCGGCAATGGGGGATTCGCTCATCGGAACATCCAGGGCCGGGGTCAGTTCACGACGATCAATCGGTCGGTGTCGGTGACATCGGAAAGCAGCTCGCAGCCGCGTTCGGTCACCAGTACCATGTCCTTGTTCTGCATGCCGAAGCCGAATCCGGTCTCATAGATCAAGGGCTCGATGGCGAGCACCATGCCGGGCTCGAGCGGCTGGTCCGCGGTCGGGTCCGAGATAGGGGTCCTCGTGCAGATGCAGGCCGATGCCGTGGCCGACGAAGGAGATGCGCGGCAGTTCCCAGCGCCGCGGTCTTGTCCAGGTAAAGATCGTAGACGGCACGGCTCGACGCGCCGGGCCTGATCGCGTCGAGCAGCATGTGCTTGCAGGCGGCGAGATCGGCCCAGATGCGCTCCGCCTGCGGCGGCGGCGCCGTCACGACCGCGGTGCGGCAGACGCCGGCATGATAGCCGGCGATGATGGGGAAGATTTCGACCCGGCAGACATCGCCGCGCCGGAGCACCCGCCCGGTCGGGCCGACATTGGGAAACACGCTGCGTTCGCCGGTCGCCACGATCATCAGCTTGAAATATTCCGCGCCCTGCTCGTAGACGCCGCGGGTGAGCGCCGCGGCGAGATCCATCTCCGTCGCCCCCGCCGAGACCGCGTCATAGGCCGAAGCGATGGCGCGGTCGGCGATGCGCGAGAGCCTGCGCAGGATGTCGATCTCGTGCGGCGTCTTGAGCTGGCGCAGCCGCGCCAGCAATGCCTGGGCCGGAACGAACTGCGCCCGCGGCAGCAACTTGCAGAGTTCGGCGAAATCGGCGGCCGGCAGATAGTCGAGTTCGAGGCCGATGCGGGCGTCGGCGAGGCCGTGTCGCCTCAGCAGATCGGCCAGCACCGCCATCGCTTCGAAGGCGAATTCGCGCCACACCGCGATCTCGACGCCATCGCCCGCCTTGGCACGGATGGTGCTCGCCTCCATGTCGACGGACAGCCAGCGCCACCTGGCCGTCGGCCGTCACCAGCGCCATGGCGTGCCGCCAGCGCATCAGCGGCTGGGTCGGCGACAGGAACCCGGTGACATAGGCGAAATTCTCCGGCGAGCACGACACGATGGCGTCGAGCCGCGCCTCCTTGATGGCGCCGACCTGCCGGTCGATGACGTCCTGGCGCATTCCCGGTTTCCGTCGCTGGCACATGATCCCGAACGGCCGCAGGCAGTTCGATCGGATCATGGGCGTTTCGAAAGGGTCGGAATGCCGTCTTCGGACGACGCGTTCCGAGGCTTCTTTTGAGCATGATCCGGTCCGAAAAGTCTGCAATTTTTCGGGAGTTGAGTTGCGCCCACCCGATTTTTGCTCCCTCTCCCGCTTGCGGGGGAGGGTTGGGGAGGGGGCTCTCGTAGCGAGTCTGTGCCGTGGAAGTGCCCCCTCCCTGACCCTCCCCCGCAAGCGGGGGAGGGGACGAAAACTGTTTGGCTTGTTGGCGGACGAGCGCAGTTCGCCTTCAGTCCCGGCTCAATCGGTGCGCAGCCGCGCCACCGCGGCCTCGTCGACCTCGACGCCGAGGCCGGGACCGGGCGGCAGCGCGACCCGTCCATCCGCCATTGCCAGCGGCCGGCGCACGATATCCTCGGCGAGATAGAAATGGGTGAGGCTGACGCCCCAGTCGATATTCTCCACCGCGCAGGCGAGGTGCACGGTCGCCGCCGCTGCGAGGCTCGACTCCGACATCTTGGCCGCGATGTTGACGGCGAGCCCGAGCCGCTTGCACAGCGCGCCGGCGGCGAGCGCAGCACCGAAGCCGCCGAGCTTGATGAGCTTGAGCGAGACGCCGCCGGCGCCGGCCGCGGCGTGGGCTTCGATGTCGTGGAGCGAATGAATGCCCTCGTCGGCGCCGATCGCGATCGGCGAAGTGCGGGCGAGCGCGGCGAGGGCTTTCATGTCGGCGGGCTCGAACGGCTGCTCCAGGAACAGCAGGCCGGCCTCCGCGGTGGCGGCGAGGTAGCGCCGCGCGGCATCAGGGGAGAAGCCGCAATTGGCATCGGCGCAGATCGGACAGGTCGGGCCCCAGGGCCTTGCGCACCGCAAGGGCGGCGGCGATCTCGGTCGCGAGCGGCTTGACGGCGACCTTGAGCTTGAAGAAGCGGATGCCGGCGTCGCGCCGCGCCTGCGCCTCCGCGACGTCCTGTTCCGGCGTCGCATTGCCGATGAGCCACATGGGCGCGACCTCGCACCGGACGGCACCGCCGATGAGATCGACCGCCGGCACGCCGGCGGAGCGACCGGCGAGATCGAGCAACGCCATCTCCACGGCGGAATGCGCGCCGGTGTTGCCGTAGAGCACGACCCCGAGGCGCTTCATCAGCGCGGGACGCATCCAGGCGTCCGCGCCCACCAGCGGCGGCGCGAGATGCTCGCGCACGGCGGCGACCAGGCCCGCGATGGTGTCTCCGGTCATGGTCGGCGCCGAGGCCGCCTCGCCCCACCCCACCGTGCCGTCGCGCGCTTCGATGCGCACGAGAATGTTGCGCGCATGGGTCACCGTCTCCGCCGCCATCTTTACGGGCTTGGTCAGCGGCAGCGCCACCGGGATCGCATCGACCCGGCGGATGGTGAGCGGCGCGCGGGCGAGATCGGAGGGGCGATCGTGCGGGCGATCGGAGGCGAT
>CAWCJX010000047.1:0-6701 GCA_963795865.1 uncultured Alphaproteobacteria bacterium
TCCCGCGAAGTTGCCGACCTTCGGACGGGATCACGCGAAAAATCAACGGTCCGCAATGCTGCCGCCGCAAACGACAGCGCTCGGATCACGCGCCATCATCCCACCTTCCGCAGGCCGCCGCCACGCAGAAATGCCCACGCAGAAATGTCGGTAAATGTGCATCCCTGCCGGCAGGATCGGCGATGGCCGACGCGTATCGCGGCAGCTATGGTGGGAAGGCAGGCGGCGCGCCGGGAGTTCTCCCGTTGCGTCCCGCCGCGACCCGGCCCACCCGATAGAGGATCTCCCCATGAGCGCCAGGCCCCAGATCGTTCCGCCCGCCGGGATCGCCGTGATCGGCCTCGGCAATATGGGCGTGCCGATGGGCGCCCGCCTGGTGAGGGCCGGCTACGGGGTGACGGGCTTTGATCCGTCCGCTGCGGCGCGCGAACGCTTTGTCGCCGCCGGCGGGCGGACCGCGGGAGATATCGCGTCCGCCGTCGCCGCGGCTGAATTGGTCGTCACGCTGCTGCCCAACGGCAGGGTCGTGCGGGAGGCGATCAATTCCCTGCGGCCCCATCTCAGGCCGTCGGCGATCATCGTCGAGATGAGCTCGTCCGCTCCGCTCGGCACCCGCAAGCTCGGCGAGGAGCTGATCGCGGCGGGACACCCCTTCGTCGACGCGCCGGTTTCCGGCGGGGTGAAACGCGCGGCGGACGGCACCCTCGCCATCATGGTCGGCGGCGACCCCGCCACCATCGACCGGGTCGATCCCGTACTGGGGGCGATGGGCCGCTCGATCTTCCGCACCGGCGTGCTCGGCTCCGGCCATGCCATGAAGGCGCTCAACAATTACGTCTCGGCGGCCGGCCTGGTGGCCGCGGTCGAGGCGCTCCAGGTCGGGCGCAAATTCGGTCTCGACCCCGCCTTGATGGCGGACATTCTCAATGTCTCCTCGGGCAAGAACAACACCACCGAACTGAAGCTCAAGCAGTTCATCATCTCGCAGACCTTCGATGCCGGCTTCCCGCTCCGGCTGATGGCCAAGGATGTCCGCACCGCCGACGAACTCGCCCATGCGCTCGGCATCGCGGCGCCGCTCGCCGACCTGTGCGCGCAACTGTGGGACGATGCCGCCGCGGACCTGAGCGCGACCGCCGACCACACCGAAATCATCCGCTACATGGAGCGCCTGACCGGAGCAGAGCCATGACTGTGTTTACGGTCGGAAAGGCCCGCATTGCCCGCATCGAGGAGACCTATGGCCCGACTTATCGCGCCGGCGACATCTTTCCCGAATTCGACGACCATATCCTCGCCAGGCACGCCGCATGGCTGGCGCCGAGCCATTACGACGCGGCGAGCGGATTCATCAAGCTCAGCGTGCACAGCTGGCTCCTGCAGATCGGTGGCCAGAACATCCTGATCGACGGCGGTTGCGGCAACAACAAGATCAAGCCGGGGCGGCCGTTCTGGAACCTGCTCGACACGCCCTATCTCGACCGGCTCGCGGCCGCGGGCGCGCGGCCGCACGAGATCGATTACGTCATGTGCACGCACCTGCATCATGACCACGTCGGCTGGAACACCCTTGAGCGCGACGGACGCTGGGTGCCGACCTTCCCCAACGCGCGATACGTGTTTTCGAAGCCCGATTTCGACTATTACCACAGGCTCGACTCCGATCCGGACAACGAGCCCGCGGAGTTCGGCACCTTCCGCGAATGCGTGCTGCCGGTGGTCGAGGCCGGGCGCGCCGACCTCGTCACCGGTCCGCACCGCCTCAATGATTTCATCGAGATCGTGCCGGCGCCCGGCCATTCCGCCGGCCACGTGGTGTTCAACCTCGAAAGCGGCGGCGAGCGCGCGGTCTTCCTGGGTGACGTGTTCCACCACCTGCTGCAAGTCTATTACCCCGATTGGAATTTCCCCAAGAACTCCGATGCCGGGCAGGCGCGGGCGAGCCGCCGGCGCGTCCTCGAGCATTGCGCGTCGACCGGTGCGCTCGCCTGTCCCGGCCACGTCGGTGCACCTTTTGCCGGTCGCATCGAAGCGGTCGGCGAGGGGTTCGTGCCGCAGTTTTCGTGAGCGATCCGCGGGGCTGGTCAGTCCGGTTGGTCAGTCCGCTGTGCACCGGTCCCATGGGCAGTCGCCCATGGCCCGTGATCCCCACCGTCCATCGTCGGGAATAATAAGCCGTCAGTTCGTGTCATTGATACAACAGTGATTGCAAAAATGGATTGAACCAGGTTTTGTGCCGGCGCCTGGAAGGTCGCCTCAAACTATCGAAAACTCAGAGGTTTCAATATCTTCCAACCATTTTCCGCCAACAGGCTGGAAAGCCCTCAGTTACGGGCAATTCGATGCCTGACTAATATGTCAGTTTTCGGCTTGCCCGCATGTGATAAGAGAAGCCGCTCGAATGCCGTCGGCATAATTGGCCGAATGAAAATCGGGCGGGGGCCGCGCGTGGGTCGCTCCGGTACTGAGCGGCATCGTTGTGCATGGATTTCGGTCGGGGTGGGCGGATGACCGCTGACAATTCATCGCGAGCTTAATCCTGTCCGGGACGAGTTCTGGTGTCGCCTTCCCTGCTGTTCGGCTTCGGTCCGATCGGGCCGGGCTGGGCTTCACCGGCCGCACGCGAATGATTCCTTGTTACCGGCGGCCCAGGGAGGATGATTCTTTTTGGCGGGTTGAGCAACGATAGAAACGATAGAAAGGAATTGGTAATGCCACAGATATCCTTGTTCGCGCGGGTCTCCAGCTCGACGCTTTTGATCGGCTGCGCCTGGTTACCCTTGGTCGCGACCGATGCCGATGGCGCCGGCAGCAGCGCATTCCTGCCCAGGTTTCACGTGTCGTCGACCATTCCGATGAATGGCGATCTCAATCCTTACGGCGTCGCTTTTGTTCCGCCCGGCTTCCCGGGCGGCGGCATGATCTCGCCCGGCGACGTGCTGGTGTCGAACTTCAATGACACCAATAATTGCCAGGGTCGGGGGACGACCATCATCCAGTTCACCCCGAACAACGCAGCAGCGCCCGACAGCGTGGCGCCGGCGGTGCCGGCCGGCGCGCCCGGCAACGCCACCACCTTTTTTTCGAGCTCGCAGTTCGGCCTGTCGACCGCGCTCGGCGTGCTCAAGGGCGGTTTCGTGATCGTCGGCAATGTGGCTGCGGCCGCGCCCGCGCCCGGTCCGGTATGCAGTGCGATGGCATTGCCGGGCGTCCTGCAAGTCATCGACCGCAACGGAAATCTCGTCGCGACGCTGGCCGACAACAGCCCGGGTGGCTTCATTTACGGCAGCCCCTGGGATCTGACCGTCGCCAATGACAAGGGCGGCACGGCGCAGGTGTTCGTCTCGAACGTGCTGACCGGCACCGTCGGGCGTCTCGATCTCGCGGTCGGTCCCTCCACAGTCACCATCCAGCACAGTTACGTAATCGCCCGGGGATATACATTTGGACCCGATTGTGCCGCTTTCGTGCTGGGGCCGACGGGGCTCGCATTGGACGCCGGAGGCAATCTTTTCGTCGCATCGACTGCCGACAACGCGATCTACAAGGTGCCCAATGCCAGCAAGGCGGTGCCGCCCGCTTCGGTGACCTTGGGCACCAAGATATTTTCCGATTCGCATCTGCGCGGGCCGTTGGCGCTGGCATTTTCGCCGCTCGGGACGCTGCTGACCGCCAATGGTGACGCCGTCAATGGCGATCCCACTCACCCGAGCGAGATCGTGGAGTTCACCACCGCCGGCGCGTTCGTCCGCGAGTTCAACATCGACGCCGCCCAGGGCGGCGCATTCGGGATCGCCACCGCCACCACCGGCGGTGTCCCGATCGTCTTCAACTTTGCGGCGGTCGACGACGTGAGCAACAGCGTGGCCGTGCACGCCGTGCCGGTGCCGTAGGAGCGCGAAGGGCAGGCCGCCTGGGATACGAGAACCTGCGACGGGGGCGGGGCCCTCCTTCATGGGTGCTCCGCGCCCGTGATGTGCCGTCGCGTTCGCGCGTGTCATGATGGCGCGCCGCCCGGCCACCCCATGCGCGAGGACGACATGCCCGGCAAGTCCCACCTCTATCGGCCCGTCGTGGAATGGACCGGAAATGCCGGCAGCGGCACCACGGATTATCGCGCCTATGAGCGGTCGCACGCGATCAGCGCGCCGGGCAAGGCCGATATTCTCGGATCGTCCGATCCGTGTTTCCGCGGCGACGGGACCCGCTGGAGCCCCGAGGACCTGTTCGTCGCGTCGGTCTCGGCCTGTCACCAGCTCTGGTATCTGCACCTGTGCGCAAATGCAGGCGTCGTCGTGCTCGCCTATCGGGACGAGCCGGTCGGGACCATGATCGAGGACGACGACGGCAGCGGCCGTTTCGCCGGCATCGTTCTGCGCCCCGCCGTGACGGTCGCGGCGGGTTCCGACAAGGCGAAGGCGATTTCATTGCATCATGATGCACATCGGATGTGCTTCATCGCCAATTCCGTTTCCTGCCCGGTTTCGATCGCGCCGTGTCTGGTCGAATAGCATTGCGCGCCGACTCGGCGCCGCATGTGCCCCCGGAAACGCTCTGACCCGGGAACCCGCTCGAAATCCGATGCCCTGCGCCCGGTGCCAGCGGCTTCAGAAGCCGCATTGCCTGCGCCATGGCAAACGCTTACTCCGGGGAAGCCGAGAAGCTGCCGCCAATCCCCGAGCCTCCGGAGCCTACTCTCGGCCGCCGGCGGTCCCGTCGCTCGACCGAGGCCCGATCGGACAAGGCGCCCGGCTTTGCAGCGGTCCCGCGGTTGACCGAATTCGGCAGCGCGTTGCAAATTCGTCGAGTGATCATGGGTACCTCGGGGCGGCCTCGGGTCGCCCCTTTTTCATCTCTGACAATCCAAAGCCCCAGTCCGGGGGCTATGTCCGGCTGGGGCTTTGGTGCTGGCCGGCCTCACTCACAGTGGGACCGAGTACATATACCAACATCCCTTTGGGGCACGCTCACGTTCGGCCCGTGGTTTCACCGTGGCTGACTTCCTTGTCAGGATCAGCGCCGGGCTATCTGCCGATTGCGGGCATGCCCGTTTCATCGACGCCGATCGCGCCCGTATTCTCGCGCCGGCATCGGGCCGTTTTTCGTTCAGGAAGGCGGCATGACCCACATCGCGACGCCGGCGCCTGCGAGTATGCCCAACATGAAGACGACCACGCCTATGGTCATCTTCGCCGGCCGGCCTGGCCATTCGCGATCGAGAGGCGGAGCCATTTTGTTGGGAGCGGAACTCGTCACTGGGTTTGTTTAATGAACTGGGCGATGTCCTCGACCGCGGCGCGCGCGGTCCCGGCATAGCCGTGCTCGGAGAAGGCGCCGCACGGGTCGGTCGCGACCGAATGGCCGCCCTCGAGAACGTCGGAAGCCTTGTTGCTCGATGGAACGGCCGCGAACAACGCCGCCGAGCCCGAGGGTGGGCTGGCGGTGCAGTGATCGTCCTGATTCCAAACGACGAGGGTCGGCACCGTGATGCGGGAGACATACAGGTTGAAGGTCGGCTGATCGGTCGACGACAATTGCGTCACAGTGGACGTCAGCACGACACCGCGCAGTCCCGACAAGGATGGATTGAACCCTGCCGCCGTCACGGCCGAGACGCTGCCATTGCTGGTGCCGACGACCCAGACGGGTTTGCCCCAGCGGGTCAAGGCTGCGTTGATGAAGCCCTGTAGCTCCCCGGCGTGCATTGAACTCAGCCGGTCGCCGAGGGTGATGCCGTCCGGAGCCGGATACGCCAGTGCCACGTCCGCCATCATGACGTTGAGCCCATGCTGCAAGAACAGATTGGCCGTGCGAATCAAAAAGTTGCCGGTCGAATCGATAATGGTGCCGGTGGCGTCGAGACTGAGCAGCCCATTGCCGCCCGTCATCAGGACGACGCTGGCGTGCGCATTGTTCGGCGGCTTTTCGAGGCGCACAGGTGGCGTATAGACATTGAAGTTGGTATCGATCGTCACCGCTTCGGCATCGGCTGCCCGCGCTGAGGACGCGCTGCCTATCGCCGCACTCCCAGCCAGGGCACAACCCAGAAAAACCGCGAGTATTTTGTTGAGACGCGATGAATGATCGACCATGTCTGCCTCCTACACTCAGACGGCAATGTGCCAATAAAGACCCCGCGGACATGCATTCGGCCGGCGGCGAAGTTAGGGCCTGGGCGCGGCGCAGCTGGATCAAATTCGTGGATCGCGCCGCCGCACTGGCCTGAACGCGGGCATTCGCCACGTCATGGAATTTGGGCGCTAAATCGGCAGCCCCTTTGGAGGGCGCTCGGATGCGCAAAGTGATAGCGACCGTTGCTGAAACGACACGGTACACGAAAAAACGCAGGGCCGGTCCGTAGGCGTGAAAACCGGACCTGAGATATCGAGAAAAGTCCGATCCAGGGACGGAGGAAAGGTCACGTCGACTTACCAATCAGCTCGAGCAAGTCATCCGGCATCTTCTCTCGCTCTCCGATCGGTGATCAGGGCGCCTGGAAATGCAAGAAACCCCTGATTTTATTGGCGACCCCGGCTGGATTCGAACCAGCGACCTTCAGCTTAGAAGGCTGTTGCTCTATCCGCTGAGCTACGGGGCCAAACCGGGCTTGCCGGTCCGGATTTGCTGCAGTGCGCAAGCCGAGCGGCCAAAACCAATCTATGCGACCGCCGGGGCGCTGTCAGCGCCGACTGCCCAACGGC
>CAWCJX010000048.1:0-30515 GCA_963795865.1 uncultured Alphaproteobacteria bacterium
CCGCCTCCGCCGCCAGCTCGGCCAGCGCCTGGTCCAGCGCCACCACCGTCTGCTCCTGCGCGCCGAGGCGGCGGATCGAGACGGTGCGGGTCTCCGCCTCCTTCTTGCCGACCACGAGGAGCGCCGGCACCTTGGCGAGGGAGTGCTCGCGCACCTTGTAGTTGATCTTCTCGTTGCGCAGGTCGGTCTCGACCCGCAGCCCGGCGCGGCGGGCGAGGTCGGCCACCTCGCGGGCATAGAAGTCGGCATCGGAGACGATGGTGGCGATCACCAATTGGGTCGGCGCCAGCCACAGCGGGAAGTGACCGGCATAATGCTCGATGAGGATACCGGTGAAGCGCTCCAGCGAGCCGAACATGGCGCGGTGGAGCATCACCGGCGTCACCTTGTTCGAGTGCTCGTCGATATAGAACGCGCCGAGCCGGCCCGGCATGTTGAGATCGACCTGGATGGTGCCGCACTGCCAGTCGCGGCCGATGGCGTCGCGCAGGACATATTCGAGCTTGGGGCCGTAGAACGCGCCCTCGCCCTTGTTGAGCGTCCATGGCCGGCCGGAGGCTTTCAGGGTGGCCATCAGCGCGGCCTCCGCCTTGTCCCACACCGCGTCGTCGCCGATGCGCTTGTCCGGCCGGTCGGAGAATTTGATCGCCACGTCGGAGAAGCCGAAATCGCGGTAGATCGAGAGGATCAGATCGTTCATCGCCAGCGCTTCCGCCGCGATCTGCTCTTCGGTGATGAACACATGCGCGTCGTCCTGGGTGAAGGCGCGCACGCGCATCAGGCCATGCAGCGCGCCGGACGGCTCGAACCGATGCACCTTGCCGAACTCGCCGAGCTTGTAGGGAAGGTCGCGGTATGATTTCAGCCCGTGCTTGAAGATCTGGATGTGGCCCGGGCAGTTCATCGGCTTGACCACGAAGACGCGCTCGTCGTCCTCGCGCGGCTGGGTCAGGAACATGTTCTCGCGGAACGTCGCCATGTGACCGGAGGCGACCCAGAGCGAGGAATCCATCAGCTGCGGCGCATTGACCTCCGCATAACCCGCGGCGGCCTGGCGGCGGCGGATGTAGTTCTCCAGCGCCTGGAACAGCGTCCAGCCCTTGGCATGCCAGAACACCGAGCCGGGCGCCTCCTCCTGGAAGTGGAACAGGTCCATCTCGCGTCCGAGCCGGCGGTGGTCGCGTTTCTCCGCCTCTTCGATCTGCTTGAGATAGGCGTCGAGCTCTTCCTGCTTGTTCCATGCGGTGCCGTAGATGCGGGTCAGCATGGGGTTCTTCGAATCCCCGCGCCAATAGGCGCCGGCGACCTTCATCAGCTTGAACGCATTGCCGACCTTGGCGGTCGAGGTCATGTGCGGGCCGCGGCACAGGTCGAACCAGTCGCCCTGCTTGTAGATGTTGATGTTCTGGTCGGCCGGGATGGCGTCGACCAGCTCGACCTTGAACATCTCGCCCTTGTCGCGGAACACGCGCCTGGCCTCGTCGCGCGACCACACCTCCTTGGTGAAGGGCCTGTCGCGGGCGACGATCTCGCGCATCTTCTTCTCGATGGCGGGAAAATCCTCCGGCGTGAACGGCTCGTTGCGGAAGAAGTCGTAATAGAAGCCGTTCTCGATCACCGGGCCGATGGTGACCTGGGTGCCCGGCCACAGCGTCTGCACCGCTTCGGCGAGCACATGGGCGGCGTCGTGGCGGATCAGCTCCAGAGCGCGAGGGTCGTCGCGGTTGACGAACTCGATCCTGGCGTCGCGGTCGATGCGATCGGCGAGATCGGCGAGCGTGCCGTCGAGCGCCATGGCGACGGTGCGCTTGGCGAGGGAAGGCGAGATCGCCTTGGCCACTTCGAGGCCGGTGACGCCGTCGGGGTAATCCCGACGCACGCCGTCGGGGAAGGTCAACGCGACCATTTCAAGCTCCTGGTTGCTCACTCGCTGCCCACGAATGCAGGTAAGCGCGGGTCCGACATATACCAGCGCAGCCGCTCAGGCAACGCGTGCGTCGGTCTTCGCATGGGCCTCCTTCGCGTGGGTCGGCCTCGGCTTGAATGCGGCGGAAGTGGCCAAGCGATTCCGACAAATGATCACATTCCGGTCAAACGTTCGCACGCTCCATTGAGGAAACCTTAAAACCAAGCGCACCAGGGAAGAAGCAATACGAAGTGCGCGCAGGTACACGGCGGGGCGACCATCACAACCAAATGTGTGTGCGGACTGCCGCGCCTTTATGGCCCGGGGGGGTTCATCATGGCTGTATGCCTGCGGCGGCCACGTCGGCCGCGTGTGTGTGCTTGCGTCGCGTCGGCAGCGTGGGTTGCCGCAGCGTGCTCCATGCCCCCCGGCCCGTTTGGTCGCGGTCGGGATCGACGGTGCGTGCAGGGAACGCGCACCGCCGATGCCGATGCTTTCTTTGTCAGCGGTGCCTTCTTGTCAGCGATGCTTCCTTAGTCAGGAAGTGAGCGGTTTGCGCCGGCGGCCGGTCCGGTGCTTCGAGTGGATGTGAAGCGTAAGCGTAGAGCGTAGCGTTGGAGGGGCAGAGTATGAGTACGCGGGATCGCGAGCCCGAGCCACAGGGTCCATTGAAATATGCGCCGAAACGGGCGCGCGTGTCTGCGCCGGAGCCGGCGCCGCGCCCGGAGGGGATCGGCCCGGCAGCGAACCGCTGCCACCGAACGTCCGCCCGCCGCCACGCCGCCCGCCGCCGGCACCGCGATCTCGCGAACCGGCCCCGCCGTGGAAAGTGACGAAGCGCAAGGGCAGTTTCGAAGGCGATGTGGCGATCAAGGAGCTGCGCGAGCGCATGGCGCTGGCGCCAGATCTGCCGCCGGAACCTCCGCTGCGCGAATCGGGCGGGTCGGTGTTCGGCATCGTCGGGCGGCTGGCCGGTCTCGTCACCATGGCCGCGGTCGCAGCCTATCTCTTCGTCTGGATTTCGACGCCCCGCCCGCCGGTCGGCGACGGGTTTGCGCTCGCCGCTTACGATGACCCGGCCACCGTCGGCCGAACGGACGCGACGCCGGACGGCCTCGGCGCCGATGCTGCCGGCCCGGTCGATGGCAGCGTCGGGCCGGCGGTTTTGCAATCTCCATCGGTTCCGGCGGCCGGTCTCGATGCCGCCGACATGCTGCGGCCGCGCGATGAGCCGCCGCCGGTCGATCGGCTGCGAGGGCTCGCGCCCGTGCCATTGTCGAGAGGGGCAGCAGGCCGTGATCTCGCGGTGAGGCCGCGCGAAACTCCCACCACCGGCGTTGCCGTGTTCTCCGGTGCGCCGGCCCCGTCCGTGTCGGCGCGGCGCTCGCCGCTCGCGGAAGCCGAGATCGGGGCGGTCTCGCCGAAGTCGGCGGCGCCACGCTTCAACACCGAGGAAACCGCGACGCTGCTCGCGCGCGGCCGGACCTATCTCGCCAACGGCGATGTCTCCGCCGCGCGCCTGGCGCTTCGCCGCGCGGCCGAGAGCGGCGATGCCCAGGCCGCGCTGGCGCTCGGCGGAACCTTCGACCCGCTGGTTCTCAGGAGCCTCGGCGCCGTCGGCGTCGCTGCCGATCCGGCCCAGGCGCGCAGCTGGTATCAAAAGGCAGCGGAACTCGGGTCGCGGGATGCGCCGCAGCGGCTCGATCAACTCGCACGATCGGGACGCTGACCCAGGCCGCCGCGTTGCGGATTTTTCCTGAGGCAATGCGCTGACGCGTCCCAAGCGCTGACGCATCGCAATCGGGGCAGCGCCTCAGCCGCGCGGCGGTACGGGGTTGGTGCCGCGCCAGCGGCCGTAGCGCCACGGCAGATACCACCGCGCCGTCGACGGCGGTGTGTCCGCAACGAAGTCGAGGCCGGAGGTGCCGAACGGCTGGCAGCGCAGCACGCGGGCGAGCGTCATCCACCCGCCGGCCCAGAAGCCGTGGCGCGCAAAGGCCTCGTCGGCATATTGCGAGCAGGTCGGCAGGTGCCGGCAATTCAGGCCGATGAGCGGCGACAGCGTCAGGCGATAGGCTTTCACCGCCCCGCGGGCGAGCATCTGCGCCGGGCTCGCCCGCCGTGCCGCGGCAGGGGAGGGATGCTCAGCCGGCGCTGTCATGGCTCTGCGCCGGCATCGCTGTGCACTGTCGTCGTTCGCATCGCGGCACGAACTCCACTCCCTTTCCAGCCGTCATTGCCAAATCGGCGCGGCTGCGGGTTTTGCCGCGGTGTGCTTCGTTTACACTAGCAATGGACGGCGGTCCTGCGTACTCATTTGAAATCGGGGAACGGACGGCCCTTGCGCCACGCCTTGCGCCATGATTTCGCCCGGGTCGTCGCGGCTAGTGGGGTTGTGATGTTTCGCTCTTTGGTGGGCGGGCTGGTGCTCGCAGGATGCACGACTGGGTTTGCCGGAACGGTGAACGCGCCGGGCAACGCGCGTGTTCTCCCGATGACCTTCGCATCGGTCAGCGAAGGCCCCGCGGCTGCCTGTGCACCCAAGTGCCGCCAGCTGATCGCCGCTTCGGGAATGATAACCGCCGAAACTCCGCGCCAGTTCCTGGCCTTCATGCGCGACAATCCCGCGCAGGGCGCGACCGTCGTGCTCGAATCCGACGGCGGTTCCGTCCTCGGTGCGCTGGAACTCGGGCGCGCCATCCGCCGGCTCGGGCTTGCCACCACGGTCGGACGGGTGGTCGAGCGCCGGCCCAAGGGCGGCGTCAAATTCGGGGAACTCAATTCGCGGGTCGATTGCCAGTCCATGTGCGCCTTCGTGGTGCTGGGCGGGGTCACGCGCTCGGTTCCGCTCGAGGCTCAGGTCCTGGTCCACCAGATCTGGCTCGGCGACCGGCGCGAAGATGCGGTGGCGGCGAATTACAGCGCCGAGGATCTGGTGGTGGTCCAGCGCGACATCGGCAGCATCGTGCAATACACCGTGGAAATGGGCGGCGACATCGAGCTGGTGCAGCTTTCGCTCAAGGCGCCGCCGTGGGAGCCGATGCGCGTGCTCAGCCGCGACGAGCTGCGGCGTACCCGTCTCGACCTCGACGAGCCGATCTCGGAAAAGCTGTCCGCCACCAAGACCGCAGCGGGCCCGGCGATGGCGCAGGACCTGCGCAGCTCGGCCGGTGAACGGGGTTGGATGCTGGAAAGCCGGTCCGGACGGGCGGCGCTGTCGCGCACCCATCCGCTCACCGTCGAAGGCGAGCGGATCGGCAGTTTCGACCTGGCGTTCACCTGTGCCGAGGCGCCCGGGACCTACACCGTGACTTACAGCGAGGTCCGCTACGGGCCGGCCGACCGCGACCTGCCGCGCAACATCGCCCAGGTCGAATTGATCCTCGAGGACCAGGTCGAGCCGCTCAAGATCGGCTCCTCCGCGCGCCGGCTGCAGCGCGGCGAACTGGAATCGGTCGCCTCCACGGTGGTCGCGGCGCGGATGATCCGCGCATTTGCCGGCGAGGGGCCGGCTTCAATGGTCCTGACCACCCGGAGCCCCGGCCAGCCGCAGACCACCATCCGGGTCGGCAATGCCGGTTTTTCCGGCGGCTACCCGAAGCTCGAATCCGGATGCCAGCAGGGCCAGCGGCCGCGCGTCGATGCCCAGCTTCAGCCGATGCGCGCTGACAAGGCGGCACAGGTCGGCCGGTAATATTGAAAGCAATTCGCGTCGATCAGGCGCCCGGCAAAGGCGTGGCGCGCTTGGCTGCGATCTGGTCGATGGCGCAGACCACGGCATCGAAGGTCAGCAGGGTCGAGGCGTGACGGGCCTTGTAGTCGCGCACCGGCTCGAGCAGGGCGACGTCGGCCCAGCGGCCGGCGGCCGGCGGGGGGCCGTTTTCCTTGAGCATGCGGCGCACGTCTTCGCGCAGCTGGCGCAGTTCCCTGCGCATTGGCGCCGACGATATGCCTCGCCATGATCGAGGAGGACGCCTGGCCCAGCGCGCAGGCCTTCACGTCATGGGCGAAGTCGGTGACGGTATCGCCTTCCATCTTGAGATCGATCGTGACCGTGGAGCCGCACAGCTTGGAATGGGCGGTCGCGGTCGCGTCGGGATGCGCCAGCCGGCCGATCCGGGGGATATTGCCGGCCAGTTCGAGAATCCTGCGGTTGTAGACGTCGTTGAGCATGACTCCCGGCTTTCCCTCGAAGGCGCTTCGATTGTCTCGGGCGCCCAGGTCATTATATAGGAGTTGCGGCGAGGGGGTGGGAACCCCAAATTCTCGCCGGGGCTGGCTTCCATGTATGAGGGAATGCCATGCGTTTATGGGAATGCGGCGTCCCGTTTGTCCGGAGTTCTCGGCGGGCGGACGACGCGTCCGGGTGACACATCCGGGGTCCGGCATCGCCGAGGCTCCGGTCGAACGGAGCGATCGTCATGGACACCGCCATCAAGAAGCCTGCCGCCCTTTCCTTGCCTGCCGATATCCGCGCCGAAGCGGAAATGGTGGTGCCGCGTCCCTCGCGCAGCGAAGCCGAGGCCGCGGTGCGCACTTTGCTCGCCTATGTCGGCGACAATCCCGACCGGGAAGGCCTGCTCGATACGCCGCGGCGCGTCATCTCCGCTTATGAGGAACTCTACAGCGGCTATCGCGAGGATCCGGTGGAAGTGCTCGACCGCACCTTCGCCGAAATGGGCACCTATGACGATCTCGTGCTGGTGCGCAACATTCCGTTCCATTCCCATTGCGAGCACCACATGATGCCGTTCTACGGCCGCGCCCACGTGGCCTACATGCCGATCGAACGGGTGGTCGGCCTGTCGAAGCTCGCTCGCCTGATCGACGTCTATGCGCGCCGGCTGCAGACCCAGGAGCATCTGACCTCCCAGGTGGTGACTGCGATCGACGAGGTTCTCAAGCCACGCGGCGTCGCCGTGATGGTGGAGGCGGAGCATACCTGCATGTCGCTGCGCGGCGTCGAGAAGCAGGGTTCGTCCACGGTGACGACGCAATTCACCGGACTGTTCCGCGACGATCCGGCCCGGCAGGTGCGCTTCATCACCCTGGTCAAGGCGTAGCCGTTGGCCAGCACTCAGTGGTCGGTAATCAGTCGTCGGCGATGAGAGTTGCGCATCTGATTGCCGATCAGGAGAAACCCATGCCGTTTGCGCCGCGCGGCTCGGCCGCGGAGATCGAGGAAGGCCGTGCCTTCGCGCCGAAATTCGACGCCGCCGGCCTGATTGCCTGCGTGGTCGCCGCCGCGGATTCGGGCGAGGTCCTGATGGTCGCCCATATGAACGCGCAGGCGCTGGCGAGGACGCTGGAGAGCGGCGAAGCCTGGTTCTACAGCCGCTCGCGCCAGGCGCTGTGGAAGAAAGGCGAAACCTCCGGCCACGTCCAGCGCGTCGTCGAGATGCGGGTCGACTGCGACCAGGACGTTCTGCTGCTCAAGGTCGAACAGGCCGGCCCCGGGGCCTGCCACACCGGCCGGCGTTCCTGCTTCTACCGCGCCGTCATTCCCGGCGCCCCCGGCACTCCGGCGTCGCTCGAATTGCGCGACGGCGCTCGTACGTTCGATCCGGCCCGGGTCTATGGGCCGCAAGGAAACTGAGGCCGCGGTGCTCCTGACCGATCTCCGTTCGGTCAGAGGCGAAGGCGCGGCCTGGTTGAGCCAGTGGCGTTGTCGGCACCACGGAGAGATGTGATATGATGCCAACTATGACACCGATGACGAAGAAATTGTTGGAGCAAGTGGCGACTTGGCCGCCGGAGGACCAGGAGGAGCTTGCAGAATACGCCCGCGAGATCGCCGCGCGCCGGAGCGGCGTTTATCACGCGAGCTCGGAGGAGCTGCAGGCGATCGATGAGGCGCTGGGACAGGTGGCGCGCGGGGAGCTGGCGAGCAAAGAAGAGGTTGAGGCTGCCTTTGCAGCATTTCGTCGCTCATGAAGGTTGCTTACGCGCCGCGGGCGGTCGCCGACCTTTCGGAAATCGGCGTTCAGAGCCGCAAGGCTTCGGCAGCGCGGTAGCGGCCGCGCTCGAGACCTACATTCGCGCAACGGTCGCGCGGATCGCGGTGATGCCGGAGAGCGGCCAGCGTCTGCCCGAGCGTCCGGCGGTGCGGGTGGTCCCCTTGGTTCGATATCCGTTCAAGATTTTTTATACGGCCGCCGGGGAGACCCTCACCATTTTGCACATTCGACATGCCGCGCGGCGACCATGGGGAGAGTAGGGGGCGTCTGAAACGCGCGTCGAAGCCAGCCCCGGTGGAACGCGCATTGTCCCCAACACGCGCGCCCGGCTCGATATCATAAGGCAGCTCTGTCACGTCCATTTCGAGATCGAGCGCACTGACGCCGCCGGCCGGCGACCGCGTTCGGAGAGGACCATGTCATGCGCTATTTCTTCCCGCAGGAGCTCGACCTGGCGCTTCGCTGCCATGGTCTCGACCTGTTGCAGCTCTCCCGCTTCCCCGACGGCGAAGCGCCGCCCGACGAGCGGCCTGGAACATTATCGGCGTGGCGCGGGCGCGGTAATGGAACTCGGCATTCGCCCGGAGCCGCCACAAATCAACTCCGCCTTGCCGCCACTCCTCGGCGGCGGAAGCAATCGAGCAATGAGTGCACTGTCACCGGAATCCACCGTAATTCCTGTCAACGGAATTCCGCGCACCAGGATCAAGTTCCGAAATTTCAACCGGCGCTTTTCATCAAGGTCGCTTGATGGTACCATTTGCCTTAACTATGGGAGGAAGCCCGATGAAGAAACATACTTTAATTCATGCTATGTCTTTGGCGTCTCTTGCGACCATCATCGTTTCCTCTCTCGAGGGGAGCGCGATTGCCCAAACTCCGGCCCAGATTGCTCAATCTCCGGCGTTGCAATGTGTTGGTTCGAGCGGCGATGCTGCAATTTTTGTTTGTACCGAGGCAATCAAGCAAAACTCAGGAAATTGGAGATTATACAATAAACGAGGGACGGCCTGGAGTGAAAAACAGGACTACGATAAGGCAATTGCCGATTTCAGCGAAGCGATAAGAGTGGACCCTAAGCAGGTCCTTCCTTATTCCCTTCGCGGGCTCGCTTGGGGCGAAAAGCGCGAGTGGGACAAAGCGATCGCGGATTACAACGAAGCAATGCGGGTGTATCCAATTATAGCAGGAGACGAGTTAAATAATGGGATCGTTGCGAATCTTTACAGGTTCCGTGGGACCGCATGGCTTAATAAACGCGACTATGACAAAGCGATCTCCGATTATAATGAAGCGATACTGCTGGATCCAAAAAGAAGCGAAGCCGCAAAAAGGAATCTCCAACGAGCGTTGGAAGCAAAGCGAAAATAGGGAATTATCGGGAATTACGGTGACAGTGCAATTAATGTGCCTCGCTAGTTAACTCAATTCAAATTCGCTCGACCGCAAAGCCTGCGGGCGGTTCGCCACGCTGCGAGCGCTCCCACATGCCGATGTAGGCGGCCTCGATATGGCGCGCAAAGCGCCCGGAGTCGAACAGCGCGCAGGTGTCGCGGTTGCGCGCCAGCCTGGTCCTGATCGAGGCCAGGAGATCGCGGTCCTGGGCGAGATTCAACGCCAAAGCTTGGTATTCCGCGAGCGAGCCGGCGACCAGTTCGTCGAGCCCGGCGGCGCGCAGCAGGCTTGCCGCGACGCGCCCCGGGAATGTCGAGCCGACACAGGTGACGAGGGGCAGCCCCGCCCATAGCGCGTCGTTTGCGGTGGTATGCGCGTTGTAGGGCAGGGTATCGAGAAACAAATCCGCCAGCCGGTGGCGCGCGAGGTGTTCGTCGAGGGGGATGCCTTGGGCGAACACCAGCCGCTCCGGCGCGACGCCCCGTTTTTCCGCTTCGCTGCGCAGGTTGCGCGGCGTCAATTCATTGTGCTGGAGCAGCCACAGCACGCTGCCCTCGACCTGTGCGAGCAGCCGCATCCAGATGTCGAAGATGTCGGGCGTGATCTTGTAGGTGTTGTTGAAGCAGCAGAACACGAAGGCCCGGCCGGGCAGTCCGTACCCTTCACGGCCGGGCATGCGGTCGGCAAGCCGGCGCCGGGTGTCGTTGGCCTGGTACGCATCCGGGAGATAGACGACTTTCTCGGTGTAGAATCCGCGCTGCTCCGGCGGAATCACGACGGCATCGGCAATGATGTAGTCGATGTAGTCGGCGCCCATGGTGCCGGGAAAGCCGAGATAGTTGACCTGCACGGGGGCGGACCTGCGAGCGAACACGCCGGTCCGCTCCAGTCCGAAATAGCCGTTGAGGTCGACCAGGATGTCGATCTGCCGTTGCGCGATCGCGGCGGCCGCCGCGACATCGCCGAGGCCGGCGATATCGACGACCTCGTCGCATGCCCGGTTTATGCGCGCGCGCAGGGGGCCGCCATCGTCCCAGCCATTGTCGAAGGCATAAAGTGCGAAGCGCTCCTTGTCGTGGCGCTCGAACAGCTCCGCGATCAGGATCGACGTCGCCTGGTAGCGGAATTCGCCGGACACATAGCCGATGCGGATCCGGCCATGGTCGTATTTTCCGCCGGACCAGGCCGGAGCGCCGGTGCGCGGATAGCGCGCGGCAGCAAAGATTTCCGCGCAGCGCTGCAGGTCCTGCGCCGAGGTCGAAATGGCCTGATAGACGAACGGCTCGACGACCTTCTGCCCGGACTCGACGTCCCATTTGACCGCATCGGCGAGGAATTCGAACTGGTCCCAGTCGCCGCAGAACATTTTGGTGTACAGCAGCATTCCCTTGAGGAAGTCGTGGTCGGGCGCGAAATCGTGCAGCCGCCCGAACATCGCAATGGCGTCTTCGAGCCGGTTGAGCTCGCGCAGCGCATTGCCGTAGCTGTAGAGGCAATCGGCGAAAAACGGCTTCATCGCCAATGCGGCGTCGAAATCGGCGAGCGCATCGTCGAACCGTTTCAGCGCCTGCAGCGCGCGGCCGCGGCCGTAATAGGCTTCGGCGAAGTCGGGCCTGATCGCCAGCACCTTGTCGTAGCTCGCGACTGCCTCGGCGAAGCGCCGCAATTCCTGCAGCGTATTGCCGCGGCTGAACCAGCCGTCGCCGTTCTCGGGCGCGATCGCCAGCGCCCTGTCGAGGCTCGCCAGCGCGCCGTCGAAGCGCTTGAGCGCGTGCAGGGCAAGGCCGCGCCCGGCGTGGCAGTCGGCATTGTCGGGCCGCCTGGACAATGCCTTGTCGTAACTGGCGAGCGCCTCCTCGAAGCGCTTAAGCGCCAGCAACGCATTGCCGCGGCCCAGCATCGCCTCGGGGAGCCCAGGGGCGAGGGCAAGCGCGCGATCGTAGCTTCCGAGTGCCTCGTCGTTCCGACCGAGGTCGAACAACGCGTTGCCGCGGTTGTTCCAGGCCTCGGGGTAGTTGGGCGCCAGCGCGATCGCCCGGTCGGCGTGGAGCACCGCCTCTTCGCAATTGCCGAGCCGACGCAGAATGATGCTGAAATTGCTGTGGGCGAGCGGCAGGTTGGGGTTGAGCGAAAGCGCCTTGCGATAGCTCGCGCCGGCGGCCGCGTAATCCTTCAGCTCCGCCTGCATGCGGCCGAGATTAATGTAGCCGTCGGTCGCGTCCGGCTTGATCTTCAGCGCGTCCGATATGCGGCGCACGCCCTCCCGATAGTCGCCGCGCTGTCCGGCGACGACGCCCAGCATGTGCATCGCATCGAACTGCTTCGCATCGCCGGCGAGCACCAGCCGGTAGAGCGATTCCGCCCGGGCGAGATCGCCGGCGCGGTGTGCGGCAAGAGCCTGGTTGAACGTCGCGACGACGAAGCCGTCGGGGCCGCTGCGCTGTGTCGGTGCTTTGGTCATGTGAGCAACACGCGATCGGCCCCGACCCGGAATTGCCGCGAGAGCTGCCTCGGGCATGGCCTCGCACGAAAAGGCTGCGGCTCCTCCGGGATCCTGCCGCCGGCGACACTGCCCGTTTTCGCGCCGGCGGACAACGGTGTCGAAAACCCCGTGTCGAAAGCCTCTTGCTCCTAATCGCGCATGGCGGCGCCGGGCCACAGCGTCGAGCCGGCGCGCAGATATTGCCGCGGCCGCTTCACCTCGGCTCCGAGGGTGCGCGCGGCATACCAGCCCCAATGCGGATTATCGAGCACCGCGCGGGCGAGCGCGACCATGTCGGCCTTGCCCTCCGCGACGATCGCGTCCGCCTGTTTCGGGGTGACGATGAGCCCGACGGTGCGGGTGGCGATGCCGGTCGTGCGCCGCACCTCGTCGGCGATCGGGACATTGTAGCCGGGCGTGGTCGGGGTGCGGGCCTCCGCGGTAATGCCGCCGGACGAAACATCCACATAGTCGAAGCCCAGCTCCTGGAGCGCCTTGGTGAAGCCGACCGCGTCGGCCGGGGTGAGGCCACCGTCCAGCCAGTCGCTGCCGGTGATGCGGGCGCCGAGCGCGACCGTGCGCGGCACCACGGTGCGCACCGCGCGGGCCACTTCGAGCGGAAACCGCATGCGGTTCTCGGGCGAGCCGCCATACTGGTCGCCGCGCCGGTTCGACAGCGGCGACATGAAGCTGTGGATGAGATAGCCGTGCGCGCCATGCAGCTCGATGGCGTCGAAGCCGATGCGCACCGCCCGCGCTGCGGCGGCGACGAAGGCCTCGCGCACCCGCTCGATGTCCGCCGCGGTCATTTCCCGCGGCACGTGCCAGCCCGGCCCGAACGGCAGGGCCGATGGCGCGATGGTCTCCCAGAGGTCCTCGCCCGGCTTCAAGGCGCCGCCGCCCTCCCACGGCCGTTGCGAGGATGCCTTGCGGCCGGCATGGGCGAGCTGGACCCCGAATTTCGCGGTGCCGTAGCGGCGGCCGGTAGCGATGACGTGCGCGAGCGTCGCCTCGCAGTCGTCGGAATAGAGACCGAGGCAGCCATGGGTGATGCGGCCATGGCGCTCCACATGGGTCGCTTCCACGATGAGCAGCCCGGCGCCGGAATTGGCGAGCATGCCGAGATGGGCGAGGTGCCAGTCGCTGGCACAGCCGTCTTCGGCGCTGTATTGGCACATCGGCGAGATGACGATGCGATTGTCCAGTTCGACGCCGGCAAGCTTGATCGGGGAGAACAGCGAAGGGGCCATGAGCGTTGGGTTCCGTTAAGGGGGCTTTTCCGGGACAGACTGGGGCGACGCAGCGGGCGAGAGCGAAAGGGGGCCTTGCCCCTACAATGGTAGGCGATGGTCGTTCATGCAACACTTCGCCGCGTTTGGCCAAGCCAGGGTCAAGTCGGCCGAACCGCAGGGAGGAACGGGTGCGAGCAGCGAAGATGCCGCATCCCCCTTTGCGGGACGTGCGGGACAAGCAGCGCATGTTCGGCTGCGGCTCGCGGCTCTGCTGCGAAGCGAGATCAAGCGCCGGGGGATGTCGCCAAAAGCGCGGCGCCGGCGCCATGAAGGCGCAAGGCCTCGGGCGAGCGCTGGTCGCGCCCGCCTTATGACCAGGAACACACGAAACTGGTCGGGCGTCCGTGCCGAATTATTCGGCCGGTGCGGCGAAGCTGACGACGGATTTCGCGGCTTCCATCTCCTTCACGAGCCGGGCGAGTTCCTGCCCCGGCAGGCTGCCGCGAGCGACCCGCACGCGATAGATGCCGCCCGGCTTGGGGCCGTCCACGATCGCGGCATCGCGGCCGTCGAGAAATTTGTTGACGTCGTCCATGGAGGCCTGCGGCGCGAACCGCACCAGCGCAAAGGACCCGATCTCCGGTCCGCGTGTGACGGGAGCGGACGCCGTTTCGAACGATGCGACGCCGGATGCCGCGCCGCCATCCCGGTCCTCCAGCGCCATCCGCGCGATCACGCCGGCCTGCAGCATGACGATCACCGCGGCGGCGGAGGCGGTCCAGGCGAGCGCGCGCGGGGAGAAGAACTCCGCGATCCGGGCGCCGAGGCCGGGCGAGGTCGCAACCCGGCGCACCACCTTGCGGTCCTGGTCGATGGCGCGAAACAGCGTCTCCATCGCCCGCGCCGAGGGCGCGCCGAGGGACTCGTTGAGAAGGATGGTTTCGGTCAGTTCCTCGCGCACCAGGGCGAAGCGGCGGGCGAGCTCGGGATCGGCGGCGAGCGCGCGCTCGACTTCGGCGGCCTCATGGGCGTCGAGGGTTCCGGCAGCGTGCCACGGCAGCAGCTCTTCGAGGTCGCCCGACGAAAGCTTGTGGTTCGAGTTCATGGCCAACCTCTATCCAATCCCGCTGCCTTGAGCAGCTCTGAGAGTTTCTTGCGCGCGTAGAACATGCGCGTCTTGACGGTGGCTTCAGGGATACCGACGATCTCGGCGACTTCCTCGACTGACTTCTCGTGGTAGTAGACGAGATCGATCACTTCCCGATGTTCCCGCGAAAGCTGCTCCAGGCAGTTCCGCAACACTGCGCCCTTGTCCTTTTTCTGCAACGAGACTTCGGGAGTGTCCGAAGCATCCTCGATGGCCCCCGCCGCTTCGTCATCCAGTTCCTCGTCGGGCTTGCGCCGCATCGAGGACAATGCCTTGAACCTTGCGATGGCCAGGAGCCAGGTGGACACCGCGCTTCGTCCCTCGAACCGATCAGCCTGGCGCCACACGTCCAGGAACACCTCGCTGATCAGGTCTTCGGCACTCGCCTCGTTACGGACGAGACGGAGCACGAACCGGTACACCCGCACATGATGGCGTGCGAACAGGACCTGCATCGCGAGCCGGTCGCCTTGGGCGATCCTACCGATCAGAACTTCGTCCGAGGCTGCGGGATTCGCGCTCAACGATCGGCTCCGTAAGGTTTGTCGCAGCGAAGCCACAATCGGTTCAATGCGCGAGGCCGGAATTTCCAGGCACAAAATATGCAATTTCGCGCCGGACACTGTCGCTTCCCTCATTCACCCGGCCGACGACCCTCGCAACCGGTCCGGGATACCGTAAAATGCCCTTAAAGCCCTCTTTGGGCAAGAAAACCCGCCGCATCCCGGAATTTTCGGGCCAGCGGTGGCCAGCCGGATGCCAGAGTGGGAATTCGCCGGGCATGGTCTGTGCGAGACGGTCGCGCTGCCCAGCGCCGCTCAGTTCGATCGGCGGCCTCGATGGCTCGGCTGGACGACCTGAATACCTGAGTACCGGAGGCCTTCACGGCGTTGGGCGAGATTTTCGAGCATTCGCCGTCGGGTTGCGCAGGCGGCCGTGGCGCGGCGGCGTTGCCATCGGCTGAACCGACAAATGGGACGGCTGCCGATGACCCCGTGTGCCCCTTGCAGGGTCAGCCACTTCAGTTTCGCGGGCTCAGGATCTGATCCAGCCGCGCCGGCACGTTCGCGTCGCGCTCCAAGTGCGGATAGTGCAGTCCGTCGTGGTAATCGATACGCACAGTGCTGTAACGATCGCCATTCTTGATCAGGACTTCGATCGGCGCGCTGTTGTTCTTGGCGGCTTTGATGGTGTCCTTCAGGCGATCATTATCATAGGCCAGACCGTCCACCGCGATGATCTGCGTTCCCACGGTCAGGCCGGCGGTGTGAGCGGGACCGCCCCATAACACATCCGTCAGCTTGCTTTCTCTGCCCACGACGAGACCCAGGGAAAAAGTGAGATCGGTGGCCTTGCGGCGGGTCTCCATTTTCTTGAAGTAGTCCGACGGCGTATCGGAATAGACCAGCTTGTAGCCGCCGCGTGCGATGCCGTCGAGAGGCGCCGCACCGTGACTTTCGAGACGTTCGCGCAGGAACGCGGCCCAGTTGTACGGCTGCACGGCGTTCAAGGCTTTGACGACAATATCGAAGTCATAGGTCTCCGATACCCATTGGCCGTTCTTGATTCCAAAAAACGCCCGCGCGAAGTCGTCCAGCGACTTTTTGCCGTCCGAGAGTTCGCGAATCAAGGTATCGATATCCAGCCAAACCAACTCGCCTTCCAAATAGTAGTCTTCGCTGCGCTGCCAGCTCCGCGACGGAATCGCACGCCGCATCGCAATAATCGGATCGTTGGTCGTGTCCTGAAGCGACTTCCATTCGCGGCCGGGGCGGAGTTGGACGTTCGCAGCGGTGCTCGCCAAGGCGTCCAAGGCTTCTTGCTTGGTCAACAGACCGGCCCGAACCGCCAGTACATATCCCCAATATTGAGTTTGACCTTCATAGACCCACAGCAAGCTGTTGCGCATGGGCACGTTGTAGTTTGCGGTCCACAGATCGGCAGGCCGTCTGAACTTGCCATTCCAGGAGTGAGCGTATTCGTGCGGCAATAGTTGTCGGGTATCCGCCATCTTGTCCCACTCGGTGAAGTAGGTCGGTGCGGTCGCATTTTCACTGGAGCGGTGGTGCTCCAGTCCGATGCCGCCCATGCGATCAGTGAGGGCAAGCAGGAAATCGTAGCGGTCATAGTGATGGGAATTGAAAAGCCGATAGGCTTGGGTCACGAGCGCGCGGTGCGCTTCGAGGTGCTCGGGCTTTGCCTCCAGCAAGTCGGCGCGATCGGCGAAAACATTCAATCGCACCGGAGGCAACCCGGGTGTGCCCAGATCGAACCGCCGGACATGGCGCCCGGCGAACACGGGCGAGTCCGCGAGGGTCTCCAGGGAAACGGGCTTGAAGGTGGTGGAAGGGCCGCTTTCAGACGCAGTCTCGAGGGCGGTCGCGAACTGCCAATTGTCCGGAAGCAGGATGCTTGGCTCGAAGGTGATCTGTCCCACGAAATGGCCGGCCGGGAACAAGGCGACGCTGGTCCATTGCAGGTTCAGCATCTCCGGAGTCGTGACGATGCGGCCCTCGTTGCCGTCGCCGGCGGAGAGGAACTGGTACTCCAATTCGAGATTCTTCGCCTCGGCGGGCACGTCGACGTGGAAAGCAAATACATCAACCGTGTCGCGCACCCACTTCAGCCGCTCGCCATTGGCTTTGATCACAAGTCCGGCGAGGGCGTCGACCCGCCCATCGGGGCGGTGGGTCCCCGGCAGCCATTTGGGATAGAGCAGCGTCAGCGGGCCGCTTCGCACCGGGATCGTCTCACTGACGCGGAAAACATGGCGCGTAACGTCGGTCGCATCGACCGCAAGTCGGATCGTGCCCGGATAAGGCGTATCCTTTGGCGCGGCAATTACGCTCGGCAACGGCAGCAGCTCCGGCGGCGCCTGCGCTGAGGCGATGCCGCCCGCTGCAAGCGCGACGGACCCGGCGAACAAGGCCAAAGAAAGCAATTTGTGATGACTCATTTCGCACACCCGCGCAGTTTAACAGCAGCTTTTTGCCGTACACTTGTCATATTTAGACCAGACGCGACAAGAGGACCATTCGCCATTTTTGGGCAGTTCTCGGTCAAGATAATTTGCGTGGATTTCAGCTGCACCGGAACGATTGGATGATGGCCAGGCGCCTCCTCGGCCTTGTTTTTGCAGTGCGGGAGGCAGGTGCATTGGCCCAGAGGCAGCACCACGTCATATCCGCGGCTGGCGAAAGCCGACACCGGGGCGCCAGAGCCGTCCCTCGGAGTTTCCCCTGGCGGCGCTGGCGCAACTGCGGATTCAAGGCCGGGGTCGACGCCGCGCTCGCGGTCTACCGCAGGGCCCGGAAATGACGAACGCCGCGGACCGTCGGGTCCGCGGCGTTCTGTCGTCTGCGCCCCGTCATCTGCCGCGTCCGCTCAGCGGACCAGCACGATGAAGTCGGTGTCCTTGCCGGTTTCGCCGCTGATCCCCTGGTCGGACACGATCAGCGAGGCGCCCGGAGTCACCAGCGGGGAAATGAGATCGAGGGCTTCCTGCGGGAACTCGATGCGATCGAGCGCCTCGGTGGCGGTGGTCGGCGAAATCGCCGGCGCCGGTTCGGGCTTGGCCTCACGTACGCCGCGCTTTCCTCTGGCCTGCTCCGACTTCTTCGCCGGCTCCGCGACGGTCCGGCCGCTGGCAACCGACATGGCGAGCCAGCGCAGCTTGGAGCCGTCTGCGGTCGGCTGGCCGGCGGTGAAGACATAGGTTCCGATCGGCGTCTCGGGATGCGCGATCGTGATCGGCATGTCGAAGATCGGCTCGTTGCCCTTGCGCACGTAAAGCTTGCCGAGCTTGCGGCTGACGAACACCGACACCAGACCCGGCTTCAGCGGCCGTTCCTGGGGCGCGGCTGCCGGCGGAACCGGGGCGCCGGGCGGCGGATCGGCCATGGTGACGAGCGCGGGGCGCAGGTCGCCGGGCCGCTGGTCCATCGCCACCGCCTCGAGCGGCGGCAGCGGCGAATCGCCGGACGCGTCGATGCCCTCGCCGAGCGGCGCGGCCGGCGCTGCAGATTTCTGCGGCGCGATCGATGGCGGCGCCAGCGACGTAAAGGCCCGCAATGGGGCCGGGGACGCCTGACCGGTCGGCGCAGGCACGGTCGCCACGTCCGGGGTCGAGGGCTTGGTGGCCAGCGCGACCAGCCGCGGGTGTTCGATCGCGACCGGCGTCACGTCGTTGCGCGGCGTCACCACCACGCGCACGCCCATCTTGGTCATGCCCCAGAGCCGCAACGCGAATTCATGCGGCAGCCGGATGCAACCATGAGAGGCCGGGTAGCCCGGCAGCACGCCCTCGTGCATTGCCACGCCCGACCAAGTGATGCGCTGCATGTAAGGCATCGGCGCATTGCTGTAGATGTTCGAGTGGTGGTAGCGGTCTTTCTGGATGACGCTGAAGACGCCCATCGGTGTCGGGTGTCCGGGCATGCCGGTCGAAACCGGGGCCGTAACGATCGGCGTTCCATTGTCATAGACGGTCACGTGCTGGCTGCCGATCGAGACGACCACGATCAGCGGGCCGGCAGGAGGCTTCGGCGGCTCCTTCTTCTCCGCGCCCTTGCCAGGGGCGCCCTTTGCGGAGTCGCTCTTGGCTGAGCCCGAATCGGTGTGATGCCGCGAGCGATGCGAGACCGGAAGCGTCTCCATGCCGGCGAAGCTGCGGCGCGCAAACAGGTCGCCGCGATCGTAGTAGCTTGAAAACGCGTCGGCCGGCTTGGTCATGCCGCCCAGGCATGCCAACCCGATGGCGGCCGCTACCCAGCCACCTTCACCCGAAAGACCGCCAGTCGGTCTGGTACGAAAAGAACGTGCAGGATTGTTACGCATCACCATGGTCTCGGCCCCGTTTTTGATTGACGCCCATCGCATGTTCGACCGGCGCAAGATCGACGAAACTCCTGACACGAAACATTGACTTTCGGCCTAATACCAAACGCAAAAACGTCGCGAACGCTACAACGATTCAGATAGGCGATTTGTTACAGGCGATAGTTAAGGGCCGAACCCCCGTCGTCAACGCCAAATCGAGCACCTGCGGTTGCGGAACAAGATAAAGGCGGCTGACTGTGTCGTTTGAGCATCTCCACCGGTCGCACACACCGCATGTTAGTCAGGCCGGCTCTATATTTGGTTCAAAAAAATGTTGATAGCGTGGCCTTACCGGGGCAGATGAAAGCCACCCGGTCGGGTCGCGGAATACCGCCGGTTCCGGGCGAACGATTCCGGAACAGGCGGCCGGAAATGGCGCGAGGGGCCGTCCTTGAGGATTTCCGTAGCGGCGGCCTGCCTGCGGCGCCATTTTCCTGCCGCGCCATTGTCGCGAGCGCATCGGAAGCCGCCAGTTGCGCCGGGCAGACCACCCGTCTCACTTCTGGAAGATCGCCTTCGGCAGCATGGCGTGGACGCCCTTGGTGCCGTCGACGATCTCGGTCACGTGCAGGTCCATGGCGGCGCTCAGCAGCATGAGCACGTCGTCGCGCGGCAGACCCTTGGTGGCGACGATGAAGGCGAGCATCTCCCGGGTCGCGATCCTGGCGGCCTGGTTGAGATCCTCGCTCAGGCCCATGGTCATGTAGTGCGTCGGCGTCTCGGCGCGGGGCCAGGTGGTGCGCATGCCCTTGTGCAGCACGACCTGGATTTCGCCCTTGAGGGAGGTCTCGAGGGCGGACATTCCGACTTCGCCGTCGCCCTGCACCGCGTGGCCGTCGCCGATCGAGATCAGGGCGCCGCGGGCATGGACCGGCAGGAACAGGCTGGTGCCCGGCTGCAGGTCGTGGTTGTCGAGGTTGCCGCCGAACACGTTGGGCGGGCCGCTCGGGACCCGGCCCATCGACGGCGGCGGCGCGACCCCGATGACGCCCCAGAACGGCTTGGTCGGCACCACCACGCCGGGGGCGAATTCGATCGCCTTCTTGGCCGGGTCGAAGAAGAACACGCGGTCGCGCGAATAGGGGAAATCCTCCGGCAGCGAGCCGCGGTTGGCCCGGAAGCTCATGGCGCCGATCGGCAGCCACAGGTCGATCGAACGAATCTTGATTTCCACGGTGTCGCCGATCTCGGCGTCGCGCACGGCGATCGGCCCATCGAGGGTGTGATCGTCGCGGCCTTCGCCGGGGGCGCCTTCGAAGGCTGCAAACAGCTCGGCCGGGATCTTCTCCTTCGGCACGCCCAGGCTTTCGAAATAGCGGGGATTGCCGGTGGTGGTCCACAGCCGCACGATGTCGCCGGAATCGATGGTCAGCACCGGCTTGAGCGCGGCATCGAAGAAGCCGCGGTGCACGGTGGCCGGCGACGCCCTCAGCTCATGGACCTTTTCTTCGCTTCGCGCTGATGCCGCCGCCAGGACGCATATCGTGCTGACGGCAATGACGAGGGCCTGTGATCGCATAGTTGTGCTCCTGTCTGTTGGCCCGCTCACGCGCGCATCCGCTTTGGCTGGCTGGTCCGGAACTGCGGCGCGACCTCGGTGGCGAACAGCTCGAGCGACGCCAGCGCCTTGTCGACGCCGTACCAGGGCGGATAATGCACCATGATCGAGGTGACGCCGGCAATGTCGCGCAGATGCGCGATCTTGTCCGCGACGGTCGCCGGCGAGCCGTGCAGGATGATGTCGTGGGCGAGCGCGTCATAGCCGGTGCGGCTGCCGACGGTCTTCTCCTGGACGGTGCCGAGATAGCCCGAGGTGTGGCCGCTCGAGAAATGCCGCAGATGGCGCAGGATGCCGGCCTCGCTGTCGCGCTTGGCCGCGGCATCGGTCTCCGCGACATAGACGAGGCGGGCGATGTCGACTTGGCCGCGCGCGGGATTGGCGCGCCACGCCGCCGGCGTCTGCTCGAGATCGGCGCGGTATTTCGCGGCCTGGCGGGCGAGCTCGGCGAATGGCGTCCAGCTCGACAGCATCAGCCCGAAGCCCATCCGGCCGGCGACGCCGATGGAGCGTTCGGTGGCGCCGGCGAGGAAGAGCGGCGGATGCGGCTCCTGGATGGGATGGGGAAACAGCTCGTAGGCGCCGTCGACATCGAACCGGAAATGCTTGCCGTGGTGGGTCGTCCGCTTCTCGTGGAACAGCTCCAGCAGCAGCGGCAGCGCCTCCTCCTGGATGTCGCGCCGGGCATCGAAGTCGACGCCGAAGCCGTCGAACTCGTATTTGCGATAGCCCGAGCCCAGCCCGAGCACGAAGCGGCCCGCGCTGAGTATGTCCAGGAATGCCGCATTCTCGGCCACCCGCAGGGGATTGGCGAGCGGCAGCGTCACCACCGCGGTGCCGATCTTGATGCACTTGGTCAACGCGGCGAGATAGCCGGCATAGACGAACACGTCGGGCATGATCCCGTATTCGCTGCTGAAGTGGTGCTCCGCCAGCCACGCATAGTCGAAGCCGAGCTCGTCGGCGCGCAGGACCTCGCGGGTGACCCGGGCATGCACGTCGCGGTGCGGATAGGGCTCGGTGTCGACGTTGGAATGGGACGTGAACAGAATTCCGAACTCCATGCGCAACATCTCCTGCGACACGATCCCGCGAAGTTGCCGACCTTCGGACGGGATCACGCGAAAAATCAACGGTCCGCAATGCTGCCGCCGCAAACGACAGCGCTCGGATCACGCGCCATCATCCCACCTTCCGCAGGCCGCCGCCACGCCGAAATGCCCACGCAGAAATGTCGGTAAATGTGCATCCCTGCCGGCAGGATCGGCGATGGCCGACGCGTATCGCGGCAGCTATGGTGGGAAGGCAGGCGGCGCGCCTGGAGTTCTCCCGTTGCGTCCCGCCGCGACCCGGCCCACCCGATAGAGGATCTCCCCATGAGCGCCAGGCCCCAGATCGTTCCGCCCGCCGGGATCGCCGTGATCGGCCTCGGCAATATGGGCGTGCCGATGGGCGCCCGCCTAGTGAGGGCCGGCTACGGGGTGACGGGCTTTGATCCGTCCGCTGCGGCGCGCGAACGCTTTGTCGCCGCCGGCGGGCGGACCGCGGGAGATATCGCATCCGCCGTCGCCGCGGCCGAATTGGTCGTCACGCTGCTGCCCAACGGCAGGATCGTGCGGGAGGCGATCGATTCCCTGCGGCCCCATCTCAGGCCGTCGGCGATCATCGTCGAGATGAGTTCGTCCGCTCCGCTCGGCACCCGCAAGCTCGGCGAGGAGCTGATCGCGGCGGGACACCCCTTCGTCGACGCGCCGGTTTCCGGCGGGGTGAAACGCGCGGCGGACGGCACCCTCGCCATCATGGTCGGCGGCGACCCCGCCACCATCGACCGGGTCGATCCCGTGCTGGCGGCGATGGGCCGCTCGATCTTCCGCACCGGCGTGCTCGGCTCCGGCCATGCCATGAAGGCGCTCAACAATTACGTCTCGGCGGCCGGCCTGGTGGCCGCGGTCGAGGCGCTCCAGGTCGGGCGCAAATTCGGTCTCGATCCCGCTTTGATGGCGGACATTCTCAATGTCTCCTCGGGCAAGAACAACACCACCGAACTGAAGCTCAAGCAGTTCATCATCTCGCAGACCTTCGATGCCGGCTTCCCGCTCCGGCTGATGGCCAAGGATGTCCGCACCGCCGACGAACTCGCCCATGCGCTCGGCATCGCGGCGCCGCTCGCCGACCTGTGCGCGCAACTGTGGGACGATGCCGCCGCGGACCTGAGCGCGACCGCCGACCACACCGAAATCATCCGCTACATGGAGCGGCTGACCGGAGCAGAGCCATGACTGTGTTTACGGTCGGCAAGGCCCGCATTGCCCGCATCGAGGAGACCTATGGCCCGACTTATCGCGCCGGCGACATCTTTCCCGAATTCGACGACTATATCCTCGCCAGGCACGCCGCATGGCTGGCGCCGAGCCATTACGACGCGGCGAGCGGATTCATCAAGCTCAGCGTGCACAGCTGGCTCCTGCAGATCGGTGGCCAGAACATCCTGATCGACGGCTGTTGCGGCAACAACAAGATCAAGCCGGGGCGGCCGTTCTGGAACCTGCTCGACACGCCCTATCTCGACCGGCTCGCGGCCGCGGGCGCGCGGCCGCACGAGATCGATTACGTCATGTGCACGCACCTGCATCATGACCACGTCGGCTGGAACACCCTCGAGCGCGACGGACGCTGGGTGCCGACCTTCCCCAACGCGCGATACGTGTTTTCGAAGCCCGATTTCGACTATTACCACAGGCTCGACTCCGATCCGGACAACGAGCCCGCGGAGTTCGGCACCTTCCGCGAATGCGTGCTGCCGGTGGTCGAGGCCGGGCGCGCCGACCTCGTCACCGGTCCGCATCGCCTCAATGATTTCATCGAGATCGTGCCGGCGCCCGGCCATTCCGCCGGCCACGTGGTGTTCAATCTCGAAAGCGGCGGCGAGCGCGCGGTCTTCCTGGGTGACGTGTTCCACCACCTGCTGCAAGTCTATTACCCCGATTGGAATTTCCCCAAGAACTCCGATGCCGGGCAGGCGCGGGCGAGCCGCCGGCGCGTTCTCGAGCATTGCGCGTCGACCGGTGCGCTCGCCTGTCCCGGCCATGTCGGCGCACCTTTTGCCGGTCGCATCGAAGCGGTCGGCGAGGGGTTCGTGCCGCGGTTCTGATGGGCGATCCGCGGGGAGGACCGCATGGCGCATCGCACTCACATCTACCGGCCGGTGGTGGAGTGGACCGGAAACACCGGCAGCGGCACGTCGCACTATCGCACCTACGAGCGCGCGTACGCGATCCGCTCGCCGGGCAAGGCCGACATTCTCGGCTCATCCGATCCGGCGTTTCCGTGGCGATGCGACGCGATGGAATCCCGAGGACCTGTTCGTCGCCGCGGTCTCGGCCTGCCACCAGCTCTGGTATCTGCACCTGTGCGCCGACGCCAGCGTCGTCGTGCTGGCCTATCGCGACGACCCGGTCGGTACCATGATCGAGGAAGCGGACGGCAGCGGCCGGTTCGCGAGCATCGTGCTCCATCCGGCGGTGCGGATTGCGGCGGGATCGGACCCGGCGAAGGCGATGGCGTTGCACCACGACGCCCATGAGAAGTGTTTCATCGCCAACTCCGTGTCCTGCCCGGTGTCGGTCGAACCGTCTCCGGTCGAATAGCATTGCGCTCCGACTGGTGGCCCCCCGGCGACCCGTCGCAGCTGCAATGCGCCCATTGCCATGGACTTCGAGGAGGTGGCGACCCCGGCTGGACTCGAACCAGCGACCTTCAGCTTAGAAGGCTGTTGCTCTATCCGCTGAGCTACGGGGCCAAACCGGGCTTGCCGGTCCGGGTTTGCTGCAGTGCGCAAGCCGAGCGGCCAAAGCCAATCTATGCGACTGCCGGGGCGCTGTCAGCGCTCGACCGCCCAACGGCACCCAAATAAAACGGACCTGGGTGCCTCGGCGCCGGCCGGAAGGGCATGGCGAAGCGGGCTCGGTCGCGCCGGAATGCTGGCAAAACCCGAGGGGCGGTGGCCGCCGCGGCGCCTGCATCGCAACCCGGTATAAATTTTCCGTAAAATTCTGTTTCTGTACACGAATTGTCAAAATTGAACTTTGTTCGTCGTCGTGGTTCGGTTACATTCATTGGTGGGAGCGAAACGATAAGTCTCAAGAATTGTGACCGGGGACGCTGTTGAGGGGTTGTTCCAAGTGGCCCGACATCGCGCGCTTGTCATCTCTGCTATCGCGGTCGCTCTTGCCGGCGCCGGTGCGTGGTACGTGTTCGAGCGCCCTGAGCCTGTAAAGGCGTCGAGAGCGGGCCGGCGCCATTCCCGTGACCGTGGCTCAAGTGACGAAGCGCGACATGCCGATCTACCTGACCGGGCTCGGCGCGGTGCAGGCTTCGTTCACGGTGGGCATTCGTGCGCAGGTCGACGGCAAGCTCGAGCAGGTCCTGTTCAAGGAAGGCGAGCACGTCCGCAAGGACGACGTGCTGGCCAAGATCGATCCGCGGCTCTACCAAGCGGCGCTCGACCAGGCCAAAGCAAGGATGGCGCAGGACGAGGCCCAGCTCATTTCCGCGCAAAAAGACCTCCAGCGCTCCCGCACCCTGGTCGACAAGAATTTCCAGACCCAGCAGGTGGTCGACCAGCAGCAATCCAAGGTCGATCAGTTCATCGCTTCGATCGACGCCGATCGGGCCGCCATCGAAACCGCCCAGACGCAGCTCGATTACACCTCCATCGTCGCGCCTAGCGACGGCCGCATGGGCGTCCGCATGATCGATCCGGGCAATATCGTGCACGCTTCCGATTCCTCGCCGATCGCGACGCTGACGCTGACCAAGCCGGCGGCCGTTCTGTTCACGCTGTCGGCCCGTTCGCTCAACGACGTCCGTGACGCCATGGCGCGCGGGCCGGTCGAGGTCACCGCGTTGAGCCAGGACAACCGCGCGCACCCTCGGCAAAGGCACGCTGCTGCTGATCGACAACATGGTCGACCAGGCCAGCGCCACAATGCGCCTGAAAGCGATGTTCGCCAATGAGGACGAGCAGCTTTGGCCGGGCGACTTCGTCAATGCGAGGGTGTCGCTGGAAGTGCGCCACGATGCGCTCACGATTCCGTCGGTGGTGATCCAACGCGGGCCCGACGGCATCTTCGCCTGGGTGGTCGGCGAAGGCGACGTGGTCCAGGCGCGTCCGATCACCGCCGGGCCGACGACCGGCGACGTCACCATCATCACGGCGGGGCTTTCCGAGGGCGAGCGTGTCGTCGTCAACGGCCAGTACAAGCTGCGGCAGAAATCGAAGGTGACGTTCACCGCGCCGCCCATTCCGGCAGTCGCCAAGCAGGCGCAGGCGTCATGAGCATCTCGAAGCCATTCATCGAGCGGCCGGTCGCGACGTCGCTGCTGATGGCGGCGATCGGCTTCGTCGGGCTGGTGGCGTTCCCGTTCTTGCCGGTTGCGCCGCTGCCGCAGGTCGACTTTCCCACCATTCAGGTGAACGCGACGCTGCAGGGCGCCAGCGCCGAGACCATGGCGGCGTCGGTGGCGGCGCCGCTGGAGCGCCAGTTCGGGCAGATCCCAGGGGTCACGCAGTTGACCTCGATGAGCGCGCTCAACGCCGACCTCGATCACCATCCAGTTCGAGCTCGATCGCAACATCGATTCCGCGGCCCAGGACGTTCAGGCGGCGATCACGGTGGCCGGCCAAGACGCTGCCGCGCGAGATGTCGACGCCGCCGAGCTACAAGAAGGTCAATCCCGCCGACTCGCCGATCATGATGCTGGCGGCGCGGTCCGACACGCTGCCGCTCCATATCGTCGACGACTACGTCGACAACTTTCTCGCCCAGCAGATTTCCCAGGTGCCCGGCGTCGCCCAGGCGACCATCGGCGGCGAGCAGAAGCCTTCGATCCGGGTGCAGGTCGATCCGGCCAAGCTCGCCTCGAGCGGCCTGACGCTGGAGGAGGTGCGCGCCACCTTGATCACCTCCACCACGATCGCGGCGAAGGGGACCGTCAATACGGAGCGAACGAGCTTCACGATTTCGGCCAACGATCAGATCGTCGACGCCGAGCCGTTCAACGACATCGTGCTCGCCTACCGCAATGGCGGCCCGATCCGGGTCCGCGATGTCGGCCAGGCGATCAGCGCGGCTTCCGACCGCACCGTCGCCGGCTACCAGAACGGCCAGCGCGGCATTCTCCTGCAGGTCTACAAGCAGCCGGGCGCCAACGTCATCGAGATCGTCGACAAGGTGAAGGAGATGCTGCCGCGCCTGACGGCGAGAATTCCGCCGGCGATCGACGTCAGGGTTCAGCTCGATCGCACCACCACCATCCGCGCCTCCGTGGAGGACGTCGAATTCACGCTGCTGCTGACGATCGTGCTGGTGGTGCTGGTGATATTGCTGTTCCTGCGCAATTTCTGGGCGACCTTCATTCCCGCCGTGACGGTGCCGCTGGCGCTGCTCGGCTCGTTCGCATGCATGTACCTGCTCAATTTCAGCATCGACAATCTGTCGCTGATGGCGCTGACCATTTCGATCGGATTCGTGGTCGACGACGCCATCGTGGTGGTGGAAAACATCCATCGCCATATCGAGAACGGCGAGACGCCCATGGACGCCGCGCTCAAGGGCTCGAGCGAGATCGGCTTCACCGTCCTCTCGATCAGCTTGTCGCTGATCGCGGTCTTCATTCCGCTGCTGCTGATGGGCGGCATCATCGGACGCCTGTTCCGCGAATTCGCCATGACGGTGACCGCCTCGATCGCGGTGTCGGCGCTGGTCTCGCTGACGCTCGCGCCCATGCTCTGCTCTCGATTCATGCGGCCGGAGTCGCACGAGCACGGGCGCGTCTACCGGGTCATCGAAGGCGGTGTTCGACGCGATGCTGTCGTTCTACCGGCGCACGCTCGACATCGTGCTGCGCCACCAGGCGATCACGCTCGCGCGTGTTCTTCGCCACCATGGCGCATGACCGTCGTGATGGTGATCTACATGCCCGAAGGGCTTCTTCCCGATCCAGGACATCGGCCTGATCAACGGCATCTCGGAGGGCGCGCAGGACATCTCTCCCGAGGAGATGATGCGCCTGCAGCGCGAGCTCGGCGAGGTCATCTTGCGCGATCCCGACGGTCGCCGGCGTTCGGTTCGCACGATCGGCTCGCACCGGTGGCGCCCAGACCGCGAATACCGGTAATTTCACCATCGTCCTCAAGCCGCGCGATGAGCGCGACCTCGACGCCTCGCAGGTCATCGACCGCCTGCGGCCGCAGCTCGCCAAGGTCACCGGAGTGACGGCCTGTATCTCCAGCCGGCGCAGGACATCACGGTCGGCGGACGCATCGCCCGCGCCGCATTCCAGTACACGCTGCAGGATCCCAACATCGCCGAGCTCACCGAGTGGTCGCAGAAGCTGCTGGACAAGATGCGGACGCTGCCGGAGCTGGTCGACGTCGTCGACCGATCTTCTCGCCAGCGCGCCGCAGCTCAAGGTCACCATCAATCGCGACCAGGCTTCGCGGTTCGGAATTTCGCCGCAGACGATCGACGACACGCTCAACGACGCCTACGGGCAGCGCCAGATCACCCAGTATTTCACCCAGCTCAACACCTATTTGCTGATCCTCGAAATCCTGCCGCGAGTTGCAGACGAGCCTCGAATTGCTCGACCGCATCTACGTGAAGTCGCCGCTGACCGGCGCCGCGGTGCCGCTGTCCGCGCTGGTCGATGTCGATTCCTACAAGATCGGGCCGCTGTCGATCAATCACCAGGGCCAGTTCCCGGCGGCGACGCTTGACCTTCAACCTGCGCGCCGGCGTCGCGCTCGGCGAGGCGGTCGACGCCATCACCAAGGCGGCGCGCGAGATCGGCATGCCCAATTCGGTGCTCGGCACCTTCCAGGGCAACGCCCAGGCGTTCCAGTCGTCGCTGTCGAGCGAGCCGGCGCTGATCGCGGCCGCGCTCGTCGTCGTCTACATCATCCTCGGCATGCTCTACGAGAGCTTCATCCATCCGCTGACCATTCTGTCGACGCTGCCGTCCGCCGGCATCGGCGCGCTGCTCGCGCTCAATCTCGGCCACATGGACCTGTCGGTGATCGGCATCATCGGCATCATCCTGCTGATCGGCATCGTCAAGAAGAACGGCATCATGCTGGTCGACTTCGCCATCGTGGCCGAGCGCGAGCGCAACATGCCGCCGCTCGCGGCGATCCGCGAAGCCTGCCTGCTGCGGTTCCGGCCGATCCTGATGACGGATGTTATAGAGATCCTGTGCTTGTGGTCGACAGATTCTCGTTGGGATCCTGCAAAGCCTCGCGGAACGCCACGATCTTCTTTTCCAGCGCAACTCGGCCGATCGGATATTCACGGGCGATCACGATGTCCGGCGTTATCAGGATAATATGCAACTTTGTTTCTGCGGCGAGCGTGCAGACAGCCACCACGCCGGAACCCAGATCGCGGACGTCTTGCATGAGTCCTTCTGACTCTCTCAGCTCATCGACTTTTCCGGCGGTCGACGGCGTCTGCTGGGCATCGCGCTCGAGTTCCGCGAGCGTCTTCTGAAACCGCGCCATAACCTGCTCGGATTGAGCGTCCAACTCCTTGAGTTCCCGGACTTCCTCCGGAGTTAGCGACGGTTTCGCACGCAGTTGACTGCGGCGCACGGCGGAAGCTGCCACTCGATGCCTCACACTCTTGTCTCGGCATTTCGCGCGACCTTGGAGGAAGTGCAGCGAGCATCGCTCGTCTTGCATGTGTCTGACGCCAGCAGCCGCCTCTCGGCCGAGCAGGACGCCCAGGTAGAAATTGTCTTGAAGGAACTGGAAGCGGAGAAGAAGCCGCGCCTGCGGGTGATGAACAAAGTCGATCTGCTGGACGGAGAAGTGGCGGAAAACCTGATCGCCGATGCTGCACGCGAGAGCTCGCGAACGGTTTATGTCTCGTCGGTCGAAGGCACGGGCTTGGATACCTTGCTGAAACGCATCGACAAGCTGATCGAGGAAGATCCAGTAAGCCGCCTGCATGTGCGTGTCCCGCAGAAAGAAGGCAAGACCCTGGCAATGCTCGAGGCGCGTGCGCGGATATATTCTCGGACCTATCAAGATGGTGCGGTGGACCTCGAAGTGGAAGCGCCAGAGTCAGTCATCAGAAAAGTCAAGGGATGGGCGGTCAAATCCACAGCGTGAGGGATGTACCCAAATAGGGTACAAGCGTACCCACTATGAGTACGACCTCTCCTCGCCACAACGGCACTTGATGCCGCGGGCAGCGTATCTGATCGAGAGGCCGATGATCTGCTGCAACTTCCTAAAAGTCTCCGGCGGGATGTGGAGATATGGATACGTCGAACCCATCCTGAGCTGATCAGAACCAAATAAGCCCAAACAGGGTTACACTGGCGCACGCTATTCTTCCAGCGGAGGCAAACGATGCTTGCACGTCGATCCGTCGTGATCTTTTGTGCAGCGGTGGCCGTCTTCTTGTCAGCGGAAGTTTTCGCCAGCGACACCGTTCTGATTCATGGCCACATCTACACCGGCAATCCCAAGGCGCCTTGGGCCCAGGCTCTGGCTATTTCCGAGACTCACATCGAAGCCGTCGGAACAGATCAGGAAATCCTCACCCACAAGCAGACGCAAACCAAAGTGATCGATCTGCAGGGCCGGACAGTGATCCCCGGCATATCCGACTCGCATGTTCATATGTGGTTCGGCGGACTGGAACTGCATGGACTTAATTTGTCGACGCCCGAGGGGACGATTACTCCCGACGATCCTGAAAAGTTCGTCGACCAGATCAAGGCGTACGCTGCCAGTCATCCCAACGGCAAGGTGCTGATTGTCCGCGCAGACTTCAGCACCACGCCTCCTTCGACTCCGACGCATGAACTGCTTGACCGCGCCGTCCCGGATCGGCCGGTGATCGTGCACCACACGGCGGAACACTCTCTTCTGCTCAATGCGAAGGCACTAGC
>CAWCJX010000049.1:0-21631 GCA_963795865.1 uncultured Alphaproteobacteria bacterium
GAAAAAGATACTCGGCGAAGGTTCCTAGACCCTCACCGAGGAGCTTTTTGACGAGCATTTTCGTGGAGCCCGCATGCCCGAATCGCCGTTTTATTGGCTTTCGAGCACACTTCTCCCCGAAGCTTATGCGGAGGGAACGACCGCGAGGTTCCTCATCCGCACCAGATTGTAGGCCGCCGCCGCGAAGGTGAAGACCCATCCCACTTTGAAGATTCCGCGATGCCGCGTCTTGCGCAACATCCCGACCGTCTTTAACCACCCGAATACTTCTTCGATCCGCTTTCGCTTGCGCTGGCTCACCTGGTATCCGCTATGCCGGGTCGTACCGTCGATCGAGGGCGCTGCCACCAGGACGATTCGTGTTTTGCGACACGTGCGGCGTCACATTCAGCTCGCGCATTTCGCGGACGAACCCTCGGGTGTCGTAGCCTTTGTCGGCACCCACCGTTACGCGTTTCTCGCCTTCGATCCGCTCGGCCATCTGCACGGCGGCGTCGCGCTCGGCCGTGCCGCTCGCCATCACCAGTTCCGTGTCCACCACCAATCCGTTGCGATTTTCGATCAGCACGTTTCCGCAATAAGCCAGCTTCGACTCGTGCCCCGAACTTTTCCGCGCCAGCCGCGCCTCCGGGTCTGTGGTCGATTGATGCGTGTCATTGCTGCGTTTTTCACCGTGAAAATTTACCGTCGGATTACCGGGGTCGTCCGGCGGCGTGTAGTCTTGATCTCTTTCTCTGAAAGCTCTTCTGGCTCGCCCAAGCTTCGATCAGCGTGCCGTCCACACTGAAATGCTCATCCGACAGCAGATCGTTGGCGCGTGCCTGTTCGAGCACCTGCGCAAAGAACTTCGCGGCGATCTCGCCACTCAGCAGCCGGTCGCGATTCTTGCTGAACACGGTTGCCACCCACACCGGCTCGTCCATATTCAGTCCCACGAACCAGCGGAACAGAAGGTTGTATTCGAGTTGCTCCATCAGTAGCCGCTCGCTGCGGATCGAATACAGGAGTTGCAAAAGCAGCGCCCGCAACAGCTTTTCCGGTGCGATCGACGGCCGACCCCAATCCGGATACATTCGCCCAAACGACCGCGACAGTCCTTTCAATGCCACGTCCACCATCTTCCGGATCGGCCGCAGAGGATGATCGGCGGGCACACGCCGTTCCGGCGAAACGTAACTGAACATCGCACTTTGCTGGGTATCTTTTCCGCGCATAGGGTCGAAACATATAGACGCGAGTTTGTCTTCGATGGTCACCCTCTACCCAAGTATCTTTTTCAGCACCCTGCTAGGCACTGATTCTACTGCTTTCGGCAGGCAACATAGGACAGAGTTTGTACCGAGAGGTCATTCCTAATCCGCGCAGCTCGCATGATGCAGGAGATCGGAACTTTCGGGACTATTTACTTGCATGCGAATGTGCGACAATTCTCAGCGTCTGCGTTTGCATTGACATCGGAAACAGTACGTCATAGACTCTTCTACATGCGAAACCACCTCACAAAATCGTTCGGGTTGGTGGCCGGTTTGTTTTTGGTCTCTGCCTTGGTTTGGGCTCACCACGGCACCGGCACCTCCTACGACACCGAGCATGTCTGGACAACCTGGGCCACGGTTACCGAATTCCGCTATCTGAATCCGCATCCTTCGCTGCAATTCGAACGTACGGATAAAAACGGCAAGGTCGAACAATGGGAGTCGGAAGCTGGGGACAACCCATCGCAGCTCGCGCGCGCCGGCTGGACCAAGTCCCGCAGCATGGAAGCTTTGAAGCCGGGAACCCGAGTGAAGCTCTTCCTTTGCACCGCACGCGTCGGCGGACACACTGCCGTCGTGGAGAAGTTTGAAAATGAGAAGGGCGAGAGCATCCTCGGCGAGCGTAGAGAGTACCCGAATGCCGTCGATATGGACGGCGTTCCCGGCGGCTACCAGCCCAAGGCGAGCGACAACAAATAGGAGTGACGACATGACAAAGAACGGCAGTTTAGCGCGATTCTCTTGGCACGCCTTCAGGGCGCTTGCTCTCACGGCCGTTCCAGTGTTTTTGCTGGTTCCAAGCTCCGCGGCACAGAATGCAGCGAACATGGCTCGCGGGGCGAACGCGGACAAGTCAGGACCTTCTGATAAAGACACTCGCCCGTACGATAAGCACGACTTCAACGGGCTGTGGGCCCGTAACCCGGGGCCATTCAAGCAACCCGCGTGCCCGGAGTGCCGCGACGCTGGGCCGGGCATTCCTGGTGGCTACGGCTTCTTCGGCGATGTTCCACAACGGACTGCCGAGGGCGAAAAGAAGTTCCAGATGAACAGGCCTACCAAGGGCTTTCAGCCGGGAACCGAACAAGCGAATTGTGTCAACTCATTGAGGTGGGTGGCGGCGTCGGCGAATTTTTTGTCCTCGTCGGCCTTGCTTGCCAGCGCCGCACGCAGCGAGACGCGGCCGCGGTCCCAGGCGATGGCAAAAAGCTCCTCGTCCGAAAATCCGAACAGCGGGCTGCGCAGCACGGTGGCGAGCGCCAAATCGTCCTGCGGCAGCAGCAGCGCGTCGGCGAGCGCCATGGATCCGTCACCGCGATATGCTCGGTGAGCACCAGGCGATCGGCGCCGGCCACCGCGACGCCCTCGTGCTTGAGCGCGCGGATGATCGCCTCGAACAGCGGGCCGCGCTGGCGCACCAGAACCAAAACATCGCCGCTCTTGGCGGCGCCGCTCTTTTTTCGATCAGGCCTGCGCAGCCATGGCGCGGCGATGCGGCGCGCCAGTTTCACCCGTGGGCTGGTCTCATTCACCAGATCGAACGGCGCGTCCCAGCCTTCGATCTCGCGCCGCTCGTCGGGTTTCTCCGGCTCCCAGATTTCGACCACAGGGCCCCGTGCGGCGCGTGGGGCAGCGGCGCCGCCAGCTTTCCCGAGCGGGCGAAGGCATCGAACAGGATCGGCGCCGCCGCGGTCCGCCCCACCAGGCCCGGCACCGGCGCACCGTCGGGCCGGCCGACCCAGACGCCGATGGTGCGCTTGCCGTCGAAGCCGATCGACCAAGCATCGCGATAACCGTAGCTGGTGCCGGTCTTGAAGGCGATGCGCCCGGCCGCGGCATGCTCCGGCGGCGGCGTGCCGATCAGGATGCTGCCGACATACCAGGCCGCGACCGGCTCCATGAGCCGTGCGGCGTCCGGCGCGGTGTCCGCCCCCGCGCGCTCGGTAAGAGGCACCGTGGTGCCGAGCCGTGCGAGCCCCGCATAAAGCCTGACGAGATCGGAAAGCCGCACGCCGACGCCGCCCAGGCCCATGGCGAGCCCGGGAATCTCCCCTTTCGGAAACACCAGCGCGCCGCCGGCCTGGCGCAGCCGCGCGGTGAAGCGGCCGGCCCCGACCTTGTCGAGCACTGCGACGGCCGGAACATTCAACGACATCTGCAGCGCCTTGCGGATCGCCACCGTGCCTTGAAAGGTCAGGTCGAAATTCTCCGGCGCATAGGCGCCGTAGCGCACCGGGCGATCGTCGATCAGCGTCTCCGGATGGATCAGCCCGTCCTCGAAGCCGAGGCCATAGATGAACGGCTTGAGCGTCGAGCCGGGCGAGCGCAACGCATTCGTCATATCCACCCGACCGGCCCGCTCGCTCGTCGAAATACCCGGCGGAACCGACCCGGGCGAGCACCTCCCCGGTGGCGTGATCGACGGCGAGGATGGCGACCGAGATGTTCGGCCCGAGCGCGCGGGCCCGCTCGCGAGCGAGTTCCTCGAGGCTCGCCTGCCAGGCGCCGTCGATGGTCAGGCGGATCTGGGAACGCCCCGGCAACGCCGCCACGGCATCGTCGGCGGCATGGGGCGCGAGCGCCGGCATGGGCGTTCGTGCCGCCGGCACCGGCTCGGCCTTCGCCTGTGCGATCTCCGCCGGAGCGAAGACGCCGGCAGCCGCCACCCGGTCGAGGACGCGGTCGCGGGCGCGGCGCGCGGTTTCGACGGAGCGATCGGGCCGCCGCGCCTCCGGCGACTGCGGCAGCGCCACCAGCAATGCCGATTCGCCGAGGGTGAGCCGCCTGGGCTCCTTGCCGAAATAGGCGAGCGCGGCCGCACGAATGCCTTCGATGTTGCCGCCATAGGGCGCCATGCCGAGATAAAGCGCGAGCACCTCGTCCTTGGAGAGGCGGCGCTCGATCTCGACGGCGCGGACGATCTGGCGCAGCTTTGCCGCCAGCGAACGCTCGCTGCGCGGCTCCAGCAGCCGCGCCACCTGCATCGTGAGGGTCGAACCGCCGGACACGATGTGGCCATGGGCGAAGATCTGCGCGGTCGCCCTCAGCAAGGCGACGGGGTCGACGCCGGCATGCTCGCGGAATCGCTTGTCCTCATACGCGATCAGCAAGGCGAGATAGCGGGGATCGACGCCGTCCGCCCGCACCGGCAGCCGCCAGCGACCTTGTGCCGTCGCGTAGGGCCGCAACAGCCGGCCGTCGCGGTCCACCACCGCGGTCGAGAACGCGAGCCGCTCGCCGAGCGGCGCGGGTCCGAGCGACCCGATCCATACCGCGGCAACGCACGCGGCGATCAGTGTCGCGCCCGCGCCGAGCGCTGCGGCAATCCCCGCCGGCCTCATCCATCGGCGGCGAGAGCGATCTCTCATCGGCCTGGCTCCCGGAGTGGAATTCGTGGGAGGGGGACGACCTGACCCCCCAGTCCATAATGGTGCCCCCCTCCCGGCGCCTCAGTCGGGCGCCGACCTCCCCCCCAGTGGGAGGCCTCCGACCGCAAGCTCATCTGGTCTCAGCGTGCGGCCGAAATTTCGATCGTTCCGGTGCCGGTGCGGCCGTAACGATCCGGTCGATACATGTCCTCCACAAAGGCCTGCGGCTGCACATAGGTGCCGGGAGACACCGCGCGAACCACATAGGCGACGGTGAACACCGCCGGCGATTTGCTGGTCCGGTCGAACGCCGCGCCGAAGTGGTCGTCGCGGAATTCGGAATGCACCGGCTCGGCGGCATCCTCGATCCATTCCAGCGTCCCGGTGTCTCCCGAGGACACCAAACGCGGGTTGTCGATCTCGAACCCCGCCGGCAGATAGTCCGCAACGATAATGCGGCCATATTGGGGAGTCGGTTCGGTGATTTTGAGGACGACGGCGAAGCGCTGGTTCTGCCGTGCCGTGGCGGGGTTCGCCGGCTTGCCGTCGAGGCTGTAATAAAGCCGCTCGATCTTGAAGCCCTTCTCCGCCGCCGGTTCGGCCGTGACGGGAGCGCCGCTGACCGAGACCACCGCGCGTACCGGCGCATCGCCGGTGTTGGCGATCCTGAGGGGAGCCGCCTGGAGGTCGCCGGCGCGGATGTTGCGATAGAGCGGGCCCGCTCGCTGCTCGCCGCCGACATCGAGCGACAGGCGGGCCTGCCTGCCGATCGCGCGCGCCGCCAGAATCATCCACGCATTCTCCTGGGTCGAGGTATAGAAGGCCGCGTCGCGCGCGACCTCGACCCGCTGAACCGCCGCGGCGATGGTCGGCTGCGGCGCACCGCCTTCCGCCGCCAGCATGACCACCGCGGCCGCATCGCGCAGCGACGATCCGTAGTCCTCGCGTCCGAATTCGAAGCGCGGCGGCGGGACCAGCGCCTCCAGCGCCGCGGCATAGACCCGCTCGGCCCGCACGCGGTCGCCCAGCAGGCCGAGCGCGCCGGCGATCTGGGCCTTGGCGATCGGCGTCGCGACGTCGCCGAGCTTGGTGTCGGCGATGTAGCGGAGGTCGCCGACCGGGGCGACGCCGTTGCGTGCCAGCACATAGAGCGCATAGCCGAGATCGCGGCCGCCGTCCTTGGCCGGGTCCGGCGCAGTGGAGACGAAGTTGCGCAACCGGTCGAGCGCAAGCTTGAATCCGGAATCCGGCACGGTGAAGCCGCGCTCCCGCGCCCGCGTCAGGAAATCGGTGACGTAGGAGTCGAGCCAGGCGTCGTCCCCGCCCACCGACCACAGGCCGAACGAGCCGTTCGAGCCCTGCCGGGCCAGCAGGCGATCGATCGCATCGCGGATGCGCTGATCCACCCCGCTGTCGAGGGCGAGCTGGGATTCCGCCGCCAGTTCGTTGACATAGAGGAGCGGCAGCGCGCGACTGGCGATCTGCTCGGAGCAGCCGAAGGGATAGCGGTCGAGCGCCTTGAGGAGCGTCGCCACGTCGAGCGCGGTCGACGGCCCGACCGAGACGGCGACGCCGCCGGTGCCGGGCACGAGATCGGCGAACATGTCGCCCGAGAGCGTCAGGCTTTCGCCGGCCGCCACGGTGCGCACGGTGCGGCGCGCGAGGATCCGGTTCGCCGGCCGTGCCGCCAGCGCGTAGGTGCGGTCGAGCGCGAAATTTCCGGGGCCCGCGATCTGCACCTTGATGTTGGCGATGCCGGCCGCTGACGCCGTGAGCGGCACCGACAAGCGGTCGCGCTGCCGCGCCCGCAGCCGCAAGGTCTGCGGCGCGGCGGCGCCGAGCCGCACCGGGCCGTCCGCCTGCACGGAGACGCGGTAATCGCCGGCGGCGCCCTCGACATTGTCGAGCTCGAGCTGCATGGTGCTGCGATCTCCCGACAGGATGAATCGCGGCAGCGTCGCGGTGAGCACGACGGGATCGCGCACGGTCACGTCGCCGGATGCGCGGCCGAGCTTGTCGCGCGACCACGCCACCGCCATCACCCGCACCGTTCCGGCAAATTCGGGAATGTCGAATGCGACTTCCGCCCTGCCGTCGGTGCCGACGCGGACGATGCCGGAATAGAGCGTGACCGGCGGCTGGGTCGGCGGGCTGCCCTGGAGCTCCGCGCCGGCGGCGTCGCCGCCGCTGCGAATCTGGCCGCGGGTCGCCTGCATGCCGTCGATGAGCTGGCCGTAGAGGTCGCGCACGTCGGCGCCGAGCCGGCGCTGGCCGAGATAGTAATCGTCGGGCGCCGGCGGCTTGTAGTTCGTCAGGTTGAGAATGCCGACATCGACGGCGGCAACGACGAGGCGGGCCTCTTCGCCGGCGAGGCCCTCGATCCGGACCGGCACCCGCAGGGTCGTGCCGGGCCGCGACAGCGCGGGCAGATCGAGATCGACCGCGAGCGTCTTCGCCTTGCGGTCGACGGAGAACCATTGCACGCCGATGGCGCGGCCGGGCATGCGCTGGGCCGCGACGTCGAGCGGGCGCAGCAGGGTGGCCACCGCATAGCCGCCATTGCCCCAGTCGCGTCCGACCGGGATGCGGACCTGGTTGGTTCCCGGCTGCACCTCCTGGCTGATGGTGGTGATGAGACGGTCGGCGATGATGTTGAGCATCAGCTTGCCGGCGGTCCGCGCGGTGACCGCGACCACCATGGTGTCGCCGGGGCTGTATTCGGGCTTGTCGAGCGCGGTTTCCAGGAGATCGGGGGTGTCGGCGCTCGATTCCGCATAGAAGCCGGAATCGAATGCGAACACAGTGGTGGCGGCGGTGCCGTCCGGGCTCGACACTTCGAGACGGTAGCGGCCCCAGGTCACCGGCACCGAGATGCGGCCGGGCTTGTCGGCGGCGACGTCGACGGCGCCGTCGGCGACGCGCCTGGTCTGCTTGACCGGCTCGTAGTTCCAGCTGCCGTCCTGGCGGTACCACTGATACCGCGTTTCGACCCGCAGCAACTCGTAGCGCAGGCCGTGGCCGGAAAGCGTCTTGCCGTCCGGCGCGACCAGCACGACATCGAAGGCGGCATCCGCGCTCTCTCCGAGCGCTGCACCGGCGAACAGCGGCTTCACCCCGATCATGGGCGAATCCGGCGTCACCGGCAGCGTCAGCCGGCGCTCGACGGCGCGCCCGCCCGCCTCCGCCATGTGCAACGTCAGCCGCGCCTCCAGCGGACGCGTCGTCTCCGGCAGCTTGTCGATGGTGACGGCGAATTTCGCCTTGCCGTCGGCACCGGTGTTCGGGACATCCTCCAGCATCTGCTCGGCGGATGTCTTCTCTTCGTCGCCGTCGGCGGCGCCGAACGCATAGCCGGCAAAGCCCGGCCGGCCGGCGGCCGGCTGCACCTTCACCTCGCCGCCGATTTCGAGATCGCTCGCCGGGGCGCCATAGAGGAAACGGCCGTCGACCGTCACCTCGAACGGCGTGCCCCTGGCCACCGCGGTCGCCCTGGAGGCGACGTCGAATTCCATGCGGTCGGGGACGTAGTCCTCGACCATGAACGTCGCCTCGCCGATGGCGGGGCGCTTGGGGTCGGAATAGACCCGCACCCGCCAGGTTCCCGTCGATGCGGTCGGTGCGATCGTCACGTCCAGGCTGCGTCCGCCGAGGCCCTGGTCGGCGACGACGGCGCGGTGGTATTCGACCCCGTCCGGCCGCTCCACCACGAGGGTCAGAGCAACATCGGGAGCGGCGACGCCACGGGCATCGCGCAGCAGCGAGGTGACATGCACGGTCTCGCCGGTGCGGTAGACCCCGCGCTCGGTGTAGACGAAGGCATCGAGCCCCGCCGGCACCATCCGCCCGCTGACGCCGCGGTCGCTGAAATCGAAGGCAGGCCCTTTCAGATTGAGGAAGGCGTAGTCGCCGCGCGCGTCGGAGGCGACGATGAGCGCCGGCGACAGCCCGCCCTCCCCGCGCGCCAGTCCGGGCTCGAACAGCGCATGACCGGCGGCGTCGGTGCGCCGGGTCGCCATCACTTCGTTGTTGCGCGCGACGAGGCGGATGTCGGCCTGCGCCGCCGCGGTCGCGCTCGCCAGCGAATTGACGAAGACGTGAATGCCGTCATTGCCGGAAAACGCGGTCAGGCCGAGGTCGGATACGATGAACCACTGGGTGGCGAGGGAGTCGTAGTCTTCGCTCTTCGCCCCCGCGGCCTGCGCCGACATCACGTAGACGCCGGGGCTCAGGCCGCCGACCGCCTGGTCGACCGGGAAGGCCGTCGTCACCTCGGCATTGAGCGGGCTGTCGACGGTGAGCTGCCCGCTCCACACGCTGGCGCCGCGCTCGTCGGCGAGCCGCTCCAACTCGTAGCGGCTCAGGCTGCGCTGAAAATCCTCGCCGATGACGGTGTCGAGCAGGTTGCGGTCGCCGATCCGGTAGATCTTGACGGCCACGGTCGGCGTGTTGACGCTGACGACGGGAATGCCGCGCTGACCGGTGCGCGGCAGCACATAGGCCCTGGTGGTGAAGCGCACGAACGGGCTGCGGTCGCGGACATAGATCGAGAAATCGGCCGACTTCGCCAGCGTCTCCTGGACCGTCGACGGCAGGCCGGCGCGAACCGTGATGGCGTAGCGCTCGCCGTGCTTCAGGCCCTCGACGCAGAGCTGCTTTTCGTCGGCGGACAGGGCCGGCCTGTCCTGGCCGGCCAGGCTGACGAAGGGCGACAGGTCGATGCGCTTGCCCGGCAGCGGTTCGGAGAACTGGAAGCACACCCGCGGCGAAGCCGAATCCGAAATCGACCGTGTAATCCAGCAGCCGGAACCCGTGGTCGTCGCGCATCTTTTCATATTGCGCGCGCACATCGGCGACTTCGCGCCGCTCCAGCGAGAGGCGCAGCGCGTCGAGGGCCGGACGCCACAGCGAGCGGTCGGCATAGCTGCGGCCGAGCAGGACGAGCGCCGCGGCCTCGTCGCCCGCGTCGGTGGTGCGCTGATAGGCGATGTAGGCGGCGGTCGCGGCGCGTTCGCGCAGCACCGCGCGGTCGCGATCGTCGGCCGGCCGGACCTGAAGGATGGTTCGCGCGAGGCGCAGCCAGTTTGCGGCATCGGCGGGGGCGACCGCAGCGATCTGGCCGAGCGCCTGCATGCCGGCCTTCTGGTCGTTGCGCGCCAGCGCCGCGTCGGCATCGCGGCGCAGCGCCGCCAACGGCTTGGCCACCGTCCCGGCATCGGCCTTGACCTGGGCCTCCAGGCGGATGGCGGCGTCGGCGAGATCGTCGCGGTGATAGGGCTTGTCGGCGGAAAAGGCGGAAATGGATGATATCGACACCAGCGCCGCCGTCAGGCTGGCGCGCACAAAGGCGAGCATAGATCGACCTCCTCCCTGCAGAACAGGGGGACCGTGAACGAACCGGGTCCAGACGGTTCAAGCACTTGGCATCCGTGGTGCCAACAGGTGCCGATTTTTGCGTGAATTTCACTGGACAATGCCAGACTAGGCAATACATGCGCTTGGACACCTTCTCTGTTGACAGGGAGTTGACATTTTGGCCCCTACCAGAAACTCTGTTTTTTTGACAGACGACTTCGTCCGCGCTCTCCATCCGCATTCGCGCGCCGACACCCGCCACACCCGCCCGCTGCGATCTTGCGCTATCCGATCCATCGCCATCGAGTACGCGGCATCGTCAAGAGTTTGGGCTCCTGCGAAATAGGCCCGATGCCAGCCTGCTTCTCCGAGCAAGGTGAATAGCACAGACGAGGCGGCGCTTCGGCGCCGCAAATGACCGGGGAAATTACCATGACCTACTTAACGCCGCGTCGCGTGTCAGAGCCTTCCGACGACGTCACCGTTTACCTGGTCCTGAACGACCACGGCCAGTTCGGCATCGCCTATGACGAGACCGACCCCGCCGAGGCCGATCGCGAGACCATGATCCGCAATTTTCTCACCGGCCAGTACGGAGACGCGCTCCGCGTGGTCGCTTTCAACACCGCCGAGGGCCGGTCACGCGACGTCTCCGAGGACATCGCGGGCGAGGTGCTCGAACGGACCTTCGACGCCGACGACAATCTGGGAGAAGACACCAAGCGGTTCATCGACCGGCACGTGAGGCCCGGCGAGAAGCGGCCGTCCGCGCCGTCGGTGCGACGCGCCACCGGGGCCGACCAAGCGGCGCGGGTCGGATCGAAAGACCGGTGCGTGAGACGAAAAAAGCCCCAGCGTCGCCAGGGCTTTTGGAGCACGAACCCGCGGGGGATGGGGGGTACGAGTTTCGCGCTCACTAAAATGTTAAATTTCCAACGCCGTCAAAAAGTTCGGGCGAACGATTTCACGAATTGTGACCGACTTCGTCGCTTCGCGCGATCGATGAGATTGCCGCACATCTCACTCCGCCGCCTGCATGTCGGCGGCGTCGATGAAGCCGCCGGACTGGCGCCGCCACAGCGCGGCGTAGTGGCCGTCGAGGCGCAGCAGCTCCTCGTGCGAGCCCTGCTCGACGATGCGGCCGCGGTCGAGCACGACCAGGCGGTCCATGCGGGCGATGGTGGAGAGCCGGTGCGCGATGGCGATCACGGTCTTGCCGGCCATCAGCGTGTCGAGGCTCGACTGGATGGCGGCCTCGACCTCGCTGTCGAGCGCGGAGGTCGCCTCGTCGAGCACCAGGATCGGCGCGTTGCTGCAGGATCACGCGCGCGATGGCGACGCGCTGGCGCTGGCCGCCCGACAGCTTGACGCCGCGCTCGCCGACCTGGGCGTCGTAGCCGCGGCGGTCCTTCCAGTCCTCCAGGTCGAGGATGAACTCGTGCGCATGGGCGAGCTTGGCGGCGGCGATCGACCTCGGCGTCGCTCGCGTCCGGGCGGCCGTAGCGGATGTTGTCGCGGATCGAGCGGTGCAGCAGCGAGGTGTCCTGCGTCACCACCGAGATCTGCGCCCGCAGGCTCTCCTGCGTCACGCCGGCGATGTCCTGGCCGTCGATCAGGATGCGGCCGCCTTCGAGATCGAAGAAGCGCAGCAGCAGATTGACCACGGTCGACTTGCCGGCGCCGGAGCGGCCGACCAGGCCGATCTTCTCGCCCGGCGCGACCGTCAGCTGAAGGCCGTCGATGCACGCCGGTTCGCGGCCGTAGCCGAAGCGCACGTCCTCGAACGCGATCTCGCCGCGCGTCACCGCGAGCGCTCGGCGCCTGCGGCCGATCGACCAGCGCGATCGGCCGCGCGATGGTCATCATGCCTTCCTGCACCACGCCGATATTCTCGAAGATGTCGGTGATCTGCAGCGCCACCCAGCCGGCGATGTTGATGATCTGCCAGGCGAGCGGCAGCGCCATCGCGACGGTGCCGACCGCGACCTGCGCCGCGCGTCCACAGCAGGATCGCGAGCCCGCCGGTGCCGGTGACCAGCAGGGCGTTGAGCGTCGACAGCGCTGAGGCCGAACAGCGTGTTGAGCCGCAGCGAGGCGTGGAACAGGCCGGTGTGCTGGTCGATCGCCTCGCGCACATAGGCGTCCTCGTGCGCGCGGCGCGCGCGAACAGCTTGACGGTGAGGATGTTGGTGTAGCTGTCGACGATGCGCCCGGTGAGCAGCGGAGCGCGCCTCCGACTCACCTTGGAGCGGTCGCGCATGCGCGGCACGAAATAGCCGCAGCATCACCACATAGCCGGCGAACCACAGCAGGATCGGCAGCGCCAGCCAGAGGTCGGCGGCGGCGAGCAGCAGGATCGCGGTCGCGCCGTAGACCAGGATGTACCAGACGCGCGGTGACGAGCGCGACCAGGCTCTCGCGCATCGCCGGCCCGGTCTGCATCACCCGGTTGGCGATGCGGCCGGCGAAGTCGTTCTGGAAGAAGGCCCAGGTCTGGCGCACCACGTGCCAATGCGCCTGCCACAGATGGGGACTGCTGCGCGAGTCAGGAAATCGGCCAGCAGGCTGCCCATGTCAGTCATCCTTCTGCCACCGACGATATGCTTCGATCCATTCCGCGCCGTCCGGCGGCGGCGTGGGTACCGGTAGATCGAGGATGGGGAGCGACTGGCGGCTGCACCTCCGCTTGCAAACGGCGACAATCTGCTCGCTCCGGTTCAGGTCGAGGCGTTCGACGGTAACCGGAACTCCAAGCACCGTGGTCTCGAACGGCACTGCCAAGTTTTCGTCGATCATCGTGAACCAGCCCGTGATCTGCTGCGACTCGTTGTAGGCGTCGACCGTCGCCTGCTCGATCATCTCCTCGAGCCTTGCCTGGCTGATGCGGGGAAGTCGCCGGTTCTTGGGCGTCATCGCTCTCGCGTGCAGTCGTCCGTTCCCTCTGCGATCGCAGCACATCCTCGTCAGTACTCGACGATGCCGTCGGCCTCCGCGTGTCCGATTCGGCCATGTTACGTGAACCGTCGTCATCGTTTCGAGTGGCCGAGGCAGCCTTGATGCGAGTCAACTCCACTGCAGTTCGCAAAGCATCGCCCAGAGCCGCTAAAAACCCGCGACTGAGCCTGCGTCAGTCATCGGGAAATCGCGCTGGCCGAATAAAGGTGGAATGGAGAAACCTCCAGCTCATCTGCCCGACCCGCTCGGCGTCTTCTGCCCGAATTCCTTTTTTCGATCTCTACGGTCTATTGTTCCAGAAGCTCCGAGGACTCACTAACGCTTTCGTGTAGACATGCCGCTTTTTTGGCCCTACATAACCCTGAACCCTGCTTCCCATCACAGCCTCGCATGTTCTTTCTCCTACGGGTTCGTAAAAGTGAACCTGGAGAGATTAAAAGTCTACTCGACGGCCAATCCGGCGCGTGCGTCAGGATTCTGTTCGAGGAAGTGGCGCAACGCCATGAATAGCTCCGCTGCATGTCTGATACGGCCGTCGTCGAGCGCTTTGCGAATATCGTCGATGATCATTGTTCGAATGGTCTCGCTGCCGTGTGGCTGCTTCAGTAAATAGCTGGCGAGCGCGGCAGCGGCCATTTCCGGGATGTGCTCATGTTCGCTGATCGCGGCGACTTGCTCGCCATCGAGACCGCAAAGGCCGATGCAATCTTCCAATGAAATCACGGCGGTCATCCTGCGGAAGTCACCTTGTTCGCGGCCGCTCCTCTTGGCACTGCAGTCAGAATCGCGACCAGAATTGCGACTGTGCCATCGGCGATACGTTGCAACGCCTGCTGCGCGCGTTGATCTCGATCAAGACGGGTCAGAATTCGCTTTCCTGGAGATTGATCCGCCACGCGGGAAAAAAGGGGTGGTTGGAATTAATTTGTCTCAAGGGCTTTTCGCCATGCTATCTTGTGTTAATTGAGATTCAGCAGGTTGCGTCGTGGCGCAGCAATTTGATTCATCCATAACTCGGGTAATGCTCAATCGGTGCAAGATGCGATTAGTTCAGACCAGGTGAAAACAACATACGGCAGGAGTTTGTTGGGATGCAGCGAGAACCGAAGGAAAGCGCGCAAGCGGATCCCTACGTCCGTTGGTTCAAGGATATTCGGCTTGGCGACGTGCCGATCGTGGGCGGCAAGAATGCGTCCCTAGGGGAGCTCTATTGCGCCCTGTCGGAACGCGCCATCAAGGTGCCGGACGGCTTCGCCCTGACGGCGCAGGCCTATCGCGACGCACTCTCCGGCGCGCAGGCCACGGAAAAGCTTCATGGCCTACTTGACGGGCTCGACAAGGCCCAGGTGAAGCTGCTGCGCAAGGCCGCCGCCGCGGCACGCGAGATCGTCTATGGGGCAACCGGCACGGCGGCGCTGGCCGAAACGATTACGGCGGCTTATCGCAAGCTCGAAGAGGAATATGGCGCCAATGTCGCGGTGGCGGTGCGTAGCTCCGCGACGGCGGAGGACTTGCCGACCGCGAGCTTTGCCGGCCAGCACGAAAGCTTCCTCAACGTTCGCGGTGCACGGGCAGTGATCGAGGCGTGCCGGCGCTGCTTCGCATCGATCTTCACCGATCGCGCGATCTCGTACCGGGTCGACAAGCGAGAGCGAGCTTTTTCATGCGTCACCTTTTCGGCGAGGGTAGGACGAAGTCCCAGTTAGTTTCATGTATCCTTGAATTAGTGCGAGCGGACGGCTCGCGTCCGACAATGGGCTTCGATCACTTCAAGGTGGCGCTCTCGGTCGGCGTGATGAAGATGGTGCGCTCCGAGCACATCCGCGCCGTCAGACGCGGGCACGAAGCGTCGGATTACGTCCACTAGAGCGCTTCCGGCGCGTTGCTCCCGCCCACATGAATCACACTTCGGACGACAATCCGCCCTATTAGTTCCAGGCGTTGTCAGACTTTAGCCCAGGCTTCGGCTAAAATTTCGAGATTGCGGCGCGAGGCAGCTGCCTGTGCACCGATTCGGAGGAGCCCGCTGCGGGGGTTCAACGGGGGCGTGGCATGACAAAGCAATCCACGACGGTGCAGTCCGCCGAGGCGATCCGGCGATGGCGGCTTCGTGCCTTTGTGACGCTCGCGGCCACCGCGGCGCTGACCGCTGCGCCGCCCGCCGACGCTGCGCCCCGCCAGGCCCGTCCCGAGCGTACCACCGAGGCTGCGGCCCCGCGCGACGCGGGCGAGCCGATCATGGCGATCGTATCGATCAAGAGCCAGAAGGTGACTTTCTACGACGCCGACGGGTGGATCCTGCGCGCGCCGGTGTCGACCGGAACTACAGGACGCGAGACGCCAGCCGGCGTCTTCAGTGTCGTGCAGAAGGACAAAGACCACCACTCGAGCCTCTATGACGATGCCTGGATGCCGAACATGCTGCGCATCACTTGGAATGGCATCGCGCTGCACGGCGGGCCGTTGCCCGGATATGCGGCCTCGCACGGCTGCGTGCGGATGCCTTTTGGCTTTGCGGAGAAGCTGTTCGACAAAGTCCCCATTGGCACGCGCGTGATCATCTCGCCGAACGACGCGGAGCCGGTCGAGCTTTCGCATCCGGCGCTGTTCGCCCCGAAATCCCAGGCGGTCGCGGCCGCGCCGGCGCGCGCCGAAGCGCTCGCCCGCGAGGCGGACGAAGCCACCAAGCTCGCTCAACAGACCAAGAACGCTGTCGCCCTTGCGGTGAAGGAGGCGGGCCCACTCGCGGCGGCGCTGCGCAAGCTCGAATTGGCCAAGACTCGCGCCGATGCCGCGCTTGCGGTCGCAGAGAAGGCGCGCGCCGCCGCCAAGACGGACCAGGCCAAGGCACGAGCCGAAGGCCAGAAGCAGCAGGCCGCTGCGAAAGTCGAGGAACTGCAAACTCAGATCGACGCCGCCAAGGACAAATCCAAGCTCGGCGCTGTCATAGCGGCCCAGGATGCCGCCAAGGCGGCCGAGACCAAGAGGTCCGAGACCGCCAAGGCGGCAAGCGAGGCAAAGCTGGCACTCGAGCCGGTCTCGGTCTTCATCAGCCGCGCGACGCAGAAGCTTTACGTGCGGCGCAACACGCATAAGCGGCTGCCGGACGGGGGCGAGCTGTTCGATACGACCATTGAGGTTCCGGTCACGATCCGCGATCCCGACAAGCCGATCGGCACGCATGTGTTTTCGGCCATGGCGCGCGCCGACAGGGGCCTGCGCTGGACCGCGGTCACGATCGACAGCGGGGACGACGCCAAGGCCGCGCTTGACCGCATCACCATCCCGCAGGATGTGCTCGATCGCATCGCGCCAACCGCATCGCCACGATCCGCGCTCATCATTTCGGACGAGCCTCTGCACAAGGAGACCAACTATCGTACTGAGTTCGTCGTCGCGCTGAACAACCAGCCACAGGGCGGCATCCTAACCCGCGCGCGTTCGCCCGATACCCGCGTCGGCTGGGGTGGCTGGCCTTTCAGCAATACGCCCGCGCGCGGCGGCTATTATCAACGCTCACAGGGCTGGTGGTGAAGAGCGGCGTGGCGCGGGCGGGGCGCGTGGCACGCAGGGAATGCGCAAATTGCGGCCGGTCCTTTCCCTGCTGAGCGCATCGGTGGTCTAGCGTCGCTACAACGCGCAATGCTTAAACTTGCGGCCGATGTCCGCTGCGGGTCCAGGACAACCAGCCACTCTGGCGCTCGGCACGCCCGTGTATTCGGCGTAACGGATTACCAGGACAAGGTAAAACCCGTTACACGATTTCGCGCGCCGTTTGGTGACAGCTCTCGGACATCTCTGTGGCGATCGACTACCACGATTGCTGCAATGCAGCGGAATTGAGCAGGCCGGCTCAGTGTTGTTCGCCGCGTACCGTTTTCCAGAACTGCTCCGTGCTGTTCATACGCGGGAACGGAACGTCCGGCACCGGCACGTCGAGGAAGCGGCACAGCGGCGCCCAGCCTTCGGCGACGTTGAACACCAACAGCCGCTCCGCCGAGATTGCGGCACACACTTCCTCGGTGCGGCGGCGGTAGGCGGCCAGCACGCCCTCGCGGTCCGTGGACGGGCAGCCGAAGGTCTGGACCTGGATCAACTCAATCGCGACGTCCCGCATGGTCCGGAGGTCCGGGGGTAGCGGCACCTGATCGGGGGCGGAAAACAGAGCGCCGATCGTGGCCGAGAAGCTGGTCCACCAAGACGCTTCCGGCCTTACGGTGAGGACCACCTTGGACTGCGGATAGGCGGCGGTAAGTTCGCGCCAGGGATGCGCGCCAGGCCAGTCCACCTGCGAGCGATAGCCCGCAAACACGTCGTCCCAGACCACTGGCCGGCCCGCGGCGACTGCTTGCCAGTGCGGTATCTGCTCGGGATGGGCGAACACTTCATCCATGTGGTGGCAGGGGCCGAAACCCAACTGCTCAAGGGCATGCTTGAGCGACATGGTTCCCGTCCGCCCGAAGCCGGGCCCGATCACAGCCAACGACATGGGCCCGATCATCCCCAAGTGGGTTTACTTATAGGCAGCTATAGCTCGTAGTTTTGGGCGGCGTTAGGGCGGTCGGATACGCCCCCTGGCCGTTCAGGGCCATGGTCCGCACCTCATATCCAAGTGATCCCGCCCGGATGCGGCACTCTGGCCATTCCCAGCAGGCGGGCTGGGTCGTTATTTATCACGCATGGCTGTCCCTCGCACCGACGGGTTCGCTGATCGCTGCATCCCCAGCCATCAGTTCCGCCGTCGTCTTAAGTACTTCCGCCATGAGCCGTTCGCACCGTTCGCGCTCGCCCTCGAAGTCCGCCTGGTGAACGGCGGCGGTGGCTTCGAGCTTGGCAAGTTCGGCTTCCAGCGTCTCGATGCGGGCCGAGGGAGGCCATCGAGCCCGAATACGTGCGCCTCGAGGAGATGACCGACAGCGACATCTGGTTCAACGTGGGGCGGTTGCGGAAGGAGGGCACAGCGAAACTGAGCCACGCGGACGCTCTCGAAGCGTTCGGTCGTGATAAAACGGCGGCGGGCGCACAAGCTGCCGTCGCCGAGACCGTATTCAGTGCCGCGCCAGCGTCACCCATCGCCCGCAGGTTCGAAGCAGCTCGCGGTCTCCGCCGGACATCGCCTCATCACAGAACGTTTCAATCTCCTCCGCGGGAATTCCGGCGCGGCGTAAGGCCTTGATCACATGATCGATGATACGAAAGTCGTCGCCGGCCGCATTGAGCGTGACGCGGATGTCGGGGTGCTTGGCGGCCATTCTTTAAGAGCCCATCCTGTGCCGGCCCACCACAGGGTGCGATGGGTTTGGTCAGCTAGCACGGCTCCGCGAGGGTCAGCCAAGCGCGTGCTGAGAATGCTCACATTCCCCGCAATCCACAGGTCCGGTTCCCCGCAATCCACAGGCCCCGTCACCAGCGAGAAGAGCCAACACAATTATCGACAGCGGTGGCACGGTGCCCGCACGGAATGCTGCCTAGAAGAACTGGAGCACGAATGTGACGATAAAGTAGGTAGCGACGCCAGCAACGACCACCGCTGCAATCATCATCGCCAGGATTTGTAGGACAACGCGCATTTCCGCACAGTAATCACGACCTGATCGTGCGCGTGGTGGGGCGGGCGCGGATGGCGGGTCCAGCGTCGCAGGCCGGCACCATGGCGGCAAGCTCGTGGCCCCTGAGGAGGATAAGCCGCTCGGACAGGCCGCCGTGGCGGGCGATCCACTTGCGCACATTGGCCGGATAAACCTCGTACATGACCTGGGTGACGAGTGGGCTTGTGACTCGGCCGCCGTTCGGGGTCCGCCGCCATGCGGCGTGAAACCCAAGCACGGCCTTCGGCGTGGCGCAAACCTGCCGGCGCGGCAGGAGGGCGATCGCCAGCGTGCAGGCCGACAGGCAGGCGCCGTCGATGATGACAGGTTCGCCGCTGACGCGCGCCGCCTCGAACCGCTCCACATAGTCGATGACCGCACCACCCGGATCGCCGATGATCCGCATGGTTGCGCTAGCGGGCGAAACCGAAATCGCGGCGGCAGCAACGCCGACAAGCATCAGGCTGATGTGGCGCATCTTCCAATCCTCTGGCCGATTGGAAAGCAACGTTGGTGCCTGCGCAAGGGATCGGGAGCGCCCGCTGGACAGGCGCTGAGCGCGACCGATCTTTGGCCGACTGACGTACCCGATGCCTGCGTGCGCGGGCACGCTCCTCACGGGCGAGCCTCGAACTCCGGCTTAACGCCCGCCAGGGCGAAGGAGTGCCGCGCGTGGCGGTCGCAAATCCGTACCGCGTTGCCGGGCAGCACCGTGGTGTTGAAGCCGTGCCGGCCCGGAAAGACCAGCACCGTGCGCGGCAACACCGCCGTCGTGGGCGGGAACAATGATAGCTCGCGCACCGGGGCGGTGTCTACACTTGGCGCCTCCGACACCGCCCCGGTGCGCGAGCTATCATTGTTCCCGCCCACGACGGCGGTGTTGCCGCACACACGGTGCTGGTCTTTCCGGGCCGCACACCTTCAACACCACGGTGCTGCCCCGCAACGCGGTTGCGGATTCGCGACCGCCACGCGCGGCACTCCTTCGCCCTGGCGGGCGCACGCAGGCATGGGGTACGTCAGTCGGCCAAAGATGCGTCAGCGCTCAGCGCCTGCTCGGCGCACTGCCGATCCCTTGCGCAGGCACCAACGTTGCTTTCCAATCGGCCGGAGAGTTGGAAGATGCGCCACATCAGCCTGATGCTTGTCGGCATTCCTGCACCGCGATTGGGTTCGCCCGCTAGCGCAACCATGCGGATCATCGGCGATCCGGGTGGTGCGGTCATCGACTATGTAGAGCGGTTCGAGGCGGCGCGCGTCAGCGGCGAACCTGTTCATCATCGACAGCGCTGCCTGTCGGCGTGCACGCTGGCGATCGCCCTCCTGCCGCGCAGGCAGGTTTGCGCCACGCGAAGGCCGTGCTTGGGTTTCACGCCGCATGGCGGCGGACCCCGAACGGCGGCCGAGTCACAAGCCCACTCGTCACCCAGGTCATGTACGAGGTTTATCCGGCCAATGTGCGCAAGTGGATCGCCCCCGCCGCGCCGTCCGAGCGGCTTATCCTCCTCAGGGGCGGCGACTTGGCCGTGCGTGCCGGCCTGCGACGCTGGACCCGCCATCCGCGCCCGCCCCACCACGCGCACGATCAGGTCGTGATTACTGTGCGGAAATGCGCGTTCTGCCTGAAATCCTGGCGATGATGATTGCAGCGAGGAGTAGTCAGTGTCGCGTCGCTACCTACTTTATCGTCACATTCGTGCTCCAGTTCTTCTCAGCGCGTTGTGACACATGTTACCGCTGTCGATAATTGTGTTGGCTCCTCTCGCTGGTGACAGGGGCTCGGGGAATGTGAGCATTCTCAGCACGCGCTTGGCTGACCCTCGCGGAGCCGTGCTAGCTGACCAAACCCATCGCACCCTGTGGTGGGCCGGCACAGGATGGGCTCTTAAAGAATGGCCGCCAAGCGCCCCGACATCCGCGTCACGCTCAATGCAGCCACAAACATTTCCGTATCATGATGAGGCCTTACGCCGCGCCGGAATTCCGCCGGAGGACGTCTGTGATGAGGCGATGTCCGGCGGAGACCGCGACTGCTTCGAACCTCCGGCGATGGGTGACGCTGGCGCGGCCGCACTGAATACGGTCTCGGCGACGGCAGCTTGTGCGCCCGCCGCCGTTTTATCACGACCGAACGCTTCGAGAAGCGTCCGCGTGGCTCAGTTTCGCTGTGCCCTCCTCCGCCACGTGTCGGTCATCTCCTCGAGGCGCACGTCTTCGGCTCGATCGCCTCCCCTCGGCCCGCATCGAGACGCTGGAAGCCGAACTTGCCAAGCTCGAAGCCACCACCGCGGTTCCCGCCGACGATATTCGAGGGCGAGCGCGAACGGTGCGAACGGCTCATGGCGGAGTACTTAAGACGACGGCGGAACTGATGGCTGGGGATGCAGCGATCAGCGAACCCGTCGGTGAGAGGGACAGCCATGCGTGAGACAACGACCCAGCCCGCCTGCTCGGAATGGCCAGAAGTACACATCCAGCGGTCGCTGGATATGAGGCGCGGACCATGGCCGTAAAGGCCAGGGCATATCCGACCGCCCTAACGCCGCCCAAAACTACGAGCTATAGCTGCCTATAAGTAAACCCACTTGGGGATGATGATGTCGTTGGCTGTGATCGGGCCCCAGCTGGGCGGACGGGAACCATGTCGCTCAAGCATGCCCTTGAGCTTAGGTTTTCACCGCTCCACCACATGGATGAAGTGTTCAGCATCCGAACAGGATGCCCGCACTGGCAAGCAGTCGCCGCGGGCAGGCCAGTGGTCTCAGACAGTGCTTGCGGGCTATCGCTCGCAGGTGGACTGGCCCGGCGCGCATCCCTGGCGCGACACCACCTATCCGCAGTCCAAGGTCGTCCCTGGCCTAAGGCCGGAAGCGTCTTGGTGGACCAGCTTCTCGGCACTGGCGCTCTGTTTTCCGCCCGAAGTGCCGCTACCCAGAGACCTCGGACCATGCGGGGACGTCGCGTAGTTTGGTAGCCAGGTCCAGACCTTCGGCTGCCCGTCCACGGACCGCGAGGGCGTGCTGGCCGCCTCCCGCCGCCGCACGAGGAAGTGTCTTGGCGATCTCGGCGGAGCGGCTGCTGCCACTCAACGTCGCCGAAGCTGGGGCGCCGC
>CAWCJX010000050.1:0-36616 GCA_963795865.1 uncultured Alphaproteobacteria bacterium
CGAGGCTCCGCCTCAGACCGACGAGGTGTATCAGCTGGCGCGGGTGGTGTAAGTGGACTTCCGGTCGAGCCGGCAGGGACGTGCCCTGGTTATAAGAGCTCGAAGCTCGATGGGTCCGAGGACCCGTGGACGACCGGAGCCCGCGATGAGCATACCGCGATCGGTGGCGGAAATCTTGCGTGAGCATGTGGTGCTGGAGGTCGAGGCGATCGACCGGATGTATTTGAATGTCTACGTCCCGCATCTGCAGTCGGTGGGCGCCGTGGTGGGTTACCTGCGGGTTCATCGGGGCCAACGTTTTGCGTCGACGACGGCGGTGACGCCGATGACGGAAGCGTTCGTCCGCAACATCGATCACTTCATAAACCACGAGGGCGTCGATCTGATTGCCTTCCAGAAGTGGCAGCGCAAGGACGACGTCACGCAGAAATACCTGCGAAGGTTCACCCAATGCGAGGGCGTTCTGTATGTCGGCAAGGCCCAGGAGAAGGCGCGGGTCATGCGCACGGAGCGTCGCCGCAGCAGGCACACCGGCGGAACCTATCCGTGGATCGTGGAATCCACCGCGATGGTCAACCACTACTATTTCTACTGCGTCGATGAGGACTTCGGGCCATTCTTCCTGAAGTTCTGCTCCTACTTTCCGTACAATGCCAAGCTCTGCATCAACGGCCACGAGTATCTCAAGCGGCAGCTTGCCAAGCGTGGGGTGGCGTTCGAGGCGCTGGACAACGGCATCAAGTCCTGTGCCGACCCCAAGCTGATGCAGCGGGTATGCGACGAACTTTCGGCGTGCAAGATCGATCGCTTGCTGCGCAAATGGCTCAAGCGCCTGCCGCATCCGTTTCCGCCCCGCGACCGCGCCGCCGGCTATCGCTACGACCTCTCCATCCTGCAGGCCGAGTTCTCGCTCACCCAGGTGCTCGACCAGCCGGTGACGGGGCGCATCTTCTTCGAGGAGGTGATCCGCGAGAACCTCGATATCGGCCGCCCCAGCCAGGTGAGCCTGGTGTTCGACCGCAAGGTGAGCTGCCGCACGCCGGGGCGGTTCCGCACCCGTGTCATCACCGACGGCGTGGTGCCTTCGCTGCACGTCGATTACAAGAAGACCCGCATCAAGCAATACCACAAGGAGGGACAGGCGCTTCGCACCGAAACCACCATCAATGACACCCGCGACTTTGCTATCGGCCGGCGCATCGAAAATCTCCCGGAACTGCGCAAGATCGGCTTTGCGGCCAACCGACGGCTGCTCGACGTCCAACGCATCGGTCACGACTGTTTCATCGGCGAAGCCTCCTTCCAGGACCTGCAAAGACCGATCACCGTGAATGACCAACGCGCGGCGGCGCTGCGCTTCGCCGATCCGCGCGTGCAGGCTCTCTTGAACGTCCTGCTGCTGTTCCTTCTCGTCCAGGGAACATTTACCCACAAGGATGTACGCGAGCATCTTGCTCCACTGCTGGGGAAAAAGCCCAGCCAATTGACCCCGGGACGGATCACCTACGACCTGCGTCGCTTGCGCCTCCACGGCCTCACCGAGCGCATTCCGAAAACTCACCGCTACCGCATCACGCCCAAGGGATTGCGCACCGCCGTCTTCTATACCGGTCTCTATAACCGCTCGCTGCGCACCGGCCTGGCTGTCATCTCGCCACGCGCGACCAATCCCGAGCTACCCATCGCCAAATCCATCAGAGCTGCCGAAACCGCCGTCAATAGTTGGTACCAACAGGAAAAACTCGCAGCATAAAAACTTGACTCGAATGCACCACATAGCAGTCAATCAAGGACACTAGCGGGACGCCCGGCGCCTTCCTTTGCTCGATCTGAGAACGGCTCGATCGGCACATTCCGACGCTGGAGATTGCCGTTTGGCTTTCAACGAGAGCCCGAATTGCAGATGCAACGACAGCGCATCATGACCCGTCGGGCCGTGCTCGCCGCGTCGGCCGCGGCGCTCGCCTTTTGCGCAACATGTCTTGCACCGTGCCGCACACGAGCGGGCGGCGAGACCGCGCGCCTCCTGGTGGGATTTCCGGCCGGCGGGACCACCGACGTGATTGCGCGGCTCCTTGCCGGCGCGATGAAGGGCGACATCACGGCCATCATCGTCGAGAACCGGGCGGGCGGGGGCGGCCGCTTCGCCATCGAGGCCTTGAAAACCGCCGCGCGCGACGGCTCGGTCTTCCTCCTGGCGCCCGTCGCCACCATGACTCTCTACCCGCACCTCTACAGGACCCTCAGATACGATCCGCTCCGAGACTTCACTCCCGTCGCCACCCTCTGCGTGGTCTCCTACATTCTGGCGATCGGCTCGACCGTGCCCGCCGGCGTGAAGACGCTCGCCGATTTCGTTACCTGGTGCCGGGCTCATCCCGAGCAGGCAACCTATGGATCGCCGAGCGCCGGATCGCCGCTTCATTTCACCGGCGTCCAGTTGGCTCATGCCGCCGCGTTCGAGTACCTCCATGTTCCCTATCAGGGTGCGGCGCCGGTCCTTCAGGATCTCCTGGGAGGGCAAATCGCGTCAGCTGTCCTGCCGATCGACACCCCGCTTGCCTACGTCCGATCCGGAACGCTTCGGGCGCTGGCGACGAGCGGACCACGGCGAAGCATCTTTCTTCCCGAGGTGCCGACGTTCCGGGAAGCCGGATACCCGGCGCTCGAATCGGTCGATTGGTGGGGCGTCTTCGTCCCGGCCGGAACGCCCGCAGAACGCGTCCGCAGGCTCGACGATTCGATCCGCAGAACTCTCGAGGTTGATGAAGTGAGAGCCGGTCTGGCGGCATTGTCCGTCGAGATCGAAACCATCTCGTTGGGCGACTTCGCGCGACTGATCAAATCGGAATTGGAGCGGTGGGGCTCGGTGGTGCGGGCGGCCGGCTTTACGCCGCAAGATTGACGGCGCGAGCCGGCACGCCGCTCATGCACGGGGTGGGCCGACCATTGCTCCTGCGAAGACACCCGGTGAGGGTGACCGCAACTGCCTTCGTCAAAGTCCCTCGAACAGCGGCGTCGACAAATAGCGCTCGGCGAAATCGGGCACCACCACCACGATCATCTTGCCGTCCATTTCCGGCCGCGCCCCCAGCCGCAGCGCCACGGCGACGGCGGCGCCGGACGAGATGCCGCCCGGGATGCCCTCGTAGCGTGCAAGCGCCCGTGCGGTGTCGAACGCCGCCTGGTTGCTCGCGGTCATCACCTCGTCGATCACCGAGCGGTCGAGGATTTCCGGCACGAAATTGGCCCCGATGCCTTGGATCTTGTGGGGGCCGGCGCGCCCCTGCGACAGCAGCGGGCTGTCCTCGGGCTCGACCGCGACGATCTTCACCGCGGGCTTGCGCTGCTTGAGCACCTGGCCGACCCCGGTGATGGTGCCGCCGGTGCCGATCCCGGCGACGAAGGCATCGACGCCGCCGTCGGTGTCGTTCCAGATCTCCTCCGCGGTGGTGCGGCGGTGGATCTCCGGATTGGCCGGGTTCTTGAACTGCTGCGGGATCACCGCGTTCCTGATCTCGCGCGCCAGTTCCTCGGCGCGGTCGACCGCGCCGGTCATGCCCCCTGCAGCCGGCGTCAGCACCAGTTCGGCGCCGAGCAGCGCCAGCATCTTGCGCCGCTCCACCGACATGGAGTCCGGCATCACCAGGATCAGCCGGTAGCCGCGCGCGGCGGCGACGAAGGCGAGCGCGATGCCGGTATTGCCGGAGGTCGGCTCGATGAGGACGGTGTCGGGGCCGACCCGGCCGTCGGCCTCCATGGCCTCGATCATCGACACGCCGATGCGGTCCTTGACGCTCGAGATCGGATTGAAGAATTCGAGCTTGGCGAGGATCTGCGCCTTGATCCCCTGCATCTGCGGCAGCCGGTTGAGCCGCACCAGCGGCGTATCGCCGATGGTCGCGGTGATCGAACTCGATAGATGCGCCCGCGGCCGGGACGGACCGATGCTGACGGCGTTGGCATGGCGGGCTCCTCGGGTGGAATTCGAGCCGCCGAGTCTCTCCCCCTTCTCGGGCGGAGTCGGCGGCGTCACTGCACTATCCCGCCAGCATGGCCTTCACCATCCCCGACACCTTGGCGAAATCCATCTTGCCGGCGAATTTTCCCTTCAGCGCGGCGATGACCTTGCCCATGTCCTTCATGCCGGCCGCGCCGGTGTCCTTGATGGCATCGGAGATCGCCGCTTTGACCTCGTCCTCGGACATCTGCTTCGGCAGATAGGTCTGGATGATCGCGATCTCCTCGCGCTCCTGCTGGGCGAGTTCGGCGCGCCCGCCCTGGTCGTAGAGCTCGACCGACTCGTGGCGCTGCTTGATCATCTTCTGGAGCAGGCTCAGCATGTCGTCATCGCCCAGCGGCGCCTTGCCCTGCCCGCGCGCTTCGATATCGGCGTTCTTGAGCGCGGCGTTGACGAGGCGCAGCGTCGAGACCCGGCGCGCGTCCCCCGCCTTCATGGCCTCCTTGAGCGCAGAATTGATGTCGTCGCGAAGCATGGGGTCCTCGAATTCGCGCGTGCATGCCCGCTTTGACGGGCGCGCGGGCGATGGCTATGTAGTCTCCCCATGATCCCTAAACAAGACGATTCCATCTGGTCGGAGCCTGTCGGCCACCGCCGTCCTGGTGCTCGCCGACGGCACCGTGCTCGAAGGCTTCGGCTTCGGTGCCACCGGCCATGCGGTCGGCGAGGTCTGCTTCAACACCGCCATGACCGGCTATCAGGAGATTCTCACCGACCCCTCCTATGCCGGGCAGATCATCACCTTCACGTTTCCCCATATCGGCAATGTCGGCACCAATGACGAGGACATCGAAACGGTGAACCTCGCGGCGACGCCGGGGGCGCGCGGCGTGATCCTGCATTCCGCCATCAGCAATCCGTCGAACTATCGCTCCCGGCGCCACCTCGATCACTGGCTCGAGGCCCGCGGCATCATCGGCCTCGCCGGGATCGACACCCGCGCCCTGACCGGCCTGATCCGCACCAAGGGCATGCCCAATGCGGTGATCGCCCATGCCCGCGACGGCAGGTTCGATCTCGATGCGCTGCGCCGGGAGGCGCGGGAATGGCCGGGCCTGGTCGGCATGGACCTCGTGCCGATGGTGACCGCGGGCCAGCGCTTCACCTGGAACGAGACGCCGTGGCAGTGGAATGTCGGCCACGGCCGGCAGAACGCGGGATCGGCGCCGCTGTTCAAGGTGGTCGCCATCGACTACGGCATCAAGCGCAACATCCTGCGGCTGCTCGCCGGCGCCGGTTGCGCGGTCACGGTGGTGCCGGCCACCACCTCGGCGCCGGACATCCTGGACCTCGCGCCGGACGGCATATTCCTCTCCAACGGCCCCGGCGATCCCGCCGCCACCGGTGCCTATGCGGTGCCGGTCATCCGTGCGCTGGTCGATGCCGGCCTGCCCACCTTCGGCATCTGCCTCGGCCACCAGATGCTCGGCATCGCGCTCGGCGGCGCCACCACGAAAATGCACCAGGGCCACCACGGCGCCAATCACCCGGTGAAGGACCTCACCACCGGCAAGGTCGAGATCACCTCGATGAACCACGGCTTCGCGGTCGACCGGGCGACGCTGCCGGGCGATGTCGAGGAAACCCATGTCTCGCTGTTCGACGGCTCGAACTGCGGCATCGCCGTCAAGGACCGGCCGGTGTTTTCGGTGCAGTACCACCCGGAAGCGTCCCCCGGCCCGCGCGACAGCCATTACCTGTTCGAACGCTTCGTCGCCCTGATGCGCGACAAACGGCGGGCATGATGGAAGTCCGCGACGCCGCATCGGAGCGCGATCCGCTCTAATGGAATCGGTTCGGATCGCGCTTCGATTTTCATTGATTTCACGCATGATCTAAGCCGAAAAGTCTGCAGCTTTCGGGATCATGCGGTAGGGTCTGCCGACGCCATGGACGTCCTGCGCTATCTGAAGCCGGAAAACGGACCGGTCGGCAAGGTGCTGACCGCCTGGCTCGACAACGAGTTCGAGCGGGCGGGCGACCCGGCTCCTGGTATTCGTGTTCGTCGCGGCCCTGACCAGTTTCCAGATCAGTTCCAACGCCTCGGTCGGGCCGCCGTCGGAACTTCTGGACACTTATGCCAGGACCCTGCATCCGGCGCCCGGCTATTACGGCGCGGCGCCGCTGGCCGCCCTCATGGCTTCGGTCTGGTTCCTGCTGGCGCCGCCGATCGACTGGTCGATCTATCTGCTGGCGGCGGTCAATGCGGGGTTCGCCCTGTTCGCCGTCGATCTCGTGGCGCGGCGCGAGGTCGCCGGCGACAACCGGCTCCTGGTGCTGCTGTTTCTGCTGCTGACGCCGTTCTACTGCGTCTACGGCCAGTATTTCAATTCCGACCGGACCCTGCTGTGGGCCTGGCCGGTCGCGACATTGGGCTTCCTGCGCGCGTTCGAGACCAGGAGCCCGGCGTCGCAAGCAAGCCTATGGGCCGCGTTCGCCGGCGCCGCCGCGGGACTTGCGATCCTCGGCGGATATCAGTCCATATTCCTGCTGGCCGGATTCGTCGCCGGCGTGCTGGTGCATCCGGCGCGGTGGACCTACCTGCGTTCGCCCTCGCCATGGATCTCGGCGGCGGCAGGCGCGCTCGTCGTCGCGCCCCATGTCTACTGGCTCTTCCAGCACGACTTTGCGCCGCTCGCCGCGGTCGTCGCGCAGCATACCGGCGCGCCGCCCGGCGAGGTGCTGAGCGGGCTTGCGTCCTATGCCGGCGCCGCGCTCGCCGGCATCGCGGCGCCGGTCGCTCTCTACTGGCTGGCGGTGCGGCCGGATCGGGCGACGCTGCGCGAAGCATTGTGGCCGTCGGACCCCGATGGACGCCTTCTCGCCCTTGTGTTCGTCGTGCCGCTGGCGCTACGGGCGGTGCTGGCGCTGCTCGCCGGCACGGTGCTGACTGCGGACGCCACGGCGCCGGCATGGTTCCTGCTGCCGATCCTGCTGTTGCGGCCGGCGGCCGCGCGAGCGTCACGCATCGCCACCATACGCATCGCCGCCCTCGTCATCGCGCTGACGATCGCGGCGCTGGTCGCGGGGCCGTGGCTCGCCTCGCGCTATCACCGGGAAGGCACCGCGGACGGCCGCGAATTCGATCGGCAGGTCAGCTTCGAGGCCACCCGCAACTGGCACGCCACGATCGGGCGGCTGCTCAGGATCGTCATGGGCGACCCGCACCTCGTGGCGGCAATCGCATTCCACAGCCCCGATCACCCCGATATCGTGCCGGATTTCGCCGTAGCGCAAACTCCGGGAGTCACCGAGGACCGTCTCGACGGCGAGGGCTGGATGGCGGTCTGCCGGGCCGAGGACACCGCCTGCGTCGACGAGGCGCGGCGTCGCGCCACCGGCAGGACCGGCACCCAGTTCGTCAATTTCCAGACCAGGAACCTTTACCAGGGCACGCCCGGCCCGCCCGGGCGATTCTTCTTCCTTTTGGTTCCGGCCCAGCCGGTGGTGCGAGTCCCGAAATGACGTCGAAATCGAAAGACTGGGTCGCCTATTACGATTCCCCGCATTCGATCTACGTCAATGCGCTCCACAGCGACGTGCATTATGCGACCATCGCCGGCGAGATCGCCCGCTATGTCCCCTCTCCCACCGCCGCGGTGCTCGACTATGGCTGCGGCGAAGCGCTCCATGCCGACCGGATCGCCGCGGCCGCGGGCCGGCTGATGCTGGTGGAGGCGGCGCCCAGCGTTCGCGGCCGCCTGATCGCCCGCTTCAAACCGAACCCGAAAATCATCGTCGTGTCCCCCGAGCGGGCCGCCACCATGCCGGAGCGGTCGTTCGATCTGGTGGTACTCCACTCGGTTTCGCAATATCTCTCCGGCGAGGAGTTCGATCGCGTGGTGGCGCTGTTCCGCCGCCTGCTCAAGCCGAGCGGATTGTTCGTGCTGGGCGACGTGGTGCCTCATGAGGTGCCTGCGATTTCCGACGCCTGGGCGCTGCTGCGGCTCGCCAAGGCGAACGGCTTTCTGCTCGCCGCCCTCGCCGGCCTGGTGCGGACCTTCTTCTCCGATTATTGGCGGCTGCGCAGCCGGATCGGCCTGACCCGCTACAGCGAGGCGGAAATCATCGCGCGGCTCGCCGCGCTCGGCTTCACCGCCACCCGCGCACCCCGCAACATCGGCCACATCATCTCGCGCATGACCTTCCTGGCGCGGCCGACGGCCGGGTGACGGCCGTTCACGATTGCTGCGACGGACCTGCGGACGGAGGCTTTCGCGCGGCACCTGTGGTAACTTGACTGTGCTGCCGCGCGCGAGCAAGCTATCGCCGGCGCACCAATCTGGCGCTTTGAGCCGCAGGTACCGGCCAACACAACCTTCGCCAACATAATCTTTGCCAAGACGACAGATGATCAAGGAGGGCGCCCGATGATAGATCCGATCAGACGCAATATTCTGGCAACGGGCGCCGCGGCGACGGCGCTGGCCGCAACGCAGGGTGTGTTCGCCCAGCAGGCTGGACAAGGGTCCTTCTTCGAAAAAGGCCCCGTTCGCATCCACTATGAAGTGGCCGGTTCCGGCTTCCCGTTGCTGCTCATTGCCGGCGGAGGATTGAACTCGACGATGGCCGGCCTTGCCCGCGGGCCCTTCGACGCGATCGGGGAGTTCAAGGGAGAGTACCGCTGCGTCGCGTCGGACCTGCGCAACGCCATGGGCGGCCAGTCCTCCGGCCCGATCGAGATCGACCGGCCGTGGGATTCCTACACCGATGACCATCTCGGCCTGATGGATCATTTGGGCATCGACAAGTTCATGGTGATGGGCTTCTGCATTGGCGGCCCCCTCGTCTGGAACCTCTTGCGGCGGGCACCCGATCGTATTGTCGCGGCCGTGCTGGCGCAGCCCAGCGGGTCGCGTCCGGAGATGCGCGACCTTTTCTACGAAGGCAATATGAAGACCTGGGGTCCGGCGCTGGTCGCTCGCCGGCCCGACATCACGATGGAGATGGTCGACAAATTCCTGACCAGGATGTATCGCACCAACCCCGATTTCGTCTTTACCGTGACACGCGATTTCGTGCGCAATTGCCAGACGCCGGTGCTGATCCTGCCGGACGACATCCCGGCGCATCCCTACGCGGTCGCCATGGAGGCCGCGATGCTTGCGCCGAAGGCCGAAGTGAGCATGTTCCCGTGGAAGGAGCCCAAGGAGCGGATTCCCCTGGCGGTCCGCCAAATCCGTTCCTTCCTGCGGGCGCATCGGCCTGCGACCGCTTAAGGCCTTGTCCGCGATTTATCGCTTCAAATCGCGTGATCGAACGTCCTTGTCCTCCCCCGCGCGCGGGGGAGGGAATAAAAGTTGATTGACTATTGGCGGCAGCAGGCGGTTTGATCGACGCAGGTAATCGAGCTTGGAAATGCCATCGTAGACGACAACGTGCGGGTGCGGCGTGACAGGCCATATACCAGCCCGGTACACCTTTGGGATCATCCCTACGGGGATTTTGGTGGCAGCCGCCATCTCCTTTTCCGCCGCTCAGACGATTGTTCAGCCGCGGCCCCTCAAACAATTCCTCGAAGAAAATGGCTGGGTTTCTCTGCCGACGCCCGACAAGAGGATGGGGGCCGGAAGCGTCATAAAGGTGACGAGGAGGGACGGCGCGGTCAGCGTGCAATGGCTCGGAGATTTGCGCAGGTGCGGAATCACCGACCAGGAATTTCGCTTTGTCCGCGGAAAGTATCCCGCGATCGGTGTCGGGATGAGCTTCCGGGTACGAGCTTCTGTCGCCGCCGGCTATATCGCCAAGCTCGAAGGTACGGCTGACCTGGAAAAGGCCGATGCGGCGGTCATGCAAATCGAGGCTTCAGGCGGCGATGCCGTCGATTACCGGGCTTTGACGATCTGGTTGGCCCAGCCGAGCACGGCGCGACGGCTGTCGCGAGTCTGCAGCGATTTCCTGGCCCAGGAAGACATCTATCTCGTCACCGAGGCATTTCGGATCAGCAAGGCCGATTACCGCCTTGTCGATAGAGACGGAGCCAAGCTCGCGGTCACGGGCGCCGCGTTCGGGCGGGTGGACCCGGGTTCCCCGAGCACGCTGAGCGTCGCAGACGACCTCTATTTCGGCGTGCGGGGAGTGAAGGAGCTCGCCCCGGGTCTTTCTGAACCGGGTCGCGAACCCCGCACCGTTCCCGATGCCGATGGGTTGCTGCATCTGATGGAGCCGTGAGCGACGCGATCGGAGCGGATAGATAGCGCTCCTCGCGCTTGCGCTCTCGATCCGCACAAAGAGCGACATCGGGTGGCATGAGATCTCAAGTCGCATCTGCGCGTGGCGCCTGGGCCACCGAGCCCGCCTCGGGGCGCGTTTCCCGCCGCACGCCCCGGTCCCACCCGCATTGCGCAGTGCACTCTTCCCTCGCGGAGGATAATGGGCTAAGCCTCCGGCTGCCGCGCGGCGCCGTTGCGCCGCCGGCCGGGCGGTTTGCGGGCGGCGCTGGCGACGACGCCTTTTTTTATGCCCGATCAAGGCTTTGCCGGGAATCCATGCCGCGACGCACCGACATCTCAGCCATCCTCGTCATCGGCGCCGGTCCGATCGTCATCGGCCAGGCCTGCGAGTTCGACTATTCCGGCACCCAGGCCTGCAAGGCCCTCAAGGAAGAGGGCTACCGGATCGTGCTGGTCAATTCCAATCCGGCGACCATCATGACCGATCCCGATGTCGCCGACGCCACCTATATCGAGCCGATCACGCCGGAGATCGTCGCCAAGATCATCGAGAAGGAACGCCCCGACGCGCTGCTGCCGACCATGGGCGGCCAGACCGCGCTGAACTGCGCCCTGTCGCTGCGGCGGATGGGGGTGCTGGAGAAGTACGGCGTCACCATGATCGGCGCCACCGCCGAGGCGATCGACAAGGCCGAGGACCGCGAATTGTTTCGCGAGGCGATGAAGAGGATCGGCCTGGAGACGCCGAAATCCTCGCTCGCCAACGCCTCCGATCTCAAGAAGGCCGATCGCGACCTGCATCAGGGCGGGCTCGCCAGGATCGCGGCGGCGGGCCTTGCCGCCGAGGCGCAGCGCCATGCCATCGACGCCTATGAGGGCGCCTGGGCGGCCGGCGAGGCCGAGCGCAAGCGCCGCTACATCGCCAAGGGCCTGGTCGAGGCGCTGGACGCGCTGGAGCACATCGGCATCCCCGCCATCATCCGTCCCTCCTTCACCCTCGCCGGCACCGGCGGCGGCATCGCGTTCAACAAGCAGGAGTTCCTCGAGATCGTCGAGCGCGGGCTCGACGCCTCGCCCACCACCGAGGTGCTGATCGAAGAAAGCGTGCTCGGCTGGAAGGAATTCGAGATGGAGGTGGTGCGCGACAAGGCCGACAATTGCATCATCGTCTGCTCGATCGAGAATTTCGATCCGATGGGCGTGCATACCGGCGACTTCGATCACCGTCGCCCCGGCGCTGACGCTGACCGACAAGGAATTCCAGGTCATGCGCGACGCCTCGATCGCGGTGCTGCGCGAGATCGGCGTCGAAACCGGCGGCTCCAACGTGCAGTTCGCGGTCAATCCCGACGACGGCCGCCTCGTCGTCATCGAGATGAACCCGCGGGTGTCGCGCTCCTCGGCGCTGGCGTCCAAGGCGACCGGCTTCCCGATCGCCAAGGTCGCCGCCAAGCTCGCGGTCGGCTACACCCTCGACGAGATCGCCAACGACATCACCGGCGGCGCCACGCCGGCCTCGTTCGAGCCCACCATCGACTACGTCGTCACCAAGATTCCGCGCTTCGCCTTCGAGAAATTTCCCGGCGCCGAGCCGGTGCTCACGACGTCGATGAAGTCGGTGGGCGAGGTGATGGCGATCGGGCGCACGTTCCAGGAATCGCTGCAGAAGGCGCTGCGATCCCTGGAGACCGGCCTGAGCGGGCTCGACGAAATCAACATCAAGGGCCTCGGCGAAGGCGACGACAAGAACGCCGTGCGCGCCGCGCTCGGGGTGCCGACCCCCGACCGCATTCTGGTGATCGCGCAGGCGATGCGGCTCGGCATCTCCGACGAGACCATCAACGCCGCCTGCAGGATCGACCCCTGGTTTCTCGCCGAGATGCGCGGCATCGTCGAGACCGAAGCGGAGATCGGCATCAAGGGCCTGCCGGGCACCGCGAGCACCATGCGCCGGCTCAAATCCATGGGCTTCTCCGATGCGCGCCTCGCCAAGCTGACCGGGCTCGCCGCCGCGGAGGTCACCGAGCGGCGCCACCGCCTCGGCGTCCGCCCGGTGTTCAAGCGCATCGACACCTGTGCGGCCGAGTTCGCCTCGCCGACCGCCTACATGTACTCGACCTACCAGCCGCCCTTCGCCGGCGCTCCCGCCGACGAGGCGGCACCCTCGGACCGCAACAAGGTCGTCATTCTCGGCGGCGGCCCCAACCGCATCGGCCAGGGCATCGAATTCGACTATTGCTGCTGCCATGCCTGCTACGCGCTGCGCGAGGCCGGCTACGAAACCATCATGATCAATTGCAATCCGGAGACGGTGTCGACCGACTACGACACCTCGGATCGGCTCTATTTCGAGCCGCTGACCGAAGAGGACGTGCTCGAGATCATCATGGCCGAGCGCGCCAACGGCACGCTTCACGGCGTCATCGTGCAGTTCGGCGGGCAGACCCCGCTCAAGCTCGCCCAGGCCCTGGAGGACGCCGAGGTGCCGATCCTCGGTACCTCGCCCGACGCCATCGATCTCGCCGAGGATCGCGACCGCTTCAAGAAGCTGCTCGACACCTTGAAGATCCGCCAGCCGCGCAGCGGCATCGCGACCAGCCCGGAGCGCGCCCGCGCCATCGCCGACGAGGTCGGCTATCCCATCATGATCCGGCCGTCCTATGTGCTGGGCGGGCGGGCCATGGAGATCATCCATGACGCCGCCCAGCTCGATCGCTACGTGACGCGGCTCGCCACCGCCCTCGACCGGCCGTCGGAACTCGCGGTGTCGGACAAGAGGCCGCTGCTGATCGACCGCTATCTCTCCGACGCCATCGAGATCGACGTCGACTGCATCGCCGACGGCCAAGACACCTTCATCGCCGGCATCATGGAGCATATCGAGGAGGCCGGCGTCCATTCCGGCGATTCGGCCTGCGCCCTGCCGCCGCATTCGCTTCCCCCCGAGACCATCGCGGAGCTCGAGCGCCAGACCCGGGTGCTGGCGCTGGCGCTCAATGTCGTCGGCCTCATGAACGTGCAATACGCCATCAAGGACGGCCACATCCACGTGCTCGAGGTCAATCCGCGCGCCTCCCGCACGGTGCCGTTCGTCGCCAAGGTGATCGGCCTGCCGGTCGCCAAGATCGCGGCCCGGGTGATGGCGGGCGAGCCGCTCGCCGGCTTCGGGCTCAAGCCGCCGCGACCCGCCCATGTCGGGGTCAAGGAGGCGGTGTTTCCGTTCGCCCGTTTTCCCGGCGTCGATACCGTGCTGGGCCCGGAAATGCGCTCCACCGGCGAAGTGATGGGCATCGACCGGACCTTCGAGATCGCCTTCGCCAAGAGCCAGATCGGCGGCGGCGCCCGGCTGCCGCGCGCCGGCACGGTGTTCGTGTCGATGCGCGACGGCGACAAGGAACGCATCCTCCCCGCCGTCAGGTTGCTGGCCGAACTCGGCTTCAAGGTGATCGCGACCTCCGGCACCCAGCGTTATCTCTCCGAGCGCGGCGTGCAGGCGACCAAGATCAACAAGCAGCTCGAAGGCCGCCCCCACATCGTCGATGCCATCAAGAACGGCGAGGTGCAGCTCGTCTTCAACACCACCGAGGGAGCCCAGGCGCTTGCCGATTCCCGCGCACTCAGGCGCGCCGCCCTCTTGCATAAAGTCCCGTACTACACCACTCTTTCGGGGGCGATTGCAGCGGCGCTAGGTATAAAAGCCTATCTCGGAGGCGACTTCGAGGTGCGCGCGCTGCAAAGCTATTTTGTGAGCTGAGCCCACATGGAAAACCGGGCCAGCACGCTGCCAGGCTAGGCATGGAAATCGAGCGGGATCGCGTTTCCGGAGTCGATCCGGACCGCGATCGGCGATTTTTTGCCGGAGGATCGAGGATCGAGGATCGATGGATAAGATACCGATGACTGCGGCGGGGTATTCCGTTCTCGAAAACGAGCTCAAGCACCGCCAGCAAGTCGAGCGCCCGCGCATCATCCAGCAGATCACGGATGCACGCTCACACGGTGACCTCTCCGAGAATGCGGAGTATCACGCCGCCAAGGAGCAGCAGTCGCACAACGAGGGCCGCATCGCGGAGCTCGAGGACAAGCTGGCACGCGCCGAGGTGATCGACGTGTCCAAGCTGTCGGGCGACACCGTGAAATTCGGCGCGACCGTCACCCTGATCGACGAGGATACCGACAAGAAGGCGGTCTGGCAGATCGTCGGCGAACCGGAAGCGGACGCCAAGGCGGGGCGCATCTCCATCACTTCACCCCTGGCGCGCGCGCTGGTCGGCAAGAAGAAGGGCGCCAATGTCGAGGTCGTCACCCCCGGCGGCGCCAAGGCCTACGAAGTGGTGAAGGTCGAGTGGCGCTGAGCGCGCAGGCCCGGCTTTCGCGCGGGAGCGTCATCGTCCGAGCCTGAATCTACCGGTCTCGGCGGGGAATTGCATGTCGCGAGGAAAGCGCGGCCGGCCGCCGGGCGATGTCGCCGCTGTTAAGTCGGCAACCGGTTCAACTATCATCCTGCAATGCGCCTGATCCGGCATTCCATCGACCTTGCGCCGCTGCTCACCAAGGCGGTCGATTCCCATCAGGCGGGCGACCTCGAAGAGGCCCAGGCGATCTACGCGGAAATCCTCGCCGACGCCCCCAACCATTTCGACGCGCTGCATCTGCTGGGCGTGCTGCGCCATCAGCAGGGCCGCCACGAGGAGGCGCGCACGCTGATCATGTCGGCGATCTCCGTCAATCCGAAATCGGTGGATGCGCTGTGCAATCTGGGCATCGTGCTGCAGGAGGTCCGCCGCCATGGCGAGGCGGTCGCCGTCTATGATCGTGCGCTCGCGATCGATCCGCGCCACCCCGAAGCCCTGAACAACCGCGGCACCGCGCTGCGCGCGCTCAACCGGCCGGCCGCGGCCATCATGAGCTTCGATCGGGCGCTGGCCATCCGGCCCGATTACGAGGAGGCCCTGTTCAACCGGGCGGCCCTGCTGACCGCGCTCGGCCGCTTCGACGAAGCGGTGGCGAGCTACGACCAGCTGATCGCGGCACGCCCGGAAAATTTCGAGGCCCATCGCGGCCGCGGGCGCGCGCTGCTGGCCCAGCAGAAGCCCGAGGCGGCGCTGTTGAGCTATGCCCGCGCGATCATCCTGCGGCCGGACGATCCCGACGTGCGGTTCGATCGCGGCTTCGCGCTCAACGGGCTCGGCCGCCACCGCGAGGCGCTCGGCGAACTCGACAGGGTGCTGGCGCAACAGCCCGACAACGGCGCCGCGCTCGCCCAGCGCGGCATCGCGCTGGCCGAACTCGGGCGCTACCCGGAGGCCGAGGTCGCCCTGGCGCGCGCCATATCGCTTCGCCCCGACGACGCGGCGGCGCTCGACAGTCGCGGCGTCGCGCTGCAGGGGCTGGGCCGCCCCGCCGAAGCACTGACCTGCCACGACCGCGCGCTCGCGCTCAGGCCCGCCAATCCGCGCGCCCTCAACAACCGGGGCGACGCGCTGCTGGCGCTCGAGCGCTACGCCGAAGCGCTGGAAAGCTATGACCGCGCGCTGGCATTCGCGCCTGCCGGCGTGCGCGTCCTCATCAACCGGGGCATCGCGTTCCACGCGATCAGGATGCACAAGGAGGCGCTCGAGTGCTTCGATGCGGCGCTCGCGCTCGCCCCCAACGATGCCGGCGCACATTGTCACCGCGCCGATGCGCTGATGGCGATCGGCGACTTCGCCGCCGCGCTGCAGAGCTACGAGAGGACGCTCGTGCTGCGCACGCCGCTGGCCGCCATCCTCGATCGCCTCGCCATGTGCGTAGCCAGGCTGTGCGACTGGGCGCGGACCCCGGAGATCGCGCACCAGATCGAAATCCATCTGCGCGACGGCGCCGCGGCCATCTCCCCGCTCACGCTGCTGCACTATGACGGCACGCTGGCGCAGCAACTCGCCTGCGCGCGCCATTATGTCCGCGATCGCGTCCCGTCCGCTTCGACGCCGTTCCTGGTCGCGCCGGCGCGCACGCACGACAAGCTGCGCGTCGCCTATCTGGCGGCGAACTTCAACCGGCGCGCGTTGTCTTCCTTCGTCGCCGGCCTGTTCGAGCGGCACGACCGTTCGAAGTTCGAAGTCACCGGCATCTCGTTCGGCGCCGACGAGGACGCCGCCGCCCGCACGCGCGCGGTTGCGGCTCTCGACGCGTTTCACGATATGCACGCGCTGGGCGACCGCGACATCGCGCAGCGCCTGCGCGACCTCGAAATCGACATCGCCGTCGACCTCATGGGTCACGGGCCCGATGCCCGTTGCGGCATCCTCGCCTCGCACCCGGCCCCGATCCAGGTGAGGTATCTCGGCCATCCCGGCACCATGGGGGCGGATTTCATCGACTACATCATCGCCAATTCCACCGTGGTGCCGCCGGGCGAAGAACCGTTCTACGCCGAAAAGGTCGTGCGCCTGCCGGATTGCTACCAGGTCAACGACGCCAACCGGGCGATCGCCGAGCAGACGCCGACCCGCAAGGATTGCGGACTGCCCGAGAAGGGATTCGTGTTCGCCAGCTTCAACAGCGGAATCATCTCCGCGCCGCTGTTCGAAGTCTGGATGGGACTGCTGGCCCGGATCGAAGGCAGCGTATTGTGGCTGTCGGAGGTCAGCGAGGGCACCAAGTTCAACCTGCATCAGCGTGCCGGCGCGCGCGGCGTCGACCCGGCCCGCCTTATCTTCGCCCCGCGCATCGAGCAGGCCGACCACCTGGCACGCCATCGCCTCGCCGACCTGTTCCTGGATACGCTGCCCTGCAGCGTTCAGGCCGCCGCCAGCGACGCCTTGTGGGCGGGACTGCCGGTGCTGACCTGCCGCGGCAGCAGCTTCGCCGGAAGGGTAGCGGCGAGCCAGCTCCGTTCCATCGGGCTCTCCGAGCTGGTGACGTCGAGCCTTGCCGACTACGCCGCGCTCGCGCAGTGGCTCGCCGAAGACCGCGACATTCTCGCCGAGATCAAAAAGCGGCTCGCCGAAAACCGGCTGACCTGCCCGCTGTTCGACACCGATCTCGTGCGACGAAACCTCGAGGAAGCCTACACCGTCATGTGGGCGCGCCGTCAGGCCGGCGACAAGCCGGCGAGCTTCGCAGTCGAGGCCCGTGCGGAGGTCGTCGCGCCGCCCCCTGCTCTGAGGCCGGACGCACAGGCGAATGCCGCGCCGAGCCCGGCCGCGCAGGCCGAGCTAGCGGCGACCGTACCTTCGCCCGTGGATGCCCCTACGAATGCCTCTGCGCCCACAAATGCCACCACCGCTGCGGACGCCGGGGTGGCCGCGGGTGACAGCCCGGCCCCGGCGCCGCCGGACGCTCAAGGCTGAAGGCGGCTGGCGGCTTCATGGCGGCGGCGAGCGCAGCAGCTCCATCGGCACGATCGGCGCATCCTTGGAATTGCGCAGCGTGAGCGTGGTCTTGACGTTGAGCACGTGGGGCACCGCGGTCAGATCGGTCACGAAAGCCTGGAATTTGGGCAGGTTCGGCGCCACGCATTTGAGGATGAAATCGATCTCGCCCGACAGCATCCAGCACTCCCGCACCAGCGGCTGGCTGCGCACGAAGCTTTCGAACGCCTGGAGATCGGTCTCGGACTGGCTCGACAGATGGACCATCGCGAAGGCGATCACCTCGCAGCCGAGTTCCTTCTCGTTGAGCAGAGCGCGGTAGCCGCGGATGTAGCCGGCGTCCTCGAGGGCGCGGACCCGGCGCAGGCAAGGCGGCGCCGAAATCCCGACGCGCTTCGCCAGCTCCACATTCGTCATGCGGCCATCCTCCTGAAGCTCGCGCAGGATATGGCGATCAATGGCATCGAGGCGTCGCACCGATAGCGTCTCCCCATCAGCCGGCAAGGGCAACACCGCGCCGAAAACTCTGATTGAAAAATAGGCCGCGGCAAGCGCGCGAGGCAGCGAACCGAACGGATTCTAACCCGCGAGGCGATATTATTGAAACTTAATTACGCAACTCCCGCTCACGGCCGCGTTACTGGATCTTGACGCCGGTAAAAAGTGAGATTTCAGGGTTGCGTTTCTTGCATAGCTTTGGCAAAGGCCTACATGAAAGGCGCCAGTCCGCGCTCATTGTGATCTTCCGGCCGTCCGGGCGTCGTGCGTGCGAGAGCAGGCCCCGTCTCAGAGAACGCAGCATGCCGACATCGATCCATGCCAAGGTCGTCATCATCGGTTCGGGGCCGGCAGGCTATACAGCCGCCATCTATGCCGCCCGCGCCATGCTGGAGCCGATCCTGATCCAGGGAATCCAGCCGGGCGGCCAGCTCACGGTCACCACCGATGTCGAGAACTATCCGGGCTTTGCCGATGTCATCCAGGGCCCCTGGCTGATGGAGCAGATGGAAAAGCAGGCGGCCCATGTGGGCACCAGGCTCATGGCCGATCACGTCACCACGGTCGATCTCAGCCGCCGGCCGTTCCGTATCACTTGCAATTCCGGCGACGCCTACCTGACCGAAACCCTCATCATCGCCACCGGAGCCCAGGCGCGCTGGCTGGAACTGCCGTCCGAGCAGGCCTTTCGCGGCCATGGGGTTTCCGCCTGCGCCACCTGCGACGGTTTTTTCTACAAGGGCAGGAAAGTCGTGGTGGTGGGCGGCGGCAACACCGCCGTCGAGGAGGCGCTGTTCCTCACCAATTTCGCCGACAAGGTGACGGTGGTGCATCGCCGCGACGCGTTCCGCGCCGAGCGCATCCTGCAGGACCGCCTGTTCAAGAACCCCAAGATCGAAGTGATCTGGGATCACGAGGTGGCGGAGATCGGCGGCCCGGAACATCCGCGCAAGGTCGCGGAGGTCAGGCTGCGCCACGTCAAGACCGGCGCGCCGGCCACGCTTTCCGCCGACGGCGTGTTCATCGCCATCGGCCACACCCCGGCCACCGAATTGTTCGTCGGCCAACTCGAGATGAAACCGTCCGGCTATATCAAGACGGCGCCCTCGACCGCCACTTCGGTCGCCGGCGTGTTCGCGGCGGGCGACGTCGCCGACGAGGTCTACCGCCAGGCGGTGACCGCGGCTGGAATGGGATGCATGGCGGCGCTGGAAGCCGAGCGCTTTCTCGCTGCCCACGAGATCAACCGCGCCGCCGCCGAATAGGCCGTCGCGGAATGCCGGTTCCGCACGTGCGGGATCGGATTGCAACGCCGGAACATTCCGGGCGCGCGGTGCAATCCCGCGCAGCAGCCATCCAGGGAATTTCGCACCCGCGATTTGATCGATCATGGATTGGGACAAGCTGAAAGTCTTCCACGCCGCCGCGGAAGCGGGCAGTTTCACCCATGCGGGCGAGCAGCTCGGGCTGTCGCAATCGGCGGTTTCGCGCCAGGTGAGCGCGTTGGAGCAGGAACTCACGGTCTCCCTGTTTCATCGCCATGCGCGCGGGCTCATTCTCACCGAGCAGGGCGAATTGCTCTATCGTACCGCCCACGACGTGTTCATGAAGCTCGAATCGGCGCGCGCCAAGCTGACCGACAGCCGCGAGCGCCCCAATGGCGACCTCAAGATCACCACCACGGTGGGGATCGGCGTCCACTGGCTCACGCCGCGGCTCGGCGAGTTCGGTGATCTCTATCCCGACATCCGCATCACGCTGATCACCACCGACGAGGAACTCGACCTCGCGATGCGCGAGGCCGACGTGGCGATCCGGCTTCGCCTGCCGACGCAACCCGACCTGATCCAGCGCAAGCTGTTCTCGGTGCACTTCCACGCCTATGCCTCGCCGGAATATCTCAAGCGCTTCGGCACGCCGCGCGCGCACGACGAACTCGACAATCATCACCTGCTGGTCCTCGGAGGCCATGTGCCCTCGTTCCTGCAGAACACCCGTTGGCTGGTCGATGTCGGCCGCAACGGCAAGGGCCCGCGCACGCCGCATCTCGTCATCAACAACATCATCGGCATATTGCGGGCATGCCAGGCCGGTCTCGGCATCGCCATGCTGCCGGATTACATCGTCGAGGAGGATGGCGGGCTGGTGCAATTGTTCGGGGAAGAGGAAACCATCGCGCTCGATGCCTATTTCGTCTACCCCGAGGAACTCAAGTCCGTGGCCCGCGTGCAGGCCTTTCGCGACTTTCTCGTCAGCAAGGCGCAGCGCTGGAGCTATTAGCGCACGAACAAGCCGGCGTCCGCCCGGCATGGCAGACATGCGCCTTCCAGGGTGCCGCGACTGCGCTGCGGTCGCCATATCTCTTTGGGCCGGTGGCGAGGTACCTGCCGCTGGCGTTCCCTCTGGAAGGTGATGGTTCGATCATCGGCGATCGGCCGAACTCCGCCGGGTCTCGCTGGCCCGGCGTTTTTTTGTTCGTCACGCAGCCGCGCCTGTCGCACTTGTGCCCCGTGCAGGCCTCTCCCATCATGGGCTCGCAGGCCAGCGAAGCCCTTAGGTCGAAACCTTGGGTCGAAGCCCTTGTGTGCACTGAGGCGAGATCACGATGGCGGTGCGATTAGAAGCCGGCGCCGGCACGGTGCATTGGGGCTATCTCGACGCCGCATTGGCGCCGGCATTGTCGATCGAGAGCGGCGACACCGTCACGATCTCGACCGTGTCGGGGCCGCCCGACATGCTGCTGCCGCCGCCGGCCTCGGTTCCCCAGGCGCTCTACGACATCCATAACGCCAGGACGCGGCGCGTGGTGCCGGGCCACATGTGCACCGGGCCGGTGGCGGTGCGCGACGCCCGGCCGGGCCAGGTGCTGCAGGTCGACATCGAGGACATCGCGCTCCATTACGATTGGGGCTACACCGCGATCCGGCCGCTCAAGGGCGCCCTGCCCCATGATTTTCCCGAGCCGCGGATGATCCATGTGGCGCTGGAGCGGCGTGGGCGAGGTCAGGTTCGCACCGCCCGGACGGGCCACCTGCGCCAGCTTTCCCGGTGTGTGGAAGGTGGTATCATCGGATCACATCCGTTGCCGGAAGTGTGACTTGCCGGTGAAGGCTTTCGCTCGTACCTGTTGCGGCAATGTTACCCGTCAAGAATGGAATCCCCGGAGGAGGACTCATGCATATCATTCGCCGCCACGGATGGGAGATACCGGAGCATCAGGCCACTCCCGAACACTTCTTCGATCGTCGCGCCTTCCTGGCGGCGACGGGAGCCGCGGCCGTCGCGCTGTCGCCGGCCGTCGCCCTGGCCCAGCGGGCGAGCGAGGTCCCCGACCCGACCCAGGACCTCTATCCCGCCAAGCGCAACGAGAAGTTCAAGCTCGACCGCCCCGTCACCCCGGAGGCGATCAACACCACCTACAACAACTTCTACGAGTTCGGCTCGTCGAAATCGATTTCCCGCGCCGCCCAGGCGCTGAAGCTGCGGCCGTGGTCGATCAAGATCGACGGCATGGTCGAGAAGCCGCAGGAGATCGCCATCGACGACCTCATCCGCAAGATGTCGCTGGAAGAGCGGCTGTACCGCCACCGCTGCGTCGAGGCCTGGGGCATGGCGATCCCATGGACCGGCTTTCCCCTCGCCAAGCTGGTGGAGATGGCGCGTCCGTTGTCGTCGGCGAAATATGTGCAGATGCAGACCTTCCAGGATCCCGCCATGGCGATCGGCCAGCGCGCGAGCTGGTATCCCTGGCCCTATGTGGAAGGCGTGACCATGGCGGAGGCGCACAACGATCTCGCCTTCCTGGTCACCGGGGCCTATGGCAAGCCGGTGGCGAAATCCCAGGGCGCGCCGCTGCGGCTGGCGCTGCCGTGGAAATACGGCTTCAAGTCGATCAAATCGATCAACAAGATCACCTTCACCGACAAGCGGCCGAAGACGTTCTGGGAGGCCCTGCAGGCCTCCGAATACGGCTTCTGGGCCAACGTCAATCCGGAGGTCTCCCATCCGCGCTGGAGCCAGGCCTCCGAGCAGGTGATCGGCACCAATGATCGCCGCCCGACCCTCCTGTTCAACGGCTATGGCGAGTTCGTCGCCGACCTCTACAAGGACATCAAGGGCGAACGCCTGTGGGCGTGAGCTGATTCAAATCACCGCCGCGGCGCCGCCGTCGCGCCCGGCGCTGCCGGGGAGCCGACCGGCCAGCCCGAGATCCGTCGCCTCAGCCGGTGTATTCGAGGATGTGCATGCCGGCGCCGGCGCGGTCGATCAGGTAGAGCCGGCCGTGCTCGTCGGCGCCGATGTCGTTGGACTGGATCGCCTCCTGGCCGTCGGGCAGTTCCGGCACGTAGCAGCCGATCTCGCGGGGCCGCAGGGGATCGCGGACATCGACCGCCCGCAGCCCGGCGTTGAAATAGGTGAGGAAGACGGTGTCGGCCCACGGCCCTTCGCTCGGGATGTTTTCCAATATGTTGTGGGCGCCGAACCGGCCGGGACGGTTGAAATACTTCTCCCGCTCCGGGAAGAACGTCGCGACCGGGATCGGGTTGGTCTCCAGGCGCGCGTCGACGATCCACATGAACTGGCTGTCCCAGTATTTCTGCCTGGCCCGCGCCTCGTCGGTGACGACGAGGTAGGGCCGGTTGCCGATCGGCCAGCAGGTGTGGGTCGAGCCCGGAAACGGCGGCGACCATTGGACGTGGCCGACCAGCTTCATGTCGCGCAGGTCGGTGCAATCGATGATCGAGATGCCGCCGCCCCACCACGCGCAATACATGCGGTCGCCGCGGATCATCGGCGGGCCGTGGAGCGTGATCGCGCTCTCGGCCGGCATCGGATCGTTGCCCTCGCCGTCGCCCTCGGAGCGCTGCCACGGCAGGCCCCAGATGCTGACGACCTCCGGCTTGAGCGGATCGCTCGTGTCCAGCGTCCAGATCACCCGCTTGTTCCAGCCCGGCGCGTCGTTGGGGAGGAATGCGAGCTTCTTCTTGTTGTCGACGCCGAACCGGTGCGGGCCGCTGCCGGGGGTGTCGTAGAAACCGACTTCGCGCGGCTGGTCCGGCTTGCTGATGTCGAAGATGAAGAGCCCGGCGCGGGCGTTCTTGCCCTTGTCGCCGACCAGGCGCTCCGAATTGACATAGAGATGCTGGTCGCCGACGACGCGGACCTTGTGGCAATGCACGCCCGGCGGGGCGCGGAACTCGAACACCTTCTTGGGCTTGCGGGGGTCGCGCACGTCATGGGCGGTGAAGCCCTCCGGCCCGTTGAAGCTGGCGCCGCCGACCGCCCCCACATAGGCGTAGCCCTTGTGCACCTCGACGATGCTGCCGCCGCCCCAGGCGGCCGAGCGATCATGCCCGAGCAGCTTGAAGCCCTTGGATTCCTCGGGTTGGCGTGTGCTCATGTCAGTCCTCCCAATCGCTAACGCTCGCGCCGGTCCCGCTGATGTGATGACATCAACGGGCTGCGCCGATGGTTCGAAAAATCTTCTCCCTCCCCGAAGGAGCTATCGTATTCACACATCGCGATGCCGGGCCGCGCGTGCGCGTGCGAGCGGCGGCACCGGGACGAATGCGGGCGCATTCATGGGAGCGCGGGACGCTGGGGTCAAGGGCGGCGGAGGCGATCGTCGGGGTCACAACCCTGGCAACGTGTATGGGGCAAAGCAAGTAGCATGAACGAAGGCTGAGCGACGCGGGATCAAATCGCCGAAGGGCAAGAAGGCATGATTGCGATCTCGATCACAGCGCGGATTGACGCACAAATGAGTCAATCCTTTCCACAAATGCAGGGCAGACTTCGAAGGACGGCAGACGAGCTATCAATTTCCAATGCCATATGGCGATCGCGCTCGCTCTGCTCAATATACAGTATGAGGTCCCTATTTTCGGGGCGTTCAAGCAGAACGTGACAACAAATGGCGCGATAAGTAAAGTCAACGGGATCCAATTCGCGCTCATCATAATCGCTGACATTCATCAACAGTGGAGGCACCAAGACGAGATCGGTTGAGGTCAACGCGAAGGTCCGCATGCCGACTTCATCGAATCTCGCGGAACGAACAATCAAAGCGTCCCGCAAATAAGCTGTCTTATAGAACATTGGAAGAAGCCCGATGGGATCATTAGAGGTCTGATTGAGCCTCCAGAATGTATGAAGAACATCTCCGATTTTCTCGAAGCGCCCTTCCTGAAAAGTGATGGCCTCAAAGCCGCCGCCCCATCGGTCCATAATAGTCCGTCCAGTCCTGTACTCCTCATTCGTGAGGCCGCCCAAAAGAGCGTGTGCAACCTGATAGTGATTTCCGCTTCCTGAATTGGTCCAATCGGATTTTTGAAGTAGCGCTAAGAACGCGGCACGGCCTGTTCCGGCCGCGAAGACCCTTCCAAGCCCAGCCTGTTCGATCGGCTGGATGCCCATTGCGAAGTGATGGACTTCAACGTCCGTCCCAACTGTATCTCTATGAAGCAGGCCAATCAGACACAACCTGTCGATTGCTTCATTGTCGATCGCTTCGAGTGCACGACGAATATCGTCTGATGTTGGATTATTGCGCGTTGAGATAGCGGATAGAGCGCGCAACGCTCGTTCGGCTTGCATCATCGGCCCCGACCACGCAACCGCTAAGCGCTCTCCGATCAAGTTGACTTTCTGTTTAAAGCCAACTTCGAATCGCAGGCCATGATCGGCAATGACTTTGTTGATGTCGCCGACCAGGGGAAGAGTAGTTTCGCGGCCGGTGATCGCGTCCGAAGATACCAGGACATCTCCAACTAAAAGGGGCACCCCGTTCACCGAGAACTTAGCGATTAGCGTCATGCCGTAATTCCTTGCTTCACCGCTTGGCGCGCGCGTGTATAGCGCGATCGGCTGCTGCGGCTTCCTCAAAGCACTCAGCGAACACCTCGTATCAGGCCGCGGCCCGCTTGGCCGAGCGGGAGGCTGGCGCCTTCTTCGGTGGCGGCAGGAGCAGGTCGGCCGAAACATGGAAACGGGCGCGCAGCCGCTGCACCATCGCCATGCTCAGCCCCTTCTTGCCCCGAAGGACCTCGCTGACGCGGCTCGGCGTTCCGAGGATCGGCACCATGTCCGCGCGGGTGAGACCGTGCTGATCCATGAGGTGGCGGATGAGATCGGCGGTGCGTGGTGGCCGGCGAGGCCATTTGCTCTCCTCGTAGGCGGCGATCAGACGGGCTTGCGCCTGGAGCCGGGCGATGTCGGCCGGCTCGTCGGATTCCCAGAGCCGATCGACGAGTGCGCGGGCACGGGCAAGCTCCGCGTCGCTATCGATCAAGATCAGGGTCGCATCCATCAGCCGTCTTTGTCCGCAAGGGTCGCCAGCATCATGACGGCGACCTCTCCAGGCGCATCATCAGCATGAAAGGCGCGCCTTGTATCGGCCGCACCACCAGCCGGTCGTATTCCTCGGCGGTCAGCAGCACGAACTTGCGCTTGCCGCGCCGCGTAATCTCGACCGGCCCTCGGAACGCGGCCTCAAACAACTCGCCGGATCGGTTGGTCAGGTCGGTCAGGGAAAAAAGTGTCACCTAAATTCTCCTCGATAGTAATCCATTTTCACGATTTTTGCGCATCTCGGTCAATCGCAAACAGGAACGCATTGCGAACAATTGATGAAGCCCTCACCGCAGCGCCCCCGCCTCCTCGCGCCCATCGACCCCCGCCAGCCACTTCGCCCCCGCCAGCACCAGCATCGCGATGACGATTCTGCAGCATGGTCAGCGCCGAGAGCGCGACGAACAGAAGTGCCCAGCCGGCGGCGAGCCCGGGCTCGAGCAATGGCAGGGTGCACGCGGCGGAACGTCGAAAACCAGTCGGCCCGGCGGCGAGCGCGGATTCTCGAGGCTCGGGACGGATCAGCCCGCCGGCGAGGATCGCCGGCAGCGCCAGCGGGAGCCGGTTCCGCTATTCCGCGGCGACCTCGTCGAGCGTCGGGCACCGCTTCATGTCGACCCGCGCCTCGAATTTCTCGTAATTCGTCTTGTCGTAGATGGCGGGCTTGAGCACGATCTCCTGCGGCACCGGCTGCTTGCGCAGGTTGCGCGCCGCGAGCTCGGTGCTCAGGCAACCCAGCACGAAACCGTTGAACTCGCCGGTTGCCAGCATCTTGCCGGACTTGATCAGGTCGACCGCCTCTTTGCTGCCGTTGATGCCGACGATCAGCGCCTTGCGGCCGCGCTTCTCCAGGGTCTCGGCGACGGCGGCGGCCATGGAATTGTTCGCGGCGAGCACGCCGTCGATCTGCGGATAGATCTTGATCCAGGCTTCCATCACGTCCTGGGCCGGCTTGCGCTGGTACTTGCCGGTCTTGGAGGAAAGCAGCTTCACCCCGGGCGCCTCATTGATCGCGTCGTTGAAGCCCTTGAGGCGCTCGGTGTTGGTGGTGTTGCCGGCGATGCCTTCGAGGATCACCACGTTGCCCTTGGCGCCCATTTCCTTGAGCAGGCGGCGCGCCACGGCGAGCCCGATCTGGTAATCGTCGGGAAGCACGCGGGAAACGAACTTTCCGCCGACGCTGCGGTCGGTCACCTCGGTCACCGGGATCTCGGCGGCGTTCATCTTCTCGATCGCCGGCACCAGCTTCTCGACATCGACGGGATCGAAGACGATCGCGTCGGGCTTGTTGCGGATGGCGTCCTCGACCAGCTTGGTCTGCTCGACGGCATTGTCCGGGGTGGTCGGCACGTAGTGCACCACCTTGATCCCCAGCGCCGTCGCCGCCGCATTGCTGCCGACGCGGATCGCCTGGGAGAACGGATTGGTGTTGTTCTTGGTGAAAAGCGCGACCGTCTGGGCGTTCGCACCGCAAGCCGGCAACGTCCCCGCGACGGCCAATGCAACCAGGACCGGACTTAGACCTTTCATGGTTTCTCTCCCTTGGAACGAACTTCAGTTGGCAAGACATTCCACCATGGCGACGCGGATGGGAAGGGGGTATCCCGTCGCCGACGCGTTTCGCCGCAGCCCGGCGGAGAAGCCTGGGCGGAGAGCCCGGGACCGCCGCGCACGCTGTCACAATCCCGCATACCATTGATAGCCGCGGTCTTCCCAGAACCCGCCCTTGCCCTTGCCGATGCGGTCGAGCCGTTCGACCGCCTCGATCCGGGTCACGTATTTGGCGTGCTTGTAGCCGACCTGGCGCTCCACCCGCAGGCGCAGCGGCGCGCCGTGACGCACCGGCAGCGGATTGCCGTTCATGCCGTAGGCGAGGATGGTCTGGGGATGCAGCGCATCGAACAGGTCGAGGCTCTCGTAATAGAAGCCGCTGCGGTCGGGCGTGCGCACCAGCTCGTCGATGCAGTAGAACACCACATAGCGGGCTTCGGGCGCGAGCTCTGCCTCCTGGAGCACGCGGCCGAGCTGGACGCCGGTCCACTGGCCGATGGCGCTCCAGCCTTCATCGCAATTATGCATGGTGACCTGGGTGCGCGCCGGCATGTCCCGGATATCGTCGAGCGTCAGCGCGAGCGGCTTGCGGACGAGACCGTCGACGGTGAGCCGCCAGCTCTCGAATCCCCGCATGAGCATCTGGCGATACTGCGGGCTCGGCGGCATCGCGGTGCCGTTGGGCGGAAAGTCCGGCGAGATGTCGGCCATGGTGTATTCGCGCACCAGTGGCTGGCGGGCGAGCAGCAGGCGTTGCACGTGCTGCGACGCCGCCTGGCCGAGATCGAGGAACCAGCGGAACTGCGGCGCATCGGACAGCTGCTGGTCGCAGCCCGCGAGCAGCGGCGCCGCCGCCGCGGCCGCGCCGGAAGCGATCAGTCCGCGGCGGGTGACGAGCGGCCTCATGCGCCGCGCTCCGGCCGGACGACGTAACGACCGGTGATCATCGAACGCATCCCGTTGAAGGCTCCGGCGATCACGACCTGCACCACATGGACGAGCACGAACAGCACCAGCAGGTTCGCCGCCAGGAAATGGATGGTGCGCGCCGACTGGCGGCCGCCGAAGATATCGAACAGCACCGGCGCCGCCGCGGTCACCGCCGGCGACATGGTCAGCCCGGTCAGGACCATCACCGGCAGCAGCACGAAGATCACCGCGATATAGGCGAGCTTCTGGAGCACATTGTAGCGCTTGGCGGCTTCGCCCCGCGGCGTCCGCAGCCGGACATGATCCCACACCTCGCCGAGGATCCGACGCGGCCGCAGCTCGCTTGCGGCCGGCGCGAGGTCGCGGCGGAAGTGCCCGGACCACAGGCCGAACATGAGATAGACCAAGCCGTTCGCCGCAAACAGCCAGGCGAGGGCGAAATGCCAGTCGCGCGCCAAGGCGAGGCCCGGCCCGCCCGGCAGCGTGATCCAATTGGGGAACGCCATCGCGGCGGGGTCGCCGTCGGAATCGGCGGAGACGCCGAGCACGCCCGTGGTCACGAAGCTCCACGGGCCGATGCGCGTGATGCCGGTGATCTCGTCGGACTCGGAGCTTTCGACGGCGCCGATCGAGATGAAGGAGGGCAGGCCGCGGTAGCCGTAATTCCCCCAATACAAGCGCGGGGTGATAGTTGAAGATGCGCAGCCCGCTCATCAACAGCGAGCGCGAGGCAGAGCGCATTGATCCAATGGGTCACGCGCACCACGGCGCTGTGGCGGTACATGACCTCGCGTTCGCGCGCGGCGGCCGGCGCCGCAGCGGCAGGGACGGCAGGGCTCTGCTCGATGACGGCCATGTGCTCAATCCGACGCCGCCTCCGGCGCGGCGCGATTTTAGCACCGCCCGCGCCGTGCGCAAACACGGGTTCCTGCCGACTTCCGCCACTTGTCGGCGTCGTGCCGACACCACCGTGACCACGGTCATGTATGGGCAGCCACCGCAGGTCACCTCAGAACATGTAATACGCCGTCAGCCGCCCATAGACGACGACCGCGATCCAGCAGATGCCGAGCGAAATCGCGCCGGCGAACCGCGCGCTCACGGGAACCGCGGCGCGATCCCACTTCGCCACCCCGCGATAGGTGATGTATTGAAACACGAGCATGTTGATGCCGGCCGCGAGCAGCAGCAGCAGCTTCATGCGGAAGGCATAATTGCCGTAATACTTCACCGCCTGCCCGCTGAACATCAATACGCCGGTGACCGCCGCGATGGCGAACGCGGCCCAGGTCCACGGCAAGGCCTGGCGGCAGATGTCGGTGACGGCACAGTCCTTGGACGCGATGCCGAGGAGGCGCAGGTCGACCACGGCGATCATGCCGAACACGACGCAGATGGCGCCGATATGGACCATGTCCAGGGCCGAAAATCCGAAAATCCCCTGCGAGACGAACAGCGCCACCGGCGTGGTTTCCAGCCAGTGCAGAAACGCGACGGGTTGCACCTCTAAAGCCCCCTTGATTTGTCATCGCGAGCGCGGCTCAGCCGATGAGGTTGACGATCCAGCGCCCGCGCCCGGCGAGCGTCACCCCGAGCCACAGAACGAATGCCGCGGTCGCGGCGAGGCTCATCATTGCGCGCACGCTGCGGTTCTTCTCCCACATCCCGTCGCCCCGCATGCCGACCGCGAGGATGAGCGAGGCTGCGATCGCCGGCACCATCATCCACAATTTCACCTGCAGCGCGGGGTCGCGCAAGGTCCTGGGATTGCCGACCACCAGCGCCACTCCGGTCACGATGAGGACGACCAGCGAGGTCCAGATCCAGGGCATGTAGCGGTGCCCGCGCGCGGCGATGGTCTGCGTCCGCGACACGCCCCACAGCCGCAGCGAGATCATGATGACGGACGACAGCATCATTCCGGTCGCCAGGATATGAATCGTCTGCAGCAGCGGGAACAGCCACGCGATCCGCCGCATCGCCTGGCTGAGCGGCAGGCCTGCAAGCCACTGGGCGAGGTCCGCCATACCGGGTGCTCCCTTCTGCGCCGTGTCGATGCTGCCGGGCCGCGGCAGCCCGTCCTTCGCCGGGATCATAAGGCCTCGATGGCCGTCCGTCGAATTCTCCGCATCGAAGTTCCCGCATTGACGGAGCGGCGCCCTTGCCCTTCAACTCCGCCGAAACCGCCCGGCCGGAACCGCCAATGAGAAGGAATGACTCATGTGGCCCGATGCCCGTCTGATGAAGCTCGTCGGCACCGCGCATCCGATCGTGCTGGCTCCGATGGCCGGCGCCATGGACTTCGAACTGGCCGCGGCGGTGAGCGAAGGGGGCGGGCTCGGCTCGCTGCCCTGTGCGATGCTCACGCCGGACGGCCTGCGCGACCAGTTCGCGAAAATCCGCGCCCGCACCGACAAGCCAGTCAACGTCAATTTTTTCTGCCACACCCCGCCGGTTCCGAACAATGCGCGGGAGGCGCGCTGGCGCGAGCGGCTCGAGCCCTATTACGAGGAGCTCGGCATCGATCCCGCGCTGGCGGCGCCGTCGAGCAATCGCATGCCGTTCGATGCGACGTTCTGCGCGGCGATCGAAGAGCTCAGGCCGCAGGTGGTGAGCTTTCATTTCGGCTTGCCGGAGGCATCGCTGCTGCGGCGGGTCAAGGCGGCCGGCTGCGTGGTGATCAGCTCCGCCACCATCGCGGCCGAGGCGATCTGGCTGGAACAGCACGGCGTCGACGCCGTGATCGCCCAGGGCTGGGAGGCCGGCGGCCACCGCGGCATGTTCCTCACCGACGACGTCGCGGCCCAGGTCGGCACCTTCGCGCTGGTTCCCCAGATCGTCGGTGCCGTCGCGGTGCCCGTGATCGCCGCCGGCGGCATCGCCGACGCGCGCGGCATCGCGGCGGCCTTCGCCCTGGGGGCTGCCGGGGTGCAGATCGGAACCGCCTATATGCATTGCCCGGAGGCGAAGATTTCCGCGATGCACCGCGCCGCACTCACGTCGAGCGGCGACGCCGGGACCGCCCTCACCAACCTGATGACCGGGCGCCCCGCGCGCGGCGTGTACAACCGCATCATGCGCGAGATGGGCCCGATGGGCGAGGCGCCGGAATTTCCGCTCGCCGCAGGGGCCTTGGCGCCGCTGCGCGCCAAGGCGGAGGCGGCGGGATCGGCGGATTTCTCGCCGATGTGGTCCGGCCAAGCCGCTGCGCTCGGTCGTGCGATGCCCGCACGCGTACTCACGCAGACCCTCGCTGCCGAGGCTCAGGCCCAACTGCGCCGGCTTGCCGGCGGCGGCGCGTAGCGCGCTCTCCGACGTCGGGCTGCGCATCCATCCGGCAAATCCGGCTCTCGAACATCGGGTTCATATGTCCGGCTCGCATTGCGGCTCGCATTGCGGGCCGGCGCGCGGTTGCCTATGCTGGCCGGCACGCCGAGAAAACGAAATTCCGCCCTCCGACGCCAGGCGCCGGCGGGCCATCGGGAGGACAATCATGACATCGCAGACCATCGCCGCTTCGCTGGCGACACTCGGGGCCGCCGGCATGGTGATGCTGGCCGGCATCGCCGATGCGGCCGAACTGAGGGTGATCGGTTCGCCCGGCACCAGGGCGCCCTACACCCAGCTGGTGCCGGGCTTCGAGAAGGCGACCGGCAACAAGGTGGTGACGATCTGGGGCGGGGTGAACGAAGTCGCCCGGCGCGTCGCCGAGGGCGAGACCGCCGATGTCGTGATGCTGCCCGCCGCCCAGATCGACGGCCTCATCAAGCAGGGCAAGCTCATCCCCGAAACGCGGGTCGACGTCGGCGACGTCCGGCATCGGCGTCGCCGTCCGCGCCGGCGCCCCGAAGATCGACATCGGCTCCGCCGAAGGCATCAGGAAAGCGTTGCTGGCCGCCAAGACGATCGCTTATTCCGCCGGACCGAGCGGCGTTCACATCGACGATCTCGTCGCGGAAATGGGGCATCGCCGACCAGCTCAAGTCCAAGATCGTCCCGCCGCGCCCGAACGTGCCGATCGGCGAGATGGTGGCCGCCGGCGAAGCCGACATCGGCTTCCAGCAGGTGAGCGAACTGCTTCCGGTGAAGGGCATCGACTATCTCGGCCCGCTGCCGCCCGACATCCAGGAAATCACGGTGTTCTCCGCCGCCGTGCACAAGTCCGCCGGCGCCGCCGATGCGGGCCGTGCCCTGCTCAAGTTCCTGACCGCGCCCGAGGCCGCGCCGATCATCAGGAAGACCGGCATGGAGCCCGGGTGAGCTTGGACGCTCACATGAGACCTGATCGCCGCCGATTTCTCGCGATGGCCGGCGGCGCCGCGGCGCTGCCGCTCGCGCGGCCGGCGATGGCGCAGGCCTATCCGGCGCGGCCGGTGCGGGTGATCGTCGGATTCCCGGCCGGCGGCCCCACCGACATCGCCGCACGCCTGATCGGCCAATGGCTGTCGGATCGGCTCGGCCGGCAATTCGTGATCGAGAACCGTCCCGGGGCGACCGGCAATATCGGCACCGAAGCGGTCGTCAATGCCGCACCCGACGGCTATACGCTGCTCCTCGTCGCCGCGTCGAACGCGATCAACACCACGCTCTACCGCAAGCTCAGCTTCGTGTTTCACCGCGACACCGCGCCGGTCGCCGCCATCATCCGCGTGCCCAATGTGATCGAGGTCACGCCGTCGCTCCCGGCGCGCACCGTTCCCGAGTTCATCGCCTATGCCAAGGCCAATCCCGGCAAGATCAATTTCGCCTCCGGCGGCAACGGCACCTCGCAGCACGTGTCCGGCGAATTGTTCAAGATGATGGCCGGCGTCGACATGCTGCACGTGCCATATCGCGGCTCGGCGCCGGCGCTGACCGATCTCATCGCCGGCCATGTCCAGGTGATGTTCGACGCGGTGTCGTCGTCGATCGCCTATATCCGGGCCGGCCAGGTTCGCGCCCTGGCGGTGACCACCGCGACCCGGCTGGAAGCCCTGCCCGACCTGCCGACCGTCGGCGATTTCGTGCCGGGCTACGAGGCCAGCGCCTGGTTCGGCGTGTCCGCGCCCAGGAAGACCCCGGCCGAGATCGTCGACCGGCTCAACCGCGAGATCAACGCCGCCCTCGCCGACCCCGCCATGAAGGCGCACCTCGCCGATCTCGGCGGCACGCCGCTGCCCGGTTCGCCCGCGGATTTCGGCAATCTCATCGTCGCCGAGACCGAGAAATGGGCCAAGGTGGTGAAATTCTCCGGCACCATGGCGGATTAGTTGGGTCGGGCTCGTGAACCCGAAATCCAGGCGGCCTCCGGTTGCACCGCGTTGCACCGAAGCCCTGCGCTCCGGTTCGAGCAACGACGCGCGCCCCGGGTTGACCCCGTCCAAGATTGATCTTGCGCAGTGATATTGCGAGGCTACATCCGGATGATGCCGGCATGGTCCGACACCACGTCGTGATCCCAAACAGGCGGAGCGAACAGTGAGAGACTCGCCCTCGGCCGCGGCATCAGGCGCTCTCGCTCTCCTCCTGGCGTTCGCCGCCCTGCCCTCCATCGACCCGGCGGCTGCGAAACCGCGCTCGACCGAAGCGCGCGGCGGGCTCGGCGATGCTGAGCGCGCGAGGGTCGAGCTGTTCGAACGGGTATCGCCGTCGGTGGTGGCGGTCAGCGTCATCACTGCGGCAGACGATCCGGCGAAGGTCCACATCGGCGCCGGATCCGGTTTCATCTGGGACGCGGCCGGCCATGTCGTCACCAACGAGCACGTCGTGCGTGGCGCCGGCACGATCACCATATGGCTCGCATCGGGCGAGGACCTCGACGCCGAAATCGTCGGCGTCGCTCCGAACTACGATCTCGCGGTGATCCGCCCGAAGCTGAAACACGCCCTGCTGCCGGCGATCGCGGTCGGTTCGTCCGCCGACCTCAAGGTCGGCCAGTCGGCCTATGTGATCGGAAGCCCATACGGCCTCGACCAGTCGCTCACGACCGGCGTGATCAGCGGGCTCAAGCGGGACCTGCCGATGACCAGGGGCCGCGAGGTCGCGAACATCATCCAGACCGATGCGGCGATCTATCCCGGCAACTCCGGCGGCCCCCTGCTCGAACTCGGGCGGACGGCTGATCGGCGTGATCAGCGCTTATTTTCGGCTCGATGCGCCCAATACGGGGCTGGGATTCGCGATCCCGGTCGACACCGTGCGGCGGCTGATTCCCGAGCTCATCGCCAAGGGGCGGATACCGACCGCCGGCATCGGCATCGTGCCCGACGATGAAGCCGCCGCGATGCGCGCGGGCATCGACGGCGTCGTCGTCGCCCGGGTGCGGCCGGGATCTCCGGCGCAACGCGCCGGCCTGCGGGGCGCGGACGCGCAGGCCGGCACGCCGGGCGACGTCATCACTGCCGCCAATGGCGTCCCGATTCGCAGCCCGTTCGACCTGACCAACCAGTTCGAACGGGTCGGCATCGGCCGGACCATAGACCTCACCGTCAAGCGCGACGGGCACGCCGCCTCGGTGCCGGTGGACATCGTCGACGTCGACCGGCCGTCGCCGCGATGATCAGCGCAGCGGCGGCTCCATGTCGCCCTTCTTGATCAGCGCCGCGTTCGCCGGATCGGCCATGAATTTGATGAAGGCCCTGGCGACCTCCGGCTGCCTGGAGACCGTCAACAGGCCGACGCCGACGGAGCCGTATTCCATCAGCGCCGGCGGCAGCGGGCCGAGATATTCGGTCCCGGCGAACGGCTGGATCACGTTGGTCTGCTGGATGCCGATCTCGACATCGCCATCGGCCACCGCTTCGGCCACCAGCTTGCCGTCGATGATCTTGATCTTGTCCTTGATCCGGTCGTAGATACCGAGCTTCTGGAACATCGTGGTGTTGAACGGGCCGGTGCCGAGCTTGGTATGGCCGATCGACTTGGCCTCGAGCATCGCGCGCTTGAAGGCGTCCGGCGTGCTGATGTCGGGCTTGGGCGCACCGGCCTTGACGGCGACGCCGTTGCCGACGCGGGCGTATTCGACCACGCTGTCGGAGACGATCTTTCCCTGCTTGATGAAATCGTCGAACTGACCGAGGCCGAGCGAGGTCAGATCGCCGGGCGCCCCCGAGGTGATCTTCTGGTAGAGCGCCTGTCCGACCTCGAAGTCGACATTGACCTTGTTGCCGGTCGCCTTTTCGAAGCCGGCGGCCAGCTGGCGCACCCCCGTCGCGGTGGCCTGGTTGAGGTAGATGGTGATCTCGGCCGACCGGGCGGGGCCCGCGTCCCAAATGCCGAGCGCGGCAATGAGAGTGAGCGTCGCGAGTTTGATCGATGATCTCAAGGCATCCTCCAGCTGTTTCTCGAGTTTCCCAATATATGCGTATTTGGTGGCGCGGGCATCCCTGGAGTTGAATTGGTGTCGGGTTGAATTCGCGCCCGGCTCGAAAAGCCGGGCTCGAAACGCGGCGACCGTCAATGCCTGGCCGGCTCCACGTGGGTCTTGCGGAGCAGCGGCGCGGCTTCCGCAGACGTCATGAACTTGATCATGGCGCGCGCGGCATCCGGCGCCTTCGAGGCCGCCACCAGGGCGACGCTGGACGGGCAGGGATCGTTGAGGAAGCCGGGCAGCGCGCCGACATATTCGGTCCCGGGCGCGCCGACCATGATGTTGGTCTGCTGAATGCCGACATCGAAGTCGCCTCGCGCCAGGAAGTCGACGACCGGGCCGTCGACCGTGTACTTCGTCTTGGGCTTGAGCTCTGCGGCGATGCCGAGCTTCTCGATTCCCTCCGCCGCATGGGTGCCGCTGCAGCCGTTCGAATAGCCGATCGACTTCGCCGCCAGCAGGGCGGCCTTGTAGGCCTCCACCGTGCTGATGTCGGGCTTCGGCACGCCGGCCCGCACCGAAAGGCCGAGACCGGCCAGCACGAACGGCGTCACCGAGTCGCCCACGACCCAGCCCTTCTTGACGAGAGCCTCGATCCCGGAGGGATTGCTTGCAATCAGGTCCGCTGGCCCATTCGACGCGAGCCGGCGCTCCAGAGGCGGGCCCGCCTCCTGGATGACGGTGACCTTGTTTCCGCTCGCGCGCTCGAACGCGGCGGCGACCTCGCGCACCCCGGGCGTCACGCCCTGGTTGGTCAGGATGACCAGCTCGGCCGCGCCCGCGGCCCCTTGCGGCAACGAACCCAGCATGCCCAGAATGCACGCCGCGGCGAATTTCCCGCACGCTCCCATGGCTTCCTCCCGCTGTCGTCACGGCAGCGCGACCGAACGCCGGCTGCCGGAGGCGGCGAAGCTTATGCGGTCTTGCGGCCGTGGGCCAGTGGCGGGATGGCGGCGGACGGATGGCCAGTGGCGGAATGCCAGTTGCGAGGCCGTTGGTGGATTTCATCGCGCTGACGCCGTGGCGTGCCGAAGGCCCGATGAATCGACGACATGGTGGCGGTGGCCGGGACGATTCCGGCGATACGGGAACCGCCAATGAACGCGAACCATCATGGAGAAGCACCGTCAGGAGCCTGGTCAGACGGCAATCATCGTTGCGATGGCGACCCCTGCCGACGCTCAACTCTCACCGGAAGCGGCGCTCCGCGACCGGCGCCCGCGCGAGGGTTCCCCGGCGCCGGCTTCTCCCTTGTCGGCGCCGGTCGCGCTGTCGATCCGGACGGATTCGTCCCACGCGCCATCGCCCGGATTCCGGGTTGGCGAAGCGCTTGCCGTGTCATGAGCCCAGTCTCGCCACGACTGCCTCAGTTGAACGCCTCGAACGGGAA
>CAWCJX010000051.1:0-15254 GCA_963795865.1 uncultured Alphaproteobacteria bacterium
CGGCGAAGTAACCGCGCGGGTATACTCTCCAAACATCGTCGTGGCCGGGCTCGTCCCGGCCACCTCGCTCATGGAGTCCGGTGGAAACGTGGCGCCAGCGCGAAGATCGAATTGAGCGCTGCGAAATCCGGAACCGGCCTCCCTGCATGTCCGCTTCGCTCCCATACGGGCTACTGCTGCACCCTCAATCCCATTCCGGCGCGTAGGCGGCAGGGTTGGCGACCCGGCCGTCGGGCCGCTTGAGCGCGGCGATGCGCTCCATCTCGTCGGCCGTCAGCCTGAAGTCGAAGACGTCGAGGTTCTCCGCGATGCGCGCGGGGTTCGAGGAGCGCGGGATCGGGGCCACGATCTCGTGCTGAACCAGATAGCGCAGCGCGATCTGGGCGAGCGTTTTCTTGCGGTCGCGAGCGATTTCGCCGAGCACGGGATCGCCCATCAGGCGGCCGCGGGCAAGCGGACAATGAGCGGTGAGCGCCATGCCGTGTTGCCGCAGCGCCGCGAGCATCGTGGTCTGATCGAGGTAGGCGTGGCACTCGACCTGGTTGGTGACCAGCGGTTCCGGACAGGAGCGTATGGCCTCCTCCAGCAGCTTGATGTTGAAGTTGGCGACGCCGATATGGCGCGTCAGGCCGGCGCGCTTGGCCGCGGCCAGCGGACCGATGCAATCGGCTACAAGAATTTGCGGGTTGGGCCAGTGGATCAGCAGGAGGTCGACATAATCGACCTGCAGCTCGCCGAGGCTCGTTTCCACCGAGCGGGCGAAGTCGGCGGGACGCAGGTCGACGTGGGACACCTTGGTGGTCAGGAATATCTCGGCGCGCGGCACGCCGGAGGCGCGGATGCCGTCGCCGACGCCGCGCTCGGTGCCGTATTTTCGCGCCGTATCGAGGTGGCGATAGCCGAGCCGCAGGGCGATCGCGACCAGCTCCGCGGCATCCTTGCCGAGGCCCGAAGTGCCGAAGCCCAGCACCGGGATCTCGGCGCCGTTTGCCGAAAGGGTGGCGGGAGTGCTCATGTCCGCGGTCCGAGGCGCTACGGCGTGGCGGCGGTGGCGTCGAATTCGGGATGCCGGCTGCGGAACTGGTCGAGCCAGCCGACCAGGGCCGGGAACTGCGGGCGCCAATCGACCTGCTTTCGCACGTCGAGATAGCCGAGCATGCAAGCCGCGGTGATGGTGCCGACGTCGAACCGCGCCGCTTCGGGCGGCTGTCTGGCGAAGGCGGTGAGGCCGCGAACGACCTTGCCGCGCTGATAGTCGAGCCACGGCTCGTGGCGGAGCGCCTCCGGCCGGTGGCGCGCTTCATAGACGATCAGGATGCAGGCATCCATGACGCCGTCGCACATGGCCTGCAGCGTCAGGGTCTCGATCCGCGCCGGCCACGCCGTCGGGATGATCTTGCCGCCGCCGGCGACATGGTCGAGATATTCCAGGATGACGCGGCTGTCGAACACCGGCTTGCCGTCGTCGGTGACCAGCGTCGGAATCTTGCCGAGCGGATTGTCGCTGCGCAGGGGATCGGCGGGATCCATCGGATCGGCCTTGACCGATTCGATGCGGTCCCACAATCCGAGGCGGGAGATCGCCATGCGGACCTTGCGGCCGAACGGCGACAGGGGCGTAACGCGAAGCAGCACGTCAAATCTCCATGAGGGTTGTTGCGGCCAATCTCCATAAGCGCTGTCAAGGCAATTTACAAAAACTCGAGCCATCATGCGCAGGCTTGTTCCGCGCATCCCGATTGCCAGGGCACCGCGCTGCGCGTCCGCCCGCTCCCGATTGGCCTGACCAACACCAGTAAAGCTTGTTGACGCGATCGTTCGTGTCGAATCCTATAGTGAACGTGAGGACACGTCACTGGAGGGCCTCGAATTGGAAGTCAGGAGCGGCGTGGCGGACGGCGTGGCCGTGTATCGCATCATCGGCAGAATCGACGCCTCGACCGGTCACGATTTGGGATCGGCCGCCGGCGGCGGAACTTCACGGATTGTTTTCGACTCGAATGAAGTCGACTTTATTTCTTCGGCCGGCCTTCTGGTCATTTTGGTGACGGCAAAGAGGGCCGCGGCCGCCAAAGGAGGTCCCTCGATTTTCGGGATTCAATCTGCGGTCATTGAGGTCTTCGAGATTTTCGGCGTAAGAACGATCATGCCCGTCGTATCGGATGAAACGGAAGCGTGCGCGATGCTGGGCGCGCGAGAAGGGCGTGAATCATGAAACATCTGACACTGGCCGACGAGATCATCGTGCTGATGCTTCGCGACGACACCGGCGCGATCAAGCCAACCCGGGCCGCTTCAGCCAATATCGCCATTGCGGGGGGCCTTCTCATGGAACTCTCGCTCCTTGGTCGGATCGATACCGACCTCACGTCACTGTTCATCGTCGATCCGAATCCGGTGGGCGACGACCTGCTCGACCATGTCCTTCGTGAGATCGCTGCCGAGCCTGCTCAAGCGGTCGAGCGTGTGGTGGATCAATCAGTTCGGCGTTCGCGGCGGCGATCTCTCCAGGACGGTGCTTGGCCGGCTCGTCGAGGCGGGCATTCTTCGCGAAGAAGATCGGCAGTTCCTCTGGGTCTTGTCGCGACGCGCCTATCCCAAGAATTCCGGGCGTGAGGAGCGCGAGGCAAAGGCGCGCCTCATGTCCGTTATTTTCGATGACGTGGTGCCAACTCCACGCGACACGCTTCTTCTCAGCCTCGCGGATTCGACGGGCGTGCTGGAGGATATGTTCTCCTCGGGAGAGATGGACAAAGCCTTGACGCGCATTGCGCAAATCGTCGCGCTGGAGGAGATAGGCCGCTCGGTGCGGGCGGTGGAGTCAAATCGCCGGTGGCCGCCGGGCGAGGTGGTCGTTACGGGCGTCTAGGAATCGCTCGCGGCGCATGCCACCGCGGATTTCTCGCCCAGCGGCCAGAGTCGGCGCACCGGATCAGGCCGCCTCGATGTTGAAGAGCCGCGTGGCGGTGCCGCCGGCGATCGCCGCCCGCTCGGCATCGGTGAGAGAAAGCGCATCGATGATGTTCATCGGCTCGAAGTCGCCGATCGGGAACGGATAGTCGGTGCCGAGCACGATCTTGTCGACGCCCGCCATGGCGCAGACCAGCCGCAGCGCGTTGACGTCGAACACGACCGTATCGAAATAGAGGCGGCGAAAGCTCTCGGTCGGGTCGGCCGGGCCGGCGGGATGGGCGGCATGGGCCTTGGCCAGCCGTCCCAGCACCATCGGCAGCGCGGCGCCGCCATGGGAGATCACGAGCGTCGCGTCGGAGTACTTGAGGAGGTGGCCGGAATGCATCAGCCGCGCCACCGCGGTCGAGGTGTCGGTGACGCGCCCGAGCGCATTGACGAGACCGTAGGCGCGCAGGCGTTCGTCGTCGCATCCGTACATCGGATGGATGAACAGCGTCGCCTTGCGGGCATGGGCGACTTCCCAGAACGGGGTCAGGTCGGGATCGTCGAGCACGCCGCCGAGGCCCTTGGGCTGGGTGCCGATCATGGCGCCGTGGAAGCCGGCATCGAGCGCCTCCTCCAGCACCCCGGCGGCATGCTTGCCGCTCTGCATCGGCACCGTCGCGAGCGGCACCAGCGCCGGCATCGCCTTCACGCCCGCCAGCAGATGCTCGTTGTAGAAGCGGCTCCAGTCGGCGCCCTCGTCGGCGGGAAGCTCGTAGCCGAAGCTGTCGAGCCAGCCGCCCACCACCTGGCGGTCGATATTCTGCCCGGCCATCCAGGCGCGGCGCTTCTCGATGTCGCTCAACGGCGGCATGACCGGCCGGGTCATTTCCGCGCCGGCGAAGGAAAAGCACAACTGGCCCTTCTCCTCCCTGGTCTCGAGCGAGGGGAACAGGCGCTTCTGCGCCTTGACGTCGGCAAGCAGCGCGGGCGGAACGAAATGGGCATGGGTATCGATGATCAAGTCGTGCTCTCCTGGAAGAATAATGTCTGGATGATCCGATCCGAAAAGTCAGCGAGTGTTCGGGATCAGGCTCAGGCGCCAGCAGGCTGGGCGCGCCTGATATGGGCACGCTTCGGCTCGCCGCCGCGCCCCGTCATACCAGCGTGGCGCCGCGTCTCATAGGCGATCCGGGCCGGCGGCGCGAACATCGCCGAACGCTCCGACATTGCGCCTGGTATTTCAGGGCATGGCTTTCGATCAGCGTGATGATCTGCTGCAATCAGCACGAAGATGCACGATGGTCCGGGCAATGGCCGCGGTGTCGATCACTTCGACCTCTACCACGCTGGAGGATCGATGAATTGCGCACCTTCGCCAAGCCGTTGGCCGCACCGCGCGGCCCGCGCAGGCGCCAGTCCCCGTGCTCCCGCTACGGCCGAACGGCCGCCGCCACTTCGGGCCCCGTCACGCCCGCCGTTCGGCGACGAAGCGGGCGGCGGCCTTGAGCATGGCGGCACGCGGTCCGAACGGGGCCAGCGTCGTCTCGGCCTCGGCGACGAGGCCGAACAGCTTCTGCTTCGCCCGCTCGACGCCGAGAATCGCGACCGCGGTCGCCTTGTGGGCGTCCGGCGTCCTTGCCGGTCGCCTTGCCGACCGTCTGCGGGGTCGCCCTCGACGTCGAGAATGTCGTCGGCGATCTGGAACGCCTCGCCGATGATGGCGCCGAAGCGGTCGAGCGCATGGCGCTCGGCCGTCCTCGGCGCCGCCGAGGATCGCGCCGGCGAGGCAGCCGAAGCGCAGCAGCGCGCCGGTCTTCATCGCCTGCAGTTCCTCGACGTCGGCAAGGCCGAGTCGCGGCGGCGTCGCGGCAAAGCGGCCCTCCGCCGCGAGATCGAGCATCTGGCCGCCGGCCATGCCGCCGAGGCCGGAGGCGCGGGCGAGCGCATGGACGAGCGCGATGCGGATCGCGGGGTCGGGATGGGTCTCGGTGCGCGACAGGATGTCGAAGGCGAAGGTCAGCAGGCTGTCGCCGGCGAGGATCGCGGTCGCCTCGTCGAACGCCTTGTGCGCGGTCGGCCGGCCGCGGCGCAGATCGTCGTTGTCCATCGCCGGCAGGTCGTCATGGACCAGCGAATAGCAGTGCACGCATTCGAGCGCCGGCGCCCGCCATCAGCGAGCGCTCGCGCGGCACCGCGAACAGGGCGGCGCTCTCGACCACCAGGAACGGCCGGAACCGCTTGCCGCCGCCGAGCGTCGCGTAGCGCATCGCATTCGACGAGCCGCTCCGGGCGGGCCCGCTCGCCCGGCTATCGGCGCGCCGGCGAGCAGGCGGTCGAGCAGCTCTTCGGTCGACGCCGCGATTTCGTGAGGCGAGCCACGAATTCGATGCCGCCGTCGTTTACCGACATGACAAATCCTGCGTTGTAGGCTTCGATTTCCGCACGACCGGCGACGTGCAAAGAGCTAGATTGAGACGACACTGGCACCTCGGACCTCGCAGGCGTTATATTGCCTAACGGTTTCACGTTACAACAGGTCCCGCCGGCGAACGGAGCGGGGCATTGCGAGCCGGCGACAGGATGGTCTTTGATTTCCTTGCATTACTCGCATTTGCCGTCTGGCTCTATCTCGCTTTCGGCGCGCGGCGGCTTCTGGCTCGGCGCGGAACGCGATGATTTCGATCCGCCACCGCGGCGCGAACGCCCGAGGTGACTGCGTCGTCATTCCGGCGCGCAACGAAGCCGAGGGCGTCGGCGCAATGCGTCGAATCCCTGCTGCGGCAGGACTATCCGGGGGCTGCGCGTCGGTGGTGCTCGTCGACGACGAGAGCACCGACGGCACCGCGATGGTCGCGCGGCCGGCGGCGGCGGCCTGCGGCGCCGCGGATCGCCTGACGATCGTGGCCGGCACGCCGCTGCCGCACGGCTGGACCGGCAAGCTGTGGGCGATGCGGCAGGGCATCGCCGCCGCCACGGCCGGACCCGCCGCCCGATTTTCTGCTGCTCACCGATGCCGACATCGTCTACGCGCCGCAGGTGCTGGGCTGGCTGGTCGCCCACGCCAGCGCGAACAGGCTGGTGCTGGCGTCGTTCATGGTCGAGTTGCGCTGCGACAGCCTCGCCGAGCGCGGTCTCATTCCGGCCTTCATTTTTTTCTTCCAGATGTTGTATCCGTTCGCCTGGGTGAATCGGCCGGCCGCCGCGACGGCGGCGGCCGCGGGGGGATGCATGCTGGTGCGGGCTGACGCATTGCGACAGGCGGGCGGCATCGATGCCATCCGCAGCGCGCTGATCGACGATTGCGCGCTGGCCGCCGCCCTCAAGGCGCAAGGGCCGATCTGGCTCGGGCTGACCGGGCGCGTGCGCAGCCTGCGCCGCTATCCGCACTGGTCGGACGTCGGCCACATGGTGTCGCGCACCGCCTATGCGCAGTTGCGCTATTCGCCGCTGCTGCTGCTGGGCACCGTCGCGGCGCTGACGCTCGTCTATTTCGGTGCCGCCGGTCGCAGCCATCTTCGGCGCGGGCTCGAGCCGCGCCTTCGGCATCGGCGCCTGGGCCATCATGGCGATCCTGTTCCAGCCGACGCTGCGGTCCTACCGGCTCTCGCCGCTGTGGGGCTTCGCGCTTCCGGCCATCGCCGCCGCCTATCTCGTGTTCACGGTCCAATCGGCGATTGCATCGATGCGCGGCAAGGGCGGGCTGTGGAAGGGCCGGTTCCAGGCGGCGCGGGGTCGAAATGACCGCGCCGCGGACCTCCGGTCGGGAAAAGGCCATCGGGACGAGAATTTCCCGGTCGCTTCGGTGCTGATCGGCGCGCAGCATCGCGGCCCGATCCTCGCCTTTTACGAATTCGTCCGCACCGCCGACGACATCGCCGATCATCCGACGCTTTCGAGCGCCGAGAAGCTCGCCCATCTCGATGCCCTCGAAGCCGACCTGCTCGGCCGCGGCGACGACAACGCCGTCGCGCGGCGGCTGCGCGCGGCGCTGGCGGAGCGCAAGTTGCCGCCGCGCCACGCCCAGGATCTTCTCGCCGCATTTCGCATGGACGTCACCAAGCTGCGCTATCGCGACTGGGACGAACTGATCGGATATTGCAGCCTGTCGGCGATGCCGGTCGGCCGGTTCGTGCTCGACGTCCATGGCGAGCCGCGCTCGACCTGGGCCGCGTCCGACGCGCTGTGCGCGGCGTTGCAGATCAACAATCACCTCCAGGATTGTCACGACGACTATTGCAATCTCGATCGCGTCTACGTGCCGCTCGACGCGCTCGCCGCCGCCGGCGCCCGCGTCGAGGACATCGGCGCAGCGCGATCCTCGCCGGAGCTGCTGCGCTGCCTGCATGGGCTCGCCCACCGCACCGCGGCGCTGCTGCAGGAGAGCGAGGGCTTTGCGGCATCGATTTGCGATTTTCGCCTGTCCCTCGAGGTCGCGGTGATCACGGCGATGGCGCGGCGCATCGTCGGCCTGATCGCCAGTCGCGATCCCCTGAGCGAAAACGTGCATCTGACCAAGCTCGGCATGATGCGGGCGGCGCTTGCCGGGCGTGGCGGGCGGATCGCTCGCCCGCCTGCGCGCGCAGCGGCGTCGCCGCCGGCGCTCTCGAGGCACGCATGAGCGCGGCGGTCGGCGGAAACGCGCGCTCCAATGCCGGCCGGGCGTCCGGCAGCTCGTTCTATGCGGCGATGCGAATTCTGCCGAAGCCGCAGCGCGACGCGATGTATGCGATCTACGGCTTTTGCCGCCAGGTCGACGACATCGCCGACTCCCCCGGTGCCGCGCGACCAGCGCCTCGCCGCGCTGGCGGCGTGGCGCAGCGACATCGAGGCGCTCTACCGGGGCAACCCGACCGCCGAGACCGGCGACCTCGCGCAGCCGGTGCGGACCTTCGGGCTGCAAAAGGACGATTTCCTGGCCGTCATCGACGGGATGGAAATGGATGCGCGCGCCGACATTCGCGCCCCGTCCTGGTCGGAGCTCGATCTTTATTGCGACCGGGTGGCGAGCGCGGTCGGGCGGCTGTCGGTGCGGATCTTCGGTCTCGATGTCGAAGCGGGCCGCGATCTCGCCCATCATCTCGGTCGCGCTCTCCAGCTCACCAACATCCTGCGCGATCTCGACGAGGACGCCGCCGTCGGGCGGCTCTATCTGCCGCGCGAGGCCCTGCATCAAGGCCGGCATCGAGACCACCCAGCCGGCCGTGGCCGTGGCCAGTCCGGCGCTCGACCGGGCCTGCGGTCCGGCTCGTCGCGGCGGCACGCCGGCATTTCGATCGCGCCCATGCCATCATGGCGGCATCGTCGCGCCGCGCGGTGCGCGCGCCGCGCATCATGGGCGAGGTCTACCGCGCTCATGCTCGAGCGCATGGCCGAACGGGGCTTTGCGCCGCCGCGCCCGCCGGTCCGCCTCGGGCAGGCGCGGCTCGCCTGTCATCCTCATGCGCTACGCCTTCATCTGATGGCTCGCACCGTTCACATCATCGGCGCCGGACTCGCGGGACTGGCCGCGCGCGGTCCGCCTCGCCGCGCACGGCGTGGCGACCGTCGTCCACGAGGCGACCGACCAGGCCGGCGGCCGCTGCCGCTCGTATTACGACGCCGCCACCGGCATGCGAATCGACAACGGCACCCACATCCTGTTGTCGGGCAACACGCGCGGCGCTCGCGATTCCTGGCGGATATCGGCGCGAGCGCACTCGTCACCGGCGCGCCGGCGGCCGCGCTATCCTTTCGTCGACCTCGCGACCAACGAGCGCTGGACGCTCGACCTCGGCGCCGAGCCGGCTTCTCGCCGTGGATGTTCGATGCCAAGCGCCGCGCGCCGGGCACCCGCGCGATCGACTATTTGCCGCTGCTTCGCCTGCTGTGGCCGGCGCACGGCAAGACGCTCGGCGAGATCATGCCGTGCAGCGGGCCCGGCCTATGAACGGGTGGTGCAGCCGTTCCTGCTCGCGGCGCTCAACATCGATCCCCGCGAGGGGTCGTCCGATCTCGCCCGCGCGGTCGTGCTCGAGACCATCGCGGCGGGCGGCCAGGCGTGCCGGCCCTATCTCGCGCCCCAGGGCCTGAGCGTGGCCTTCGTCGAGCCGGCGCTCGCCTTTCTCCGCAGCCGCGGCGGCGTCGGTCACGTTCGCGCATCAGCTGCGCCGGCTGGTGATCGATGGCAACCGGGTCGGCGGACTCGATTTCGGCGACAGCGTCACCGCGGTCGGGCCGGAAGATGCCGTCGTGCTGGCGGTGCCGCCTTACGCCGCGGCGACGGCCTGGTACCCGGGCTGCAGACGCCGGACCGAGTACCGCGCGATCATCAATGCGCATTTCCGGTTGTCGCCGCCGGGCATTGCGCCCATGATCGGGGTGGTCAACGGCGTTGCCGAATGGATTTTCGCCTTCGAGGACCGTATCTCGGTGACGATCAGCGATGCCGACCGTCTGCTTGAACATTCCAGGGACCAAATTGCACAGATGATCTGGCAGGATGTGCAGCGCGTTACGGGCATCACCGACCGAGCTGCCGCCGTGGCAGCTCGTGCGCGAGCGACGCGCCACCTTTGCCGCCACGCCGGCACAGAATGCCCGGCGTCCGGCCGCCGTGACGGCATGGCGCAATCTGGTTCTGGCCGGCGACTGGACCGCGACCGGCCTGCCGGCGACGATCGAAAGCGCCGTACGCTCCGGCAACCGTGCGGCCGACCTCATTCTGCAGGAACGTTCTCGCGCCCTGCAAATCCGGATCTCCGCCATGGCCGCATCCCCACTCGACCCGCCCGCCCTGCGACGACGCGATCGATGCCGCAACACAGGCGATGCTCGCCTGCCAGCGTGACGACGGCCATTGGGTGTTCGAGCTCGAGGCCGATGCGACCATTCCGGCCGAATACGTCCTGCTGAAGCATTATCTCGGCGAGCCGGTCGATCCTGCCCTGGAAGCGAAATTCGCCGTTTATCTGCGCCGCCGCCAGGGCGAGCATGGCGGCTGGCCGCTGTTCCAGGACGGCGCCTTCGACATGAGCGCCAGCGTCAAGGCATATTTCGCGCTCAAGATGATCGGCGACGACGTCGACGCCGCCGCACATGCGGCGGGCGCGGCGAGGCGATCCTGGCGCGCGGCGGCGCGATCCACGCCAACGTGTTCACCCGGTGCCTGCTGTCGCTCTACGGCGTGCTCAGCTGGAACAGCGTGCCGGTGATGCCGGTCGAGATCATGCTGCTGCCGCGCGTGGTTTCCGTTCCATCTCACCAAGATCTCGTATTGGGCGCGCACCGTCATCGTGCCGCTCCTGGTGCTGCAGGCGCTCAAGCCGCGCGCCAGGAATCCGCGCGGCGATCGGGATCGACGAGCTGTTCGCCGAAAATCCCGCGCGACATCGGGCCGCCGCGCCGCGCGCCCCATCAGAGCGAGGGCTGGTTCGCGTTCTTCCAGGCCGTCGACGTGGTGCTGCGCGCCGCTCGAGCCGTGGTTTCCGGCCGGTCCGCGCCAGCGCGCGATCGCCCGGGCGGTCGCGTTCGTGACCGAGCGGCTCAACGGCGAGGACGGTCTCGGCGCCATTTATCCGGCGATGGCGAACAGCGTGATGATGTTCGAGGTGCTCGGCTATCCGGAAGACCACCCGGACCGCGCCATCGCGCGGGCGTCGATCGACAAGCTCGTGGTCATCGGCGACGAGGAAGGCTACTGCCAGCCCTGCGTCTCGCCGGTGTGGGACACCGCGCTCGTCTGCCACACCCTGCTCGAAGCCGGCGACGAGCGCTCGGTCGCGAGCGTCGCGGCGCGGCCTGCAGTGGCTGCTGCCGCAGGCAGGTGCTCGAGGTGAAAGGCGACTGGGCGACGCGGCGGCCGCAGCGTGCGTCCCGGCGGCTGGGCCTTCCAGTATGCCAATCCGCACTATCCCGATCTCGATGACACCGCCGTGGTCGTGATGGCGATGGACCGCCTGCGCCGGCTCGAGCCGACCAAGGAATTCGACGCCGCGATCGCCCGCGGCGCGCGAATGGATCGAAGGAATGCAGTCCGGCAATGGCGGCTTCGGCGCGTTCGATGCCGACAACACCCACTACTACCTCAACAACATCCCGTTCGCCGATCACGGCGCGCTGCTCGATCCGCCGACCGAGGATGTCACCGGGCGCTGCGTGTCGATGCTGGCCCAGCTCGGCGAGAGAGCGGACGAGAACGCCGACGTCGACCGCGCCATCGACTATCTGCGCGACACCCAGCTCGCCGACGGCAGCTGGTACGGGCGCTGGGGCATGAACTACATCTACGGGACCTGGTCGGTGCTGTGCGCGCTCAATGCCGCCGGCCTCGACCCGCAATCCGATCTGATGCGCAAGGCCGCGGACTGGCTGATCGCGATCCAAAATCCCGACGGCGGCTGGGGCGAGGACGGCACCAGCTACAAGCTCGATTACCGCGGCTACGAAGCGGCGCCCAGCACGGCGTCGCAGACCGCCTGGGCGTTGCTCGGCCTGATGGCGGCGGGTCGGACCGATCATCCCGCGGTCGCGGCGCGGCATCGCCTATCTTGCCGCGACCCAGGCGGCCGACGGCTTCTGGAACGAGCCGCGCTTCACCGCCACCGGATTCCCGCGGGTGTTCTACCTGCGCTATCACGGCTACCGCCGGTTCTTCCCGCTGTGGGCGCTGGCGCGCTATCGCAATCTGCAGGCGACCAACAGCGGCGCCGTTGCCTTCGGGATGTGAGCCAGGCGCGGCCGCTCCCCGCCGCCTCCCGTCAAGACCGTATCGCCACTCTACCGCGTTATTTGATATTTCCGGTTTCTCTTGAAGATTCAGGACTATGGCCGCCCCGCGGCCGGGTGCGCGGAGGATCGCCGGGCCCTTCCTGCCCAGGAATTGAACAGATTTGCCGCAGCTCTGCCCAACGACGCGGCGAGGGCTGTGGATTTGCGATTTCCGCGTAGGCCATCGTTTCGGATCGAATTGGATGGCGCTCTGAAGTCTCTGATTTTGATCGTGTTCTCAGAAAAGCCCGCGGCCTTACCCGATCATCATCGAGGTCGGGCGACGCCGGTGGCACGGGGCTTGCGTTTTGGCTTACGCTGCGACACCGGACCAGCTTCTGGCGCAGGTGAGGGAACGGAGTTCCATGTCGAGCCATTTTGCGCCTCCGTCCCGGTGCGAGCGAGCCGCCCGGGAGCCATGCCGATGACGCGCCGCCTGGAAGTGGTCTCGTCCCGTCGTCCCGAGGAGACGAGCCCGCGGATGCGGCCGCTGTCGCGGCTGCCGGTGTTCCTGTCGCTCGAAGGCAAACGGGCGATCGTGTGCGGCAACGCGGCTGCTGCCACATGGAAGGCGGAGTTGCTGTCCGCCGCCGGCGCCGGGGTCGCGGTGTTCTCCGCGGCACCCAGCGAGGAGCTGCGTGCGCTCGCCGCCGCGCCGCCGCAGGGCGGGATCACGCTCCGCGACCGCGCCTGGCAGGCGACCGATCTCGCCGGCGCCGCGGTCGCCATCGGCGCCATCGCCGACGATGCCGAGGCGGGGCGCTTCGCCGCCGCCGCCCGCCGCGCCGGCGTTCCCGTCAATGTCGTCGACAAGCCGCGGCTGTGCGATTTCATCTTCGGCGCCATCGTCAACCGCTCGCCGCTCGTCATCGGCATCTCGACCGACGGCGCGGCGCCGGTGTTCGCGCAAGCCGTGCGTGCCAAGATCGAAGGCTTGTTGCCGCGCGGTTTCGCGCGCTGGGCGGAGGCGGCACGGCGCTGGCGCAGCCTCGTCCAGGCGACCGACCTTCCGGCCGCGGCACGCCGGCTGTTCTGGCAGCTGTTCACCGCGACCGCCGTCACGACGCCCGGATCGCGAGCCGGCGACCCGCGATTTCGACGCCTTGCTCGCCACCACCCGCGCCGCCCGCTGGCGAGTGCCGGGCGGGTGACGCTGGTCGGCGCCGGGCCCGGCAATCCGGAACTCCTGACCCTGCGCGCGGTACGGGCGCTGCACGCCGCCGACGTCATCCTGTTCGACGATCTGGTGGCGCCGGAAATCCTCGATTTCGCCCGGCGCGAAGCCAAGAAGATGCTGGTCGGCAAGACCGGCCACGGGCCGTCCTGCCGGCAGGAGGAGATCAACGCCCTCATGGTCTCGCTCGCCAGGAGCGGCAAGCATGTGGTGCGCCTGAAGGGCGGCGATCCCATGATCTTCGGCCGCGCCGACGAGGAGATCGACGCCTGCCGCGCCGGCGGCATTCCGGTCGAGGTGGTGCCGGGCATCAGCACCGCCCAGGCCGCGGCGAGCCGGCTCGGCGTCTCGCTGACCCATCGCCGCGACGCCCGCCGGGTGCAGTTCGTGACCGCCCATGCGGAGAACGGCAGCCTGCCGGACAATCTCGACTGGGCGAGCCTTGCCGACCCGGCAGCGACCACCGCCGTCTACATGCCGGGCCGCACCATTGCGGCCTTCGCCGCAGCGCGCCATCGCGGACGGCCTTGACGCCGACACCCCCGCCGTCGCGGTGGCGGCGCTCGGCCGCGCCGCGGAGCACATCGTCAAGGCGAGGCTCGGCGACATCGCAGGCCGCGTGCAGGAGGAGACGCCACCGACGCCTCTCCTGGTCCTGATCGGCCGCACCCTCGACCGCGCCGGTCGCATCGCCGCGCGACTCCGCAGGCCCGGCTCGGCGCGCTCGCCGCGCCCGACCGCGCCGTCGGCCCGCCGCAGGAAAACGGGACGAAATAGCGCCGCGGCCCTCCTGTCATTCCGGCTTCTTGGTTTCGGCGGGGCGATGGGGGCGACGGTCCGATCACTCTCCTCAAATCGCGCGCCTGCGGCCCTCGATCACGTCTCCGCCCTCCCCTTTTTCATTGCGCGGGAGGCCGAGCGGACGACGCCCCGCGCACCGATCGCTGCCCGCCCACGCGCCATTGCTGGATACGGAAATAACCGCTACTCCACCCCGAACGGCGCCGGGCGCCTCGCGCGATCGGACCGGCGCGACCTGTCGAGTTGGCGGCATGACGGATCAGCTTGTTGTCCCGGTCATTTTGTGCGGCGGCGCCGGCACCCGCCTGTGGCCGGTGTCGCGCGAGAAGATGCCGAAGCAGTTCGTGCCGCTGATCGGCACCTCGTCGACCTTTCAGCAGGTGCTCGACCGGGTGACCCGCGAAGGCCTGTTCGCGCCGCCGATGATCGTCACCAATTCCGAGTTCCGCTTCGTCGTCGCCGAGCAGGCGCGCTCGCGCGGCGTCAAGGCCACCATCATCCTCGAGCCGCAGCGGCGTGATTCCGCCGCCGCAATCGCCGCCGCCGCCGAGCTCGCCATGAAGATGGATCCCGGGGCGATCCTGCTCGTGGTCGCGGCCGATCACCTCATTCCCGACACCGAGGCGTTCGCGGCCGCCGTGCGCGCGGCGCTGCCGGCGGCGGCGGCCGGCGCCATCGTGACCTTCGGGGTCAAGCCGACCTACCCCGCATCGAGCTACGGCTATATCCGGCCGCAGCCGGCGCAGGACGACAGCGCGGTGCGCAAGGTCGCCGCCTTCGTCGAGAAGCCCGACGCCGCGACCGCGGCGCGCTACGTCGCCGACGGCTACCTCTGGAACAGCGGCAACTTCATGTTCCGCGCCGAGGTGATGCTGCGCGAACTCGGCCGGCTCGAGCCCGAGATACGAAAGGCCGCCAAGGGCGCGGTCGACAACCTCACCTCCGACCTCGATTTCTACCGGCTCGCCGAAGCCGAGTTCGCGCAGGCGCCGAAGAAGTCGATCGACTACGCGGTGATGGAGCGCACCGAGCTCGCGGCGGTGCTGCCGGTGTCGTTCCGCTGGTCCGACGTCGGCAGCTGGAACGCGGTGTGGGACGCCCAGCCGCAGGACGAGGCGGGCAACGTCATCGAAGGCCCGGCGGAGGTGATCGACACCCGCAACAGCCTGATCCGTTCCGAGGACACCGTGCTCACCACGGTGATCGGCCTCGAAGGCGTGATCGTCATCGCCACCGCCGACGCGGTGCTGGTGGTGGCGCAGCAGCAGGCGGAAAAGGTCAAGGACCTCGTCGAGCAGCTCAAGGCGAAGAACCGCACCGAGGCGCTGGAGCACCGCCGCGTCTACCGCCCGTGGGGCTTCTACCAGAGCGCTGACAACGGATCGCGCTACCAGGTCAAGCGCATCTGCGTGAACCCCGGCGCGCGGCTGTCGCTGCAGAAGCACTTCCACCGCTCCGAGCACTGGGTGGTGGTGCGCGGCGTCGCCGAGGTCACCATCGGCGAGGACGTGAAGCTCTATCACGAGAACGAATCGGCCTATGTGCCGATCGGCGCGGTCCATCGCCTCGCCAATCCCGGCAAGATCCCGCTGGAGCTGATCGAGGTGCAGGTCGGCAGCTATCTCGGCGAGGACGA
>CAWCJX010000052.1:0-85118 GCA_963795865.1 uncultured Alphaproteobacteria bacterium
TAACTAGTGTTCATCAGCACTCTCGAAATGGCCCGGGAAGCCACTGCGGCGCGACACCCCGCAGCGGGAAAGCGGACAGGCATGCGCGTTTTATTGATTGAGGACGATGGTGCCACCGCTCACTCGATTGAGTTGATGCTCAAATCAGAGAGCCTCAATGTTTATGCGACCGACCTTGGCGAAGAGGGCGTCGATCTCGGCAAACTTTATGACTACGATATCATCCTGCTCGACCTGAACCTGCCCGATATGTCGGGCTTCGAGGTGCTGCGGTCCCTCTGGATGGCCAAGGTGAAAACACCGATCCTGATCCTCTCGGGCATTACCACCATTGAGGACAAGGTCAAGGCTCTCTGCATCGGCGCCGATGACTATTTGACCAAGCCATTCCACAAAAATGAATTGATCGCTCGCACCCATGCGATAGTGCGCCGCTCTCAGGGCCATGCTCAGTCCGTCGTCCAGACCGGCGATCTCATCGTCAACGTCGATGCCAAGACGGTCCACATCAAACAGGTTCGTGTGAACCTCACGATCAAGGAGTACCGAATGCTGGAACTCCTGAGCTTGCGCAGGGGCACGACGATAACCAAGGAAATGTTCCTCAGCCAGCTTTACTGTGGCATGGACGAGCCAGAGATCAAGATCATCGACGTGTTCATGTGCAAAATATGCAAGAAGCTGGCAACCGCGTCGAACGGCAAGGAGTACATCGAAACCGTTTGGGGCCGCGGGTACCTCTTGCGTGAGCCGCAGGAGGTTAAGGCGAAGATGTCTGCGTAATTATTTCGGGGGTTCTTTATACGGGGAGGCGCGCGCATGACTGGCCCGCTGTCTGCCTTCGAGAGCGGCGCGGCCGGTTGATTCTGGCTGGCGACCCTTTGCCGGTCATCGGGCTTGCCGCCGTAGGTGCGGCTGCGCACCGGCCTGACACTCGGCGGTCGATCCCGCCGGCGCACTGAACTGAGGAGGCAAGCCGTTGAGCACGAAGAATTTCGACATCAGCAAATTGAAGCCGCGGATTACCATTTTCGGCGTCGGCGGTGCGGGCAGTAACGCCGTCAACAACATGATCGATGCCGGGCTCCAGGGCGTCGATTTCGTCGCCGCCAACACGGATGCCCAGGCCCTGATCACCTCGCGGGCCGAACGCATCATCCAGATGGGCGTGGCGGCGACCGGAGGTCTCGGCGCCGGTTCCCAGCCCGACGTCGGCCGCGCCGCCGCCGAAGAGGTGATCGACGAGATCCGCGACCACCTCACCGGCGCCCACATGGTGTTCGTCACCGCGGGCATGGGCGGCGGCACCGGCACCGGCGCCTCTCCGGTGGTGGCGCGGGCCGCCCGCGAACTCGGCATCCTCACGGTTGGGGTGGTCACCAAACCGTTCCACTTCGAGGGCCAGCGCCGGATGCGGCTCGCCGAATCCGGCATCATGGAGCTGCAGAAGAGCGTCGACACGCTGATCATCATCCCGAACCAGAACCTGTTCCGGGTCGCCAACGAGAAGACCACCTTCGCCGACGCCTTCGCGATGGCCGACCAGGTGCTCTATTCCGGCGTCGCCTGCATCACCGACCTGATGGTGAAGGAAGGTCTCATCAATCTCGACTTCGCCGATGTTCGCGCCGTCATGCGCGAAATGGGCAGTGCGATGATGGGAACCGGCGAAGCCTCCGGCGACAAGCGTGCGCTGCGATCCGCCGAAGCGGCCATTGCCAATCCGCTCATCTACGACGTCTCGATGCGGGGCGCCCGAGGAGTGCTGATCTCGATCACCGGCGGCAGGGACCTGACCCTTTTCGAGGTCGACGAGGCCGCCAACCGAATCCGCGAGGAGGTCGACGCCGACGCCAGCATCATCGTGGGCGCAACCTTCGATGAAAGTCTGGTCGGCATCATCCGGGTGTCGGTGGTGGCGACCGGTGTCGAAATCAACAACAATGCCCGCGCGGCGACCTCCTCTGCACCCCCGGCGCAGCCACAAGCCCGTGTCCCGACACCGACGCTGGCGACGATGTAGCATGCAAACCCCGCCGCGGAGGACCTCTCTTCATCAAAGAATAGACGCAGCCAAGCGCCTTGGCTATGTGCCACGAGTCAAGATGCAAGGTTGCGCCGGCCTAACTGCAGCGGCCTAATTTCAGGGCGCAGAGGCCGGCTTGCGAACTCAGCTTTGTCCTCGTAGCTTCGCCGGCGACCCACGTTTCGTAGATCCGGATGTCGCCGGCATCGAAGGCGACCATGTCGGCGCGATAACCGGGAGCAAGTCGGCCAAGTGTTGCGTCGAGACCGAGAAAGCCCGCAGGCTCAGCGGACGCGAAGCGCAGAGCGTGCGTCAAAGGTACCTGGAGAAGCTGGACGCAGTTCCGGACAGCCGAAGCCATGTCGAGGACTGCGCCCGCGAGCGTGCCATCTTGCCTTAGGCAGCGACCATCGCGAACACTGATCTCTCGACCGTAGAGCGTGAAGGTCGACGTGCTCCCACCAACCGGCGGCATCGCGTCAGTCACGAGCATGGGATGGGCTGCGCCCCGTAATGCGAGGCGAAGCATCGCAGGAGCGACGTGCTCGCCGTCGACGATCATGCCGAACCATGCGCCGGCGGCCTCGAGAGCTGCGGCAATAGGCCCGGGCTCACGGGTCGCAAGGGGCCGCATGGCGTTGAAAAGATGCGTGAAGCCTGCTAGGCCCTGTGCCAGAGCCGTCTTGGTTTGCGCATAGGTCGCCATGGAGTGTCCGAGGCAAACTCGAATGCCGGCATTGGCAAGTTGCGCCGTGAAACCCGCTGGCATTTGCTCGGGCGCCAAGGTTATCAGCGTGCACCCCACTCGCGCCGCGACCAGCATCTCGAAGTCTTGCGAGGTCGGCATGCGGATCATCGCTGGGTCATGTACGCCCGCCTTGGTGGGCGACAAAAACGGCCCTTCGAAGTGAATACCGAGAACGCTTGGGTTGACCGGGGCGGTGCGGCGCACGGCATCAAGCGCAGCGCGCATCTTGGCGGGTGTATCGCTGATCAGCGTCGGTACGAGCGCCGTTGTTCCGAACTGCCGGTGAGCCGCAACGATTGCGCCAATACCCTCGGGAGTCGGCTCGTCATTGAACAAGACATCGCCGCCACCATTCACCTGGACGTCGATAAACCCCGGCGCGAGCCACGCGCCTTCCGGCAAGGTCCGGATTGGCATCGCTGCCGGCAGTTCGCGCCTTGCAGCGAGGCCACAAATGCATGAGCCCTCGATCACCACCGCGCACTCCTGGTGCAGGGCAGTGCCGTCGAAGACGGTGCTGGCTAGGACCGCGTGTCGGTTCGATCCATTCATCTGGTCCGAGTGATTTTCTGCAGGTGGCGTGGGTTGTCGACATCAGTACCAAGACGCTTCGCCAGAAGGATGGACATCACATAGAAGCTTTGGACGAGGCAAACGGCGTCGGTCTCGGAGTGATCGCTGGCAAGCACGGGCAGGCGCCCCGCAGCGGCTGCGCCGGGCTCTGCAACGAATAGCGCGGTGCCCTTGTGGCGAAGATCGGCCGCAAGCTGGCGCATTCCTTCGGCTGCCGCGTCGGTCGGCATGAACATCAGAATGGGATATCGCGACGAGACCAAGGCCATCGGGCCATGCCGAAACTCCGCTCCGCTGAAAGCTTCGGCATGCAGGTTGCAAGTCTCCTTGAGCTTGAGAGAGGCCTCGCGCGCGATCGCAAGGGTAGGCCCGCGGCCTATCGTAATCAGGCTCATCGTGTCGGTGAACGCACTGAGTGCAGCGCTCCAGTCCAGCGTGGATGCGGCAGCCAATCGGTCGGGCAGCCGCTCGATCGGGCCCTTGAGGCGGCCATCGTCGGTCCAAGATGCGATCAGCCGTAGCAATGCGGACAGAGTTGCAACGAACGTTTTGGTCGCCGCCACGCTGAGCTCTGGTCCGGCGCCGATCGGCAACAGAATATCGCACGCCGATGCAAGCGGTCCATCGGTGGCATTGACCATGGCTACGGTGAGCGCGCCCGATGCCCTCGCGCTGATTGTGAGTTCGACAAGATCGTCGCTTCTGCCAGATTGCGAGATGGCGAGAAACAGCTGGTCCCGAAGATGAAGACGTTGGCGATAGACGCTTGCGATGTTTGGCGCGGCCGCCGCCACGGGCAGACCAATATAACGCTCGATCACATGCTTGCCGAACGTCGCTGCGTGAGCCGAGCTACCGCGCGCACAGGTGACGACCACCTGCGGCGGCCGACGCTTGAGGCGCGCCGCGAGTTCGGCCAATGGCTGTGTCAACCCGTTCTGTTGCCCCCTGACTGCTTCAGGGGCCTGTCGGATCTCATCAGCCATCCGTACTTCGATCTCGCCCATGCCTTGCTCCGATTGAATGCAACTTCGAAATTGACGCGGCAAAAGCGCATTCCAACTCGGTTGCATTGGCCGGTCAGGCATCTGCGACACCTTGGAACCAGCCCGCGTGTCGTGTTTCGACCAAGACGGGCCGGCCGATTTCTCGCCAAGGAACGTACTCGAAAACCTGCAGGGGCGGCGAGATATTGCGTGCCGGCATGTCGAAATCAAGAAAAGCAACTGTTCAGCAAGCTCCGCCTCCGATAGTCATCCATTCGACAGTCATCTGTAGGATCCAATATGGCGCCGACCCGGTTTCGTGCATTAAGCCAAAGTTAACCTAATGGATACGGAACGTCCAAGCCCACGGTATTCTGGTATCGACGTCTGGGACCCTGTAGACGTTCTAGATGCCATGATCGAGGGCCAATTTGCCGCCGTTGCGGCTGTGCGCGCGGCTCGGCCTGAACTCGCGCGAGCCGCGCTTGCCGTGGAAGCCCGTCTGCGGGATGGCGGTCGTCTCGTCTATGCAGGGGCCGGGACCTCCGGACGTCTGGCTGTTCAGGATGGCGCGGAGCTGATGCCGACCTTTGGTTGGCCCCGTGACCGCTTGTTGCTCTTCATCGCTGGCGGCGAAGAAGCAATGGTTCGCGCGAAAGAAGGCGCGGAAGATGAACCCGGACGGGCAGTTGATCTCGTCCGGCGTCACGGCATCACCTTGAAAGACGTGCTGATCGCCGTTGCCGCGAGCGGGACGACGCCGTTTACGTTGGCATGTTTGCGGGAGGCAAAGCACTGCGATGCCTTGACGGTCGGCATTGCGAACAATCCTCGGACGCCCATTCTGGAGGAGGCCGAATATCCGATTTATCTCGATACTGGCCCGGAGCCGATTGCCGGTTCGACACGTATGAATGCGGGCACGGCGCAACGTATCGCGTTGATCGCATTGTCATCTTTGGTGATGATCCGGCTCGGCAAAGTCTACGCAGGCTTGATGGTGGACGTGCAAGCGACGAACGCAAAGCTCGTGGAGCGACGGGAAAACATGCTGTTCCATCTCACCGGCAAGAGTAGTGCGGATGTGCGTGAGGCACTAAGGCGGTCCCACGGAAGCGTCAAGCTCGCAGTGCTTCTACTCAGGGGGTGCGAGTTGGACGAAGCCGAGAGGCTTCTCGTTCGCGCCGGCGGCCAGCTCCGGGCGGCTCTAGCTCTCTTTACGCAAGGCCGATCTAATATGACGGGGGAGGTCGTCGATCAGGAGAGCACCCGCGTTCACGGGATGCGGATTGAGCGGCTCCTCTAGACTTAGGCACTCGCATGGATGGAGGAGCGCAAGGCCGAACGGCTGGACGCCCGCTGGGCAACGGCAACCGGGGTATTTTGAGCTGCTGCAGGCGCGCCTCTGGACCACTATGCAAGTCCTCGCCCACTATGCTAAATGTTGTTGAGAAAAGGCTTTCCGGCCTATGGAGACCGTTTAATGGCGCTCAGAACGCTCGTCGCGGCCACCGTGGCTGCCGTCCTCGCTGTTGCGACTCAGGTTTCGGCGCACGCTCCGGCACCTCTGATCCCGACCGCGCTGGTGGAGGATGTGAAAAGCGCCACCGCCGACATCGAGTTCATGGACTATGTCGGCAACGGCCAGGTGATCAAGCTCGAGCCCGGCGACGTCCTGGTTCTCAGCTATCTCAAGTCCTGTGAGCACGAGACCATCACCGGCGGCACGGTGATCGTGGGCGCGGAGCACAGCGATGTCCGCGACGGCCAGATCGTCCGGGCCAAGGTCCCCTGTGATGGCGGCAAGATACGACTGAGCTCCCAGCAGGCGAGCAAAAGCGCCGCCAGCGCGTTCCGGCTTCAGAGTGCGGACATCGAACCGACGCTCTATGCCCGGACACCGCTGGTCCAGCTCCCCAAGGTCCTGGCAAGCGATGACCGCACGCTGCTGATCGAGCGGATCGATCGCCAGGGCGAACGCCACGAGCTCAAGATCGATGACACCATCGCGGCCGCCGGCTTCTACGATCTGGCCAAGATCAACGTGAGTCTCGACCCGCGGCGGCAATCTATGATGCGAGCATCGGCGGCCACAAAATGACGTTCCAGATCGACGCCAAGGCCAGGTCCGGCCCGGCGCCGATCGTCAGCCGCCTGCTGCGCTTCCAATAGCGCCGTCCGGCCGCAGCGCCTCCATGGATCCGGTTCGCCTGCGCGCAGCAGCAGCAGGCGTTCTGATCGCGCTCGCCGCGGGTCTCGTCGCCGCCTCACCCGCACTCGACGGGTTGCGCGGGCTTCTCGATCGACTTGCTGACCATGCTGCGCTGGCGCGCCTTCGGCGACGTGCACCTGCCGGCGTCCTCGCCCGCGGTCGTGCTCGCGCTCGATGAGGAAACCTTCAGGACCCCGCCGTTCGAAGGCAGTCCGAGCGTCACCTGGACGCCCGAGATCGGCCGGGTGCTGACCGCGATCATCGACGGCGGCGCCAAGGTCGTGGGTTTCGACATCGTGTTCCCGACCTCGATCGAGCAATCAGAGGTGCCGTTCGGCGATGAAACCCTGGGCGCCCGCCTGCGCGGCTTCGACCGGGACTATCTGCGTGCGCTTGCGCTCGGCGCGCGCGCCGGCAAGGTCGTGCTCGGCGAGGTCCAGCATCAGGACAGTCCGGTCCTGCCCTCGCCCGGCCAGCGCGCCGCGGTCGGATTCGGACGCAACATTCGGGCGCTGAACGTTTACAACGATCCCGACGGCGTGATCCGTCGCATGCCGCTCGAATTCATGGTCGATGGCGAGCCGGTACCGTCGATGGCAGCGGAGCTGGCCGCGCGCGCGACCGGTGCACCGGCGTCCGCGAAGGTCGCAACCGCGGGCGCCGTGGCGGACACGATCACGCTCAACTTCGCGGGCGGCGCCGACGACATACCGACCTTCTCGCTCGCCGATCTGCGGGCTTGCGTCGAGAAGGACGACAAGGACTTCTTCCGCCGCCATTTCGACGGCAAGGTCGTGCTGATCGGCACGGTGCTCGACGTCGAGGACCGCAAGATCACCTCCAAGCGTTTTGCCACCGCGCCCGAAGGTGCGCGCGCGGAGCGCTGCGCGCTGACGACGCCGGCGGTCGGGCAGACGTTCATCCGCGACTCGATAGCCGGCGTGTACATCCACGCCACGGCGGTGAACAATCTGCTGCGGGGCGACGCGCTGATCGAATTCGGCCGCGTCGGCACCGGGATCGCATCGTTCACGCTGGCGGCGCTCGCCGTCGCGGCCGCGCTGGCGCTCGGGCCCACTGGAGCCGCGCTCAGCCTTCCTCGGTATTGCGGCGGTCTGGACCGCGGGCGCGACGATTGCGTTTCGAGACGCGCTGGCGGTGCCGCTGGTCGAGCCTCTATTGACCGCGCTCGCCGCGCTCGCCGCCACGATCGGCTATCGCCTCGTCGTCGCCGACCGCATCATGGCCGCGCAGATGGCTCAGAGGCGCGCGCACGAGGCGGAGATGGCGAGCGCCGCGGCCATTCAGCGGGCAATGCTGCCGAGCATGCAGTCGAGCGACTTCGCCGAAGGCCGGCTCGATATTTTCGCGCACATGGTGCCGGCGCGCGAAGTCGGCGGCGACCTGTACGACATCGTCAAGCTGGACGGAAACCGGGTCGTGATCACGATCGGCGACGTTTGCGGCAAAGGCGTTCCGGCCTCGCTGTTCATGGCGATTACACAAACGGTCATGCGGCTGGTGGTCCGTTCCGGCGAAGATCTTCAGGCAGAGATCAATGCGGCCAACAAACTGCTGGTCGCCAACAATCGAGAAGAACTGTTCACGACTCTGTTCTGCGGCGTGATCGACGTGCCCTCCGGCACGATGACCTATTGCAACTGTGGTCACAATCCGCCCCTGGTCCTCCGCAGGGGCGAGAGCACATTCGAGCCCTTGCGCAACTGCGGTCCTCCGCTCGGGATCGTCGATGACATCAGCTACGTGCCGCGATCGATCGCGCTGGCGCCCGGCGACATGCTGTTGCTCTACACCGATGGCGTGACCGAAGCCGAAAGCTCCCAATCCGCCCAGTTCGGTATGGAGCGTCTCGAGCAGACGATTCTCGAGATGCGCGGCCAACCCGCGCGCAGGGTGGTGGAGCACGTCATCAAGCGCGTGGCAGAGTTCGCGAAGGGTGCACCCCAGTCCGACGACATCACATGCGTCGCGGTCGTTCGGAACGAACGGTGACCCGAACAGCATTTCGAGATGGCGCTCACCATGAACGTGCCGGAAACGCTGCTCGCAACGGCCGACGGGTTGATCGATTGGCGCCATGCGGGGAGCTGCCAATCCCGCGCTCAACCCTCGGCTTTCGACATGTCGGCAGCGCTTGGCGACAACATGGCGGCCGTGTTGGGCGCTACCTCGCTCGTGGCATACCTCCGTGATTGGGAGGTCGGCAGTTCTCCTTCACGTCCGGCCGCACTCAGGCGAGCGGCCGGAAGTTGCCCGTCGACAAAAATGCACGTTTGCCGACGCTATAAAACAATAACCTATTGTTTTAATGTGTGTTTTGTTGAGACCTGCGGAGGGTGGGGCGCCGTTCTCGCTCACTGTCTTGGTAGCGAAGCTTTCCGGAGCAATTCCGGGCGGTACCGGGCATGCCGGTCACCGCGGAGATCAAAGTAGGGTACCTGGCCTTGCTCAAATGCCTGTTGGGCATGGTGGTCCCGGTCGCCCGCGAAGGTATGCGCGAACCGTGATAAGGTGCAGGCTGATTTGACCATCACGGCGCACCGCGCATGCTCGTCGTTGACCACCTGATTGGCCTCACTTCGCCGACGGCCGCCCTGCGCCGCGCCATACGACTGAATGAACGCGGCAGAGTCGCCGAGTCGTTCCGGCTGCTCACGCATGCCGCCAAGGCCGGCATCGTCGACGCGGAGTACCGGGTTGCGAAATCTTATCTCGAGGGCACCGGCGTGCCGCCCAGCCGGGCGGAAGGCGCGCGCTGGCTGCGCCGGGCGGCATCCCATGGATGCGTCGACGCCCAGGCTCTGCTGAGCGCACTCTACGTTCACGGCCTCGTCAAGGCGGCGGGCGACGATCCGCTGGACGGGGGGCCTCGGGCCGATCACCTGTTCGCCAGCGAAGCGCCTGCCGAGCCGGATTTCGAGTCGGCCGTGAAATGGGCCCGCCAGGCGGCAGTCGCGGGTTCCGCGCCGGGTCAGGCGCTGCTCGCCTATATCCTGACATACGGTCCAGAATCGATGCGCGACGTGGAGGAGGCGCACCGATGGTACGAGCGTTCCGCCGCTGCCGGATGTCCGCAGGGCAATCTCGGCTATGCCCTGTCGCTGGCCCGGCGGGCGAAGGTGGCGGAGGACTGGCCCCAGGTTGCCGAGCAGCTGCGCCACGCCGCCGCAGCCGATCTGCCCACCGCGACCTACCTGCTGGCCGTGCTGACCGAGCGAGGCTTGGGGACGGCGGCGGATCTGCCGCAGGCCATGCAGCTCTATCGGGATGCGGCCGAGAGAGGTCAGCGCTCGGCCCAGGTCAGATGGGGTCTCGCTTTGATGGAAGGCCAAGCGGTCGCGCAAGACCTCGACGAGGGCGAATCGTGGCTGCGTCGCGCTGCGCTTGCCGGCGATGCACAGGCGGCTCAGCTCGTCGGCGACCTTTATGCTCGCAGCGGCTCGCTACCGCCGAACTATACCGAGGCGGCGAAATGGTATCGTCGCGCCGCCGAGGCCGGGCATCAAGCTGCGGCCCGTGCGCTGGGATCGCTTTACCTCACCGGCGCCGGCCTGCCGCAAGATGCCGGGGAAGCGGCGCGCTGGTTGGGTTCGGCGGCCGAGGCGGGCGACCCGGCGTCGCAGGTGGACCTCGCAAATCTCGTGCTGCAAGGACACGGTAGCGAGGACGATCCGGCACGGGTGGCCGGATGGTTTGCGCAGGCGGCGGTGTCCGGCGATCTCATTGCGGCCTTCAATATCGGGGTCTGCCTCGCCCAGGGCGTCGGCGTCGAGCGCGACGACCAGCAGGCGGTGCTGTGGCTGCGCCGCGCTGCCGAGGGGGTGCCTGATGCCCAATTCATGTACGGTCGCATGCTGGCCGAAGGGCGGGGCATCGCGACCGACTTGGCGGGGGCACGGGCGTGGTTCGCACGAGCGGCCGAGGCCGAGCTGCCGGACGCCCAGGTGGCGCTCGCCGAGATGATGTTGAACGGCCGCGGCGGCCCGCGTTCCCCTGCCGGCGCGCTGGAATTGTTCGAGAAGGCCGCCGCCAAGGGTCACAGCGGCGCCATGTTCGGTCTTGGCGCCCTGCATGGCGGCGGCCACGATCTGCCGATGGACCGGCAGATTGCCCAGCGCTGGTTCCGCGCTGCCGCGGAACTCGGCCACGGCCAGGCTCAATTGATGCTCGGACGTTATCTCGTCGGCGGCGTCGCCGGCGAACCGAACCCCGGCGAAGGACGTCAATGGCTGCAGCGCGCCGCCGCACAGGGCATCGCCGACGCGGAAACCGATCTTGCAGCGCTGCTGGCGTCAACCGACTCGTAACGACCTTTGGCAAGCAAGAAGCGCGCGGGCAAGATCAAGGGGTCCGCACTTGGCGATAAGGCGCAATTTCGACCATCCACGTTTATCCGGCCGCGCGGCCAATCAGCCGGCCGATGGCCCCAAGGAAGAAGGCAACGCTTTGAAGCCGATCTTGCCGTAGTAGCGCCGAAGCAATACGAAAATTGCTGCGGTCCCGAGCAGCGACAGCAGGATCCCGAGCGAAATGGGCGCGCCGGCCCAGAGCAGGGCCGCCGCGACCATGCATCCGCTCGCCGCGCCAGCGTCCCAGCCGCCCTCGGCGGCGATATGGAAGCGTAGCGCGCACGGCGAGCCCTTCGCCTGATTGTAGATCGCCGTCATCATGGTCGGCACGTAGAGGGCAGGCACCAGTGCGCCCGCAGCGTTGGCCATGACCGCAAGGACAGGGTCTCGCCAGCTTGCGGCGCGAACAGCAATCACGACGACGAGCGAACCGGCGGCAAGCCATACGGCACGCCCGCCATGACCGGCGTCGATGAAGCGGCCAAGAAGGAGCCCGCTTACGGCGCCGGCCAGGGCGGCCAGCGCCATCGCGCCGCCGAAGGCGGTGAAGCTCTCGCCGAGCGCCAGGAACAGCGCAATCTGCCAGACGAAGTAAAAGCCGGCCGCGACCCAGCCGTCGGCCGCGAACATCAGTATGCCGGGAACGGCGGCGCCAAACGCGCCGGGCGCCTCGTCGGCGACCGCCACGTTGCGGGTTCCGAAGATCGGCAGCGCCGCAAGCAGCATCACGACCGCCGTGGCATCGAACGCGATCCGAGGTCCGAGTGTCGTCAGCGCCCAGCCGGTGGCAAGAGGCCCGACAATTCCCACCAGTGCGGCGATCGCCTCGCGCGCACCGATCTGGTGACCGCGATGCTCGGCGTCGCCCAGCGAGGCGAAGTAGGCGTGATAGGACGTCCAGTAGACGGTGTCGCCGACCGCAGAAATCGCGCAGAGAACGTAGAGCTCCCACCCGACGCCATGCACTTCCGCGAGCAGTGGATATTGCAAGCCGGTCATCGCCGTGCCGGCGATCACGAGCGGCTTCAGCCCCCACCGCCGGGCCGGCACGAGGATGAACGGGCGGATCAGGAAGCGGCCGGCGAGAATAGCTGCAAGCGAGGCAAGCACCGCGGGCGCAGGGACGCCGGCGTGCAGCAAAAAGGCCGCGAAGAATGCGCCGCCGCCGCTCAGCGCCAGGAAGTGGATCCCGTAGTGCAGATTGAGCAGGTTGATGGTGTCGTTGCGAAAGAATGCCATGGCCGGAGGTCCGAATCGATCGGAGGATGTGATGCGTGGACGGATCGAGGTGGGTCTTGCAACGTCTCTATGCGCCAAGCAGGTTTCAGTTATCACGCGATAGGCCGCCAAGCCCGGGCCCGAATGGCGCCTCACTGAGGTCTGGTCTTCACCTTTCGCGATGCATCGGCAAGCCCCGCCGCGATTTTGTCGAATGCCTTCTCGCTCATGACCGCTTCCTCGACGTCCTCATATCGCCACCGAGGCTCGCCTTCAGCGTCCCCGTCAGTTCGCCATCGTGAGTGTTCGGGCCGGTGCTCCTGAGAGGATTTCTCCGATTGGCTTCGATCTGCCTGAAGGACGTCATGATCGATTGGGCTCTCTTGGATCAGAGTCCACTCCGCCGGCATGTTGGCCAGCACTGCCGTCCGCAGGAGCCCAAATCGGCCCCTGCGACATCCTGATCGCAGCGCGAGCACGCCGACATGGCGCGTTGCCAGTCACGGCGAACATGGGGGAATTCACGTGCATTCCAGGGCTGAGAACGGAGGATTGGGCGGTCGCCTGAGCATCCATGTAACCGCAAAGATACTTCCATGGCTGGAAGCAGCCGCCGATCCAGGGGAACGGAATCGCACCAGTCGGGGGACGCGTCCGAACAGCGTCGAGATAGGACGCCCTAATGTCCCGCGGCCGGCTTCCACTCGCGCGCCAGTTTCTGCGCCTCCGCGATCTGTGCCGGGGTCATGCGGTCAATGAGCAGGTCTCGAAGTTCCGCCGCATGTCGGAAGCCGCGCGCCGCCGACAAGCTGAACCACATGTGCGCGAGCACATAGTTTTGCGGCACGCCCCGGCCCCCTTCGTACATGAAGCCGAGAGCGGTCTGTGCGGTGGCGACGCCTTGGTCCGCCGCGAGGCGGTACCATCTGACAGCCTCGGCGAAGTCCTGCTTCACGCCCTGGCCCAATTCGTACATGAAGCCGAGATCGGCCTGCGCGGAGGCGTCGCCCTGGTCGGCCGCGAGGTGATACCACCTGACGGCCTCGGCGAAGTCCTGCGGCACGCCCTGGCCCCTTTTGTACATGAAGCCGAGAACGACCTGCGCGGAGGCGTCGCCTTCGTCTGCCAGTGGTCGAAACAAACGTATCGCGGTCGCGTAGTCCCCGCGCTTGTAAGCCGCCGCCGCATCCTCGACCGGCCCGGCACCGGCAGGATCGCCTACGACAAGGGCAGCCCCGATGAACGCTCCGAGGAACACGTGTGCCGTCGCTTTACCCATGCGCAGAACTCCAAACCTTCGTGTGGCGGCGGCGAAAACAGGCGTCCGGCAACCCGCCGAGCATGGCACAGTCCAACGCCGGTCGGCCAGCGCGGACATCCGGCGGCCCGCCGGCTGCCGCCACCCGGGCCCACACCACAAATCCGTCAAGCCGCAACTCGCGGATGCCGACGCTTCGCCTCGCGGCGTTTGGGCAGGGAAAATCAGCCATCCCCATTCTCGATCAAGGATTCTTCCAGTGGAGGCCAAAAGGGGCGCCCCCGACAGGGGTCAATCGAGGAGAGGTGGACGCAATCGCGGGGCCGGTCGAGAACAAGGCGACCCAGCTCGACAGGAACGCGCCGATGGCCGCAGCGGCCAGACGGCCACCGAGACTCACGCAGCCGAGGTTGGTACAATCGCCGCAACAACGCGGCGGCTCGGGAATGGCGATCGGCAGATGCTGAGACAGATATTCACTGCAGTTATAATAACGTTGCTTCTTCTTCTTTTTATAGAATGGACGTCGTCCATATTCGTACATCCCTGTCCGCAAGGCGCCGCCGCCAGTCAATGCCCCTATGAAAGCGGAGTTATCGTCGAAGGCATGAAGCTATTTGCGAGCTGGAGGCCCGAGGTATGGACTGCCATAGGCATCCTGACAATCGCATCATTTTCCGCCATTCTTGGAGTGTTTGCAATCGGGCTCGCTCGTTCCACGCAAATCGCTGCCGACGCTGCGAAACTCACTTCCCAGGTGGCTGTCGGCGCCGAAAGGGCGCATTTTTTCGTTCACATAGAAACCGAGAATATCGTCGGCACGATTTCGCAGGCATCGAAGGGAGCCGCCGCGCCGAAGGAAAGGCCGCCCGCGCTTCGTCTTTCCTATGCCTTGAAAAACCATGGCAAAACTCCCGCGATGATCCGGGAGCTGAGCCACGGCGTCGTCGTCGCTCCCGATCTTCCGGAGAATCCAAAGTATCAGGCGGTCTCTCAATTGCCCGTCGATATACTTGGTGCAGGCGAAAAAACGCCGCCGATACAGGTCGTCGACCTGCCGCGCCTGACGTCGAACGACATCGCCTCCATAGAGGAGCTGTTCAACAATTTTTGGTTTTATGGTATCGTCGTATACGACGACATATTCGGATGGCGCCGGACATTGGAGTTTGTTCTGCAATACAGTACCGTGCTGCACGGCTTCCGCGTATTCAGGTATCAGGAATCGGAAGTGAGGCGGCCGGACCCGAAGGCGAAGGCGCGCCGCCGGTTGGGCGGCCGAATTTTCAAGAAAAGCCGGCCCTCTCCCGAATGAAGGCGCATGGCCAAATCCGGGCCTTCGGTGCTTCGATCGCCTGTCGACCAGGGCGCCGGGCTCGGTTGCCGCCTCGACGGCGCGCCTGCCGCCGATCGACACCCGAACCGGCGCGGGCCGGCTCAATGGGGTTCGCCCCGCACCAGCTTCCAGAACTGCTCGGTGGAGTTCACGCGCGGAAACGGCACCTCCGGCACCGGCACGTCGAGGAAGCGGCAGAGCGGCGTCCAGCCTTCGGCGACGTCGAACACCAGCAGCCGCTCCGGCGGAATGGCGGCGGATACCTCGGCGATGCGCCGGCGATAGGCGGCCAGCACGCCTTCGCGGTCGGCGGGCGGGCAGCCGAAGGTCCGGGCCTGGATCAGTTCGATCCCGACGCCCAGCATGGTGCGGATGTGGGGCGGCAACGGGACCTGATTGGGCGCCGCGATCAACTGGCCGATCGTGGCCGAGAAGCTGGTCCACCAGGCCGCTTCCGGCCGGACGGAAAGCACCACTTTCGCCTGCGGATAGGCGGCGGTGAGTTCGCGCCAGACATGCGCCCCGGGCCAGTCCACCTGCGCGCGATAGCCTGCGAACACGTCGTCCCACGAGACCGGCCGGCCGGCGGCGACCGCCTCCCAGTGCGGCACCTGCTCGGGGTGGGCGAACACTTCCTCCATATGGTGGCACGGGCCGAAGCCCAGCCGCTCGAGCGCGAGCTTGAGCGACATGGTTCCAGTCCGGCCGAAGCCGGGTCCGATCACAGCCAGCGACATGGATTGTGTTCCCCGTGACACCGCCCGGTGGGCACCGGATAGTACCCATCGATCGCGGTCTTGGCAGCTCCGCCTCGCCAATTCACGCAGGTCGTCCGCGCATTTCCACTTCGTACCCGGTCGCAGCGGCGTCTTGCGTCACCGATTTTGTCGGATCTCCAAGCAGCGCCGCCATCGGCGCGCGGAGGCTGAGTACAGGTCCGGCCGCGCCCGCGAACGGTTTCCAACCGCACGACGGGTCGCGAGCCGATGCGAAAGCTCTGGGTTTTGCTGTCCGGCCTCGGGCTCCACCTGGTCCTTCCTCACGCGCGAAACGCGAGGATTGGCGGCGCCTTTGTCCGGGCCAGGCTGCCCGGTCCCTTGCGGTGCGACCGTGGCCTCGACCACGCCGCTCCATTGCCGTCCGTCTTGGACGATTTCTCGTCTTGCCATTCGAGATACCCCCTCTCCCTCGAATCATAGTCGACGATGATTGCGGCCGGATTGCGCAGACGCCAACGCCTCCTTGGCCCGGGATGGCCACGCCGGGCCGCCTCGGGGGGGGCATATCTTCACCCGATCAGGCCGACAGCGGCGGCCATCGGACCGGCGAGGCCCTGGTGGGAGCCTTATGATCCGCGGCGGTCGCTTCCGCCGGCGGTTCGTCGTTCGCGATCAGACAATGCCGTCCGGACGGCTGCAGTTTGCACAGCCGGGAGGCCGCGATCCGACATTTTCGACATGGCCTGCGAACGCGCGGTCACTTCCGCGTCTGATTGAAATATCTCAGGTCGGGCGGCGGCTGATCCTTCCGGGTCGGCATCAGCAGCCCGTCGCCGGACAGGAAGTAGTGCTGGTCGCCGACAAAAATCTGCGAGTTGTCCTCGCAAATGAACTCCGGCCACTGCAAATCCGGATTGCGATCGCGGACGTATTTCTTGTCGACGGTCCAGGGGCGCGTCAAGGCGTGATCGACCACGGTGATCTCGTCATGAATGATATTGGGATCCGCCTTGTCGAGGTGGATTTTCTCCTTGAACACCGACTGGTTGTCGTAATGCAGCGGCAGACCCGACGCGTCGTAGGCGCGGCGGCCCTTGAATCCGCGCGTTTCGACTTCGAGCACGTCGTAGCGGCCATCGCCGTCTTCGTCGATCCACCGGCCGATCGAGTAGCCGGCATAGGTCGGCTCGATGTCCTTGGGCCAGCCCCGTCCGTCGGTGAAGATGCGCCGAAAATGATCCTCGCTGCCGATCAGGATGTAGGTCACGTTCGCCGTGACGACGAATTCCAGCGGCCGAAATGCCACCATCATGAGCGGCATTCCGGCGGCGAGACACCGGGCATGGTCGACATAATTGCCCTCGCCGCCCTGGGCCTGGTCCGCAATGCTGTCCTCCAGGACCTTCTGGTATTCCGCGGTCAGCGGAGCCTGCTGTCCGCGTCCCCAAGGCTTGGTCTGGTCGAACGAAGGCTGCCCTCCAAGTCCGGGGACGATAAATCGCGCCCAAGCGCCGCTCCAGTCGGGATACTTCGCATCATCGGCCGCCTGCGCGCCGCCCATAGTGATCATCAGCGCGGCGGCGAGGGCGAATGCCCCGGCCAAGCTTCGATACGACAACATGATCATCCTCCCTGCCCGCCGGGCAGCCTGCCTGATCGCGATGGACGCGTAATTCACTCCACGCTGAGCAGGATACACGGTCTGTGCCGCGCTTGGAACGGCTCCCGTCCCGAGTGCCGCCATTCGCGGGCAGCGGCCGGTGACATTGCGTGACGTTTCCGGGCCATCCGCCGGTGAATTGGCGCACCGCAGCAAATCGGTGATGGACTGGTGAGACAATTGGTGCGGCTTCCGTTGCGCGGACCGGGAGCGTAACCTCACCGGCAAGCCCGGCCGCGGCCAAAAAATAGGGAGCAAAAGCATGAATCTGCTTCGCCGTCGGTTTTTGCAGCTTGCCGGAGCCGCTGCCGCCGCGCCCGCCCTTCCGCGCCGCGCATTGGCGCTCGATTATCCGACGCGGCAGGTGCGTCTGATCGTCGGCTTTGCCCCCGGCGGCTCCACCGACATCACGGCGCGCCTGATCGCTCAATGGCTTTCGGAACATCTGGGCCAGCAATTCATCATCGAGAACCGGCCGGGCGCCGGCACCAATCTCGCCACCGAGGCCGTCGTCAATTCCGCCCCGGACGGCTACACCCTGCTTCTGGTCGGCGCCTCCGCCGCGGTCAACGCAACGCTTTACGACAAGCTCAACTTCAATTTCCTCAGAGACATTGCACCGGTCGGCGGCATCATCCAGGTGCCCAGCGTGATGGCGGTGAACGTCTCCCTCCCGACCCGGACGGTGCGCGAGTTCATCGACTACGCCAAGGCCAACCCGGCCAAGATCAACATGGCGTCCGGCGGCAGCGGGAGCGCGCCCCACATTTCCGGCGAGCTGTTCAAATTGATGACCGGCGTGAACATGATTCACGTGCCCTACCGCGGCGAGGCGCTGGCGCTGACCGACCTGCTCGGCGGGCAGGTGCAGGTCTGCTTCGGTTCGCTGCCCGCGACTATCGAATATGTCAGGACCGGCAAGGTTCGCGCGCTGGCGCTGACCGCCGCCGGTCGTTTGGAGTCGCTGCCGGACATTCCGACCGTGGGCGAATCCGTGCCCGGCTACGAAGCGAGCTTCTGGTATGGCATCGGTGCTCCCATGAGCACGCCGGCCGAGATCGTCGACAAGCTCAATGCGGAGATCAATGCCGCCCTCGCCGATCCCAGGATGAAGGCGCGGCTCGCCGAGCTGGGCGCGACCGTGCTGCCGGGATCGCCGGCCGGCTTCGGCAAGCTCATCGCCGCCGAGACCGATAAGTGGCGCAAGGTGATCCGGGCAGCCAATATCAGGGCGGATTGATTCCGCGAGTCCCGGGCGGGTCCCCCGAGTATCGCGTTGTGCATTCGATTGCGGCTCGAGCTATCGGCACATGCGCAAATCATGGCAGAGCATCCAATCGGGATCGCTCGTGCGCCGCAGTTCGTTGCGCTCGAGTTGGCCGCTGCGGTCGACGTCGAGGCGATCGAACGTCTGCGACATGTATTCCATGAACTCTTCCTTCGACACCGTGCCGTTCTTGTCCTTGTCCATCAGGTTCAGCAGCTGTCGAACGTGTGATTCCGCCGTATTGGCGCGTCTGGCGGCTGCAAAAGCGGCGGTCGAAACCGTTCCGACGACGAGCGACAATGCAACCAAAGATATGAACTTACGGGTCATGGGCATGGAGGTTTCCGTTCCGTTTGCGCTCGCCCTGCGCGGCAGGCAGGACGTCCAGAGGAGGCTAACATACCCCGGTGCCCGAAGATCGACGTGACAATCCTTCACGCACCGGTGCCGCCGGATCGCCGTGGGCCGGCGTTCCAGCAAGGCCGTATGGCTCCTGCAGGCGCCGCACCTCATGGCTCGCCGTACGATCGCAGCGCTCGGTGTCGGCGCCGCGAGCAATCGACTCTACGCTACGCGCCCTGTAACCTTCTTCGAAAGGCAGGTGCGGCGTGCCAAATTCCGTTCGCAGGAAGGCGGGCGCGGGAGACTTGCGAACCCAGGGAGGAATAAAGTGAAACGAAGCAGCATGCTGGCGCTGGCGACAAGGACACTGCTCATATTGGCGGTCGTATCGGCTACGGCCCTTCCGGTGAGCGGTTTTGCGCAGAGCAAGCTTTCCTGGAAGCTCAATCTCGCAAAATCAAAATTCACTCCCGGCCCGCCGCCGAAGAGCTCCACTTTGACCTATTTGGTGGAGGGACAGAGCCTGACGGCCACCATTGAAGGCGTTGACGCCCAGGGCAAGCCGACCAAGGTGGTTCAGGGACCTTATTTCTACGATGGGAAGTCCTACCCGGTGACGGGTGCAGCCGCCTACGATGCAAGCTCCTACAAGATCATCAACAATACGACGGACGAGATCACCCGAACCAAGATGGGAAAGGTGGTCCAGACCGTGATCGAAGTATTGTCCGAGGATGGCGGGACCCTGACCTTCACGGTCACGGGTGCCAACGCAAACGGACAGCCGATCAACAATGTTGCCGTCTATGAAAAGCAGTAGGCCGTTCGGGCGATAGCTGGACGGTTCCATCAGCGCCGCCGCTGGCAATACGCCGGCACGCGAGAGAAATTGCGACAGACGTCGACGCTGCGCGAGGTCGTGAACGGTCTCGCCTCCATGTCCCGGCGGCGCGAAGCGCGCGGTTGGCGGCGCGGCGCGGTCACCCCTGCGCGGTCGGCCTCCAGCGCTCGAACCTTCGCTCGATCGCCCGCAGTATCTGCGTCATCGCCATGCCGGCGGCCGCGATGATGATGATTCCCACCATCAGCCTGTCGGTCTGGAACCGTGCGCCCGCGACGGCGATCAGAAACCCGAGGCCCTGCGTTGCGCCGAACATTTCGCCGACCACGATCCCGATCAGCCCGTGGCCGAGACCGAGCCGCAAGCCCGCGAGCAGCAGCGGCACCGAAGAGGGCAGGGCGACCTTGAGGAACAATTGGCGGTCGCTGGAGCCGAACGAGCGCGCCACCTTGATGAAATCGGCGTCGATGGTGCGCACCCCCGTGATGGTGTTCACCAGGATGGGAAACACCGCGCCGAGAAACACGATCGCGACCGTGGACCACAGGCCGATGCCGAACCAGATCAGCACCAGCGGCAGCAGCGCGATGCGCGGCGTCGCATAGAGCGCCGACACGAACGGATCGAGCACCGCATTGACGCGGCCATACCAGCCCATCAGGACGCCGAGCGGGACGCCGATTGCGATCGCGAGCCCGTAACCGAGGAAAAATTCCAACCCGCTCGCCTGCAGGTCGCCGTAGATGGTGCCGCCGGCGAACAGCTCGTAGCCCGCAATCGCGATCCGGCTCGGCGAACTCGTGAACAACGGATTGACGAAGCCGAATTGAACCACCGCTTCCCAGACGACCAGGAACGCGAGGACCGACATGGCGCCGATGAGCGCGTTTTCATGGCGCCGCCATGCCGATGCCGCCGGCGTCGCCGGTACGGATGGCGCCTGTCCGGCCGGCTCTAATGTCGAGATCGCGTCCACCTCGCTCCTCACGCAATCGTCGGCATGGCGGCGGCGCGGGCATCCTGCTCGATCAGCCGCCAGATCCGGCGTTCGAGCTCGATGAACGGCGCCTGGAGCTTGAGATCGAGCGCGCGCGCCTGCGGCAGGTCGACGGTCACGATCTCCTTCACCCGCGCCGGCCGCGCCGAGAACACCGCGACGCGATCGGACAGGAAGATCGCCTCGCTGATCTGGTGGGTGATGAACAGCGCCGTGGTCCGGGCGCGGGCGAGAATCTTCTTCAGCTCGAACTGCATGAATTCGCGCGTCTGGGCATCGAGCGCGGCGAACGGCTCGTCGAGCAGCAGCAGGGCCGGCTCCATCGCCAGCGCGCGGGCGATGTTGACGCGCTGGCGCATGCCGCCGGACAGTTCGTGCGGGTAATGCTCGGCAAAGCCCGCGAGCCCGACCAGTTCGAGCAACGCCCGCGCGCGCTCGGCCCGCTCGCGCCGGGTCAGCTTGCCCTGCAGCTCCAGCCCGTAGGCGATGTTTGCGGCGACCGTTCGCCACGGGAACAGGCAGTCGTGCTGAAACACCATGGCGCGGTCCGGCCCCGGCTTTTCGACCGGCCTGCCGTCGACCAGGATGGCGCCGGCGGTGACGCGGATGAGCCCGTCGACCGCATTGAGAAGGCTGGTCTTGCCGCAGCCGCTGGGGCCCACGATCGAAACCAGCTCGCCCTCGAACACCTGCAGGTCGATGCGATCGAGCACCGCGAGGTGCTGGCCGGTCCGCTCGTTTTGGCGTGCGAGCGAAACATTCCTGACCTCGAGCTTGGTCGGGCGCGTCGCCGTCATGGGCCGGATGCGAGCAGCTTCTTGAAGAAACCTTCGCGTTCGAGCGCGTCGAGCGGGCCGGTATCGATCAGCTGCTCCGCCTTGAACGCCCTGGCCTTCGGCTCGGTCGCCGCGATCTGCTCGAGGACGAGCCTGATCCCGGCGAGCGAGGGGCGCGGGATGTCGGGGTAGACCGCGAGATAGGCTTCATATGCGGCGGTCGCGTCCGCCGGGTCTTTGATGCTGAGGAACGCCTGGGTGAGCTTCACTGCCTCGGCGGGGTTCTTCTTGTAGTCGCGGATGGCGGTTGCGATCGCCATCAGGAACCGTTTCACCGTGTCGGGATTCTTCTTCAGGTAGGCCCGGCTGGTGAGATAGGACGTGTTGGGGTAATCGCCGGCGAGATCGGTGAGGTCGACCAGCACGTGAAAGCCGTGCCGGGAAATTTCGGCCGTGTCCGGATACTGCTCCACGGTGCCGGCGATCTGCCCGCTCAGCGCGGCGGCGATGCGCGTCGCCGGCCCGCCGAGCTGCATGATCCTCACGTCGTTGCGGGCGAGCCCGAGCTGCTTCAAGGCGAATTCGGCGGCCTGGTCGGTCGAGGAGCCATAGCGGCTGATGGCGATCGCCTGCCCCTTGAGCTGCTGGCCGCTGGTGATGGACGACTTCACCACCAGCTGGAACGGCAGCTTGTTGGCGATGCCGCCGATGAAGACGATGTCGGCCCCCTGGACGGCGGCGGCCGCAGCCGGCGTGTAGCCGTTCTGGGCGATGTCGATCGACCCGCCTACGACGGCATGGGTGAGGGTCGAGCCGCCTTCCACCCACACCGGGGTGACGTCGAGCCCGAATTGTTTGAACAGGCCCTTCTTGGTCGCGTAATTCAACGGTCCCGAAGTCATCGAGAAGCCGTCATAACCGACCCGCACCTTGGTGAGTGCCGGCTCCTGCGCCGCCGCGCCGGCAGCGGCCGTGATGGCGAGGCCGAGCACCACTGTCGCGAGGCGTTTCGTCATCTGTCACTCCCGAATGGTCGCGGCTCTGCCCCGTGCCGGGTCGCCGCTCAGGCCAGCAGCGCCTTCATCTTGTCCTGGTTGATCGATTTCACCAACTGGTCGACCAGTCCGGCCAAGGGCATCGGCACCTTGGCGTGCTGGGCGATGTCGAGCGCCACGTCCATGTCCTTTTCGGCCCATTTGCCGGTACCCGTCCCCCACCGCGACAGCGACCAGTTGGCGCCGCTCCCTTGGCCGAGCGCCTCGATCAGCTTGGGCACGTCGGCGCCGAGCGACTTCGCCAGCGTCAGCACCTCGAAATTCGCGCACATGCACGCCCACAGCATCAGGTTGTTCATGGTCTTGGCGATCTGGCCGCTGCCGCTGGCGCCGACATGGATGATTTTGCGCCCGAATGCGCGAAGGGCGGGCGTCGCCCGTTCGACCCAGCGTTCCTCGCCGCCCACATAGATGGTCAGCTCCCCATTATTGGCGGCCTCCTGGCCCAGCACGACCGGGGTGTCGAGCACCCCGATGCCGCGGCCGGCAGCAAGGGCGGCGAGGTCGCGGCAGGTCTGCGGCGCGATCGAACTCGCGATGCAGACGACCGCACCGGGGCGCAGGCGGTCGAGCAGGCCCGAGGCACGGACGAGGTCGTCGACCTGGGCATCGGTCGCCACCATCAGGACCACGACATCGGCGCGATCGCCGATTTCGGCGGCCGACCCGCACAGGCGCACGCCGTGCGCCGAGGCGCGTCGCATCGCGTCCGGGTCGATGTCGGTGCCGCACACCTCGAACCCCTTGGCGACCATATGGCGCGCCATCTGCAGGCCCATGGCGCCGAGGCCGATCACGCCGGTCCTGGTGATTGCCGCTTCCGTCATGGCTTTCCCTTTGGCTTTCCCTCGTTGCGCCGGCGCGCCGTCGCCGCGAAATCGATGGCGGGGCCGTGTTCGGTTTCGACCACCACGACCCCGTAGTCGCGCTCCGCCGCCGCTGCGGTAATATAGCCTTCGCGCACGTCCGCAAGCACCCTTTCCGGCTCGCGCTCCAGCGGATCGCCATAGCCGCCGCCGCCAGGGGTGTCGAGCCGGAACACGTCGCCGCGCCGCAGCGGGTAGTCCGCATAGCGGGTCGGCAGGCGTCTGGCCGCCGCGCCGTCCGGGTTGATCACGATGTCGCCGGGGCGTCCATCCAGGCCCCCGGCGCAGCCGCTCGGCGGGATCACATGCTTCATCGAGCGGATGGAAAACCGCGCATCCTCCAGATTGAGATATTCGCGCCGCAGGCCGAGGCCGCCCCGATTGCGGCCGGCGCCGCCCGAATCCGCAATGAGATCGAAGCGCAGCAGGCGGGTCGGGAATTCGGATTCGACGATCTCGACCGGCGCGATCCGCGCGTTGCTCTGGTTGACCGTGATGCCGGACGGGCCGTCCCGGGTGGCGCGGGCGCCGGCGCCGCCGGCAACGATTTCGTACTGGACGTAATTGCGGCCCGTAACCGGGTTGCGGCCGCCGAGAATGATCGACCGGCTGCCGCTGCCGTCGGCGCGGGCCCTGGCCGGCGCGACATGGCTCAGGGCGGCGAAGATGGCGTCCACCAGCGCGTGGACGGTCGGGTTGTAGGTGTTGACCGGGGCCGGGAAGCGCGGGTCGAGCACGCTGCCTTCCCGCGCCGTGATGGAGAAGCCCTGCAACAGTCCGCTGCACACATAGAGGTGCGGATCGATCAGCGAGATGAGGCAATAGGCGCAGGCCGCCTGCACCAGCGGCGGACGGATGTTGGCCGGGCCAGCGGTCTGGTCGGCGGATGCGGTGAAATCGAAATGAAGCGAATCGCCGCGCTTGTCGACCGCCACATGGATGCGCACCGGCCGTTCCAATTCGATGCCGTCGTCGTCGACGAAGCGCTCCGCCTCGAACCGCCCGTCCTTCCAGCCCGCCACCGCGCGCTTCACCCGTGCGCGCGCCATCTCGAACAGCCGGTCCCAGCAGGCGCGGATTTTCGCCGCGCCGTGCCTCGCCACCAGCTCGGTCAGCCGCTTTTCGCCGAGCCGGTCGGCGCCGAGCTGGCCGCGAATGTCGCCGAGCACCAGCTCCGGGGTGCGGCTGTTGGCGGCGATGATGCGCTCCAGGTCGCCGTTGGGAACGTGGCCGCTGTGATAGCGCACCGCCGGAATCTGCAGGCCTTCGTTGAAGATCTCGCGCGCCTGGCCGGAACAGCTTCCGGGCACCGGGCCGCCGATGTCGCCTTTGTGCGCGATGCTGCCGCAGAAGCCGAACAACGCGCCGTCGACGAAAACCGGCGTGATCACCGCCATGTCCGGCGCATGGGGGCTGCCGCCCTGGTAGGGATGATTGATCAGGAAGGCATCGCCTTGCGCGATCGTGTCGCCGAACGCCGCGATCACGGCGGCGCAGCAGGCCGGGAACGCCCCGATATGGAGCGGCAGCACCACGTGCTGGGCGACCACCTCGCCGCGCGCGTTCATCAGCGCGCAGGAGGCGTCCTGGGATTCGCGCACGATGGTCGAGAAGCCGGTGCGATACAGCGAGTTCTGCATTTCCTGGACGATTCCGCCGAGGCTCGCCTTGACGACTTCGAGGTCGATCGCGTCGACGGCGGGCGTCATCGCGCGCCCTCGGTGATGATGAGGTTCTTCCACGCGTCGACCCGCGCGGTCTGGCCGCGGCAAATGACCGTGGTGCAGTCGAACTGGTCGAGGATGGCCGGGCCCTGCACCGCCAGCCCGACGTCGAGACGCTCGCGCTGATAGACCGGGCAGGCGAGGCTTTCGCCGTCGAACCGCGCCGGCCGGTATTCGCGCAACGCATCGGACAGTTTGGCGCCGGTCGGCTCGAATTTCGGCATCGGCGGCGCCGACACGGTTCCGATGCCGCACAGCCGATAGGACACGACCTCGACCGGTTGGTCCGGCGCCATGTGGCCGAACATCTGCCTGTGCATCTCGTCGAAGCGCCGGCGCAATCCGGCGATGCCGTCGCGGCGCACCGCGTCCTCGTCGCAAGGGACGCTCACTTCGTAGCCCTGGCCGGCATAGCGCATGTCGAGGGCGCGATCGAGCCGGATGCGGGCGGCCGCAAATCCGTCCCGCTGCAGGTCCGCCAGCGCCTCGCCGGCGAGCCGCGCGAACATCGCCTCGACGGCGTCGCCGGTCAGGTCCGCGATGTCCGTCATGCGGGACTGGACGTAGTCGTGCCTCACGTCCGACATCATGAGCCCGATCGCGGAGAACACGCCGGGATAGAGCGGCACGATGACGCCGGCCATGCCGAGCGCGCGGGCGATGCGGCCGGCATGGAGCGGCCCGGCGCCGCCGAAGGCGAGCAGCATGAAATCCCGCAGGTCGTGGCCGCGCATGGTCGAGATCGCCTTGATGGCCTCCTCCATCTTGACGTCGATGATGCGGATGACGCCTTCCGCCGCCTGCGCGATCGCCATGCCGAGGGGAGCCGCGACTTGCGTCTCGATCGCGGTGCGGGCGCGTTCGGCATCGAGCCGCATGCGGCCGCCGAGGAAATTGTCGGCGCTCAGATAGCCGAGCGCGAGATTGCAGTCGGTGACGGTCGGCAGTTCGCCGCGGCCGTAGCAGGCCGGGCCCGGCATCGCGCCGGCACTGTGCGGCCCGACTTCGATCTCGCCGAGCGGGCTCGCTCTCGCGATGGTCCCGCCGCCGGCGCTCACCGTGTTGATATCCATCATCGGGACCGCGATGTCGTGGCCCTCGATCTTGCCGCGGCTCGACACGAACGGCATCCCGCCCCGGATCAGCGCGACATCGCAGGAGGTGCCGCCCATGTCGAAGGTGATGATGTCGGGGATGCCGACGGCGCGGCAGGCGGCGACGCCTGCCGTCACGCCGCCCGCCGGGCCGGACAATACGGTCGTCACCGCCCGGCGCGACGCCGCCTCGAAGGTCGACATGCCGCCATTGGATTGCATCACGTATTTCTGCGGCGTGGCGACGCCGGCGGCGGCGAGCCGGCGGTCGAGATTGGCGAGATAGCGTTCGAGAATGGGCTGCAGATAGGCGTTGATGACGGTGGTGCTCAGCCGGTAATACTCGCGGATCTGGGGCAGGACCTCCGACGACAGCGAGACGCTGCATCCCGGCAGTTCCTCGGCGATGATGGCGCCGACCCGCTGCTCATGCTGCGGATGCAGGAACGAGAACAGCAGGCACACCGCGATCGAGGCCGGTTGTTGCCGCGCCAGCGCGCGCAAGGTCGTGCGCAACGCCGCCTCGTCGAGCGGCAGCAGCACCTCGCCGCGGAAATCGACCCGCTCGCGCACCTCGCCGGTCAGGCTGCGCGGCGCCAGCAGCGGCGGCTTGTCGTACATGATGTCGAAAATGGCGGCGCCGTAGGGCCGCGCCTGCTCGCCGACCTCGTAGATGCCGGCAAACCCCTCGGTCACCAGCAGCGCGGTCCTGACGCCCTTGCCCTCCAGCAGCGCATTGGTGCCGACGGTCGTGCCGTGGCAGAGAAAGGCGATGTCGGCGGCGCGGATGCCGCCGGCCAGCAGCGTTTCGATTCCGTCCACGATGGCGCGGGACGGGTCGTCGGGGGTGCTCGGCAGCTTGGTGACGGAAATCGCGCCGGTGTCCTCGTCGAGACATACGAAATCCGAAAACGTGCCTCCGGTGTCGACCGTCACCCGGTACTTCCCCAATGCCGTCCTCCCGTCGTGCCGGTCGGCGCCGCCCGCCGGCGCCGCCATCAGTTCCGCCGCGACGCCAGCAGGGCGTTGTAGCGGTCGATCACCGGCTTGGGCGTCGCGGCCGATTTGGCGATGAGCCTGGCCACCTGGGCGCCGTCGATCGGGCTGAGGTCGAGGCCGAGCGCGCCGGCCTCCTGGACGAATGCGGGGTCGCGGCACATCGCCATGAACGCCTCGCCCAGCGCCTCGGCGCGGTCGCGGGGCAGGCCGGGCGGCGCGGCGAACGGCAGCGCCATGAAGAAAGGCAGCTCGGCGAACTCGATCAAGGCGAGGCTGTCGGGATCGGCCGCAAGCTCGCGCCCGGTCGGTATGTCGGCGCAGCTCCGCGAGGCGCGTGCTGCGGCCGAACTGCAGCAGCGGCCGGAACGCCTTGCGGTTCCACAGGTCGCGCTGGCCCGACCGGATCGAGCTCAGCCCGATCATCTGGCCGTCCAGCTCGCCGCTCTGCATGGCGAGAAACACCGGCGCCGCGCCGGTATAGCCGCGCACCACCTTCACGTTGAGCCCGAGCGCCTCGCGCGCCAGCAGGCCGAAGATCAGGTTGCTCGACGCCGCATTGTCGGCGCCCACGGTGACCGAGACGCCGGGCCGCTTGAGATCGGCGACCGTGCGCGCGCCATTGGCCGGCATTGACGAGCAGCAGATAGGCGTCGTCGGCATAGGACGACAGGCTGCCGAGCCAGGTGAACTTCATCGGATCGAAATTGGCGTTGCGGTTGCCCTGGATGGCAAGCTGCGGCACCGCGCGCTCGAGCTTGGTGAGCACCGATCCGTCGCGCTCGGCGGCGTTGAAGATGCGGTTCGCGGTGACGAGGCCGCCGCCGCCCGGCACGTTCTGGACGATGATGTTCGGATTGCCGGGAATGAAGCGGCCGAGATGCCTCGCCACCAGGCGGGACGAAATATCGTTGATGCCGCCCGGCGACGTCCCGACCACGAGCGTGACGGTGCGGCCGCGGTAGAACTGCTCGACCGACTGCGCGGCCGCCGCCGCCGGCAGGCCGGCGATCAATCCGATCAGGAACACGGCCCGCGTCCGGCGCTGCAGAGTTGGCGATCATCGATGGTCCTCGATCTTTCTCGTGGCTCGCCCGCTTCGGTCCCGGCGCGGCGGCGCCCCAGGGTCATTCTAAAGCAGAATGGGACGTCCTGACCAGCGGACACGCCGCAGGCGATGTCCGTACCCGGCGAATGGAGACATCCGAGCGCTGGAGATGGGGGCGGGGTTTTGACCCGGAACGGCCATCGCGGCAGCCCGTCAAGACGGCCTTTGTTACATTGCAATGGCCTGCTAAGGCGCCGCGCCTTCCATGATGAAAACACGGCGCTCAGCCGCTGCTGCCGAAAATAACACGACGGAAACGATAGAGCGCGAAGCCGAAATAGACAGCGCCAATGATGGTCATTGCTAAGATCTCCGGCCAGACGATGGAGAAATCGGCGCCGCGGTAGAGCACATCCTGTGCGAAGATCACGAAGTGCGGTGTCGGGCTGATGATCTTCATGAGATACTGCAACCACACCGGCATGCTTTCCAGCGGCGTCGTGCTCCCGGAAAGCAGCATCATCACCAGCAACACCGGGATTGACAGCAGACCGAACTGGCCCATCGTTGACGCGACGGTACCGAGGGCAATGCCTAGCGCTGCGACCGTGAACACATAGAAGCACGCGCCTCCTAGGAAAAGCACAGGCGATCCGGCGATCGGTACCTGTAGCCACCACTCGACGACAAATTTCAGCGATAATGCTGTTGCAATCAGAACGACGAGGCCATTGGCCAGGATCTTGGAAAGCATGATCTCGGCCGGAACCACTGGCATCACGAGCAGGTGCTCGACGGTACCCTGTTCGCGCTCGCGAATAAGCGCAGCGCCGGTGAGAATGACGGTGATCATGGTGAGATTGCTGATGATCTGCATCACCGAGGTGAACCAACTCGACTTGTAGTTCGGATTGAACTTCGCTCGCGTAATCACCTTGACCGGTGCGCCGGGCAATCCTTCGCGTTGGCTAACGAACTGGGCCACATAGTTTTGGATGACGTTCTGGATGTAGGTCATCCCATTGAACGCCTGGGCAGACGCGGTCGCATCGACGTCGATTTCTGCAGAAGCCTGCCGACCGGAGAGAATATCCTCCTGGAACTTCGGAGGAATCTCAATGACGAAAAGGAAACGTTGCGAATTCATTGCCGAGTCAGTTTCCGTCGCTGCAATCTGAACTGCCGGCTGGAAAGTGGGTGGCGTGAGGCCATCCGCGATGCGGCGTGACAGATCGGAATGGTCTTCATCGACGATCCCAACCGAAAGGTTCGTCGCTTCGGTCGAGGCGCCGGTTGCAGCGGCGTAGATCGCAAAGGTGAAGGAATAGGCGACAAGCAGCAGCATGATCGGGTCGGAGCGGATGCCGCGCAACTCCTTGATCATCAGCCGGTAGATGTTGGCTAGGTGCAGTCGCAGGTTGGTGAACGGACTGCTTCTCGGTCGCTTCGGCTGCGCCACGGTGTGCGCCGTCGCCTGTTCCGGTGCGCCTACCGCCTGGCTGGTTGCCGACATGTCAGGTCTCCTGCTTGTGCAGGAATAGATGAGAGGCAGTGAAGTAGCCGGCCGTGAAGATCGCGAGGACGAGCGCATTGAACCAGAGATCAGAAAAGCCCAGTCCCTTGGTAAAGGTGCCGACGCTGATCGGCTGGAACCAGGCCGCCGGAAACATCAGGCCGATCAGCCTTCCCTGGCCGGTGAGAGAGGACACAGGCACGAGTAGGCCCGAAAAGTTCACCGTAGGAATAATGGCGATGACCGTGGTGGCGAAGACCGCCGCTACCTGGGTCTTGGTGAATGTCGAGACGACTTGTCCGAAACTGCACGTGGAGAAAACGTAGAGCAAAGCTCCTATCGCGAGGGCTGCGAACGATCCCTTGACCGGCACCTGGAAAAGGACAAGCGCCTCAATCACCATGATGATGAACATCACCATCCCGACGACGACATATGGGAACTGCTTGCCCAGAAGGAATTCGGATTTGCTGATCGGCGTGGACTGAAAATTGGAGATCGAGCCGGTTTCCTTCTCGCGCACGACACCGATCGTTGCCATGATCGCCGGGATCAGAACCAGCATGATCACAATGACGCTCGGCACCATGGAGAAGACGCTCTTGAAACCCTGATTGTAGCGGAAGCGATTTTCGATATTGAGGTTGCCGAGGTAGACGTTGGAGACGGGGTTAGGGCCAAAACGCTCGGCTGCGAGGTCCTGCATATAGTGCAGCATAGAGCCCGTAACGTATCCTTGTGTCGTCTCGCCGCGGAACGGCATGGCGGCGTCGATCCAGAAGCCGACCTCAGGCGAATGTAGGCTTGAAAGATCGCGGCCGAAGCCCGGCGGAATCTCAACCACGAGAGCCAGTTCGCCGCTCCGCATCCGGCGCTCCAGTTCCTCTGGAGACCCGATCGGCGGCCGTTCGGAGAAGTAGTGAGAGCCCGAGAAGTTTTCGAGTAGCCTGTGGCTCGCCGGCGTGTTGTCCTGGTCGAACGCCGCATATTTCAGGTTCTCGACATCGAACGTGATGCCATAACCGAACGCCACCATCAGAATTAAAGGACCGACGAATGCGAATGCCAGCCGGATGGGATCGCGCAGCAGTTCCATCGTTTCGCGCCGGGCATAGGCCCATAGCCGCCCGGGATCAAATCGCCTAGAGGCACGGGATTGAACGGGCTTTCCTGCCGTCCCGATTGGGGCTGCCGCGGGTTGCGGCATCGGCTCGGCCTTCGATTTTTCTTCGGGCTTCGCCGTCGTCACGCCTGGGGCTGCCGCGGGTTGCGCGGCTTGTGCCTTCTTTTTTTTGTCGGTTCCGGCCGCTTCCTCCAGATAGGAGATGAAGGCGTCCTCAAGAGTAGCGCAGCCGCGCTCCTTGACAAGATCCTTCGGCACCCCGACGGCAAGCACGCGTCCCTGGTGCATCAACGAAATACGGTCGCAGCGTTCGGCCTCATTCATGAAGTGGGTCGACAGAAAGATGGTGACTCCCTCATCACGCGAGAGATCGATCAGCGTCCGCCAGAAAGCGTCTCGCGCTACCGGATCGACGCCCGAAGTGGGCTCATCGAGAATTAGCATGGGCGGCCGGTGCAACACGGCCACAGCTAGCTGCAATCTCTGCTTTACGCCAAGGGGCAGGCTCTCCGGCTTCGCGTCGGCCACATCTTTGAGATCATATCGCTCTAGCAGTTCACTGAGTCGACCTTTGATCTCATTTGCTTGGAGATGGTAAAGGTGCGCGTGCAGTTCGAGATTTTGCCGCACGGTAAGCTCGCTGTAGAGCGAGAACGCCTGCGACATGTAGCCAACGTTCTCGCGCGCTTCCATGTCGTCGGCCGCCATCGGCTTCCCGAATAATTTTGCCGAGCCTTCGGTGACCGGCAGGAGCCCGGTCATCATTTTCATGGTTGTCGTTTTTCCGCAGCCGTTCGAGCCGAGGAATCCGAATATCTCGCCGCGTCCGATGCGAAAACTCACATGGTCCACGGCGACGAAATCGCCGAACCGGCGCGTGAGCCCATCCGTTTCGATTGCTGGCGTCTGGTCATCGCTCTCGGCGCGCGGCCGTACGATGACTTCCTGGTGCTGGCCGCGCTTTTCCGGCGGAAGCAGCGCTATGAAGGCGTCGTCGAGCGTGCTCTTGTTCGCTCGTGTGAGGATCTCCTTTGGCGCGCCATGCGCGATGACCTTGCCGTCGTCCATCGCTGCAAGCCAATCGAAGCGGCTCGCCTCGTCCATGTACGCGGTTGCGACGATCACGCTCATTTGCGGCCGCCGCGCGCGGATCGAATCAATAAGTTCCCAGAACTGCCGGCGCGAGAGCGGATCGACGCCCGTGGTGGGCTCGTCGAGAACAAGGAGGTCAGGATCATGCATCAGCGAGCAGCAGAGGCTGACCTTTTGCTTCATGCCGCCTGAGAGCTTGCCGCACGGTCGATCCCCAAACGGGTCGAGCCCCGTGGCTTTGAGAAGCTCGCCGATTCGCGTGCGCCGCTCGGCTGCGCCCTGCCCGAACAGGCGGCCGAAGAAATCGATGTTGTCGAACACGCTGAGGGTTGGATAGAGATTGCGACCAAGCCCCTGCGGCATGTAGGCAATGCGGCCGTAACTCGCTCGGCGATGGCGCTCGTCCGCCATGTCTCCGTCGAGCACCGTAACCTTGCCTCCTTGAATCTTGCGTACACCTGATACGAGGGCGAGCAAGGTGGACTTGCCGACGCCGTCAGGCCCGATCATCCCCGCCATGCACTGCGCGGGAATATCGAGAGTGAGGTCGTTGAGCGCCAACGTCTTTCCGTACCGGTGGGTTACGCGCTCCACCCTTGCGATGACATTGTTCGTCATTGCCATTGCGGAAGCTTCACTGCGAGCTCGTCCGGCCAGGCGATCTTGGTTTGAGTGCGGACGAAGCCCAGTCCACGGACGCCTGTTTTCACAAACTGATGATATTGAGCCAAGACCTTGGGATCGATCTGAAGCTTGACCCGGAACATCAGTTTTTCACGCTCTTCCGCCGTCTCCACGCTCTTTGGCGTGAACTGCGCCTCGGTCGCGACGAAACTGATCGTGGCGGGAATGATGTATTGGGGTAACGGATCGCCTATCACGCGTGCCTCGTCGCCCAGCGTGAGTTTGCCGGCTTCGGATGCTGGCAGGTAGATGGTCATGTAGACGTCATTCAGATCAAGAATGGTCAGAACGCGTTGCCCAGCAGAGATCACCTCGCCGGCGCGAGCCAGCCGATATTGCACGCGTCCAGCTCCTCGGCGAGACGAGCACCAGATCCACTAGAATTGATTGCAGCCGTTCGACGTCGGCTTGGGCTGCCTTGATCGAAGACTCGGCCTGATCACGCTGGGCATTCGCTGCAACATAATTGGCCTCGGCCGATTCGAATCTGTTGCGCCGCTGATCAACCGTCTGCTGCGTGATGGTTCCGTGCTGCAGCAGCGCCTTGCCACGGTCGTAATCGGTCCTGGCAAATGTCAAGTCGCTCTTGCGCTGGGCGATGATTCGCCACCGCTTCGGCCAGTGCCTGCTTGGCTTTCAGGAGCTGCGCCTGCGGACTCCCGCAGCTGAGCTTCGGTTTCCGGCGACGAGATTGTGCCGACAACCTGCCCGGCCGTGACCTCGTCGCCTTCATTCACGGTTCAGCGTCGCCAACCGGCCGGAGTATTTCGCCGCCACATCGACCTCGGTCGCTTCGATCCGTCCGTTCGATTTGATGATGCCTTCGGGCATATCGCGGCCGCGCAGGCGATTTATCAGCGTTTCCACCGCTTTGCGGGCTTGTTCGAGGGGGTTTTGCTGCCTCGATTGCGCTTGTGCGCTGACGATGAAGAGGCCTCCGTCCGAGAGCGCCGATATGGTCATCGACAGAGCAACGCAAATCAGCGCGGCTGCTAGCACAACGGTGCGCACGAAGTGGACAGGCAGCCGGCCAGTGGGTGCAACTATCCCGAAGGTTGCTGGCGCAGGACCGGTGGCGGTGTGAACGGCAGGTCCCGCGCGCCTATTCGCAGATTTCACGGGACCTTGCCGCTGCGCAGTCGCAAGCTTCTCCTGGAGTGACTTCAATTCGCGTGACAACAGGGGTTCTGCAGACATAGATCATCCCACTCGATGAAAGGTCCGTCCGACGATCGAGTTCGGAAACACCCGTCACACGATCGATGCTTCGTCTTAGTGGGCCGGTTCGGCAGCCCGCTTGAATGCCTCCCGGGCAGCCTGATTAGCGCGATCGAACACGCCACGCGTCTCGCCCAAGGCGGTGCTGAGAGCAGACCACGATTCCGTTCCCGCCCGTGCGAGCTTTTGCAGTCTCTCGTCTGCGACGGCGGCATCAGCCCTCATGCGCGATACGGTCGCGTCGATGTCTTTCCGACGCTCGGCCGCGAATTCGGTTGCCGCTGCCTGGATCTGGTTTGCCGCATCGTGCCAAGCGTTCATCTGCGCGGTCACCTGGCTTTCGAAGACAGCTTGGTGTTGCTTGATGTCCTTGCCGAAGGTCTCGAGGTATTTCTTGACTTCAGCCTCGAAGCCCTTCCACTGGGTTTCCAACTGCGCCTTGGTTGTTTCCCAGGCTGCCTCGCCCGCCTTGGCTTGCTTCTTGACGGTGACCTCGAATTCATCGCGCTTTTTGCGTAAGTCGGCAATGAATTGATCGGCCTTGACGCGGGACTCGGCCCGTAATTCTGCAGCCTTGCTTTTCAGCGACGCCACGGTGGCATCCATCTCACTAATTCGCTCTTTCGCCCAATTGTGAAAAAAGTCGACGCTGCTTTGCGTAGCCATGGGTTCGTCCTTTCTAAGCTGTCGGTTTCTTGGCTGTCCGGCCAACGGAGGGCTAACTCGTCCGACCGAGGCCCGCTCTTGACACATGGCAGATGCCGGGCGGCAGTCCTTTGATCAAAATCAATGGAGAATGGTCACGGTCGCCTACATTCCTCCTGCCGTTGCGGCCGCGTTTGAGCCACTGCTTTCATGAAATTTCGCGGCCAACAAAGGAGTTGCTGCGTCGGTTCGAGATGTTCACCGAAGACGGCCGCCGGTTATGGACTGGAGGTCAGAAGCTCGTCGAGATCGGTATGCGGATTTTCAGCGCGCCGGTCGCGAACTCGTGACGCCACGAGGCGCGGCCGGAGGCCCGCAGGCAGGCCGTTGTCTTTCACATGCGCCGCAGATTGAGAAGTCACGTTCCGAGCGACCGGTCCAGGAGGCGAGCCTAGAAGGAGGACGCAATGGTCCAAACTGTCACTGCCACGATCCCTCTCCAGGACCTGACGCCACCGAGAATGCTCGAAGAATTGTCGGGCCGGATCGACAAGCTGGCACCGCCGCCCAGAATGATCGAAGAATTGTCGGGCCAGGTCGGCAAGCTGGCGCCGGCCGCCGTCAATGAGTATGTGCGCGACTTGTGGCAGAGGTCGGTTCTGTTCCTGGACATCCTGCGCCAGCGCGGCAACCAGCACGACGAGATGGCGACGCACGGAGTGACGTCGGTTCTGATGTACGAGAGCGAGCTCGTGATGCGCGGCGACGAGTTGCCCCATCCGGTCAACTATTCGCTGCTGCGCGTCATTCCGCCGGAAGGCGCCGAGATCGACGACCGCAAGCGCCCGGTCGTCGTGATAGACCCCCGTGCAGGGCAGGGACCGGGGATCGGCGGCTTCAAACAGATGAGCGAGATCGGCGAGGCGTTCCGGGCCGGGCACCCTGTCTATTTCGCGGGCTTTACCGCTTCGCCTGTGGACGGACAGCGGATCGAGGACGTCGCGCGCGCATATACCATCTTCCTCGATAAGGTCGCCGAGCTGCACCCCGAGGCCCTCGGCAAGCCCTTCGTGTTCGGCAACTGCCAAGCCGGCTGGCACGCGATGATGGCCGCTTGCATGCGCCCAGATGTGGTCGGGCCGATGGTGATTGCGGGCGCGCCGCTTTCTTACTGGGGTGGCGTCCGCGGCAAGAATGCGATGCGCTATCTGGGGGGCTGGTTCGGCGGAAGCTGGCTCGATCGCATGATGAGCGATGTCGGCGGCGGCACCTTCGACGCCGCCTGGCTGGTCGCGAACTTCGACAATCTCAACCCCGCCAACACGTTGTGGACCAAGCAATACAACGTTTGGGCCAACCCGGAGCAGGAGGAGGACCGCTACCTGCAGTTCGAGAAGTGGTGGGGCGATTTCGTCGTGCTGCGCGGCGAAGAGATGCAGTGGATGGTCGACAATCTCTTCGTCGGCAACAAATTCTCGACCGGCCAGATCGTCACCAGCGACGGCATTCGCCTCGATCTCCGCGAGGTCAAGACGCCGATCGTCTGCTTCTGCTCGCACGGTGACAACATCACGCCGCCGCAGCAGGCGCTGGACTGGATCCTCGACAACTACCAGAGCGTGGATGAAATCCGGCAGTGGGGTCAGAGGATCTTCTACACCATCGATCCCAAGGTCGGCCATTTGGCGATTTTCGTCGGCACCAAGGTGGCCGCAAAGAACCATGCCGAGTTCATCAACAACATGGAGCTGATCGATGCGATGCCCCCGGGGCTCTACGAGATCGTGATCACCGAAAGGGAGGGCACCGAAGCCTGGAGTGAGGGAGAAACCGGCGATTTCGGTCTGTCCATCGAAGAGCGTGGTCTCGACGACATCCGTGCACTGGGCTGCAATTCGCTTGAGGACGAGCGCGAGTTCGCTGCCGCGGCACGCATTTCAGAGCTCAACAACGCCTTCTATCAGACCTTCCTGCAGCCCTCGATAAAGATGATAAGCAGTCCGCAGGTTGCGCGCGCGGCTATTGAGTTGAACCCACTGCAACTCGGCTATTCTCTTCTCTCCGACAGGAATCCAATGGTGCGAGCGGCTGCACCGCTCGCCGATTATGCCAGGGCGCATCGCGCCCCCGCCGCGGCCGACAATCCCTTCATCGCGATGCAACAGCAATTTTCCAAGACAATGGTCGATGCGCTCAACCTCTTCCGTGACCTGCGCGACGACATGGTGGAGCGTACCTTTCACGCGGTCTACGGCTCGCCCTTGGTTCAGACCGGCTGTGGAATCTGTCAAGACGGCGGTCCCCCGCGGCCGCGGCCCGGGCTATCGCCCGCTGTTCTGGCCGCAGCCGAAGCGGAAAAGCGTCGTTTGAAGGGGCGGATTGGCGAGGGTAATGCGCTCGACGCCGCGGCGCGGGTGTTGGTCTATATCTACAAGGCCCAGCGTCGCATCGACAAGAGCACCTTCGATGCCCTTCGCAAGCTGCTTCTCGCGCACCCGGAAGTATCGCCGGCGGAGTTCAAGGCTGCAGTGCGCGACCAGTGGGCGATCCTGGCGGTGGACGAACGCGCTGCAATCGCGGCGCTGCCGCAGCTGTTGCCCATGGCCACGGAGCGTCGCGCTTTCTCCGACCTGGTTGAGGCAACCGTCGCAGCGACCGGCAAGCTCAATGCCGACGGACAGCGCCGTTTGCGCGAGGTTACGGACTTGCTGGCCACAGGTACGAATCGACGCTCGGCAACACGAGGCAAGCCGGGGGGCGAGACTATGACGGACGGAAATAGGCCGGCGTGACCTGAGCGGGACCGCGGTTTCGCGGATGTCGACGATGCGCATGAGGCTGCGGTTCCGGAGGCGGTGTCGATCACACGCCGAAGAAATCGGTAACCTTATACCAGCACAAATCTGTGTCGGCGGGTGGATTTCTACTTTGCATGGGGTTGTTTTCACGAAAATGCCCCCTCCCCCGGAGCGGCCGGCGCCGGACATCGCCGTCGCCCTGCGCATCAGGTTCCAAGAAGGTTCAGTCCATCTTGATGTTGGCGCCGCGAATGACCTTGCCCCACTTCGCGATCTCGATTTTGATCTGCGCGGCGAATTCTTCCGGCGTGTTGGCGACGGCGTCGAGGCCGAGCGCCTCGAAGCGCTCCCTGACATCCGGCAGCGCCACGATCGCCTTGATCTCGCGGTAGATGAGGTCGACGACCGGCCGCGGGGTTCCCGCCGGCACCAGCACCGCCTGCATGGTGTCGGCTTCCTGGTCCGGCAGGCCGGCCTCGGCGAGCGTCGGCACGTCGGGGAGCGGAGCGACGCGTTTTGCCGCCGACACCGCCAGCGCGCGGATCTTGCCGTCATGGATGAGCGGAATGGCGGGCGGCAGCGAGGTGAAGGCCATCGGCGTATGACCGCCCGCGAGCGACTGGATCGCGGGGCCGGCGCCGCCGAACGGCACATGGACGATGTCGAGGTCGAGCGTCAGCCGGAACAGTTCGCCGGACAGATGGGGCGTCGTGCCGGTGCCGGCGGAGCCGTAGGAGACCTTGCCGGGATTGGCCTTGATGTAGGCGATCAGCTCGCGGACGGTCCTGGCAGGAACGGTGGGATTGACCAGCAATATGTTCGGCGCGTCGCCGACCACGGTGACCGGCGCGAAATCCTTGTAGGGATCGTAGGGGATTTTCGGATAGAGGCTCGGATTGACGACGAAGCTCGACGACGCGAACAGCACCGTGTAGCCGTCCGCCGCCGCGCGCGCCGCCTGGCCCATGCCGGTGTTGCCGCCGGCTCCGGTGACGTTCTCGATGTAGAATTGCCTGCCCAGCCGCTCCGACAGTTTCTGCGCGACCAGCCGCGCCACCACGTCGGTCGGGCCGGCCGGGGCGAACGGCACGATCACCCTGACCGCACGGTCGGGATAGCTGCCGGGCGAGGTCTGGGCCAGGGACATGGCCGGTGAGAACAGCAATGCCAACGCCGCCAATACGGCGCTCGTCGCCGCTCCACCACGTCGCAGTTTCGACATCGCGTTTCTCCGCTCGATTTCAAAATCCGGTACGCCCGGCCGGTGTTTACCGGATCGCCCGGTCGAGCCGGGCGATGACAAGGATGGGACGCACGCAGGACGCCGGCAGCGCGTCTATTCGATCCTGATGTGGGCGGCGCGCACGACCTTGTCCCACTTGGCGATCTCGCTCTTGATGCGGGCGCCGAATGCGGCCGGGGTGGAGACGACCGGCTCGAAGCCGAGGACGGACAGGCGCTCCTTCACGTCCGGCAGCGACAGCGCCGCGACGGTGTCGCGGTTGATGCGCGCGACGATCTCGTCGGGCGTCCCGGCCGGCGCCAGCAGGCCATTGATGGTCTCGGCCTCCTGGTCCGGTATGCCGGCCTCGGCCATGGTCGGCACGTCGGGCAGCGCCGGGGAGCGCTTCGCGGCGGTCACGGCGAGGCCGCGCAAATTTCCCTCCTTGATGTTGGCGATCGCCGGCGGCAGCGCCGTGAACGCGATCGGCGTGTGGCCGGCGATGGTCGAATTCACCGCCAGCGAGGCGCCGTTGAACGGCACCGTCACGAGATCGAGCCCGTACTGGAGCTTGAACAGTTCGCCCGACAGATGCGGGGTCGACCCGGTCGACGGCTGCGCATAGCTGTACGTGCCGGGACTGCTCTTGATCAGCGCGATCAGTTCCCCGACGCTGCGGGCGGGCACCGCGGGATTGACGAACAGGATGTTGGGCGACGCCGCCGCGATGCGTCACCGGGACGAAGTCCTTGATCGGATCGTAGGGCACCTTGGCATAGAGGCTGGGGTTCACCATGAAGCCGGTGCTCATCATGTAGAGCGTGTAGCCGTCGGGCGCCGCCCGCGCCGCGGTCGCGGTCCCGGTGTTGCCGCCGGCGCCGGGATGGTTCTCCACATAGACCTGCTGGCCCCAGCGCTCCGACAGCTTCTGCCCGACGATGCGCGAGATCACGTCGGGCGGACCGCCCGCCGCGAACGGCACGATGATGCGGACGGGGCGATTGGGATAGCTTGCGTCTTGCGCGTGACCCGTCGCCGCGATAACGAGCGCGGCGCCGACCACCAGACCGCAGACGATCCGAGGCATCGCATCCTCCCTGAGTCCCGGTTCACGCCCGGTCTGGCGCGCCCGGTTGAGGCGATGCTACCACCGCGGGCGCCCGGTCGATACAACGGCGTTCGGCTCGTGTCGGCGTTCGGCCGCATCGATCGCCCGCCACGGGGCTGACGCATGAAACGCAAGACGCTATAGGAAGGCGCGCCGCGGCCGCGGCCGCCTGCCCCCATCGCCGGATCCCTGATCCATCCGAACAAGGACGCCCCATGTCGGCACGCAAATTCACCCGCCAGGACCTTCGCGACGCCGCGCAGAAGTACAAGAACTGGGGCAAGTGGGGTCCGGACGACGAAATCGGCACGTTGAATTACACCAGTCCGGAGGACATCGTCGCCGCCGCCGGCCTGGTCAAGAAGGGCAAGGTGATCTCGCTCGCGCTCGACTTCGACCAGTTCGGCCCCCAGGGCGGCAAGACCAAGTATCCGCCCATGGGCCGCATCAACCCGCTGCACCTCATGCTGCGCACCGGCACCGACGCCTATTCCGGCGTGCTCGACAAGCGCGGCATCCGCGCCGCCGACGACATCGTGGTGATGCCGCTGCAGTCGGGCACCCAATGGGACGGGCTCGGCCACATCTTCTATGAGAACTCCATGTGGAACGGCTACGACTGCCGCGAGGTCACCAGCGCCGGCGCGCAGAAATGCGGCATCGAGAAGACCAAGAACAGGATGGTCGGCCGCGGCGTGTTCCTCGACGTGCCCCGCGCCATGGGCAAGGAGGAACTCGAGGACGGCTACGCCATCACCTCCCACGACCTGGAGAAGACCGCCGAGGCCCAGGGCGTCGCCGTCAGGCGCGGCGACTTCGTCATCGTGCGGACCGGGCAGATGGAGCGCTGCCTGCGGGTCGGCAGCTGGGACGGCTATCCCGGCGGCGATGCGCCCGGCTTTTCGTTCGAGACGCTGGAATGGATCCACAAGACCGAGATCGCCGCGATCGCCAGCGACACCTGGGGCTGCGAGGTGCGCCCCAACGAGTCCGAGGCCGGCATCAACCAGCCCTGGCACTGGATCACGATCCCGATCATGGGCATCACCATGGGCGAGATCTTCCAGGTCGCCGAGCTCGCGGCCGACTGCCGCGCCGACAAGGTCTACGAGTTCATGTTCGTGGCGCCGGCGATCCCGATCACCGGCGCGGTCGGCTCGCCCACCAATCCGCTGGCGATCAAATGACCGGTAATCAGGTATCAGCGATCAGGTATCAGTGATCAGAAGTCGCACAAAGCTGATTACCGATCACCGATCACTGATACCTGATTATTGACCACTGGAGCCCCCATGAACCTCACGATCAATCCGCTGATCGCAGCCGGCGTCCTCGCCTCGACCGCCATCACCGACGCGGCCTATGTATTCTTCACCGCCGCGGTCGTCGGTCGTCATCGGTTTCGGGCGGCGAACTGGAGCGCGACGTGGTACCTGCTGTCGGCATTCGCGGTGATCAGCTACACCTCGAATCCGGTCTATGTCGCGTTCGCAGCGATGGGGTCGTGGGCCGGCGCCTTCGCCTCGGTCACCCTGATGCATCGCCGAGAGAGCGTGCGGCACGATCCGCCCTGAACCCTCGCATGCGCCCCCCGGATGAAGCCCTGGTTTGCCAAAGGAGCCGTCATGCTCGGACACAATCGCAAGAAAATGCTCGGCGCCGAATGCATGGCGGACATGCTCAAGGGCTACGGCGTCACCCACGTGTTTCACGTTCCTGCCGTGCTGCGGCGCAGCTTCGTCGAGATGGAGCGCCGCTCCGACATCAAGCGCCTGCATGTGCATGGCGAGAAATCCGCCGCCTACATGGCCGACGGCTATGCCCGCGCCACCGGCAAGCCGGGCGTGTGCATGGCCCAGGTGATCGGCGCGCTCAATCTCGCCGCCGGGCTGCGCGACGCCTGGCTCGCCCATTCTCCCGTCATCGCCATGACCGGTGGGCGCGAGCCGCGCACCAAGTTCCGCAAGGTCTATCAGGAGGTCGACGACATGCCGGCGTTCGAGCCGGTGACCAAGTTCAATGCCACTGTCGACGACGTGTCGCGGTTTCCCGACATGGTGCGCCAGGCATTCCGCGCCGCAGTCTCCGGCACGCCGGGCCCGGTGCATCTCCAGTTCCGCGGCAATGAAGGCCAGGTCGATGCCGAGGAGGCGGAGATGGAGCCGCTGTGCGAACCGCAGTTCTCGCAGGTGCCGCCGTTCCGTCCCGAGCCCGACCAGGCGAGCGTGCTGGCGGCGCTCGCGCATCTCCAGGCGGCCGAGCGGCCGGTGATCGTCGCCGGCGGCGGCGTGCGCGCCTCGGGCGCCCAGGCCGACGTGGTCGCGCTCGCCGAGGCGCTGCAGATTCCGGTCGCGACCTCGCTCAACGGCAAGGACACCATTCCCGGCCATCATCCGCTGTCGGTCGGCGTCGTCGGCTCCTATTCGCGCGAAAGCGCCAACCGCGTCGTCAACCGCGCCGACCTCGTCTGCTTCATCGGCAGCGAGAGCGGCGGCATGACCACCCATTTCTGGGCGGTGCCGCCGATCGGCACGCCGGCGATCCAGATCGACATCAACCCGGAAGCGCTCGGGCGCAACTATCCGCTGCTCGCCGCGGTCAATGGCGATGCCAAGGTGACGCTGGCCCGCATGCTCGCCGCCGCCGACCGCGCCGGCACGGCGCCGGCAAGCGCAAGGCCTGGATCGAGGAGGTCGGCAGGATTTGCGCCGAGTGGCGCGACAAGTACCGCGCGGCGCTCACCTCCGATGCGGTGCCGATCCGCCCCGAGCGCATTTGTCACGAACTGTCCCGGCACGTGCCCGACGATGCCATCGTCGTCGTCGACACCGGCCATGCCGGCATGTGGATGGGCGGCATGTACGATCTCACGAGCCCGCGCCAGAGCTACATGCGCAGCGCCGGACATCTCGGCTGGGCGTTTCCGGCCGGCCTCGGCGCCAAATGCGGCTGTCCCGGACCGGCCGGTGGTGACCTTCACCGGCGATGCCGGTTTCTGGTACCACATCGGCGAGATCGAGACCGCGGTGCGCTGGAACATCAATGCGGTCACCGTCGTCAACAATAATGGCGGCGGCAACCAGAGCAAGCGCGGCTTCGACCGCGTCTATGGCGGCACCCAGACCGAGGGCGGCCGCTCGCTGTGGACCTTCAACAAGACGAACTTCGCGCGGATCGCCGAGGACATGGGGGCGCTCGGCATCCGCATCGAGCACGCGAGCGATTTCCCCGCCGCGCTCGCCCGGGCGCTGGCCGCCGACCGCCCAGCGGTCATCGACGTGGTGACCGACATCGACGCGCTGGCGCCGGTTGCGGTGGCGTGAGCGCACGGCTGGGCGGATCACGAGAGCACGGGGCCACCATGATCGGGATGGCCGCGACAGGCCAGGACAGGCCCGGCCACGACGATTTCGCATCAGCGGAACGTGCTCCGGGTTGCGTACGGGCCGGTTCGAAAACGAACGGACTCTCGCATTGATTGACCGTGTTTTCGCTCTCCTATAAACTTCGGAAACACTTGACAAATGGGAGACTTCAGATGATGCGACCGAATTCGAAATGGATGCTGCTGGCTCCCGCGATGGCCGCCATTGCGACGTTTCTGATCCAGCCCCTCAAGGCGGAGGTGATCGAGAACACGAAGAAGGTCAATGATGTTCTCGTTCATTATAAGACCGTCCTTCCCAACGGCTATGATCCGGCGAAGGCTTATCCAGCGATCGTGGCTTTGGGTGGCGGGCCGCAGACGATGAACACCGTGGACGGCATCCTCAGTCGCAACTTCCGCGCCGAGGCAGAAAAGCGCGGCTATATCGTCATCGCTCCCGCGGCACCGGATGGTGACCTGTTCTTCGAGGATGGGGCCGACATCTTCCCTGAATTCCTGGAATTGATTATGAAGGACTATAAAATCAAGGACGACAAGTTTCACATCGCCGGACCGTCGAACGGCGGGATTTCGGCGCTTCATATCGCGGCATCCAATCCGCAATACTTTCTATCGGTTACCGCCTTCCCTGGATACATGTGGGAGGCCAACGCCGAAAAGCTTCTGGAAATCTCGAAGATGTGCGTTTTCATGTATGTCGGCGAGCATGACCCGTACCGGTGGCACAGCGAGATGAAAAAGGAGGCCGAATTCCTTCGTTCCAACGGCACGGTCGCGCGTTACAGCGTAGAGATGGGCCAGCCGCACCGGCTGGATACCCTCGCGGGCGACAATGCGGGACGCCTGTTCGACGGGTTTGAAGAGACCGCAAAGGGCTGCAGCAGCAAGTAAAGGCCCGGGAATTATCGCTTCAATCGCGCGATCGAACCGCTTTCTTACTCCCTCCCCCGCAAGCGGGGGAGGGTTGGGGGAGGGGGCTCTTGCAGCGAATCTGTACCGTAGAAGTGCCCCCTCCCTGACCCTCCCCCGCAAGCGGGGGAGGGAACCAAAACCGAATGCTCTCGCGCCTGCACGCGAGAGCCGTTCAAGCCCTACTGCCTGACGTATTTGGTCACGCCCCTGCACCGTGGCTTCGGCGGTATACACGTTGCCGGCCGCATCGATGGCGATCCCCTCGCCCATGGCTCCATCGGGATCATCGGTCTTGTGCGGCGGCACGAACATCGTCACCTTGCCGTCCTTCAAATTGCCGATGCGGATGCCCTTGAGCCAGCCCGGGTGGCTCTTCGGCGTCGATTCGGAGTCGGCCGCATAAATCGTGTCGTTGCCGTCGATCGCGAGCCCGCTCGACGCGGCTGAACTCCCGATATTCGCCGACGATATTTCCCGTCCTTCGTCAGGATCTGGACGCGGTGGTTGTGGCGGTCGGCGACGATCAGCCGCCCCTGCGAATCGAACCTGATCGCGTGCGGCGTGCGGAACTCGCCCGGGCCGGTTCCGGTCTTGCCGATGGTCCGCAGGAACTTGCCGTTGCGGTCGAACACCGAGATGCGCCCGACGAGATTGGGGTCCTCGACGTTGGTATGGCTCTCGGCCACGTAGATGTCGCCGTTGGCCGGGATCGGTGACGACGTCGGTCGGCTCGGTCAGGGCCTCCGGCGGATTTCCCTTCACGCCCGGCTTTCCGAGCGTCATCAGCACCTTGCCTTCGGGACTGAACTTGACGACGACGCTTCCCTTGGGCTGCTCTCCCGGAAACTTCTCGAGTGTCGCCGGGACCCGTCACACTCGCGTCGGTCACCCACACATTGCCGTCTCGATCGACATGAATGCCGTGCGGCCATACGAACATTCCGCCGCCGAAGCTTCTGATCTCCTTGCCCGACTCGTCGAAATGGTGGATCGGGTTCGCCTTGGTGCCGAGACAACCCGGAACCGTCCCCGGCGAGCAACGGTCGGTCGCCCACACGGATTTTCCGTCCCGGTCGATGGCGACCCCGTTGGAACCGCCCCACGGCCTTTTCTCCATGGTGAGCTGCGCCCAGTCGCGGATGACATGATAGGGATTGGCGCCGCTGTTGACCGGCGCAACCTCCTCCGCCTGGACCTGGCTCCCTTCCGTGGCCGTCCACGCGACAACCGCCGCAACGGCAAAACAACCTCTCGTGAAAGCTGACATCGACATCCCAGCACTCCTTCTTTGTACCCGCCTTGTGTTTCGGCCACCGCGTGACTCCGGCCCATTCTGCGCCAGCAATTGCAGCTTCGAATGTTCTCTCGCGTCGCCGCCGCGGCGGCCGATTGTGCACCTTTCCCGACCCCGGCCACAACAGCGTTGAACACCGGCCACGGTGCGACCATCCTCGATCACACTAATTGTGCGAGGCCGGTTGCGCCGGCCGCTGTAACCGGCAGGCGGCTAGATCGACATCGGCTCGGTGGTGATCGTGTCGACGCCGGGCCATACGCCCGGTCATCAATCGCTGTTCGTGAGGCTCGCGAAGACCGGCCCGCTCGTGCTCAGCGGCCACCTCTACCACTACCACTACCCGGCCGAGCGCACGCTGAAGGACTTTCTCCCCTTCGCCGGCCGCGGCGACGATGCCAAGGAAGCTTCATCGAAGGACAAGGTCGAGGCGCTTCTCAAAGACAGGGGCGCCGTGCTGTGGATCCAGCACGACCTCGAGGCCGACGCGAAGCTCAAGAAGTCCCCGGCCTATTACGACTGACCGGGGCCGCGGGGCAGCGCGCCGCGGTCATGGCCGGGCTCGTCCAGGTTCGTTCCGGCGATCTCGATAACGCAGGCACGCTTCGCGGTATCGCGAGAGCACCGCAGTGCAGCCCGGATTCGCTCTCAAGCGATCTCGAACTCCGGCAAGACCCAGCTTTCTTCCACCGCCCGCGCCCGCCAGGCCGACCACGCCGGCAAGGCCATCACCGCGTCCATGTAGGCGCGTGCGATCGGCCCGACTGCGACGCCATAGGTATGAAAGCGCGACACCACTGGCGCGTACATGGCATCGGCGGCGCCGAAAGCACCGAACAGGAATGGTCCGCCGTAGCGCGCCCGGCAGTCCGTCCAGATCTCGTCGATGCGCGCGACAGCGGACAGCACATCGCCCGGCAGGGCGATGGCGCCCGGCGTCCGGCGCATGTTCATGGGGCAATGGCGCCGCAGCGGCAGGAAGCCGCCATGCATTTCGTGGGCGATGCTGCGGGCATGAGCGCGGGCCTCGCGGTGTTGCGGCCACAGGTCGGCCGAAGGAAATTTCTCCGCCGCGTATTCGATGATCGCCAGCGATTCCCAGACCCGGACGGCGCCGTCGATCAGCACCGGCACCTTTCCGGACGGCGAATATTCGAGGATTTTTTCGCGCGCGCCGGGGGTGTAGATGGGCAGCACCGTTTCCTCGAATGCGATGCCCGCCGCCGCCATGGCGAGCCAGGGCCGGAACGACCAGGAAGAATAATTCCTGCTGCCGAGAATGAGCTCGAGCGCCATCCGCATTCCCCGATCGCCAGCCGCCGCACGGCTAGGCTTTTTGCTTTGCATCCGTGACGGGATTTGCGGCCGCTTCGGTGCAGCCGGATTTCCGAGCACGAGCCCGATATCGCCCACCAACATCCTGCGCCAGTTCCCTGCGCATGTCGAACGGCGGCGGCAGTCATCGTGAGGTGGCTGGCGGCGCAACGCGCACTCACGGCCCAGGTCCCGGGACCACCTCCGATGTCTTCCCGGTGATGCGGTAGGCGATGAGCCCGATCCATTCGTGCAATGCGTTGTCGGTGCGGGCGAGCCCTCCGGAAGCGCTGCCGAACACGTCCAGCAGGTCGCCCCAGCCATTGGTCTGGTAGTCGACGGGATAGGCCTCGACCGCAAACCCGGCCCGGCGGAACGTACCGATGGCGCGCGGCATGTGGAGGGCGGAGGTGACGAGCAGCCAGCGCTCGCCCAGTTTGGGCTGGGCGAGCGCCTTGGAATAGGTCGCATTCTCCACGGTGTTGCGAGAGCGGCCTTCGAGGGTGAGCCGTGTCGCGGGCACGCCGAGACTCTCGAACAGGTCGGCGACGACGTCTGCCTCGCTGCGGTGGCGGACGAACAGGCCGGCATCGCCGCCGCTATAGATGATCCGCGCCGCGGGATATTGCCTCGCCAGCATCGGGACCACGATGACCCGCTCGGCAGCCTCGTTGATGCCCACCTCGCCGCGCGTCGTCAACTTGTTCGCATTGATGGCGCCGCCGAGCACGACGATGCCCGCCGGCGGAGCGCCCGCAGGGTCCCACCGCGGAAACCGGTTTTCCAGCGGTATCGACAGCGCCCGACCGAGCGGCAGGAAGGCCGCCGATCCGATCAGGACGAGCGAGGCCACCGCGAGCCGCCATCCCGCACGGGCGAACCGCGTGCACGTCAGCGCGAGGCCGACCAGTCCCAGCAGCACGAGGACGTTAGAGGGCTGCGTGAAGAATACCAACAGCTTCGACAGGACGAAGAACACGGTGCGACGATCAGTCGAGGCTGTGACGCCACTCCTGGTAGCGCGCCTTCGCCTCTTCGTTGGGCGGATACAGGCCCGGCAGCTGGACGCCCTTTTCCACCTCGGTGAACACCCAGCTCTCGTAAAGTTCGTGCTCGGCGCCCTCATGGGCGACGAACTCGATGAGGTCCTTGGGGATCACCACCGCGCCGTCATCGTCGACGACGATGAAGTCGTCCGGAAAGATGGCGACGCCGCCACAGCCGACCGGCTCGTTCCAGCCGACGAAGGTCAGCCCGTTGACCGAAGCGGGGGCCGCCATGCCGGCACACCACACCGGCAGGCCGCTGGCGAGCACGCCGGCGCGGTCGCGCAGGACCCCGTCGGTCACCAGCGCGGCGACGTTGCGCTTCTTCATGCGGGCGCACAGGATGTCGCCGAAAATGCCGGCGCTCGGCACCCCCATGGCGTCGGCGACGACGATCACACCCTCCGGCATCGCCTCGATGGCGGAGCGGGTCGAGATCGGCTTGCTCCAGCTTTCCGGCGTCGCGAGATCTTCCCGCGCCGGCACGAACCGCAAGGTGAAGGCGGGACCGATCAGCCGTTCGCCCCCGGGCACGAGCGGCTTGGGTCCGTTCATCCAGCAGCGCCTGATGCCCTTCTTGAGCAGCATCGTGCTGATGGTGGCGGTCGTGACCTTGCGCAGAACGTCGAACACGGCGGAATTCATCGCTGACCTCGTCGTTGGAAACTACCCCGGCACAATACGGAGCCCACCTCGATCCGAGGGCAGACGCATTTGACCGAAGCCTCGCATAGCACCTCTCCCGGCCTGCGGGCTATCGTATGCACAGATCGTGAGGCGGATGGAATGACCTCTTCCCGCAAGCGGGGAGAGGGAGAAGAAAGCGCCGGGGAGGCTCAGCCGCGAGTTTGAGCCTGTGGAAGGAACGAGCAGACGCTTCAATCCCAGTCGGGCGAGCCCGCCCAGTTCACGATCCGTCCGCGCGGATCGCGAGCCTGCGGATTTCGTCCATCTCGACCGGCGCCAGCTCGAAATCGAAAATCGCCATGTTCTCCGCGAGGCGCTCGGGCTTGGAGGTGCGGGGAATGACGATCGCGCCCTCCTGGATGAGGAACCTCAGGCAGACCTGTCCGGCGGACTTGCGGTGCCGCAACCCGATCGCCTGGAGCGTGTCGTCATCGGCCGCCCGGCCGCGGGCGATCGGACTGTAGGCGGTCACCGAGAGGCCGTGACGCCGGCACGCCTCGACCACCGCCGACTGGTCGATATAGGGATGCCACTCGATCTGATTGGTGACCAGCGGCTCGGTGGAAAGCTTCACCGCCTGCGCGACGAGCGTCACGGTGAAGTTCGAAACCCCGATGTGGCGCGTGAGGCCCTCCCGCTTCATCCGGCACAGCGCGCCCATGGTGTCGGCGAGCGGAACGCGGGGATTGGGCCAGTGGATCAGCAGGAGATCCACTTCGGACAGGCGGAGCTTGGCGAGGCTCGCCTTGGTGGCGCGCTCGAATTCGCGCGGCGCCAGATGGTCCTGCCACACCTTGGTGGTGACGAACACGTCCTGGCGCGGAACCCCGCAGGCGCGCAGGCCTTCGCCCACCTCGGGCTCATTGCCGTACATTTCCGCGGTGTCGAAGTGGCGATAGCCGAGCCGCAGCGCCTGCTCCACCATCTGGACGCAGGTGCGCCCGCGCAGGTCCCAGGTGCCGAGACCGATGGCCGGGATGCGCGCGCCGTTGGCTTCGATGGTCGGGATGGTCATGGCTTCAAGTGGGACGATTCTGACGGTTCCGCGTTTGCAATGTCATGCTCCGCGAAAGCGGGGCATCCAGGGCCCCCATGCCATCGGTTGACCTCGTGCCGCGCCCCGAATTGCGGTATCGGGCCGCTGGATCGCCCGTCGGGACAGCATACTACAGATACAGGCTCTTCATCTGCGGCTCGGGGTAACGCGTGCCGGCCGCCGACCCTGCGGGGATCGCATCCGAGATTTCATCCACATCGCTTTCGCTCAATTGGACCGCAAGGGCGCCCAAGTTCTCCACCAGCCGTTCTCTGCGCTTTGTCCCCGGAATCGGAATGACGTCCGGCCCCTGGGCGAGCAGCCATGCCAGAGCGAGCTGACCCGGAGTACAGCCCTTGCGTTCTGCGATCGCCTCGATGCGATGCACGAGTTCGACATTGTGGCCGAGGTTGTCCGCCGCAAAACGCGGGTGCCGCCGGCGCGTATCGGTTTCGGCCAAGCCTGCCGTCTCCTCGATCTTGGCGGTCAGCAGGCCGCGGCCGAGCGGCGCATAGGCGACAAAGGCGATGCCGAGTTCGCGGGTGGTGAGCAGGGTCTCCTCGGCCTCGACCCGGTACAGCAGCGAATATTCGTTCTGCACCGCGGCGATACGATGAACCCGGTGGGCGCGCCGGACGGTCTCCGGCCGGGCCTCGCTCAGCCCGAGAAAGCGCACCTTGCCCTGCTCCACGAGCTTCGCCATGGCGCCGACGGTGTCCTCGATCGGCACCGTGGGATCGACGCGATGCTGATAATAGAGGTCGATCACTTCGACGCCGAGGCGCTGCAGGCTCGCATCGCAGGCGCTCATCACGTATTCCGGGCGCCCGTCGGCGGTCTTTCCGCCGCGGCCGCCGAGATTGCCGAACTTGGTCGCCAGAAAGACGTCGGAGCGCCGCCCCGCAATGGCGCGGCCGACCACCTCTTCGTTGTGTCCGAAGCCATACATGTCGGAGGTGTCGAGCAGCGTCACGCCGAGGTCGAGCGCTGCATGGATGAGCTCGATTCCCTTGCGGTCGTCGCTGGCGCCATAGACATTGGACAGCGACATGCAGCCGAGCCCGATGGCCGAGACTTCGGTCGCGGCCAGCGCGCGTTTCCCGGTTACCCGATGATCGGTCACTCTTTTAACTCCTGATGCACGCGGCGCCTCGTGCCGCCGCCGGCGATGCTATATCACAATGTCGGGATGTGCGGATTGTTCGCCATCCCATGGTTTTCCGCCGCATGAACAGGTCGTCACGCCCGGTGCCGCGGCGGATGCCGCCCGCCGGATTTGATTTCCCGCGGCATCGTTATATACTGAAAGCTACGACGAGACGCTGCTGCTGCGGAGAGGATGATGCGTCACCGCCTTGCCGGCTGCCTGGTCTGCCTGATTGCGCTTGCGCCTCCGGCGTCGGCGGACACGTTGCGCGTGACCGGAGCCGGCAGCCTCGCTGCCGCCTTCACCGATCTCATCCGGCGCTTTCCGGCGGGCCCCGACACGGTGGCAGCACCGGAATTCGGCCCGTCCGGACTTATGCGCGAGAAGATCGAAGCCGGGGCCGAAGTCGATCTCTTTGCGTCCGCCGACATGGCGCAGGCGCGGCGCCTCGCTGCCGGTCACCCCGACCGCCTGGTGATCAACTTCACGCGCAACCGCCTGTGCGCCATCGCGCGCGGCGCGGCCGGTCTCACGCAGGCCAACATGCTGGATCGCCTGCTCGATCCAGCCGTCCGCCTTGCCACGTCGACGCCGGGCTCGGATCCCGGCGGCGACTATGCCTCGGCGGTATTCGCCCGCGCCGAGACGGTGCGGCCCGGCGCACGCGCGACTCTCGAAGCCAAGGCGCAGCAGCTTTACGGCAACGGCGCCAAGACGCCCGCTCTGGTTCCCGGCAAGGGCGCCGTCGAGGGGATTTTTCTTGCCGACCGCGCCGATGTGACGCTCGCCTATTGCAGCGGTGCGGCCGGCATCGTCGGTGAGGTGCCCGGTCTCGTCGCGGTGCCGCTGCCGCCGGAACTCGCCGTCGGTCCCGCCTATGGCATGGTGCTGCTCGACGCCAAGCCGGTGACTCTGCGTTTTGCGACGTTCGTCCTGTCCGAGGCGGGCCAAGCCCTGTTGAAAGCGCACGGCTTCGATCCGGTGGGGCTGGTGGAACCCGTCCCGCCATCGCCCGGACTTCTCGTGCAACGCGCCGGACAGGCGTCGCATGTGGTTTCTTCCGCACGCATCGCCGCGCTGCCGCCGCTCACCCAGCGCGTCGGCTTCGTGACCGGCCGCGGCGAACAGCAGAACGAATGGACGGGACCCCTGCTGTGGGATGTGCTCGTCGCTTCCGGAGCAATCGATCCGACCAAGGCTGTGGAGCAGGTTCATCTTGCGGTCCGCGTCACCGGCGCGGACGGATACACCGCCGTCATCGCGCTGGCCGAGATCGCCCCGCAATTTGCCGGCCGGCCGGTTCAGGTCGCCGACCACATGAACGGTGCGCCGATTCCCGACCACGGCCTTCGGCTCATCGTCCCCGGCGACCGGCGCGGCGGCCGATCGGTGCGAGACGTCGTGCGCATCGACATCGATTGATCCGCGCACGCGACCGCAAGGCCGAATTGCACCACGCGTCGCAAACGTTCCTTCGCCGCAGACCCCGGTGCTCACCGGTTCTGAACCCGGATTGTCAGGTCTGCGACATCGGCGGATCGCAAACCCGACAGCGATCGCCACTGCCCCCTTCCGCTGCCTCAAGCCATTGATTTCATGGCCTCATCGTCCGCACACGGAACCGTGGCATGAGATGTGCTGCATGCGCATTGCCTGTCACCGAGGACCGACGATGCGCGACAGCTACCCATCCTTCAATCCCGGTCAATCGGCGCCGCTCGCCATTGTCCTCGGGACCAACGAGATTGCATCCGCCGTCGCCGTGTATCTCCAAGCTGCAGGCTATGGCGTCGTTCTGAGCCACGATTCCTTTCCGCCGGTCATTCGTCGCGCCATGGCTTTCCATGACGCTCTGTTCGGCGATCAGGCGATCGTCGAGCGGGTGGAAGCGGAGCGGGCGGAGACGACGATGGAGATCGTCTCGGTTCTGAGCAGGCCCTGCCATGTTGCCGTGTCGCCGCTGCAATTGACCGACCTCATCGCGAGTTTTTCGCCCCGGGTCCTGGTCGACGCCCGCATGCAGAAACTTCGTGTCACGCCCGATTATCGCGGCATCGTTCGATTGACGATCGGGCTCGGTCCGAACTTCGCCGTGGGCGTCAATTGCGACATTGCCGTCGAGACGCGGCCGGCCAGGAACGGCACCCTCGTCGAGCACGGGCGGACCGACCCGGCCGATGGCATGGCGCGGGCGCTCGGCGGCGTTGGCGCCGAGCGGTTCGTCTACTCCGACCGTCAGGGTCGCTGGCACACGCGGATCGAGATCGGGATGCGCACCTTCAAAGGGTTCGTGCTCGGACATCTCGACGGCCTGCCTGTGCATGCGTCGATTGACGGCGTGATCCGCGGAATAGTCCGCGACTCGACCTTGGTGCCCGCCGGCGTAAAGCTGCTCGAAATCGATGCACGTGGGCGCTACGCCAAATGGACCGGCATCGACGAACGCGGCCGCGCGATTGCGGAGGCCACCATGAAAGCGATCCGCGTGCGTGCTTCGCAGCGGGTCATGGTGGATGCCCTGCCCGGTCCATTCCTCATGTGAGGCCAGCAGCAAGGACACCGGCAATGGCAAAGGTGATTTTCTACGAAAAGCCCGGCTGCGGCGGCAACGCGCGCCAGAAGGCCTTGCTGCTCGCCTCGGGACACGAGGTCGAAGCCCGTGATCTGCTCACCGCGCCCTGGACCACCGCGTCCCTGCGTCCGTTCTTCGGTTCCAGGCCGTTGCGGGATTGGTTCAACTCCGCATCACCGCGCGTGAAATCCGGTGCAATCAAGTTCGGCGAACTGACGCCGGAAGCGGCCCTCGCCATGATGCTGGCGGACCCGCTGTTGATTTGCCGACCTTTGATGCAGGTGGGAGAACGCCGCGAGGCCGGATTCGATCAGGCCGAGGTCGATGACTGGATCGGCCTGCGGCAACCGAACAGTCCGGTGACGGACGCCTGCCTCAAAGAAGCGAAAGTCGCCGGATGACGCCGCGGGCATTCAGTCGATCCCGGTTCAAGGCATGATCTCGAGGGCACGCCTCAGCCCTTGGCTGCAACCTCGCCCAGCGTGATATCAACATGGGGTTGATGCGGTCGCCTCCCGACCTGCGGCGCGGCGGATGGTTCCTCAGAAGACGTGGCTGAACACGTAGTACAGCGAACCCGAAAGCATCATCGCGGCCGGCAGTGTCAAAACCCATGCGAGCGCGATGTTGCGTAGGGTTACCAGCTGCAGGCCCGACCCGTTTGCCGCCATGGTCCCGGCGACGCCCGAGGACAGAACATGGGTCGTCGATACCGGCAGCCCGTAACTGTCGGCGGCGAAGATCGTCGCGGCAGCGACCAGCTCAGCCGCGGCGCCCTGGCCGTAAGTCAGGTGGGTCTTGCCGATCTTCTCGCCGACCGTCACCACGATACGCTTCCAACCGATCATGGTGCCGAGCCCCAGCGCGATGGCCACCGCGATCTTGACCCAGAACGGGATGAACTTGGTCGCGTCGTCGAGGGACCGCTTGTAGCTGTTGAGCACGCTCACGTCTTCCTTGGTGAGGTCGCTCTCCTTGTCCTTCATCAGGAAGCGGATCGCCTCGGAAGTCAGATACATGTCGTTGCGGGTGTTGCCGACGGCCTCGGCCGGGATCTTGGTGAGCGAGCCGTACTCTGAAACCTGCTTTGAAATGTCCCGCATGAGCGCGGCGAGCGAGGGGAAAGTCCCCTCGTTGATCTGGTGCAGCGCGACGTAGGCGGTCACGGCCGGACGCGGATCGCCGATCACGTTGTAGCCGGCGGCCTTGGTCTCGACCACCTTTGCGGCAGCGGCCGAATTGTCGACGAATTGCATCATCTGGCTCGGCGGCATGGCCCGATTGAGCGCGTAGACCGTGGGCACCGTGCCGATGAGGATCAGCATGATGAGCCCCATGCCCTTTTGCCCGTCATTGGAGCCATGGGCGAAGCTGACGCCGGTGCAGGTGAGGACGAGGAGGCCGCGAATCGACAACGGAGGCGGCGAATTGCCCTTGGGCGACTTGTAGAGCGCCGGGTTCTTGATCACCGCCTTCATGATGAGCAGCAGCACGGCGGACAATACGAAGCCGACGATCGGCGACAGCAGGAGCGCCTCTCCGATTTCGATGGCCTTGCCCCAATCGACCCCGGAGGTGCCGTCTCGCCCCCGCAGCAGCGCGTTGGCCACGCCGACGCCGATGATCGACCCGATCATGGTGTGAGAACTCGAAGCCGGCAGGCCGAGCCACCAGGTGCCGAGGTTCCAGATGATCGCCGCGATCAGCAGCGCGAACACCATGGCAAAACCGGCGCTGCTGCCGACCTGAAGGATAAGCTCGACCGGAAGCAACGATATGATCCCGAACGCCACCGCGCCGCTGGAGAGGGCGACCCCGAGAAAATTGAAGAAGCCCGACCACAGCACGGCGACCTCCGCCGGCAATGAATGGGTGTAGATCACGGTGGCGACCGCATTAGCGGTGTCGTGGAAGCCGTTCACGAATTCGAAGCCGAGTGCGATCAGCAGAGCAACGAACAGCAACATAAAGGGCACGTAGGAAACGATCTTCGTGCCGGTGGCGTCGACGTCGGCATAAAGGCTGTAGGCGACGAACAGCAGTCCGCCGGCCAGAATTCCACCGAACAGGATCATGGTCAGCGGATTGAAGCCCTTGTCGAGATTGGGCCGTCTTACTGCAGGCTCAATTGATCCGGGTAACGCCAAGTCCGTCATTGCACCGTCCCCTTTTTGCCGAAGGAAAACTTTGTCTCCCCGATTGGTGACATCCGCATGACAAACCGCGTGATGTCAGCGGTTCAGCGATGGTTTCCGGTCGCTCGCCGGGGCGGCGCTGATCAGACATTCATGGGTGCGGCTGGAGCTGCCGGACCGGCCTTTCAAAACGAACGGATCGGACCAAGGTTTCCCGCATCAGGCACGGCCACGGCAACGTCGCCCCGGTCGCTTCGCGCACTCTACCGCGTCTTTTCGTAGATTTCACGCCCGATCAGCATGCGGCGGATTTCGCTGGTGCCGGCGCCGATCTCGTAGAGCTTGGCGTCGCGCAGCAGCCGGCCGGCCGGGAAATCGTTGATATAGCCGTTGCCGCCGAGACACTGGATGGTTTCCAGCGCCATCCAGGTCGCGCGCTCGGCGGCGTAGAGAATGGCGCCGGCGGCGTCCTCGCGGGTGACGCGGCCGTCGTCGCAGGCGCGGGCCACCGCATAGACATAGGACTTGGCGGCGTTCGCGGTGACATACATGTCGGCGAGCTTGGCCTGGATGAGTTGAAACTGCCCGATCGGCTGGCCGAACTGCTGGCGCTCATGCACATAGGGGATCACCACGTCGAGGCAGGCCTGCATGATGCCGAGCGGCCCCCCCGCCAGCACCAGGCGCTCATAGTCGAGGCCGGACATCAGCACATTGACGCCATTGCCGACCGCGCCGAGCACGTTTTCGGCCGGCACCTCGCAATCGGTGAAGACGATCTCGCCGGTGTCGGAGCCGCGCATGCCGAGCTTGTCGAGCTTCTGCGCCGGCGCGAAACCGGCAAATCCCTTTTCGACGATGAACGCGGTGATGCCGCGGGCGCCGGCGGTGCGATCGGTCTTGGCATAGACCACCATGGTGTCGGCCACCGGGCCGTTGGTGATCCACATCTTGGAGCCGTTGAGGACGTAGCGGTCGCCTTTCTTGTCGGCACGGGTGCGCATCGAGACCACGTCGGAGCCGGCATTGGGCTCCGACATCGCCAGCGCGCCCACATGGACGCCCGCAATGAGCTTGGGCAGATAGCGTCGCTTCTGCTCCTCGCTGCCGTTGCGCCTGATCTGGTTGATGCAGAGATTGGAATGAGCGCCGTACGAGAGGCCGACCGAAGCCGAGGCACGAGAGACCTCTTCCATGGCGACGCAATGGGCAAGATAGCCCAGCCCGGAACCGCCCCATTCCTCCTCGACGGTGATGCCGTGAAGTCCGATCTCGCCCATTCGTGGCCAGAGATCGCGCGGAAACACGTTGTCGCGATCGATCTCGGCGGCCCGCGGCGCGATCTTGTCGCGGGCGAAGCCCTGCACCGTATGACGCAGGCGATCGAGGTCCTCGCCGAGGCCGAAATCAAATCCTGTCCAGGCATTGGGAATCATCGTTGAACCATTTTCTCGTGCTTGACCGCAACCGTTGCAGACTGTTCCCAAAAGATCATGCGCGCAGCTTAACATCCGAGCGTGCAATCCAAACTTTTTTGCATTGCGGCAAAATCAGACATGGTGTCATTGGCGCCATGACCGGAACGGTCTTGAAAGCGATCGCCCAGAGGTACGACCTCGAAAGGAGCGGCGTGACAAAAATCCTCTCAGATGCACTCGTCATTGCAGCGCTCGCCGTGGCCGGCACCGCGGCGGCGGAGCCCTGCCCCGGCCGCCCGGAGGCGCTGGGAACCTCGCGGATGATCGCCGTCGATGCCGCGTCCACCCCGCGGGTCGGGCGCAAGCATTTCCCGTCCACCCTGGCGCTGGCGGACAAGGAGGTGGTGCTCACCTTCGATGACGGCCCATGGCCCGGCACCACCGCGGCCGTGCTCGATGCGCTCGGGCGCGAATGCGTGCGGGCGACGTTCTTTCTGCTCGGCCGCAATGCGCTGGCCCATCCCGAACTCGCCCGGCGCGAGCTGGTTGAGGGTCACACGGTGGCCCATCACAGCTTCAACCACCCGCTGCTCGACCACATGAGCGAGGCCGCCGCCGTGGCGGAAATCGACCGCGGCTTCGCGGCGGTCGAAACCGCGGTCTACGGCACCCCCTCCGCGCAACTGCGCACCCCGTTTTTTCGCTTTCCGGGTTTTGCTTCGACGCCGGCTTTGCTCGATCGGCTGGCGGCGCGCAGGATCGTGGTGTTCGGCGCCGATCTCTGGGCAAGCGACTGGAACCCGATGACTCCTCAGCAGGAACTGCGCCTCGTGATGGAGCGGCTCGATGCCAATCGTGGCGGAATTGTGCTGTTCCACGACACCAAGCGGCAGACCGCAGCCATGCTGCCGGCATTTCTGCGCAATCTTAAGGCAGCCGGATACCGTGTCGTCCACGTCGTCGTCCCGGCCGCTGGAAAAAGATCACAAATTGAACACGCATTATCCACGAAAAATTAAACTTACTGGCCGGTTATTGAGACCTATTCAATTTGGGTGCTAGAGTGCTGTCGGGCGTGCGGGGGATTCGAAATGCAGGTTTTGAGGCCGATCGTCTTCGCCGTGACTCTGGCGGCGGCCGGTGCCGCCGCCGCGCAGGAGTGCCCGGGAAATCCGGATGCGCTCGGGACGAGTCGCACCATCGTGGTGGATCCGACCGAGCATTCCCGTCTCGGCACCATGCAATATCACGAGAGCCTGCCGCTCGAAGATCATGAGGTCGTGCTCACCTTCGACGACGGCCCGCTGCCGCCTCGCACCAACCATGTCCTCGACATTCTCGCCGCCGAATGCGTGAAGGCGACCTTCTTCATGGTCGGCAAGATGGCGACCACCTATCCCGATGTCGCCCGCAAGGTCCTGGCCGCCGGCCACACCATCGGCACCCACAGCCAGACTCATCCGCTGCGGCTCAACAAGATGCCGTTCGCCAAGGCGGAGCAGGAGATCGACGAAGGCATCACCTCGGTCAGTGCCGTCCTCGGCGACCCCGGCCTCGTGGCGCCGTTCTTTCGCGTGCCCGGACTGGCGCGCACCAATGCCATCGATCAGTACCTCGCGTCCCGGAATCTCATGAACTGGAGCGCGGACTTTCCGGCCGACGACTGGACCAAGATCAGCCCGGCTCAGGTCTATTCGCGAGCGCTCCAGCGCGTCGAGGCCTATGGCAAGGGCATCCTGCTGCTGCACGACATCCAGGCGAAGACGGTCGAGGCGCTGCCCGCCTTGCTTCGTGAACTGAAGCACCGCGGCTATCACATCGTCCAGGTCGTGCCGGCGACGCCCGACCGGCCCAAGACCGCCACCGTGCCGAGCCAATGGGTCATGCATGGGCATGGCCATCAGATCTGGCCCGCATCTTTCGTGCAGGCGGAGGATGCCGAGGTGCTGCCGGCGCCCAGCCCGGCAAGCTTCGGCGCCGTTCAGCCGTTCGATGCCCGCCCGGCCGTGTCGATGCTGCAGCGCGGCCGCCCGGTGTTCCGCCCCGGCCAGGCTCCGCAGCCGCCGGCCGCCGCATGGCCGCGCGGCTTCGACGAATCGCAGGCGCCCTTGGCCGGCGCCCGCTCGCAACTGCCGGCGCCGAACCCCAGCAGCTTCAGCTATCCCGAGACATCGCCGACCCCGTGGCTCCAGCGCAAGTCCGCGCTCGCTGGCCCCGTCGGGGGCCACCGCTTCGCTCGCCCCGCCCACGATTTTGCTCGCGCCGCCCCCGGCCAAGGCCTTGGTTGTCCAGCAGCCGGAGCCCAAGGGCTCGCTGATCGTGCCGCCGGAACCCGACGCCCTCGCTTTGTTGATCCGCCGCTCGCTGGCGGAAACCCGGGCTCCCGAGGAACCCGCCGCCACCCAGTCGGTACCCGCGACTCCGCGGCTGGCGCCCCGCGATCCCGTCAGCACGGCCAACATGCCGCACGGGGCGTTTCCTTAGCGCTCTTTTTTCGCGGTGCCGTGGTGTCGCGCGGCTTGGTCGCCGGTGCACCCCGCCTATGACGGCGTGCCGATCGGGTCGCGTCCGGACTCGCCGGGCTTCAACATGTCTTCGAGCCAGTGACCGGCGCGCGCCGCCTTGGTCGCGAGATAGCGGCGGTTCTCCGGGTTGATCGCGGTGTGGAGCGGGACGCGCGCGGTGACCTCGACGCCGCCGACGCTGAGCGCCTCCAGCTTGCCGGGATTGTTGGTGAGAAGCAGCACGCGCTTGACGCCGATCATCCTGCAGCATGCGCGCGGCAATGCCGTAGTCGCGCTCGTCGTCGTCGAAACCAAGCATCATGTTGGCGTCCATGGTATCGAGGCCGCCGTCCTGCAGCTCATAGGCGCGCATCTTGTTGGCGAGTCCGAGGCCGCGCCCCTCCTGCTCGAGGTAGAGCACGACACCGCCGCCGGTCTCCGAGAGCTGCGCGATTGCGAGCTTGAGTTGGGCGCCGCAATCGCAGCGGCGCGAGCCGAACACGTCGCCGGTGAGGCAGGCCGAATGCACCCGTACCGCCACCGGCTGGGAAAAATCGGGCTCGCCGAGGATGATCGCCACCGGGCTCGAACCGACCGCGTCGCGAAACACGCAGAACCTCGCGGTGACGCCGTCCTCCAGGGGAATGCGGGCTTCGCTGACGATTTCCAGCGTCTCGACGATCTGCGCGCTGAACCGCTGCAGCGCATCGTCCTGGACGGCGATCATTTGCGCGACCAGACCGGGCGCGATGGCGGCGGGATCGGCGACCAGCAGCGCCGGGAGCCGCTGGGCAAGCTTCGCCAGGGTGATCGCGTGTGCCGCCGCCTCGCCCGCCGGCCGGGCCGTCGACCGCGCCTTGCCATCGAGGCCGGCGGCGAGCGACCAGACGGAATCGCGGGTATCGGTCGGCGACAGCGGGATCAGCACCGGACCCGCCGTGTCGAGCCCGATCACCTGGGCGCGTCGTGCGGTCACGACTAGGCGCACGGGAGCGGGCGCGCACAGCGCCCTGAAGGCATCGCAGCCTGCCTGAGTGAGGCCATCGACCGGCAGCGCCATCAGTCGTTCGTCGGCTGTCTCGATCACCACCGGACGCCCGGCATGAAATTCCGCGATGCCACGCTGAACGGCGATGTCGTCAGCCGTTCCGAACAGGCCTAGGCCTCTATGGGTGTTTTCCAATTGCATTTGGACTTGAGCCTGCCGGTACGCAAAAACGCTTTTCCGCCCCGGCAGCCATTGCCTCCCCGAAACAACGCCAAGATATGCCAATTATTTGACCAAATGGAAAGGCTTTCCCGGCGGCTAGGTGAAGATGGCCCCGGGCTCGCTTGGGAACGGGGCTGGAACCGGCTACACGGGTGCGGCCAGTCAGAATTGATTCAACCGGGGGACTGCCATTCATGCGCGTCGCCATGATCGGCTGCCGGATATGTCGGGCTCGTGTCGGGGGCCTGCTTTGCCGATTTCGGCCATCAGGTCACCTGCGTCGACAAGGACGCCGGCAAGATCGCGCGGCTTGCGCGCGGGCGAAATTCCCATCTTCGAGACCGGACCTCGACCGTCTCGTGACCGCCAATGCGCGCGAGGGGCGGCTCGATTTCACCACCGACCTCCCCGGGCCGGTCGCCGAGGCCGAGGCGGTGTTCATCGCCGTCGGCACGCCGTCGCGGCGCGGCGACGGCCATGCCGATCTCAGTTACGTCCATCACCGCGGCGCGCGAGATCGCGGCCGCGGTTTCGGGGTTCACCGTCGTCGTCACCAAGTCGACCGTGCCGGTCGGCACCGGCGACGAGGTCGAGCGGATCATCGACCGAGACCCGGCCGGACGCCGATGTCGCGGTGGTGTCCAATCCGGAATTCCTGCGCGAGGGTGCGGCGATTCAGGACTTCAAGCATCCCGACCGCATCGTCGTCGGGACCGACGGACGAGCGCGCCAAAAAGGTGATGGCGGATCTCTATCGGCCGCTCTATCTCAACCAGGCGCCGATCCTCTACACCAGCCGGCGCACCGCCGAGTTGATCAAATACGCCGCCAACGCCTTCCTGGCGACCAAGATCACCTTCATCAACGAAATCGCCGATCTGTGCGAAAAGGTCGGCGCCGATGTCCAGCAGGTCGCGCGCGGAATCGGCCTCGACAACCGCATCGGCGGCAAGTTCCTGCACGCCGGACCCGGGTTCGGCGGTTCGTGCTTTCCCAAGGACACGATCGCGCTGATCAAGACCGCCCAGGACGCCGAGGCGCCGCTGCGCATCGTCGAGACGGTCGCCGCGGTCAACGATGCCAGGAAGCGCGGCATGGCGCGCAAGGTCGCCGCGGCGCTCGGCGGCAGCCTGCGCGGCAAGACCATCGCCGTGCTGGGGCTGACCTTCAAGCCGAACACCGACGACATGCGCGAGGCGCCGTCGATCCCGCTGATCACCGCCCTCACCGACATGGGCGCCCGCGTGCGCGCCTACGACCCGGTCGGCATGCGCGCAGGCGAGACAGGTGCTGGGCGACATCGAATTCTGCCGACGGCCCCTATGCCTGCGCCGAAGGCGCCGACGCCCTCGTCATCGTCACCGAATGGGAACAGTTCCGCGCCCTCGATTTCGAGCGCCTCAAGGGCGTCGATGAAGCAGGCGGTGCTGGTCGACCTGCGCAACGTCTACCGCGCCGAGGATGTCGACGGCTTCTCCTATCACAGCATCGGCCGGCCGGATCGCGGGGGCGGATGAGCGCCGCTCACTCCCGGTTGTGTTTCCTGCTATCATGACGGCTCCGTCGTTCGCGGGTCATCCTATGAGCTTGATCGAGACCGTCACCCCCCATGACGACGCCGTGTGGCGCGACGCGGTCGCCGCCATCCGCTCGGGGCTGCACCAGGCGCCACCGCGGTGGGAAGCGATCTTCGGGCCGCTGCGCAGCCGGTCTGGTGGACGATCTCATGGTGGTCGGGCAGATCGGCCAGTCGCTCGACGGCCGCACCGCGACCATGACCGGACATTCGCACTACATCAACGGCAGCGAGGGCCTCGACCATCTCCACCGCCTGCGCGCGCTGGTGGATGCGGTCGTCATCGGGGTCGGAACGGCGGTCGCGGACGATCCGCTGCTGACGGTGCGCCGGGTGACCGGCCCGCATCCGGTGCGGGTCATCATCGATCCCAATGGGAGGCTGCCGCCGTGCGCGCGGGCACTGCGCGACGACGGCGTACCTCGTCTCGTCATCACGCGGCACGGCGGTTCGCACCCGCCCGCCGGCGTCGAGCACATCGCGCTGCCGGCAGACAACGGCCAGGTCGCGCCCGGTGCCATCCTCGCCAGCCTCGCGGAGCGTGGCCTGCGCCGCATCCTGATCGAAGGCGGCGCCGGAACCATCTCGCGGTTTCTCGAGGCGCGCTGCCTCGATCGCCTCCATGTGGTGGTGGCGCCGATCATCCTCGGCGGCGGCCGCTCGGCCTCGACCTGACGCCGATCGCGCGCTGCGAGGAAGCGCTGCGGCCACCCACGCGCGCGCATCTGCTCGGCAACGAAGTGCTGTTCGACTGCGACCTCGCAGATCAGCGGGCTCCGATCGGGGCGGCGAAAATGTCGAGGTGACCGACCCGCATCTGCGAGCGCCCCGCCTCGGCATGGTCGCGGCGCTCGGCGAGCCAGTCATCGAGCGGACGCGGACGCAACGCCCATCTCGGCCGCCGCGCCGGCCCAGCCGGCGAGCATCTCCAGTTGAATGTCGCGGTCCGAGCGGTCCGAAAATCCAGTCGGAGCGACCCTGCCGACGACTGCAAATCCCCGGCGCTCGCAGGAGCTCGGGCGCGGTCGCAGCCGCTTGCGGACCGAGCGCCGGTCCGAACCCCTTGTCGGTGCGCTGGTGGCGGTTGACCGCCGCAATGACCGTCTCGTCGAAGCCGCACGCCGGCGTCAGGCCGACGCGGCCGTCATAGCTCAGCGCCGCATAGAGCGGACGCCCGCTGATTGCGAGCATCGCAACCAGCCGTTCCAGCCATTGCACCGACACGAGGTCGAGCAAGGCCGACATGGTCACGAGGTCGGTGTCGACTTCGAACGCCCGTCCGAGATCGGCAACGAGATCGACCTGGGCCGTCGTCACCTCGCAGATGGCCGGCGCGGCGTCGTGCGGCGGCGCTCCAGCAGCCCGGCGTCGTTGTCGAGCAGACGCCAATCCTGGCGCGCCGGCAGCAGCGGCGCCATCGCGCGCATGGTCGAGCCGGTGCCGCAGCCGAGATCGGCGATACGAACCGCAGCAAATCCCGCAAACGCCTGCTTCGACCGCGTCGAGCACGGCAGGGTTGCGCGCCGCCTGGTCGTAGGGCTCGCGCATGCGCCAGCCATTGCGCCGAAAAGCTCATGAGACCGCCGTCACCACGCGCAGGAATATCCGCGCCGCCGCCTCCCAGTCCGGCAGTCGCACCGCCGCGGCCCGCGCGGCCGCCGCATGGCGTCTCGCGCCGATCGGGGTCGCAGATCATCGCGCGCAGTGCCGCGGCGAGCGCCGCCACGTCATCGGGAGGCACCAGGATGCCGGCGCCCGGCGGCACCGTTTCGGGGATGGCGCCGGCGCTCGTGCCCGACCACCGGCAGGCCATGGCCGACCGCCTCGGCGAACGCCATGCCGTAGCCTTCGATGCCGCGATGCCAGGACGAAGACATCGGCGCCGCCGTGGAGCGCGGCGAGTTCATCCTCGCCGACGGCGCCGAGCATGCGCACCCGCGTGCCGAGGCCGCGCGCGGCAATCTGCGTCGCAAGCCGGTCCGCCGCGACCCGATCGCGGGTGCAATCGCCGGCAATGGCGAGCCGCCAGTCGAGATCGGCGAGCCCGGCGAGCGCATCGACGAGAACGTCGTAGCCCTTGCGCGGCACCACCGCGCCGACCGCGAGAAGTTCGACGGTATCGCGGCGCGGCCTCGCCGTCGCCGCGACCCGGTCGTTGCCGGGCAGGGCAACGGTGACCGACGCGTCCGCGACGCCGTAATCGGCCATCAGCACCCGCCGCGGTCGACGGGCTGGTGACGATGACATGGCGCGCCGCGGCGAGCGCCGCGCGTTCGCTCGCGGCAAACGCGGCGGCGGTCGCGGGTGTAATCCCGGTTTCCAGAGCCAGCGGATGGTGGACCAGGGCCACCACCGGGTGGGTCGCCGCGCAGCGCCCTGGCCGCATCGGGGAGCACGCCCAGCGCAAGCCCGTCGATCACGATCGGCCGGCACGGCGGTACGGCGCGCAGGCGTTCGAGCGCACCGCGCGCCGATGCCTTCATCGGGACGCGGAAAGCCTTCGCCGAGATCGACGATGTCGACCTCGCAGCCGAGCGCGCGCAGCGCCGCGATGACGCGGCGGTCATAGGCATAGCCGCCGGTCGGCTGATCGATCGAGCCGGGCACGGCGAACCCGAACGCTACCACAGCGCCCCCTCGTACCACGCGCGCGCGGTCGGGGATTCGCCGACCGTCACCCGGATGGCGCCGATCTCGCGGCCGTCGCGGCCGAGACGGCCGCTCTTGACCGCAGCGGCGAGGGCATCGAACACGTGCCGGGTCAGGAATTCGGTGGTGGTGTTCACCGACTTGAATTCCGCGACGTCGTCGAGGTTGCGGTAGTTGAGCGGCCCGAGAACCTCCTTGAGCACGTCGAAGGCGCGCCCGATGTCGACCACGATGCCGTTGGCATCGAGGGTCTGCGCCATGAAGGCGACGGAGATTGCGAAGGTCGCGCCATGGAGCCGCTGGGCGGGACCGAATACGTCGCCCCGGAACGAATGCGCGATCATGATGTGGTCGGAAACTTCGACGGCGAACACGGGATGCTCTTTCGCTCATACGGCCGCCCGGGCGGCCTTGGCAGCGGGGTAGCGGATCAGCGGACATAGCACACTCGCGGGCGCGGCGAGGAGTTTCGGCAGTCGCGCGGGCAGGTCGTGGAAATCGATCGCCGGCGCAATCAGGGCATCGAGTGCGGATTCGTTCAACAGGCCGAGCGCCGCGCCGAGGCGGCGGCGATGGGTCCAGCGCGGCCGGTGCGAGGGCGCGACCTGCCCGACCTGGCTCGAGACCAGTCGCAGCCGGCGGCTATGGAACGCCTCCCCGAGCGGCGCCGCGACTGCAGCCGCGCCGTACCAGCTCAATTCGATGACGGTCGCCTCGTCGCCGGCAAGACGCAGCGCCGTGGCCAGCCCCGCCGCGGTGGCGCTGGCATGAATGACGAGGTCGCAATCGCCCACGGCATCGAACGGCAGGGAAAAGCTCGCGCCAAGGCAGGCGGCGGTTTCGGCGCGTCCGGGATCGATATCGATCAGTGTGACCTCGGCGCCGGGCAGCTTCGCGCACAGCCAGGCGCAGAGCGACCCCACCACCCCGGCGCCGACCACCGCAATCCGGTCGGCCGGTCCGGGCGCGGCATCCCAGACCGCGTTGAGCGCCGTCTCCATGTTGGCGGCGAGCACGCCGCGCGACGCCGGCACCTCCGGCGGCAACAGCACCACCGCATCCGCCGGGAGGTTGAACGTCGTCTGGTGGGGATGGAGCACAAACCCGATGCGGCCGACCAGATCGGCCGGTCCGGTTTCAATGCGTGCGACCATCGCGTAGCCGTATTTGACCGGAAAAGGGAAGCTTCCCGCCATGTTGGGCGCCCGCATGCGCGAATGCTCGCTCGCGGGAACCCGGCCGTCGAGCACCAGCCGTTCGGTGCCGCGGCTGACGCCGCTGTAGAGGGCGCTCAGGCGGACCTCGTCTGCGGCCGGCAATTCGACCGATTCGGCGCGAATCTCGACGCGGCCGGGGCCGACATACCACAGCGCCTCGCCCTGTTCCGCATGCACGCCCACCGGATCCAACCCTCATTGGACTTGGAAACGTCTGTGCCGCTATATTTCGCCCCCCGATCCAATCCAAGCGAATTATTCATGCTCCAAGCAAATACCGGGCGCCCGCCCCCGCTAGACCCGCGCGCCCGGCAGCAGCCCGATCTCGCGACGCTGACCGGCCGCCGGATCGTCTTCGCCGGTCTCGTGCTGGCGACCACGCTCCTGCTGATGGGCCTTGCCACCCATGCGCTCGCTGCGAACGGCCTGGACGCACTCGATGTCGTGCTGCTGGCGCTGTTCCTGATCACCCTGCCATGGACGGTGATCGGCTTTTGGAACGCGGCGATCGGCTTCGTCATCATGCGCTTTGCCGGCAATCCTGCCGCGGTGGTCACGCCCGCGGCCGCCCGCATCCGCGGCAATGAGGCGATCACGGCGTCGGTGGCATTGATGGTCTGCATCCGCAATGAGCCGCCGGTGCGCGTGATCCGCAATCTCGCTCCGATGCTCGAGGGCCTCGCCGCCGCCGGCGTCGGCAGCAGCTTCCATCTCTACGTGCTGAGCGACACCAGCGACCCCGCCACCGCCGCCGCCGAGGATGCGAGCTTTGCCGATCTCGCGGCGCAATGGCGCGGCCGCATCGCCGTCACCTATCGCCGGCGCGCCGAAAACAGCGGCTACAAGGCCGGCAACATCCGCGACTTCTGCGAGCGCTTCGGCGCCAACCACGAATTCGCGGTCACACTCGACGCCGACAGCTTCATCCCCGCCTCCGCCGTCATACGGATGGTGCGCATCATGCAGGTGTCGCCGGAGATCGGACTGCTGCAGGGCCTCGTGGTCGGGATGCCCTCGACCAGCGCCTTCGCCCGCATCTTCCAGTTCGGAATGCGGCTCGGCATGCGCTCCTACACCATCGGCGGCGCCTGGTGGCAGGGCGATTGCGGTCCCCATTGGGGGCACAATTCGGTGCTCCGGCTGGCGCCGTTCATGGCCCATTGCCACATTCCGATGCTGCCCAGGACCGGCTTTCTCGGCGGCGTGCTCGGCGGCCACGTGCTCAGCCACGACCAGATCGAAGCGGTGCTGATGCGCCGCGCCGGCTACGAGGTGCGGGTGCTCGCCGATGAGCAACTCGGCTGGGAGGAGAATCCGCCGACGCTGCTCGAATTCATCCGCCGCGACATCCGCTGGTGCCAGGGCAACATGCAGTACTGGCATTTCCTGATGCTGCCCGGGCTCAAATTCGTCAGCCGTTACCAGCTGGCCTTCGCGATCCTGATGTTCCTGGGCTCGCCGGCCTGGATGCTGCTGCTGGTGCTCGGCACCTGGGGGGTCGCGCGCGCCCCGTCGGACTTCGTCTCGCCCGGCAGCGGCCTCGCGGTGCTCATCCTGGTGCTGGTGACGTGGTTCGCGCCGAAGATCGCGACCGTGATCGACGTGCTGACGCGCCCGGCGGCGCGCCAGGCATTCGGCGGCGGCTGGCGGTTCCTGCTGAGCGTCGCCGCCGAATCCGTGTTTTTCGTCATGCTATCGCCGATCATGTGGTACGAGCACACCGTGTTCCTGGTCAATCTCGCGCTCGGCGGCCGGGTCGGCTGGGGCGGCCAGGCGCGCGACGACCATGCGGTGCCGCTCACCCTCGCGCTGCGCAAGCTGTGGCCGCAAACGCTGCTCGGATGGGGCTGCATCGTCACCCTGGCATTGACCGCCCCGGCCGCCATTCCGGTCGCGCTGCTGGTCGCCGGCGGCCTCGCCTTCGCGGTGCCGCTGTGCGTGCTCACCGCCGACCCGGCGATCGGGGATGCGCTGTTGCGCTTCGGCCTCGGCAGGCTGCCCGAGGAAACCGCGGCCTCGCCGCTCGACGCGCTCGGCCTGCCCGCGCTGGAGCGGCTCGACCGCAAGCCGGTCCCGCGGCCCGCGGAGGTGCCATGCTCGATCAGGTGAGGGCCGCGCGCGGCGTCGTGCGCTCGCTGCGCATCTATTATGGCGGCCGCAGCCGGCGCAGCGCCCTTGACGGGGTCTACCGGCGCTATGTCAGCAGCGGCGACCTCGTGTTCGATATCGGCGGCCATGTGGGCGACCGCGTCGCCTCGTTTCGCCGCCTCGGCGCCCGGGTGGTGGTGGCGGAGCCGCAGCCGGCGCTCGCGAAGACGCTGCGGCTGCTGTTCGGCCGCGACCGTGCGGTGACCGTCGAGGAGGTCGCGGTCGGGCGCGCCGCCGGCGTCGTCGCGTTGCGGCTCAATCTCGACAATCCCACGGTATCGACCGCCTCCGACGCCTTCATCGCTGCGGCGCGCGGCGCACCGGGATGGGAGGGCCAGCAATGGATCCGGAGCATCGAGGTGCCGATGACGACCCTCGATGCGCTGATTGCGCGCCACGGCGCGCCGCGCTTCATCAAGATCGACGTCGAGGGCTACGAGGCGGAAGCGCTGGCCGGCCTGTCTTCTCCGGTGCCGGCGTTGTCGTTCGAATTCACCACCATCCAGCGCGACATCGCCGCGGCCTGCGTCGCGCGCTGCGCCGAGATCGGCTATCGCGGCTTTCGCGCTTCGCTGGGGGAAAGCCTCACCTTCGCCGACGACCGCAAATCGACGGCGTCCGAAATCACAGCCTGGCTCAGCGACCTGCCGGTGGAAGCCAATTCCGGAGACATCTATGCGACGCTGGATTGACCGAGTGGCACCGCTGGCGCTGCTTGCGGCCGCCACCGCAGGCCTCGACCATCCCGCCCATGCGGCGGACGTTGCGGTCGAGGTCGCCAATGCCAGCGTACCGACATTGTGTGCGGAGACCGACAATATCGATCTGCGGTTCTTCTCCGCCGCGGTGCGCCGGTTCACCGTGGTGGCGGAGCACCCCGCCTATGCCGGAACCATCGTCGCCGATCGCTCGGCGCCGGACTTCCGCAACTGCAACATGGCGGGCGACCCCGCCTTCAAGGCCGAGCCGCGCCGGGTGACGCTCTACGAGACCGGCGACCTGCAGCTCATCGGCTACACCTTTCCCTCGTTCTGGCGTCCCAATGTGGTGCCGGTGCGGGTCGGCAATCGGGTCGAGAACGGGCTGCACCTGCTGCAGCTCTTCACCAAGTACCGGCAGCGCACCGAAGAGGTGCTGGTGGTCTATCCCGCCGACGGCTATTGGCGCGCGCGGCCGCTGCCGCCCCCGCACCTCGGCTACAGCGCCTACGGCTCCTCGTTCCTGGTCGGCCCGGTCGAGATCGCGGGACGGCCGTTCGTCGACATCAAGGAGATCGTGTTCGATCCCGCCGCCCTCGCCTTCCGCCTCGCCTTCGCCCGCGGCGGCGACGCCAGCCTGCAGGTGCGCGGCGTCGACGAGGAGCGGATCACCATCGAGGTCCGGCTGGGCATGCCCGTGGAAGCGAGCCGCCCGTTCGCCGCGCTACGCTCGATGTTCGTCACCGAAACCAATGCCGACGTCGCCCGGGCCGGCTGGCGCGCACCGGGCAGCCGGGCCTATGAGGACATTTCGGTGATGGATTTCCGCCGCGCCGACGCCCTCGAGTTCTGGGCCGGCCGCCGCCTGCCCTCGCGCCACAACATGAGCGCGCCCGACATGATCTTCAGGGATTTCGGCGAGGGGCCGTAGTCTCGACGAGATCAGAAAAGAAGGATTGATCCCGTGACAGGGCACAGACCTTTTGGCGAACTGACCAAGAACCTCACGCCTGCGCGCCGCGCACGGGTGGCGACAAAGGCTGCGGCACTGCGCGAGCAGATGACGCTCGAGGAGTTGCGCAAGGCGCGTTCTCTCTCACAAGAGGAGGTCGCCGCAAGCCTCACGGTCGGCCAGCCCGCCGTGGCAAAGCTCGAAAAGCGCACAGACATGCACTTGAGCAACCTGCGCCGCTACATCGAGGCACTCGGCGGCACGCTCGAAATCACCGCGCACTTCGCGGATACAGCTGTGGTGATCAGCGACATCGGAGAGCCTTAAGAACGAACGGAGCGGCTGGGGCATGATCTTGCGCTGCATCCCTCGCGAACTGATCGCTCACGCCTTGACGATATGGGCCCCCACCGCGCCGGCGCGGGCGCAGGCGTTGCGGGTGTCGACGACGAGGCGGGCGCTGCCGGCGAGGCGCCACGTAATCGATGGAGTCGTGGTCGGTGACGATGAGCACCGCGTCGTAGCTCGCCACCCGCGCCGGATCGAGCGGCACCGACTTGCGCCCGGCCATGGTCGGGTGCTCGCGCAGCGGCGGCACCACCGGCACGAAGGGGTCGTGGACGTCGCAGGCCGCGCCGCGCTTTTCCAGCATCTCGATCAGCTTGAAGGCCGGGCTTTCGCGGGTGTCGTCGACGTTCTTCTTGTAGGCGAGGCCGAGGATCAGGATCTTGGCGCCGTTGAGCCCCCTGCCCGCGCGGGCGTCGAGCTCGTCGGCGATGCGCGAGACGACGTAGCGCGGCATCGCCGTGTTGATCTCGCCGGCGAGCTCGATGAAGCGCGTCGAGAGCTCGTATTCGCGCGCCTTCCAGGTCAGGTAGAACGGATCGATCGGGATGCAGTGGCCGCCGAGGCCGGGCCCGGGATAGAACGGCATGAAGCCGAACGGCTTGGTCTTGGCGGCTTCGATCACCTCCCAGACGTCGATGCCCATCGCCGCGTAGACGACCTTGAGCTCGTTGACGAGCGCGATGTTGACGGAGCGGAAGATGTTCTCGGTGAGCTTCACCGCCTCGGCCGTTTCCGGGTTGGACACCGGCACCGTCCTCGGAACGAAGGTGCTGTAGAGCGCGTCGGCGATGGCCGCCGCGTCCTTGCCGTCGCCGCCGATCACCTTCGGGATCACCCGGGTGGAGAAGTTCAGGTTGCCGGGATCTTCGCGCTCCGGGCTGAAGGCGATGAAGAAGTCGCGGCCGCTCTGCAGCCCCGAGGTCTCCAGGATCGGCTTGACCACGTCCCGTGTGGTGCCGGGATAGGTGGTGGATTCCAGCACCACGAGCTGGCCGGGCTGCAGGTGCGGCGCAATCGCCCGCGCGGTGTTCTCGACATAGGTGAGATCCGGCTCGCGATGGGCGGTGAGCGGCGTCGGCACGCAGATCAGGATCGCGTCGGCACGGCCGAGTTCGGCGAAGTCGGAGGTCGGCAGGAAACGGCCGCGCGCGATCGGCTCGCGGAAGCTGTCGCCGGGGATGTGGTGGATATAGGTGCGGCCCTCCTTGAGCGCGGCGACCTTGCCGGCATCGATGTCGACGCCGATCACTCCGAGGCCGTTGTCGAGCAGCGCCTGCACCAGCGGCAGGCCGACATAGCCGAGCCCGATGATGCCGACCGTCGCGCTGCGGTCGCGGAAGCGGGCCGTCAGCGTATCGACGGACGGACGCGTGGCGGGTCGATAGGTATGCAAGCGGGAGCCCCGATCACCTGAGTGCCGCGGCGATGTTGCCGCCGTCGACCGTGGTGACGCCGGCCGTCGTCTTGAGCGCCAGCGCCTGGGCGAGGAACGCCTGGGCCACGTCGTCCGCCGTCACCTCGCGTCCGAGCAGATTGCCGCTCATGTAGTCCTTCTCGCTCAGGCCGCGGGCCGCGGAGCGCGCCGCGATCATGTCCGCGGTCAGGAGCCCGGAGCGCACCCGGTCGGCATTCACGACATTGGCGCGGATGCCGTGCGCACCATAGTCGAGGGCGTATTGCCGCGCCAGGAACAAGGTCGCGGCCTTGGGCAGCCCATAGGGACCGAAATCGGGGCCGGGATTGACCGCCTGCTTCGACACGTTGAACAGCAGGCAGCCGCCGGTGCCCTGCGCCAGCATGATCCGCACCGCCGCCTGGGCGACGCGCTGATGGCCGTAGAAGTTGAGCTCGAAGCTCTTGCGCAGGATCGTCCTCGTCGACGTCGCCGATGCGGCCCTGCCAGGCGGCGCCCGCATTGGAAACCACGATGTCGACGCCGCCGAACCGTTCGGCCACCGCGGCGAAGGCGGCGCGCACGGAGGCGGGATCGGTGACGTCGCAGGCCACCGCAAGCGCGCGCGCCGCCGATCGCCTTGGCCGCGGCGCGCGCGGCCGCCTCGGTCGACGTCGAGCAAGCGCGACCTCGGCGCCGGCCGCCGCAAAGGCCCGTGCGGTGGCGACGCCGATGGCGCCGGCCGCGCCGGTGATCGCGGCGATCTGGCCGGCCAGCGGCAACTCCTTGGCGCCGCCGAGCTTGGCCTGCTCCAGCGACCAGTATTCGCAGTCGAACATGTCGGCCTCGGAGATCGACTCGAAGCGGCCGACCGCCTCGGCGTCGGTGATGGTCGCGACTGCGGCTTCGGCGAGATCGGCGGCGATGCGCGGCGTCCTTGCGCGAGCGGCCGAGCCCGAACAGGCCGAGCCCCGGCACCAGCACCACCCGCGGCAGCGGATCGAGCATCGTCTTGGTGCCGCCGCAGCGGGCATTGTTGCGCTCGAAATAGCGCCGGTAATTCTCCACGAAGGCGGCGACCGCGGCTTTGGCGCCCGCGGCGAAGTCGGCCTCCTTGCCGGACTCGGGCGCCGCCAGCACCAGCGGCCAGTTCTTGGTGCGGATGGTGTGGTCGGGCGTCACCACGCCGGACGTGGCATAGCGCGAGACCTCGGCGCCGTTGACGAAATTGAGGATCGCCGTCGCCGGTGCGGAAGTCCAGGATCAGGCGGCGGAACGCGCCCTCGATCTTGGCGTCGCGCAGCACTGCAGGCGCCGCGCACGATCGGTGCGACTGCGGCGAGCGGCAGCGCCGCCTGCGGCAGCTGCGCGGTCGCGAACACCGCGCGACGGCCGCGCTGCAGCGCCGCCTCGGCGAGCGACACCATCTCGATCATGCGCTCATAGGCCTCGCGCGCGGTGTCCGCCGAAGGTGAAGATGCCGTGCTTGTGCAGGATCAGCCCGACCGCGCCGGGCGACGCCGCGAATACCCGCGCCGCCGCCTTGGCGAGCGCGAAGCCCGGCATGATGTAGGGCACGATGCCCATGCGGCCGTCATAGAGGTCCGCCGCGCGGGCCGCGCCGTCGGGCTGGTCGATCAGGCTCAGCACCGCGGTGGCATGGGTGTGATCGACGAACGCGTGCGGGATGAAGGCGTGCAGCAGCGTCTCGACCGACGGATTGGGCGCCATCGGGTCGAGCAGGTTGGCGCGCTGGGCGCGCACCATCTCCTCGTCCGACATGCGCATCGCGCGTCGAGCAGCATGCGCAGTTCGGTCGAGCCGCACCGCCGGCAGTCCGGCCGGCTCGATCACCGCCATGTCGGCGCCCGAGCCCTTGACGCAGAGCACGTCGACCTCCCGCCCCATCAGGTCGGGCAGCCGCAGTCTTCACGGACGTGTTGCCGCCGCCGTGCAGCACCAGGCGCGGGTCGCCGCCGAGCAGCCGCGTGGTGTAGACCCGCAGCGCGAGGTCGCGCGGCACCCCGCGGGCGCCATAGCGATCCACCATCGCCTCGGCCTCGTTCGCGACGAAGCGGCTTTGCATGTCGTCTCTCCGATGACGGGGACCGATATGCATGGCTTTGGGGATGCCAGCAAGGGGCCTGACGTTCGGGGCGCGCGCGCTTGCAAGCTGCGGCCCCCTGCGCGCAAACCGCAATCATCTCTAGCGCACCGCGCGCTTTGAAGGCGCCTTGACCCGACGGGCGGGCTCGTGCAGCCCCGCCGCTCACCGGCCAGCCCGTCCTGCCCGTTCCGGAAACGCCGTGGCCAGCGCTTCCCGTGTGGCCGGAAGCACGCCGCGCTCCGTGATGAGGCCGCGCACCAGGCGCGCCGGGGTCACATCGAAGGCATAATTCACCACCGGCGAGCCGTCGGGGACGACGGTCACGGTCTCGATGCGACCGTCGCCGGTGCGGCCGGTCATGGTCGCCACCTCGTCGCCGGCGCGCTGCTCGATCGGGATGCCGCGCCCGTCGGCGAGCGCGAAGTCGATGGTCGGCGACGGCACTGCGACATAGAACGGCACGCCGGTGTCGTGAGCCGCCAGCGCCTTCAGATAGGTGCCGATCTTGTTGCAGACATCGCCATTGGCGGTGACCCGATCGGCGCCGGTGATGACGAGATCGACCAGCCCCTGCTGCATCAGGTGCCCGCCGGCATTGTCGGCAATGACCGCATGGGGAACGCCCTGGTGGTTGAGTTCGAAGGCGGTGAGCGAAGCCCCCTGGTTGCGCGGCCGGGTCTCGTCGACCCAGACGTGGAGCGGCACTCCCTTATCGTGGGCGAGATAGATCGGGCGCGGTGGCGGGGCCCCAGTCGACGGCGGCGAGCCAGCCGGCATTGCAATGAGTGAGCACGTTGACGCGGGCGCCTTGCGGCTTGCGGGCGGCGATGTCCTCGATCAGCGCGAGCCCGTGGCCGCCGATGCCCAGATTGATGGCGATGTCCTCTTCGCAGATCGCCGCGGCGCGGGCATAGGCTGCGGCAACGCGCTCGCCGCGGGGCCGGTTGCGCACCGCCGCCATGATCTCGTCGAGCGCCCATTTCAGATTGACCGCGGTCGGCCGCGTGCCCACCAGCAGCCGATACCCGCGCTCCAGCGCGTCGTCGGAGGTATCCTCTTGCAAAGCAAGACACATTCCGTAGGCTGCCACCGCCCCGATGAGCGGCGCGCCGCGGGTCTGCATCGATGAAATCGCATGGGCGGCATCCGCGAGTGTGACGAGGCGCAGGGTTGCGAAGGCGTGCGGCAGCCTGGTCTGGTCGATGATCCCGACCGACCTGCCATCGTCCTCGAGCCAGATGCTGCGCCTGTGTTTCCCGTCGATCAGCATGGCCCGCTGGCTCCTGTGTTGCGCCGAGGTGACACTGATTCGCTGAAGGAAATGCGACGGAAAATCCTGCCGGATTTGCCGGCGGCGCCAGGTTCTCCCAGGATTACTATCATTAACCGCGTGCGGTCGTGCCGGCGACAGCTTGCGCGACCGCCCGCGGGCCATGTGCGACGGCTTGATGAAAGCCCCTCAAGCGGCTGTAAAATTGACATTTTCACGACGCTTAGTGACCTTCCTTCAGCCGCATCGCAAATCGCTCAAGGCACGTGATTTTGCCCCTTTTTTGGGTTACACCTTTTGTTAAGGGATGGTGGCCGGGTGACCGCAAGCAAATTCAGCCGGGCGCAAACGGTGCGGGCAATGGACGCCCTCAGTGCAACGATGATGGTTGATCCGCCGGACGGCTCGGAGCAGCGCAGGAGCAAGATCGTTCCTGCGGCGCGATGGGTCACGATCGACTATCGCTCCATCGTGGCAAATGCGGTCGCAGGGCTTGCGAACAACACGCCCGATGCCCGCCGCGATGTCTATGCCGAGGCCCGCGGAGTGGTGCATCGGCATCTCCAGCTGATGCGGCTCCCCGAGCCCATTGTCGAACTGGAAAAGCTCGCCCTCGACCTGACGATCAGAAAAATCGAGCGGCAGAACCGCGCCGTGCGTGCCGCTGACAAAGAAGGGACATCCGAACCGGAAGTGGAGGCGAAGCCCACGGCCCGCGATGCCGCGCGCGCGCTGGGCGCTGCGCTCCGCGAAGCGGGGCAATCCTTCGCCTCGCTGATGATCATGCTCGGCTTGCGGCCGGTCTTCTATGCCCTGTGGATCGTCGCGTCACCCCTTCGGCTGGTCGCCCGGGCGATCTTTTCCCCGGTCGGGCTCGCCGCCGGCCTGCCGATCACCGCGTTGCTGGTGACGACGTTCTACCTGCTCGACACCAACACCGGCTTCCAGAGCACCGTGAGCGTGCGGACGGCGCAGTTCCTGGAGCAGGTCGATGCCTGGTTGAACGCAGCCGCTCCGCCGGTCGCGGGCAAGGACGAGGAGCGGGTGGCTGGCCTGATCGAGCCGCCATCATCGGTGGGAAGCGCGCCCGCACGCGCGGTGCCGGCGCGGGCGCGGGTCACTGCATCATCGCGACACCGCGATGGGGCATACGCCCCGCCTTCGCAGCCCAATGTGGTGGGAGCGCTCGCCCGGCCGGGTGCACCCTCAGGCTCGGCATCGCCTGGCGCGGCCGCGAGCAATCCCGCCGCGAGCAATCCCAACGTCCTGCCCAAATGGTTTTCGGGCTACGCAAACGTGGTCGACGCCGCACCGACGGCGTCGGCGGCGCTCCCCGGTGCGGCCTCGGCCCAGCGCAGCGAGCCCAAGGCGGCCGGTACCAAATCCAGCAGCCGCCCCAATTCGCTTTCGGTCGCGGACGGGTCGGAACCCGGAGCGACCTATTCGGCGGCCGATGGCGTGCCGGATGACCCGCCCGCGGAACCCAGGCGGGCGCCCTATACGCTGGCCACCGCAAATTCCCTCGCAGCGATCCCGGACGGCGTGCCGCCGCTTCCGGTCACCCTGCCTCCGCTGCGGGTTCCGGCCCCGAAGGTCGCCGCGCTGATCGAGACCGGCAAGAAGGCGGCCGCCGCCGATGATCTCGAAAAGGCGGTGCGCGATTTCACCGAGGCGGTCCGCCTCGATCCCATTTATCCCGGCGGCTATACCGAACGCGGCCAGGCGCTGTTCAAGCTCGGGGAGACCGATCGCGCCATCGCCGATTTTTCCAACGCGATCAAGCGCGACCCCAATTACGGCCCGGCGCTGCGCGGCCGTGCCATGGCCAATCTCTACCAGGGTGCGACCGAGCTCGCCCTCGCCGATCTCGCCAAGGCGATCCGCGTCGCGGAGATCGATCCGAACCGGCTGTCGGCGCTGGAACTGTTTTATGCCCGCCGCAGCCGCGCCAACATCTACGGCAGCAAGATGCAATATGACGGGGAGATCGCCGACTGCAGCGCGATTCTCGATGCCTATAAGCGCGACAAGGTGCTGGCCAACGCGCTGGTGGGAACCTACCAGGCGGACGGCGCGGCCAACCTGATCGCGACGATCTATCGCCAGCGCGCCAACGCCTATATCCGGCAGTCGAACCCCGAGCAGGCGCGCGCCGACCTCACCGCGGCGGTGCCGCTGAGCGCCGACCGCGGATTCTCCGCGCTGGTCGATCGCGCCCGGCTCAACGAGGCGATCGGCCAGCGCGATCAGGCGATCGCCGACCTTCAGGCTGCACTCAACATCAGGCCCGGCAGCGAGGAGGCGCGGATCGCGTTGCGCCGAATTTCGTCGGGACCTCCGGCGGCGCCGGCACGGCCGTCGGGACGAACATAAGAACGGCCCTTCCGGGGCGACAATAGGGAGAAGACGCTGATGACAAGGCTCTCGCTGGTCGCATTCGCATGCCTGCTGACGACCGGATTTGCCGACGCCCAAAGCGCCGGCGACAAGGCGGTGCAGCGGCTCGACCCGGCGCTCGACGCGCTGGTCTCGCCCGACGCCAAGGTCGAGCTGGTCAAGGGCGGTTTCGGCTTCACCGAAGGCCCGGTGTGGATGCAGGAGGGCAAGAGCGGCTTTCTCCTGTTCACCGACATCCCCGGCGCCGTGGTCTGGAAGCTGACGCCGGACGGCAAGGCCTCGGTCTATCTCGACCACACCGGATACAACGGGCCCGAAGTCTGGCGCTGGGGCGGCATCCAGAACAACGGCTTCGAGCGCACCGATCCGCGCTTCGAGGAGTTCGCCATGATCGGGGCGGACGGCCTCACCGTCGACCGCCAGGGCCGGCTGATCCTCGCCACCTTCGCGGGCCGCTCGCTGATGCGGGTCGAGAAGAACGGCAAGCGCACCGTCCTGGCCGACCGTTACGAGGGCAAGCGCTTCGGCGGCCCCAATGACGTCGTGGTCAAGAGCGACGGCGCCATCTATTTCACCGACACCTTCGGCTCGTTCCGCCTGCGCGACAAGGACCCGCGCAAGGAGCTCGACTTCACCGGGGTCTACCGGTGGAAGGACGGCAAGCTCTCGCTGGTGGCCAAGGACATGCCGATGGTCAACGGCCTCGCCTTCTCGCCCGACGAGAAATATCTCTACGTCAACGGCAGCCGCGACAACTACGTCAACCGCTACGAGGTGCTCGCCCGACGGCACGCTCGCCAACGGCAAGCTGTTCATCGACCTGCAGCAAGGACACCGCGCGCGGCATCACCGACGGCACTGCGGGTCGACACCAAGGGCAATCTCTACGAGACCGGCCCCGGCGGGGTCTGGATCATCTCGCCGGAAGGCAAGCACCTCGGCACCATCGGCGCGCCGGAGCAGGCCACCAATGTGGGCTTCGGCGACGCCGACAAGAAGACGCTCTACATCGCCGCGCGCACCGGCATCTACAAGATCAGGGTGCTCACGCCGGGGATTTGACATTAGGGTGGGACATCTTTGCGCGGCACGGCGCCTCTCTCCCTCGCCGCGCAGGTCGGGGTGAGGGGGCCTATCCGATTCTGAGCGTAAACGTCGCTCAGACTTGCTGACGGCCCCTCACCGGATCGCTACGCGATCCGACCTCTCCGCGCGGGGAGAGGTAATTCCGTCCCGGGCTCACCCGCCATCGCCCCCATACTGCGCGTCGGTGACGTGCTCGAGCCATTCCACCGCGACGCCGTCGAGGGCCTCCTGCATGGCGATGTGGGCCATCGCCGAGGTCGGGCTCGCGCCGTGCCAGTGCTTCTCTCCCGGCGGGATCCATACGGTGTCGCCGGCGCGGATCTCGCGGATCGGGCCGCCCCAGGTCTGCACGCGGCCGGTCCCACGCGTCACGTGGAGGGTCTGGCCGAGCGGATGGGTGTGCCAGGCGGTGCGGGCGCCGGGCTCGAAGGTGACCAATGCGGCGCGGATGCGCGCCGGCGCCGGCGCCTCGATGATCGGGTCCTGCCACACGGTTCCGGTGAAGTAATCGGGCGACATGCGGCGCGACGGCGTCGCTCCGGCCGGCGTTATGTTCATGACGAGGATTCCTTTGACTCTATTTCTGTCGTAGCCCGGCATGACCGGGCAATCCAATACCCCAGGTCGGTGTTTACTGGAACGCCCGGTCGGGCCGGGCGATGACAGCGAGGTGGGTGTCGACCCAACGATCAATTAATCCAGGATCGCGCGATTGACCATCGCGTCGATGACCGAGGCTACAGCGAAACGGCGTCGGTCGTCGCCGACCATGTAGGGATCGAGCCCAACACGAAGTGCTCGCGCAGCATATTCCGCCGACAGCCACCTCACAGCACCGTCGGATGGCGCAATGCGCTGACGCCGTCGCGCCCAGCCACGCCGAATCCACGGCCAATCCCCCGCGCATTGCCAAGGCCGCCGGCGGCGGGCTAAAGCAAGGCCCACCCCATCGACATGGCCGCCCGGCCATCCCGATCGCAAATGATGCGGCGCGCGGCAGACATGACGGACATCGACTGGTCCAGGCTGGTGATCGGGATGCTCGGCGGCGACCGCCGCGAGCAGGAAATCGCGCGGCTCGCGGCGGCGACCGGCGCGCAGGTGCGCGCGCATGGCTTTCCGTGGCCGCAAGGCGGCATTGCCGGCGTCCGCCATCTCGACGATCCCGCGGCCGTGCTCGCGGGCGCGCGCTTCGCGCTGTTCCCGATCCCCGGCATCGCCGCCAGCGGGGCGCTGTTCGCGCCCGCGGCGCCGGCGCCGATCGTGCCGACCCGCGACATGCTCGCCGGCATGGCGGCGCCGGCCCACATCATCCTGGGCTGGGCCGACACCAACCTGAAGGCCCATGCGGAGCGCCCTCGGCATCGCCATCCACGAATACGAGTGGGACCGCGGGCTGATGCTTCGCCGCACGCCTGCGATCATCGAGGGCCTGCTCAGGATCGTGATCGAGAACACCGTCATCACCATCCACGACGCCAATGTCTGCGTGGTCGGCCAGGGCACCATCGGCGCCGTGCTGGCGCGCTACCTGGTCGCGCTCGGCGCCCGCACCCATGTGGCGGCGCGCAATCCGGAGCAGCGCGCGGCCGCCTATGTGGCCGGCGCGACGCCGCACACGCTCGACGAACTGCCGGCGCTGGCGCATCGCCTCGACATGGTGTTCTCCACGGTGCCGGCGCGCGTCGTCGGCGCCGACATTCTCGAACTTCTGCCGAAATCCGCCCTCCTGGTCGATCTCGCGGCGCCGCCGGGCGGCATCGATTTCGAGGCGGCGCAGCGGCTCGGCCTCAAGGCGATCTGGGGCCGCGGGCTCGGCAGCCGCGCCCCGGTCACGGTCGGCGGCAGCCAATGGGGCGGCATCCGCGAACGCATCGAGGCGATCCTGCGGACGCCCCCCTGAGCGTCCGCGCCAACCGAAGAGAGAACGCACATGCCTGTCGTCACCGTGCAGATGTGGACCGGACGTTCGCGCGAGCAGAAGCGCAAGCTGGTGCGCGCCATCACCGACGCCATGGTGGAGCATGCCGGCGCCAAGCCCACTCACCTGCACGTCATCCTGCAGGAGGTGCCCAAGGAAGACTGGGCGCTCGCCGGCGTGCTCGGCGACGAACGCAAGGACGCCTGACCATGGCGGATGCGGATGCACAGAACCGTCGCGCCGGCGGCCGCCCCACCGGCTTTGCCCACATGCTGCTCAAGGTCGCCGACATCGCGCGCTCCGAGCGGTTCTATGTCGATCTCCTCGGCTTCACCGTGCGGCCGGCCAAGCCGCTGCCGGACGGCCGGCCCTTCGTGCCGTTCCACCAGGGCATCGCGCTCACCTCGGGCGGGCCGCCGGCGCCGACCCAGATCGATCACATCGCCTTCACCGCGACCGACCTGCGCGCCCTCGCCGCCCGCCTCAAGGCCGCCGACGTGAAATTCTTCCGCGACCTCCATGACGGCATCTACGGGCTGACGATCTACATCGCCGATCCCGACGGCAACATGATCGAGCTCTTCGAGGCGCAGGAGAAAATGTGAGGAAAACGGCCAAGAAGCGCCAGGCGAATTGAGGCACGCGAAGTGATATCTTTTATCCGAGGTTTGCCGCAGCTAGATTGCGGGACGAGTGAGGCTGCAATGAATGTTCAGCTCGAGCCGCGTATGGACAAGCCCGAGTTCCTCACCTGGGTGCAGGCGCACGAGGGACGTTATGAGCTCGTCGGGAACCGTGTCGTCATGATGACCGGGGGCTCGCGCGGTCACGCGATCCTCGTTCGTCGGCTCGCTGCGGCCTTGGAAAAACGGCTCGACAGCACCAGATGGACCGTCCTGACCTCCGATTTCGGCGTCGATGTCGCGCCCTCGACGATTCGCTATCCCGACGTCGTGGTCGACGCTGCCGGCGGTCGGTTCAAGGACTTGACCGCCACGGCTCCGGTACTGATTGCGGAGGTCATCTCGCCGTCCTCGGCCAAGGACGACCTTGGCGCAGACGACCTTGGCGCCAAAGCGCAGGAATACCTTCGGCTGTCGAGCCTGTCCGCGTATCTCGTGCTTGCGCAGGACGCGCCGAGAGCGCGTGTGTGGGCGCGCGGCCCCGCGGGATTTTCGCCGGAGCCGAAGGTTCTCGATGGGCACGATGCCGTCATCGAGATCGCATCGCTCGGCATCGACCTGTCGCTCGGGGAGATCTACGCTGGTGTCGAGCACCGATAGTCCGGGCGGATGCATGTAGAACGCCGGACAGCTCGAGGCTCCCAGAACGGAGACGAACCGGTAAGGGAATCCATTTTTTGAAAAACAACCCCATGCAAAGTAGAATTGTGGTATTTTGATACCGCTGGGCGTCCTACACGAAATGCACCTTCTGCACTTCGTCACCGGCGTGGTTGATGACCTTGACGCTGCGCCCCCGGTCGCCGCCGGATTTGTCGAGAGCCCTTTCTTTCGTGCAAAAAAAGGAAGTCGTCTTTCGTGGAGAAAAAGGAAGTCGCGCCGTGATCAAAATTGACTGTTATTCGTAGGGGGAATTCCATGATTTGGCCTGTGTGGCCTGAGGGCTTTGCTTTAGCATTATTTATCCTCGCCTTTTTGTTTTTCTTTCTGAAGACGGGGCCAGATTTCACGATTCAAGGAGGCATTCTCTTTTCAGGCCTCATCGCAATCATCGTCTGGATCGTTTTTAGAACGATCGATTTTATGTGCGGCGGCCCGGCGCGACGCCGATCTCGGGCGCGCTAACTATCTAATTAGCCGATCGCCCGTCAGCTTCCTCGCGGCGGCCGGTCGCAGACCTTGCACCTGAACTCGGGCGCCAGCTCGCCCGGATCGACCATCACCGCGCTGAATTCGCCGCAGCGGCCGCACTGCCGCACCAGCTTGGTCGGCAGCTTGACAATGGGCTTGGTCGCCGCCGCCAGGGCCTGGCTGCCCTGGGCGCGGAGCTCGGCCTTGGTAAGCGCCGGTACGCGTCGCCGCTGTTTCATCGGGTCTCCCTCATTCGGGTGCGCGTTGCGCGGTTTCGCTCATGCGCGTGCTTTGCTTGTCAGCCTAAACGAAAAACACCTTCTGCACTTCGTCACCGAAGTGGTTGATGACCTTAACGCAGATGCGGCCCTGCTTCGGCCTCGGGAACGGCCGCGAAATGGTCGCGTTCAACTCCGCCCATGCGGTCTCGTCGATCTCCGCCTTGAGCGCGCGCTTGAGCGCGTCGTAGGGATCGTTGCCGACGAAATAGGCCTGACGGACGAAAAGCTCTCCTCGTCGTAGTCGTGGTCGACGAACCATGCGGCGACGTCATTCAACAAGTCCTTGCCGCCGGAAGATCGTACCTCGCCGGTGGTCGGATCGAAGATATCCATGCCGCGAATCTCGACCTGCAGCATGCCGCCATCGCGCTCATGGATCACGATGTCGGGTTCACCGAACACGACAAAGAGGTTGCCCGCGCCCGTGGCCTTGAGCTTGTCGGCCATGCGCAAATCCTGGTTCATGCGCGCCTTGAGCACGGTCAGCGCGCCGAAATTGAGCCGGGTGTCGTCGACCTCGGGCGCAAAGGCGAACCCGCAAATGATCAGCGTATCGAACAGGTCGGCGGCCTCGCGAGCGGCACGGCGCACCAGTTCGTAGCCGACGGTATCATATTCAGGGCCGATGCAGACGGCGGCGCGCTTGCTCTCGCCCTTTTCGAGGTAACGGCCCTTCGAACTGGATCAGGCCCGAGCGAGAGGCGAACGGCTTGAGCCATTCGAATTTCAGCGTCTCGCCCTTCTTGGTGTTCTGCACGCCGGCGGACTTAAGATTTTCGTAGACGACCTGGGCGAAGTCGGTATGGACGACGCTCGCCGGCTCGTCGCGAGCGGGCTTGGCCTCCTTGGCCTCACCACCTAAATCTGCGTCCGCGGCCAACAGCTCGGCCAGATAGGGGTCCTCTCCCAGCGGCAGCACACGATGCGGCGACAGGCTCTCGACCGTGAACGGCCCGGCGACTCGAACGACGCCCCGCGCCTTGTAGGGCCGATCGTAGAGATATTCGACATCCGCGTTGCGGGCGATCGAGTTGTCGATTTCCTTCTGGCGCGCGCGCCGCGCTTCCCACCACTGAGCGTGAGCCGCCTTCGCGGCATCAGGCCATTTGTCATCCGCATCGCGCGGAACTTGCCATTCCTCCCAAGCTTGCTTCAGGAACGTGTTCAGCACCTCCCTCAACGGTTCCAGCCTCTTCTGCGAGCGATCCCAGATAACGTCGATCTCGGCATTGCTGACAATCGACTTCAGGGTCACGTGAGCCGCGCGTTCGTATACGAACCCGTGACGAAGGTTGTCGGCGAACGGCCCGTTCCCCGTGGGCCTACCCGTGAGCTCGCCTTCTTTGCGGGCGCCGTCCTCACTGTCCCGTAAAAGATAGTAATTGTAGTGCGCGCCCATCAGGCGAGCACGCGCGAGAGTCAATGCCACGCGGCTAGTGTCGACCGTAATCCAGCGCCGGCCCCATTGCTCGGAAACATACGCAGTCGTACCAGAACCGCAAGTCGGATCAAATACGAGGTCTCCGGGATCTGTTGTCATGAGGATGCAGCGCTGCACAATCTTCGGGGCGGTCTGCACGACATAGATTTTCTCAGCGGCCCCCGCTAAATCCGTCCATATATTCGATATTGATGATACAGAGAAATCGTTTAGAAATTTGGCGAACCGCAGGCGGGTTGCTTGTGGCAAAATTCGATCAGCCGCCAGCAACCGTCTCATTCCAATTTCGTTTGTCTTCCATCGAGTCTGTCCCGATGGAGTGAACGGGCGTCCGCGGACGTCCACGCTGAACCAACTCGCAGCACCCTCGCCTTTTTCTCGGCCCATACCTGCTGACTCCAGAGGGTCGGGAGCAAAAAGTCGAGCGTCGCCGGGCACGGCGTCAAGTTTTGCGCGTGAGACGCGCTGTCCATCAGCCAATTGAACAAACGTAAAACGGCCGCTATCATCTTCGGTGATCTGCCGATCCCGATATATTTCGTGATATTTGAGTTTACCTGTGTCTACCGCGTACCAGAGTACATAGTCGGCGGTTGAGCCAAGATACCTTGAGAAAGTTGATCCTGCCTTCTGTACCGTAATAATAGCAACACTGTTGCTGGAACCAAAAACCTCATCAAGAAGTGCACGCACAATATGCAAATTCTCATCGCCAATCTGAACGAACAGGGAGCCACTGGGGTGCAACAAGTCTCTCGCGGCGACCAGACGATCACGAAGATATCCTAGATATGAATGGATGCCGTCTTTCCAGGTATCTCGGAATGCCCGGATCACCTCAGGCTCACGTGAAACGCTATCGTCCTTCCCTTCCCTAACATCTCGACTTTTAGTCGACGGTTGCCAATTCGAGTTGAATTTTATGCCGTAGGGCGGGTCCATGTAGATGCACTGAATCTTTCCCCGCAGAGCCTCGCGCTCCGCAAGGGATGCCATCACCAGCAACGAGTCGCCGAGAATCATCCGGTTCGACCAGTTGCCTTCATCGTGGTAGTAGCTCGCAGTGGCGTCCTCCTTCCAGCCCTCCGGCAGTCCGTTGAAGTCGTGGAAGAAGTCGAACTGCGGCGTTGCGTCGGGTCGGCGCGACCTGGTCTGCCGGCGCAGCTCCTCGATGATGGCGCGCGGCTGAATTTTCTCCTGGATATAGATCGGCGGCACGTCGACTTCGAGCGGATCGGGCTCGAAGTCCTTGCCGCGCCAGACGAGTTGAGGGTCGAGATCGGGATTGCGCGGCCAGCGCAGCTTCTTGATCGCGCTGTCTTCGTCGGCGACGAGCTTTTGATTTTCGGCAGTCGGGATATTCTTCCGTTTTGCCTCCGGATGGATATAGGTCTCGACATCCGCGTCGGCCGACTTCGATTTCCTGGGTGCGGACTTCTTCGCCATTCTTCGCCTCAAGCCGCGACCAGCATGCGCAGACGTTCGCGTATGCGTTTGTCCACATCGTACGGTGCATCGGTAAATTCCATGAAATCCCAGCGGCCGAACCGCTTGGCTGCCTTGACCGCCGGCACCCAGGCCTTGCGCATCGTCTCGGCTTTAGCGGCATCCGCTTCGTCGCGATGCCCCTTGATTTCGACGA
>CAWCJX010000053.1:0-47961 GCA_963795865.1 uncultured Alphaproteobacteria bacterium
GGAACTCCCGGCGGCCGCCGAAATTGTCGTCCCATTCCCCCACATACTCATTTTCGTTAAGAAACATAAATTGATTTTTACATATTATAATGCGCCAATTTCATTATTGTTTCAAATAATTTAACATCGTTTTTTGTGCGCTGTCAGCAATGAAACTATTTGAGTAATTTTACATCTGCCAAATATAAAAATGAATAAAGTTGTAAAAAACGCCGATGAAGCAATACTGGATATTACCGATGGCATGATCCTGATGCTCGGTGGCTTTGGTTTATGCGGTTTGCCCGAAAATTGTATAAGCTCCCATTGGAAACCCGCGTCCACATCCTCAACCTCTTGGTTGAAGGATCGTCGCTTCGCTCGATCTCTCGTGTGTGCGACGTGTCAATCAACACCGTCACGAATCTGTTGGTCGATGCTGGCGAGGTCTGCGCCGTCTTTCATGACGAGAAGGTGCGCGGCGTGAAAGCGAAGCGCGTCCAGTGCGATGAAATTTGGTCGTTCACCTACGCCAAGCAGAAGAATATCGCAAAGGCAAAGGCTGCGCCGGCCGATGCTGGCGACACCTGGACCTGGACAGGCATTGAGGCCGTTAGCAAGCTGATCATTTCCTACATGGTCGGCGGGCGCGATAGCGAATACGCCATGGCGTTCATCGGCGACCTGCCGTCTCGGCTCGCCAATCGCGTTCAACTCACCACGGACGGGCACAAGGCGTATCTGGACGCGGTTGAAGACGCCTTCGGCGCCGATGTCGATTACGCTCAATTGGTGAAGCTGTTCGGCGCGTCGCCTGAAAGTGCCAAGGGCCGTTACAGCCCCGCCGAATGCACGGGCATCAAGAAGTTACGGATCGAAGGTAGCCCGATCCGAAGCACATCAGCACGTCTTTTGTCGAGCGGCACAACCTCAACACGAGAATGCAGATGCGTCGGCTCACGCGGTTGACAACAGGCTATTCCAAGAAGGTCGCGAACCACGAGCACATGGTCGCGCTCTACACCGTTTGGTACAATTGGATCAGGACTCACAAAGCGCACCGGATGACGCCTGCGATGGCGGCCGGACTGACGGACAAGCTCATGGATATGGCGGACGTGGCGCGGCTGATCGATGATGCGGAAATGAGGGCTATCGTTCAAAAGCGGGTGGCGGCGCTTGCGTTGCCACAATCAAAGTGAGACGCGACCGACGACCGGCTTGTGTTGCGTTGTACACACCGATGTGTATGTCGCCTGTACATAAGGAACTGTCGCCATGGCTCATGCACCTTCGCGAGAAACCGTGTCCATAAACATTCGCGCCAAGGTGCGGCAGCGCGATCTCATCGACCAGGCCGCCGAACGAACTCGGCCGCAGCCGGTCGGATTTCATGCTCGATGCAGCCTGCCGGGAGGCGGAAGAGGTGCTGCTGGACCAAGCCTTCTTTACGGTCGATGCCGGCACATTCATACAGTCCCGCGCGCTGCCGGATCGGCCGTTGCCGCCGACCGATAAGCTGCGACGTCTACTCAAGGCCAAACCCTTTTGGGACAAATGACCGCGCGCGCCGTCGCCGCCGGAACCGCTGTCGCCGGACCATGCGCCCGATGGTTTCGAGTGCGGGGAGGCGTCGCCACTGGAGCTTGCTGCGCAGCGTCCTAAGACCGTCCGTCCGCCAACAACCGATTCAGTTTTCGTCCCCTCTCCCGCTTGCGGGGGAGGGTCAGGGAGGGGGCAATTCTACGGCACGAACTCGCTGCGAGCGCCCCCTCCCCAACCCTCCCCCGCAAGCGGGAGAGGGAGTAAGAAAGCCGTTCGATCACGCGATTGAAGCGATAATTCGCGAACGCGTCCTCAATTGCGTTGCAAACCAAGAGAGCCCCGCGGGCCCGCCGCCGTGCCAAGGATCACGCCGTCACACCCTGCCGGCGCGCGGTCAGCATGGCGACCTTCTTGATGTGGGCGAGCGCCGCCGTCGCGCCGGTGGTCTTGGTCATGAGATCGAGGGTGGCGTCGCCGTCGTCGTGGACCGGCGTGAGCGCCTCGTCCATGTAATGCCGCGCCTTCGGATCGCGGTCGATGGCGAGCTTGGTCATGACCAGGCGCCCGATGGTGCCGGCGAGGACGGCATGCTTGTAGAGCACGTCGAAGGCATAGCGCGGCCAGAACACCCAGCCGCTCTCGCGCGGCAGGCCGGGCCGGCGCTCGGAGGGACGCTTGAGGCGGAAGATGCCGGCCTGGAGCGGGTGCACGTTCTCCAGGCGCACCGTCATCGCGAACGTCACCAGCACCTTGACCAGGCTGCCCATCGGAACGCCGGTCGCCGCGGCGCGGCGCAGCAGCGTCTCCATGTGCGCGGGCGTGTAGTAGAGCGACCAGGCCTCCTGGTAGATCGCCTCCCATTCCGCCTTGCTCATCCTGGGGTGGGCGGTGCAGACGTGCTCCACGTCGTATCGGTTGAGGTCGGCGTCCATGGCGACGCCCTTGGTCCACAGCACCTTGTGGTCTTCCGAGCCCGGCAAGCGGCGTGAGGCAGAAGAACTCGAGGCCGTCGAGCGGCAGCTCCCGCTTGATGATCTCGATGTCGCGCCGGATCGTCTGCGGCGTGTCCGCGGGGAAGCCGAGGATGTAGCCCGCGAGCGTGATGATGCCCTGCGCCTTCCAGGCCAGCAGCATCGCGCGGTATTCGGTGATCTTGTTCTGGCGCTTCTTCGCCGCCGCCAGGTTGTCCGGATTGATGTTCTCCAGGCCGATGAAGACCCGGGTGACGCCCGGCGCGTTTCGCCTTCTCCACGAAATTCGCGATCTTGTGGCAGAGGGTGTCGACCTGGATCATCAGGCCCAGCGGGATGCCGTCCCTCTCCTTGAGCTCGATCAGGCGGTCGAAGATCGCTTCCCATTCCTTGTTGCGGGCGAAATTGTCGTCGGTGATGAAGAACTTGTGGATGCCCTGCGCCCAGTTGAGGCGCACCAGATGCTCGACGTCGTCGGCCGAGCGGTAGCGCGACTTGCGGCCCTGCACGTTGATGATGGTGCAGAACGAGCACTGGTACGGGCAGCCGCGGCCGGCGTCGAAGCTGGTGCTGAGCCCGAGCGTGCGCTCCACGTAGCGCTTCGGCAGGAACGGCACCACGCGTGCCTTCCATTCCCGGCAGGTCGTCCATGAAATTGTAGACCGGCGCGAGCCGCCCCGCGGCCGCGTCCTGCAGCACCGCGTCGAGGCGCCCTTCGGCCTCGCCCGCGAAAATGGTGATGCCGAGATCGCGGCAGGCGTCGAGCTCGACGGCGCGGCCATCGAGCATCGACAGGCATCCGGAGACGTGGAAGCCGCCGATGGCGACGGCGACGCCGGCGCGCGCGGAACTCGCGCGGCGATGTCGAGGGCGCGGGGATATTGGTTCGACTGCACGCCGACCAGGGCGAGCAGGCCGAAATTGCCGTGGCGCCGCAAGCCGGGCGATCAGCGCCGGCACGTCGACGCGCGTATTGGTCTCGTCGATCGCCTCGATGTCGATGTCGACATCAGGCCCGAGAACCTGCCGCTCGGCGCAATCGGCGGCAATGCCGTAGACCGCGGCAAGCGAATTGGAGGGAATCATCGCGCGCCACCAACGGATCACGTACCCGTCGTCGTCGTAATGGGACGGCTTGACCAGAAGCAACAAAAAGCGCCGCGTCGCGGCCATGGGCATCTCCACACGCTCTTGCGGCGTTGCCGCCGTCGAGCGACCAGGCGGGGGACGTTGCGCCGCGCAGCAATGATCGCGGTCGGCGCGCGAGTTGCGTGCCGCACCGGATGCCGGATAGCGCTGCGATTTATGACAGTAGGCCCCCCTGGGACCGGATCGTCCCTGCACTTATATTAACATAGTGAAGAAGGCCCATGACAGGCCAAATGACGGCCAATTCGGGGAGCGGCCATTGGGGATGAAATCCTGCCGAATGCCCGCAAGAGCGGGCTCGCCGCCGCATTTTCACCGGGATTGGCCGTCCAGTATGATCCTGCACGGGGTGCCGCGGCCCATCGGCAACGGCGTCACCGGCGCTGTCAAAGTCCTGTAAGGACTCGTCCCAGTGTGTGCTATGAGAGTGAGCCTGCGTCACGCCTGCCGGGTCGGGGGCGGACTTGCGAGGCGTGGCCGTTAGTGCCATCAAACGATCCCTCCGACCTCACGAAGAATGTGCCTGCTCCCATGAACGATTCGAATATCCACGTCGATAACGCCGATCCGGACGTGAACGACGATACCCATCACGACATCCTGTATCCGTCGTCGATTGCCTTCATCCTGGTGCATCTCTCCTGTCTCGGCGCGATCTGGTCCGGCATCACCTGGCAAGCGGTCGTGATCTGCGTGGTCCTGTACTGGGCGCGCATCTTCGCCATCGGGGCCGGATACCACCGCTACTTCTCGCATCGGGCGTATTCGACCAGCCGCGCGTTCCAGTTCGTGCTCGCCGTGATGTCGCAGAGCACGGCGCAGAAGAGCGTGCTGTGGTGGGCGTCCAAGCACCGGCATCATCATCTGTTCTCCGATACCGAGTGCGACGTGCATTCGCCGCGCCACAAGGGCTTCGTGTACAGCCATGTCGGATGGATCTTCTCGCGCCGGCACGACGCCACCGACCTCGTCAAGATCGCCGACTTTGCCCGCTATCCGGAACTGATGTGGCTGCACCGCTTCGAGCTCGCGCCCGCGTTCGTGCTGGCGATACTCTGTTTTCTCATCGCGGGCTGGCCGGGCTTGTTCGTCGGGTTCTTCTGGAGCACCGTCCTGGTCTATCACGGGACGTTCTGCATCAATTCGCTCGCCCATGTGCTGGGCAAGAAACGATATTTGACCGGCGACGATTCGCGCAACAACTGGCTGCTGGCACTCTTCACGATGGGCGAAGGCTGGCACAACAACCATCATGCCTACCAGAGCAGCGTGCGGCAGGGATTCAAATGGTGGGAGATCGATCCTACCTTCTACCTCTTGAAGGCGCTCTCCTTCGTGGGAATCGTGTGGGATCTGAAATTGCCGCCCAAGGCGGTGGTGCGCAACGAGCACCGTCTCGGCTCGCGCATCGTCAGCCGCGCCGCCGCGCAGCTCGCCGCCAGCTTCCACCCCGAGGGCCTCGCCGTCGCGGTCGGTTCGGCGCTCGACGGGGCGACCCTCGCGGCGCTGCGGGAGAAGCTGGCCGCGACCCAGCAGCGCGCGGCCAACGTGCTCGCCAGCCTCCATTTGCCGCACCTGCCCACCCGCAACGAAATCTGCGGTCGCGCGATGGCGATGTTCGCCAAGACGTCTTCGATGGACGACATCGTGGACATGGCGCACATGCTCATTCTCGATGCGATCGGTGCGAGGTTGTGCCTGGCCGCGCAGAACCAGAGTTGAACCGGGCGTCGCATCGCCTGCGCGCGCGGCGGCGGCCACGCCGATTGCATTTCACGTAAACCGCGGCCTACGAGGTTTCGTTGACGTCCCGGTGGATACCCGCATGCCCGACGATCCGCGCGAACAAATCTCCGAGCTCGAAGCGCAGATCGAAGAGCTCGCGGGAGCGTTGGAGCGGTGCCGCAAGACGGCGCTGGCATCGAAGACGGCCATGGCCCTCGGCGGAGTTCTGCTGGCGGCGACCATTCTCGGCATCGTCACGTTCGACCCGATGGCAATGGTCGCGGCCGTCGCCGCCTTGCTGGGCGGCGTCGTCGTTTTCGGCTCGAACAAGGCGACGTCGGAGCAGTTCGCGGAATCCCTGAAGAACGCCGAGGCGCTGAGGGCCGTACTGATCGGCCGGCTCGAATTTCGGCTGGTGGAAGACGTCTCGGCGACGCGGCATTGAGCCGGCCGACGATCATCGCCGCGATCCGGGCGGGACCGCTGCAAAGGGCGGCGGACCAATGTCGGATGCATGCGGATTCCGGCGCAAGGACGCCTTGCCCGAAGCGCGCAAACCTGATCCGGTGGTGCGGGCGGTCGAGTCGGACCTCGCAGGTGGTGCGCCCCGAACGGATGGTTCCACAGTCGGACAAGCCGACTGTGCCGTCATTTGGAATCAAATCTTGGTCCACCGAGGAGATGCGCGCCGTGGCTCAGGAAACCGTCTACATCGTCCAGTCGTTCCGGCCCGGCCGCGGGGCTCGCCTCGTCGCCGACCCTTCCGTCGCCTGCAAATCGGAGTTGGGCGCCCGGCGGACCGCGGAACGCCTTGCCCTGACCAGGGCGGGAGTGATCGCGTGGTCGCGCACCGGGGACGCCGAACTCGGAGACTTCGACGAGGATCCCATCATCCTGTTTCGCTCCGGCGCATTCCGCCGGAACTCGAGCAAGCCTGATCATCGGCAAGCCGCGCCGTTCCCCAGCGGCGTATATCACGGCCGCACGCCAGCAGAGCCCGGTGATCCCGCCGGCCCGGCCGTGGTGTTGCCGGCAGGCTTGCGCCAGACGCTCGCCAGCCAGGGCTGTTGCTCGCGCGGCAGGCCGGCGGGCCGGTAATAATGGGTGAGTTCGACGAATCCTGCGGCCGAGAGATAGCGGCGCCAGTTCTCGAGATCGTGGTACACGCCGTAGCGCCCGTCATTCCATCCTTCCTCGTTGCGACCGCGCGGATTCGAGGAAAACAGCACCCCGCCCGGCTTCAGGCATGCCCGCAATCGCAGCAGAACATCCGGCAAGGCGCGGCTGGGGACGTGAAACAGCGATGCATTGGCGAACACCCCATCGAAGCGGGAGACCGGCAGGTCGAGCTTCAGAAAATCCTGCTGCCAGACCTCGCAGCCGCTGTAGGCGCGTGCCATGGCGGCGAAATGCGCCGCGCCTTCGACTCCGATCGCGACATGACCGCGCGCGGCGAACGCCTCGAGGTCGCGACCCGGGCCGCAGCCGAAGTCGAGCAGCGTAAAGGGCGGCGGCCCCTCGATGAATTGCAACAGCGCCGCGATGTTCTGGCTCACGTCATGATCGCGCGTGCCCTTCCAGAACTCGACGGCGCGCCGTTCATAGTATTCCAGCGTGAGACGAGAAACCTTCTCGAGGTCGTGCGAATCGGATGTCATGCTCAACGCCCTCCGCACCGTGTCCGTCCTTGGTCCACGCTCTGGCCGCAATGTCTTAATGTCTTGGCCACAATGTCTTGGCCGCAATGTCTTGGCCACAATGTCTTGGCTACAATGTTGGACGACACATGTCTTGGCCACCATGTCCTGGACATGACGCCGCGGCCGCATGCTTTGCTGTGCGCTTGCGCGACACAAAGTGTTACATTGCTCCGGCGGCGATGCTCATCGCCCGCATCCATCGAAGGAAAATCGAGAAATGGCTTTGCGAAGTAAGACCATGACCAAGGGACCCGATCCGGAAGAGCCGGCGCAGGAGATGTTCTCCCAGCGCAGGAGACCGGAGACCGGGCAATTCCTCCTGCAGGTGGATCGGCAGACCAAGGCGTCGTTCACGACCTTCGAAGCCGCCGAAGCGGCGGGCCGCGTGATCAAGAAGAATTTCCCCGTTGTCCGGGTGGCAATGTACGACTCCGTGACCTGCGTGAACAAGATCATCGAACTGGAGAAGGCCTGACCTCAGGCGCGCATTCGGCATTCCGGGGCGGCGCTGGCCGCGAACCCGGAATCCGGACGGCCCCCGCCGCCTGCGCCGGATTCGGGTTCTGGTTCAGCTGTCTTCGATCGCTTTGAACGGCGGCGCCGCGGGGATCGCCTGCGCCGAGCGATCTATTTCGCGCCGGACCGGCGGATGCTCTTGACGGTCAGGGGCGGCTGGCCGGACTTTTCGGCGATGAGCCGGTCCTGCTCTTCGATCACGGCGCGCGCGGGCGCATCACCGTCGAGGCCGCCGAGGATTTCGCGCGGGACCCTGCGGTTGGATCGCTGCGTGCCGTCCGCGTAGAACACGTCGAACAGGTCGAATTCCGCGCGCGTTGCCGGCTTCCTTGCCATGGTCTTTCTCCCTGCTCACCGGCGGATTCCGATTTCCGTCCGAAAGCCTGCATTCTCTCGCGATCATGCGACAGTCGTGCAAAAGGCGAGTCAGTCGCGGTCAGTCGCGCAAGAGGTCGTGCAAAAGGCCCGGCGTGTTGCCACCGGGCCCGCTGACCTTGCCTCCAAAGAGGCGTTAGATGGCCTGCAAATTCGCAGCCGCCAGCTTGCCGCGCTCGCTCACCACGTCGTAGCTCACCTTCTGCCCCTCATTGAGCGTGCTCATTCCGGCACGTTCGACGGCGGAAATGTGGACGAACACGTCCTTTCCGCCATCTTGCGGCTGGATGAAGCCGAAGCCCTTTTGGGAATTGAAAAACTTGACTGTACCTGTTGCCATGACGGCCTCCATTGAAAACGCCGACCGGCGTCCGCGTGCTGCACCACATTCGCAGCCTTACGTCCGAATTCGACGTTGTCTTGGGAAGAGCCCTCGCGGGCAAAACAAGAACAGGCAAAAACTCGAACGAACGCTTATATGGGCCGAGAAGCGATCGATATCAACCCCTTTTCGAGGGAGTTCGGCCGCGCCCGCGGATCACGTCTCGAGATCGTCAGCAGCTTTTCAAGCCAATGAACCGCGCGATCCCGACCGATCGACTTTTTTCTTGCGCGTATTTACGCGGGCGAGAACCTCGAGACCTGCGGCGGTCGCAGCGGCCTCCGTCGAAAATATCGGCACCGAGTATTTGATCGGCTCGCTGATGCCGCTCCGGTACAAAGTCCAAGCATATTTCTTGCGGTCCATGCGAATTTTCAAGGTGAGTTCCGCTTCCTGATCCATCCCGCCACCTGCATCAAATCCGCTGAGACCAATCGGGCGCGGCACCGCGAGAAACCGCTCCGCAAAACACCGTCCCGCCGCAACATCATGCGCCGCTTCGTCAACCGGCCCCGGCGAGATCACACCTTTTCCAGGTCGCTTTCCTTGACGACGCGTTCGTGCGGCTCGCGCACGCTCTTGATGCGATACTGTTGCTCGCCGCCATTGTCGGGGAGTTGCCGCACAATCTTGTAATCGCCGTCGGCCGCCGACTTGAAGGGAAGGCCACGGGAAAGGCGCACCGTCTGTCCGGATCGAAATTGAGGTGTCATGTCTGCTCCGCTCGTTGGCGCGTCACTTCGGCACGTGCGATGCCTCGGACCATTCCTGACCCTCGGGGCGCCAATGTAGCGCATGATGCCGCAACCGGCAGCCAGAACGAAGCTTTCCGGTCCGCGCGTTAAGTACCCCGCGACCAACGTCGCGTGCATTGATCGGAACGTCGATCGGCAACACGAACCACCAAGCGCGAAGCTCGTGCAACAACGCCTGGCTCCGGGGCGAACGCCAAGCTTTGCTCGATCCAAGCCTTGCCGATCTTCGAAACAAACCCGACCTTATGCGACTGCGCTGCGTTCGTCCACACAATAGCGATGCCGATCGCCACATTTCTGAATATTTATAGTCGCTTGCCGGTGGTGCGATCGATACGGGTGCGCCGCACTCTCAATCGGTGATGCCCGACCGACATTGCCAAGCGCAATTCGGGGCACGGCCACTGGCTTTTTCACGTTTCGATCTTACTTACCTGTTGCAGTCCGACGATGGCCGACCGTCAATATTTCATCAAATGGTCTGGAGAGATTTGATGACAAATGCTCCGTTCGGTGCGGCTGCCTCGAACGCGACTGCGGGCATGCCAAAGGCCGTCGCCCGCAAGCGGCCGGGTCGGAGCAGGTCTCGAATGATGTCGATGAACCGCAGCATTCCGCCGAAAGGAGGCGACGATGGGCGCACTTGATCAGGCTGCGGCGGCGGAAGGAGAGGTGTTCGACTACGATGCGCAAGCCGAGCTGTTCTCCGCGCGAAGTCGAAAGTCGAGCCGCCAAGCCTCCGCATACAGGCGATTTGATCGGGCGGCGGAGGCGATTCGCTTTGCGATCGAGGACTTGCCGCCGGAGCAGCTGTTGCGCGCTCACCTGCAGGTCGAGGAGTCCAGGTTCGACGGCAACGGAATTCGCCGCTTATACGAGGCGGCCGAATATCCGCTGGTGCGGCGCGACGCAGTCTCGCCGTGACCGTGCGCACCCGGCGCAGGACCGTCGAATTTCGCCGTCCGTTCCTGCTGAAGGGGATCGACCGGACTTTACCGGCCGGAAGATACGACACCGTGTCCGATGAAGAGTTGATCGAAGGGCTCTCCTTTCCGGTCTATCGCCGCGTCTCCACCGACATCTTCGTCCCCGCGCCCGCTCATGCATCCGCGGTGGAGATGGTGGCCATCGATCCGCGCGACCTGCAGGCAGCCGAGGATCTGGACGCAAGCACGCCTGCGTCGCCGGTCACGGAAACTTCCGAAGCGATCCAGCCGAAATAGCGGCCACAGCGGAACACTCGGCGTCGCTTCGCGGCACCTGCGAACGTCGCAGGGCTCGACCCCATGGATTCGGCCCATGGACTTGGTCCGCAGCCGCGTCGCATGGGCTCATGGCGTGGACACGGCCCGGTCTTGCATTGCGCGGCGATCTCGTGTTCTCCATTGGCTCCGCCCCCGCATTTCGTGTGTGACGCCGATGAATGACATGCCTCCGGACCGCCTTTCCGCCGACGCCAGCAGCCCCTTCTACAACGCCGAGATGCTCGAGAGGGGCGTCGGCATACGCTTCAAGGGCGCCGAGAAGAACAATGTCGAGGAGTATTGCGTCAGCGAAGGCTGGATTCGCGTCGCCGCCGGCACCGCAAAGGATCGCAACGGCAATCCCATGACCATCAAGCTCAAGGGCGAGGTCGAGGCGTATTTTCGCCAGGCCCCATCCGCGGAAACGAGTGCCGACCAGGAATGATCGCGGGTCGCACGCGAAGCGCGGGCCGGCGACAGGCGTTCGACCGCGCCTTATTGGGGCCGGCGCAAATCCAGATCGAGATAGGACGCGCCCAGTTCCTGGCCGGTGTCGAGCAGTCTGACCTTGATCAGGCGTGCATTCGGCAGGCCGGGTTCGCGCAAGGGATTTATCTGGACGCGGACGCGGTCGCCGGGTTTCAAGGCGGTTGCCGACCATCCGCCCTGACGCGTCAGGTTTGACGGCCCGCTGGTCTCGAGCCGCCACACCGCGGGTTGCGAAACTCCGGGCTGGTCACCCGCGTCGATCTTGCCGCTGACGAGGAGGAACACATGGGGGTTGGTCCACTGCAACTCGACCACGGTGCCGTCGAGCGTGACGGTCGTCGACCGGTCGTACATCACCATGGCGTGGTGGGCCGCGACCATTTTGTGCCTGCCGCGAACCCGACAGGACGTCAAGGCGGCAACGATCTTGACAACCGGTTTCATGGCTTCTCCGAAGTTCGACGAACACATGGTTCGGCCTGAGCGGCACGGGCGCGATAGCGGCGCCATCTTATGGCAAGCTCACACTCGTCGCAGAGAATGACTTCGATCCGAAAGGATTGGCTTTGATGGATGAATTCTCCGATTGCCTCTGCGCATTCATATCGGGCGGACGCGGTGACGCTTCGATAAAGTTCGCGACCATCATCTGACCGGTCAGGTTCCTCACGCCGGCAAAAGGACCGCGGATTTTGAACTCCGGCCCCTGGGCCGTCAGCCTCGACCCGCTGGCGCGGCGGCCTTGTCGACCAGCGCGATCAGGCCGCGCAGCAGGTCGATCGGTCGCGGCGGGCAGCCGCTGATGTGGAGGTCGACCGGAATCACCTTGTCGACGGCGCCGATCACCGCGTAGCTGCCCTCGAACACGCCGCAGCCGCAGCCGCAATCGCCGACCGCGACCACCCATTTGGGACCGGGCGTCGCCGCATAGGTGCGTTCCAGCGCGATCTTCATGTTGCGGGTCACCGGGCCGGTGACCAGCAGCACGTCGGCATGGCGCGGCGAGGCCGCGAACCGCAGGCCGAACCGCTCGACGTCGTAGATCGCGTTGTTGAGCGCATGGATTTCGAGCTCGCAGCCGTTGCACGACCCGGCATCGACCTCGCGGATGGTGATCGAGCGGCCGAACAGCCGCCGCCCGCGCGCCGCGAGCGCGCGGCCGAGCTCCTCGAGCGCGGCGCCATCGGCGTCGGGCGCCGCGATCGTCAGCGGCCGCGCGAACAGCGATTTCAACAGCAGCGTGCGCATGGCTAGAGATCGTGTCCCGAATAGGAGCAGTTGAACGATTTGTTGCAGAGCGGGAAGTCGGCGACGATGTTGTTCTCGATCGCGGCCTCGAGCAGCGGCCACTGGAACCACGACGCGTCGCGGACATGGCAGCGCGCGACCTGCCCGTCCGCGCGCGAGCCGCAGCCACACCAGCACGTCGCCGCGAAACGCCTCGACCATTGCGACGCCTTCGCGCGGCTCGGATGATGCTGCGGCGCCGGCGCGAGCACCGGGCCCGCCGGCAAGGCGGCGAGCCAGGCCCTGATCATCGCGCAAGCTGGCGCGGGTCTCGTCGATGCGCACGCGCAGCGCGGGCATCGACATCGCCCGCGGTGTAGAGCGGGACTGCGAAGGCAAGCCCCCGATAGGGCGGATAGGCGAGGTCGCGGCGGGCGTCGAAGTTGCGGCCCGACGCGCGGCCGACATGGCCGCCCGCCGCCCACAGCTTGACCAGGTCGTGCGACACATGGCCGGTGCCACAGGTGCGATCCTGCAGCGACGGGGTGTCGTCGTAGAGGGCGACGATCTCGTCGAAGCGCGGCGCGATGTCGTCGAGCGCCGCCGACGATCGCGGCGCCGCCATCCGCCGAAATATCCTGGACGACGCCGCCGGGAACGATGCGATCCATCATCAGCCGGTGACCGAACGCCCGGTCGGACGCCGCCAGCACGCGCTCGCGGAAGATGCCGCAATGGGCGTGGATCAAGCGCGAATGCCGCGTCGTTGCAGACCGCGCCGATATCGCCGAAATGATTGGCGATGCGTTCGAGTTCCGCCATGACGCCGCGCAGCACCACGGCGCGCGGCGGGGCGTCGAAGCCGAGCGCCGCCTCGACGGCGCGCGCGAAAGCAAAGCTCAGCGCGACGGTCGAATCCCCCGAGACCCGCGCCACCACACGCCCCGCCCTGGCGAGGTCGACGTCGGTCAGGAGGCCGTCGATGCCCTTGTGCACGTAGCCGAGCCGCTCCTCCAGCCGCGCCACCGTCTCGCCATTCGCGGTGAAGCGGAAATGGCCGGGCTCGATGATGCCGGCGTGCACCGGGCCGACCGGAATCTGATGGAGGCCGTGGCCATGCACCGGCAGGAAATCGTAGCCGGCGGGATCGCGCAGCGGCGCCGGCGCCGCCGCGCCGAGCGGCGCACGCAGGCCCCACTGGCCGTGATCGAGCCAGGCGCGGTGGTCGGGCGCGTCCGCCGGCCTGTGGCCGTAGAGGTCGCACACGGTCCGTTCGAGCCGGATCGCCGGGAGGTGGAACCGGCCGACCGACGGAAAGCTCTGCTGCGTCACCGCCAGCGAAATCACGAAGGGCTCCGCGGGCGGCGTGCGCAGCGCCATGTGCACCGCAGCGGCGTCGCCCCACAGGCCGAGCAGATCCGCCTCGCCGGCGCCGAGCGACCTGGCGATCGCGGTCCAGGTCGCCGCGTCGACGTCGAAGCGCCGCCACGGCGCGTGACACCCGACCGGCGCGAATCCGGCGAGAAGTGCGGCGATTGCGTCGGCATCCATCGCCGTCATCCCAGCAACGCGGCGACGCCGCGGAACCATTGCACGATCGGGCCGGGCAGCCAGATTCCGGCAATGAGCACCAGCGTCAGGTGCACGAAAGCCGGGATGTAGGAGGCCTGCGCCGGATGGGCCTTGCCGGTCGGCTCGCCGAACACGACGTCCTGGAGCCGCAGGATGAGCGCGCCGAACGCGACCAGAAGCCCGAACACCAGCACGACGCTCAACGCCGGTTGCCGCGCGAAGGTCGACGACACCAGCATGAATTCGCTGGTGAACATGCCGAACGGCGGCAGCCCCGCGATGGCGATGACGCCGAGCGAGAACACCACCGCCAGCATCGGATGGGTCACCGAGATGCCGCTGATGGCGGCAATGCGCTGGGTTCCCTTGACCTGGGCGATGTGGCCGACCGCGAAGAAGATCGCCGGATTTGATGAGCGAGTGCATGGTCATGTGCAGCAGGCCGGCGAAGTTCGCGAGCGGCCCGCCCATGCCGAACGCGAAGGCGGCGATGCCCATGTGCTCGATCGAGGAATAGGCGAACAGGCGCTTGATGTCGCGGCGCCGGTACAGCATGAAGGCCGCAAACACCAGGCTGACGAGGCCGAGCGCCACCATGATGGCGCCGACGTCGATGGCGCCGGGATTGCCGGCCAGCACCATCTTGAAGCGCAGCAGCGCATAGAGCGCGACGTTGAGCAGCAGGCCGGACAGCACGGCCGAGATCGGCGTCGGGCCTTCCGCGTGGGCATCGGGCAGCCAGGCGTGAAACGGCGCGAGGCCGACCTTGGTGCCGTAGCCGACCAGCAGGAACACGAAGGCGAGCGACAGCAGCTTGGGATCGAGCGACGGGGCGGCCTTGACCAGCAGGTCCCACGACATCGCCGGCAGGCCGTCGCCGACCACGTCCTGCGCCACCAGATAGACGAGGATGGTGCCGAAGAAGGCGAGCCCGATGCCGACGCTGCCGAGAATGAAGTATTTCCACGCCGCCTCGATCGCCTCGGGCGTGCGATAGATGCCGACCATCATCACGGTCGACAGCGTCGCCACCTCGACGCCCACCCACATGAGGCCGATATTGTTGGCGACCAGCGCCACGTTCATGGCGCACATCAGGGCCTGGTACATGGCGTGATAGAATCGCAGATAGGCCGGGGTCAGGCGCCCGATCTCGATTTCATGGGCGAGATAGGAGGCGCTGAAGATGCTGGTGGTGAAGCCGACGAAGGTCGTCAGGATGATGAAAAAGATATTGAAGTCGTCGATGATGACGAGATCGCTGCGCGGGTGGTCGGTGAACAGCAGCGACAGGGCGGCGGCGAACGTCATCGCGCAGGCGAGCATGTTGACGGCCGCGCCGAGCCGGTAATCGGATATCAGCGCGAGCACCGGGATCGCGAGCGCCGGAATGACGAGGATCGCTTCGACCGGGCCGATCACGTCGCGTCCCTCCGCTCGCCGCGGAACCGATCGAGCGCGCTCACGTCGACGGTGTCGAAGCGCTCGCGCATGCGGAACACGAAGACGCCGAACACGATGAAGGCGATCAGGACCGAGAATGCGACCGAGACCTCGACGACCAGCGGCATTCCCTTGGCTCCGGTTCGCCGCCAGGATCAAACCATTCTCCAGCGACATGAAGCCGACCACCTGAGTAACGGCATTGCGCCGCGTGATCATCATCAACAAGCCGAGCAGGATGACGGCGAGCGCGAAGGCGAGGTCTTCGCGCGTGTAGATGCTGACCTCACCGACCGGCTGCACCAGCAGGATCGACAGCGCGACCAGGCCGAGCCCGGTCAGCATGGTCGGGCCGGCGCCGATCACCTGCTCGATCTCGCGATGGATCTGCGAGCTGGCGGACGATGCGATGCAGCGCCATCGGGATGACGAAGCCCTTGACCACCAGCGCGAGCGCGGCCGTCACCAGCAGATGCGGCGCGCCCTGCACCAGCGCCTGCCAGGCGACCGACAGCGCGAGCGCGATCGCCTGCAGCGCGAACACGTTGATGACGGCCGTGATGCGGTCCTGATAGAGCAGCAGGAAGCTCAGCACCAGCATGCTGCCGGCGAGCAGGTGGGCGACGTCGAAAAGGAGCTTGTCGTTCATCAGAATCCCTGCGAAACGAACAGGAGAAACACCGCCAGCGCCGCGGCCGCGAACGCGCCGCCGACGAAGATCGGATAGCGGAACACCCGCATCTTGGCGACGCTGGTTTCGCCGATCGGCAGCAGCACCGCGAGCACCATGAGCTTGGCGAGATAGGCGAGCGATCGCCGAACGCCAGGGCCGCGAGCCCGGCATCGGGGCCGGCAATGCCGAACGGCACGAACAGGCACGCGATCAGCGAGAAATAGAGCACGAGCTTGAGCGCCGCGGCGGCCTCGATCATGGCGAGATGGCGGCCGGAATATTCCAGCACCATCGCCTCGTGCACCATGGTCAGTTCGAGATGGGTCGCCGGATTGTCGATCGGGATGCGGCCGTTCTCGGCGATCGCCACGCACGAGGAACGCGAACAGTCCGAGCCCGAGCGACACCCGCAGGCCGACCGACCCGGTGGCGAAGACGGTAGCGATGGCCGAGAGCTGGGTGGTGCCGGCGACGAGCGCGACCGTGAAGACGATGAGCAGCATGGCGGGCTCGGCCAGCGACGCGATCATCATCTCGCGCGACGAGCCGATGCCGCCGAACGCGGTGCCGACGTCCATGCCGGCGAGCGCCAGGGCGAAGCGCGCGGTGCCGAGCAGCGCGACGATGGCGATGAGATCGGCCGACCATGAGAACAGCAGACCCGGTCGCGTAGGACGGCACCAGCGCGGCGGCGACCCAGGTCGCCGCGAAGATGAGGTAGGGCGCGACGCGATAGAGCCAGGAGGCGTTGTGGGCGAGCACCGGCTTCCTTGTGCATCAGCTTCCACAGATCGCGGTACGGCTGCAGCAGCGGCGGGCCGATGCGGCGCAACAGCCGCGCCTTGACCTTGCGGGTGACGCCGAGAATGGCGGGGGCGATGGCGACGACGAGCACCATCTGCACGCCCTGCAGCACGAGATCGAGGATCAGCGCCATGGCGCCACCATCACCAGCAGCAGGATCAAGGTGCAGAAAACCAGCGTGAGATAGCTGCGAATGGTCAGGAACTGCAGCCGGTTGAGGCGGGTCGCGACGGTCCCGACGGTGCGTGCGATCGGGCCATAGGCGAAGCGCCAGGCGGGGTCGAGCACGCGCAGATGGAAGCTGCCGGCGCGCATCTCGCCCGGCCGCGGCATGTCGACCCGCTCGTGCACGTCGAACACCACCGTGCCGAACACGCGGCGGATCGGCATCGCGAAGCTCGAACTCGCATATTGGGTCTGCGGCGCATCGAGCGGGAAGCCGCAGTCCCAGATGGCGCTGCGCCGCGTCGCCCTGGTGGCGAAGCGGTGGATCACCATGGCGGTGATGGTGCCCGACGCGATCAGGAATATCAGGATGATGAGCCCGTTATACGAGCTGCGGCTCTGGCCGATCGGCACGATCGACAGCCACGGCACGCCGGCCTGGCGCGGCATCGTGTCCCCGACCAGCAGGGCGCGTTACCGGCGACAGCGCATCGATCACGAAGCCCGGCAGCACGCCGGCCAGGAAACAGATCGCGGCGAGCACGAACATCGCGGCGAGCGAGAACGGGTCGACTTCCGCCGCGGCAGCGGCAGCCGGCGAACGCGGCCGGCCGAGGAAGGTGACGCCGAACGCCTTGACGAAGCAGGCCGCGGCGAGTGCGGCCGACAAGGCGAGCAGCGCGCCGGCGGCCGGCACCGTCAGCTTGAGGCCCCATTGGGGCAGTTGCGGGCTCACCAGGATCGCCTGGAAGGTGAGCCATTCGGACACGAAGCCGTTGAGCGGCGGCAACGCCGAAATCGCCGCGCAGCCGATCAGGAACACCACCGCGGTCTGCGGCATGCGGTGAATGAGCCCGCCGAGGCGCTCCATGTCGCGCTCGCCGGTGGCGACCAGCACCGCGCCGGCCCCGTAGAACAGCAGGCTCTTGAACACCGAATGATTGAACACGTGAAACAGCGCCGCGGTCAGCGCCAACGCGGCGGCGACATTCATTCCATTGGCGCGGAACGCGAGCGCCAAGCCGAGCCCGATGAAGATGATGCCGATGTTTTCCACGGTGTGATAGGCCAGCAGCCGCTTGAGGTCGTGCTGCATCAGGGCGTAGAGAACGCCGATGGCGGCGGTGATGCCGCCGAGCGTGAGGACAACGAGCCCGAACCACGGATTGGGCGGGCCGACGAGATCGAACACGATGCGCACGAAGCCGTAGATGCCGACCTTGGTCATCACCCCGCTCAGCAGCGCCGAGACGTGGCTCGGCGCGGCCGGATGGGCGAGCGGCAGCCACACATGGAGCGGCACCAGGCCGGCCTTCGAGCCGGCTCCGATGAGGGCGAGCAGGACCGCGAGCATCGCCGTGGCGGGGGCAAAGGCGGCGGCGCGAATGGTGTCGAAGGCGTAGCCGCCGGCGGGCCCCGCCAGCAGGCCGAAGGCGAGCAGCAGGCACAGCGTGCCGAAGCTCGCCATCACGAGATAGATGAAGGCCGCGCGGCTGTTGGCGGGATCGTCGATAGCGCGCCAGCACGATCGCCCACGAGGTGAGCGACATGAATTCCCACGCCAGCAGAAAGGTGAAGGCGTCGTCGGCGAATGACCACGAGATTCATGGCGCCGAGAAAAGCGGCATAAAACGGCAGCACCCGTGCGGGCGACTCCTCATGGCGGCCATAGCCGAGCGCGTAGAGGCTGGTGACCGCGCCGCCGAGATTGACCACCACCAGGAAGAATGCGCTGAGCGCATCGACACGAAAATGGGCGCCGATGCCGGGCAGGCCGATCGGCAGCACCAGCGTCCATGGCGGCCCGGAATCGAGGAAACATGTCAGCGCCGCGCCGAGCGCGACCACCGCCACCGCCAACGAGCCGCCATAGATGAGCGGCGTGGCCAGCCTGCGCGCCCCGACTGCGACCGCAAGACCCGCGAGCCCCAGGAAGCCCAGGACGCACCACAGACCGGTGGTGGCTGGCAAGGCTATCCCTGGCATCACTACGTCCTTTGTCGCCCGGATACCGCCTGGCGAAGCGTGAGCCTAAAACGCAGGCAACCCGCTGCTACAGGCGGCAATGACAATGATCCAGCGGACCGATGATGCCGGGTGGGGGTCGGCCCGGCCACGACTCGACTTGTTGGTTTTGTAATACGAGCCGCGGCGCCGGACCACAATGGGGTTTTTGTGGCCTCCCGGATTTGCGATGTGCAGCAATCACGGCAACATGGGTTTCACAGCTTCGAAATCCAATCGGGCTCAATTTCGTATAGTGCGTCGCCAATGTCTCGTTGATGGCAACCCTGACTCTGCAGTTCATGAATTAAGATTCGAAGGGGCACTGGCACGGTCGTAGACCAGTGGTCCCTGGAGTGCGGCGGTGTCGCGCTCGCTTCAAAGAGATCGCCGTTTGCTTTTTTGACCGTCAATCCCATCTCACATTCCGATAGCAGGCACACGACAATAGCCCGCTTTATTTTGTCAACTCTTGCGGTATCAGCGAAGTTTTTCGCTTACTTCAAAGCGGATCGGGATCTGCACCAGTGAACTTACCCGATCCACGAGCGCGTCGGCCACCACCGAAACATCCGCCGTCCGAACACGCTGCCGAGCCCGGTGATCAGCGCGGCGGCGCCGAGATTCCACACCAGGATCATCATGGTGGCGTCGAGATCGTGGAGCAGCGACAGCGCGCTCGAGGTGATGGCGGCGACCGCCAGCGCTCCCGCCAGGGCGACGGCGCCGGGGCGCAGCAGCGCCGCGTATCGCAGCATCACCGCGAGCGCGATCGCAAGGGGCACGCTGGCGAGCACGAGGGTTGCGAAACAGCGCAGCGTCTCGCCGAAGCGAACGCCGTCCGGCCCGATGCTGACCCAGTCGGTCAGGCAGCCATAGCCGATGGTGCCGACCCACACCGCGAGCGCCGGCGCGGGCAGCAGCAGCCACCATTGCGAGCGGTCGGGAAGGCTGACCACGAACGCCGCCACCGCCGCCAGGATTCCGGTGGCGAGCGCGGCGGCCATGCTCACGGCGAACACGGGCTGGTGGAGGCGCTCCGCCAGATCGCTCCGCACCCCGTGCCCGATCGCGAGCAGCGCCAGGATGACGCCCGCGAAGGCGAGCCACAGACCGGCCCGCACCAGCGGCGGGCGCAGCCGGCGCACCGGGGTCGCGCACTCCACCAAGGCGTCGATGAGGTCAGGGGTTGTGGTCACGGCGTGTCGCTCGGTTGTCGCAATAGCTTTCGCAGGGACTTGATGGCGCGATGGGTCGCCACCTTGAGGGCGGCGATCGACTTTCCGCTCGCCAGCGCCGCTTCGTTCAAGGACATTTCCTTAAGCTTGAGCAGCGTGATCGCCTGGCGCTGGTCGGGGGGTAGGTGTTCGATCGCCGCATGCAGGACGGCCTCGTCTGCCGATGTATCGCCGAAGTTCGACTGGAGGTTCGTTGCATGGGCCGAAAAGGTTTCATGCGCCGCCGTCAATTCTATTTCGCGAGAGCGGGCTCGCATCTGGCGCCGCAGTTGGTCGATGATGCGGCGGTTGGCGATGGCGACCAGCCACGGCCCGAACGGACGGCCGGGGTCGTAGGCGTGGCGGACCGCGTGAATCGTCAGCAGCACGTCCTGGACGGCGTCTTCGATGTCGCCGGCTTCGCGAAAGCAGCGCGTCGCCAGAGCGCGCAGATAAGGCGTGATGTCCTTGAGCAGCGCGCGATAGGCGTCGCGGTCGCCATCCTGGGCGCGGGCCATGAGTTGCGACCAGTCGCGCGCACCGGCAGCCCTCGCGTCGCCGCCGCGTCCGGGCAGTGCGCCCGACGCGCCGGACGATGTTACCAGCGTCAATGGGGGTGCGCTCTTGCGCCGCCCGGGGGACATCGGCCTCTCCTGGATTGGCCACTCGTGTCGCCGAATTCCGGCTGTTTCCATACACCCCGCGGCGCCGCGCTGGTAGAAATGTATTTTTACAGACGGCGTGTAACCTTGCGGTCCCGGCGGCGAACCTCCCCAAGTCTCGCCAAGAGACTTTAGAACTCGAATGAGAGGTCCAATCATGAGCAACCGTCTGCTTGCCGCTTCCGTTCTCTCCACCGCCGTCGGGCTTGCGCTCGCCGCACAAGCGCCGTCGGTGCGCGCCCAGGGCGCCAATCCGCCGCAGATCGTGAAGGACAACATGGCGCGCGCGGCCGCCAACAAGCTGGAGAAGTGCTACGGCATCAACGCCGCCGCCAAGAACGATTGCGCCGAAGGCGCGCATTCCTGCGCCGGACAATCGACCCAGGCCCGCGATCCCAAGTCGTTCGTGCTGCTGCCGGGCGGCGATTGCGCCAAGATTCAAGGCGGCAAGACGACCTCGACGTGATGGCGGGCTGATGTCTCCCCACCTCGTCGCCCATCCCGGCCCTATTCCGGCACAAGCCGGAATAGGGCTGCGCTTCCAGCATCACCAGGCGGTGCTGGACAGTCGCCCCGACGTGGCGTGGATGGAGGTCCACACCGAGAACTACATGGGCGGCGGCACGCCGCTGCGCTATCTCGACGCCATCCGCCGCGACTGTCCGATCTCGCTGCACGGCGTCGGGCTGTCGCTGGGCAGCGCCGAGGGATTGGATCCGGCCCATCTCGAACGCATCCGCGGCGTGGCCGAGCGGATCGAGCCCGGCCTGATGTCCGAGCATATCGCCTGGAGCGTGGTCGACGGCACCTACCTCGCCGACCTGTTGCCGCTGCCGATGACCGAGGAATCGCTCGCCGTGGTGTGCCGGCATGTCGACCAGGTGCAGGGCCACATGAAGCGCAGGATACTGGTGGAAAACCCCTCCACCTATCTGCGCTTCCGCCATTCGACGATTCCGGAATGGGAGTTCATGGCCGCGGTGGCGGAACGCACCGGCTGCGGCATCCTGTGCGACGTGAACAACATCTATGTCAGCGCCCACAATCACGGCTGGGACGCCTCGGCCTATCTCGCCGGGTTGCCGCCCGCCGCCATCGGAGAAATTCATCTGGCCGGCCACAGCGTGCGGCCGCTGCCCGATGGCGGGACGCGTGCGCATCGACGATCACGGCTCGCGGGTCATCGGCGAGGTGTGGGCGCTCTATCGCGAGGCGCTCGCCCGGTTCGGCCCGGTGCCGACGCTGATCGAATGGGACACCGACGTGCCGACCCTCGACGTGCTGCTCGGCGAGGCCGACCATGCCCGCGCGCTGCTCGCCACGGCCGAACGGGAGGTGCGCAGTGCCGACGCTGCTTGAGACGCCGACGCTGCTTGAGACGCAACGCGCCATGCGCGCGAGCCTCGTCGAGGGCGACGACGGCGCAGTCGCGGCGATGCTGGCGGAGCACGTCGGAGCCGACCGGCTGAACATCTACCGCAATACGTTCGTCACCGGCGTCACCAAGGCGTTGCGGCTGACCTACCCGGCCATTCACCGGCTGGTCGGCGCCGATTTCTTCGAGGGCGCCGCCGGCCTGTTCATCGCGCAACACCCGCCCGCGCGCGGCCTATCTCGACCAATACGGCGCCGAGTTCCCGGAATTCCTGCGCGACTTCCAGCCCGCCGCCACGCTCCCCTACCTCGCCGATGTCGCGCGTCTCGAATGGGCGGTGAGCCGCGCCATTCATGCCGCCGATGCCGCGCCGCTCGACCTTTCGCGGCTCGCGGCGCTTTCGCCCCAGGACCAGGGGCGCGTCTGCTTCGTGCCGCATCCCTCGGTCGCTCTGCTGTACGCGGATTATCCGGTCGATGCGATCTGGCGCGGCGTGCTCGACGCAGACGATGCGGCGCTGGCCGGCGTCGATCTCGATGCCGGAGCGGTCCGCCTGCTGGTGGAGCGCCGCGACATCGGCGAGTCGGGCACGTATCGGGGGTCGACGTATCGCGTCTCGATGAGGCCGCCTGCTGCTTCGCGGTGGCGCTGTGCGACGGCTGGTCGGTCGAGGAGGCGTTGGCGGCAGCGGCCGGCATTCCCGCCGAAGCGCTGCTGGCCGAACATCTCGCCGCCGGGCGGTTCGTCGATTTCCGCCTGGCGCCGCTCGAGCCCGTTCCCTCACCCGCCGCAACGCCGGAGGTACGGCCATGACCGACGTCGCCGCCGACAAGCCCTCGCCGCCGCTCGCCCTGATGGAGAGGGCGATCGGATTGCTCGATGGCGTCCCCTATACGTTGCTGGCGCTGCCGCTGCGGGCGGCCGCGGCCACCGTGTTCTGGAACTCCGCCCAGGCCAAGCTCGCGAACTGGGACACCACCATCGAGCTCTTCACCGACGACTACAAGGTGCCGCTGCTGCCGCCGGAATTCGCCGCCAACATGGCGCTCGGCATCGAACTGACCACGCCGGTGCTGCTGGTGCTCGGCCTGTTGACCCGGGCCGCCGCGCTGGTGCTGCTCGGCATGACCGCGGTGATCGAGATTTTCGTCTATCCGCAGGCGTGGCCGACCCACATCCAATGGGCTTCGATCTTGCTGGTGCTGCTCTGCCGCGGCCCCGGCAAGCTGTCGCTCGACCATGTATTGTGGCGACGCCTGCGCGGCCGTCTCGGCGCAAAAACGCAAACGGCGTGACGTCGGAAATACGGGATGGTCGGCGATGCAGCTCTTCTCGACCATCACCTGCCCGGCCTGCGGCCACCACAGAATGGAAGAAATGCCTGAGGACGCGTGCCGGTTTTTCTACGATTGCACGACTTGCGGGGTGCGGATGAAGCCGAAGCCGGGCGATTGCTGCGTGTTCTGCTCCTATGGCGACGTACCCTGTCCGCCGGTCCAAGCGGCACGCGAGAACGGCGATCGGTCGGCCTGCTGTCGCCAGGATCGAGGATCTCGATGACACATGGTCCGAGTACCGGCGCCGAGTCCTCGACCGATTTGCGCCGCCACCGACGAATGATTCTGTCCGGTCTGGCCAACGGCGGACTTGCTCTCGCGCTCGCGCCGTATGCGCGGCCGGAGCAGCTCGATGTCCCGCCTTTTGAATCCGGAAGCTATCAGTTCACCCTGCTCCAGCCTCGACGCGATGTTCCCGCGGTCAGGCCGTTCCGCCTCGACGGCGCTACGGTCGAGCGTTCGGCGCTGAAGGGACGGCCGATTGTTCTGCCGCCCGATCTCCTTGCAACATCTCGTTCTGGACTATATGGTTCAGAACCATCAATTTTGGTTTCCGGGGAGCAATCGCATGATTTCGAAATTCCAATCGACCTTGCGCGTCGCCGGGGCGTTCGCCTGGTTGGTCTGTATCGGTGCATTCCTCGCGGGCGCAGCGTCGGCTGAAGATCTCGGACCGCCGGTCGGCCTCAAAGCCCCGGACGTCGGAACGCGTCCCGATCAGACCGGCAAGCCCCGGACATTGCCGGATCTGATGGGCAAGAACGGCTTGGTGCTCATGTTCTTTCGCTCCGCCGATTGGTGCCCCTATTGTCAGGCGCAGTTGATCGACATGAACGGCGGCAATGCGGAAATCGAAAAGCGCGGCTATCGCGTCGCCGCGCTCTCCTATGACAGCCCGGAAATCCTGCAGGCCTTTACCGCGAAGCGCCACATTGCCTTCACCTTTCTCTCCGACCCGAAATCCGAAGTGATCGACACCTACAAGTTGCGTGATCCTCAATATCCCCCGGGCAGCCGCGCCTACGGGGTGCCGCGGCCGATCATCCTTATTCTCGACCGGAACGAGGTCATCAAAGCCAAGCTCTATGAAGAGAGCTACAAGGTGCGGCCGCCGGTGGCCGCGGTCATCTCGAAGCTCGACGAAATGGGCAAAGGCAGCTGAAACGCGATTGCCGACGAGCCGCGGCGCATCCTCGGCGGTCGGCGCGATCGCTCGAATCGTCGGTGGCGCGGCGGGCGTAATTTTGCGCAAGGGCTCGGAACGCATGCGTGAAAATCATCGCCTTTGCCGATCGTTGTGCGGAACGATCATCGGCGTTCTATGGACGGCCGCATCGGCGTGGGCCGATGTCGCAATCGCCGTTGAGCAGGCGCGCCCGGTGGACGCTCGACACGTCGCGGCGAGCCTGAGCAGCGAAACGCGAAACATCGTCCCCGGCCGTGCGTTGGAGGTCGCGCTGCGGCAACAAATAGAGCCGGGGTGGCACACCTATTGGTCGAACCCCGGGGATTCCGGCCTGCCGACGACGATCGAATGGTCGTTGCCGCGAGGGTTCACGGCCGGGCCGATCTCGTGGCCGACGCCGGAGCGATTCACGGTCGGCCCGGTCGTCGGCTATGGCTACGAGCAGGAAGTCTTGCTCCCGGTAACGATCGATGTGCCGGCCGACCTGCAGCAAGGCTCGGATGTAACGATTTCCGCTCATGTCAGCTGGCTTGCCTGCTCGGATATCTGCATTCCCGAGGAGGCCGAGCTGAGGCTTTCCGTTCCTGTCGGGACGGTTCCCGAGCCCGACCCTTATTCCGCACAAGCTTTCGCGGCCGCCCGTGCCCGGATTCCGAGGTCGAATCCATTCCTCACCACGGCCACCAGCACCAATGAGGAGATTACCCTTCGGGTAGCGACCGGAGATGCGCGCAATCTCCAGGACGTGAGCTTCCTTCCCGCCGACGCGGACGTGATCGACGACGGCGCGCCACAATCCGTTGTCGGGGATTCCGATGGCTTGGTGCTGAGGCTCAAGCGGGACATCACGAATCCCCCGCCGGTCGCGCTGAATGGCGTTCTCGTCTTCCGCGATCGGGCCGCGCAGGCTGGGGGATCGTCCGGAGCATTGTCGATTTCCGTGCCGATCGATCCGGTCGCACCGGGCTTCCATGGCGGTGTCGGATTGCTGGCCGCCCTGCTGCTGGCGCTCGCGGGGGGCATCATCCTGAACCTGATGCCGTGCGTGTTGCCCGTGCTTTCCATCAAAGTACTCGCTTTGGTGCAGCATTCGCAGTCCACCCCACGCGAGACGCGGCTTCACGGCATCGTCTACGCGGTGGGCGTCCTGGTGAGCTTTGCGATGATCGCCGGCGCGTTGATCGGGTTGCGCGCCGCCGGGGCCGAGATCGGTTGGGGCTTTCAGCTGCAATCGCCGATCTTCGTCACTCTCATGATCTATCTGCTGTTCGCGGTCGGCCTAAATCTCTCCGGCGTCTTTTCGGTCGGCAATGGCATCGTCGGGGTCGGAAACGGTCTCGCGTCGCGGCAAGGCTATGTCGGGTCATTTTTCACCGGCACGCTGACCACACTTGTCGCGACCCCGTGCACCGCGCCGTTCATGGCCGCGGCCGTCGGTTATGCAGTAACGCAGCCGTGGTACGTCGCGCTCGGCGTGCTGGAGGCGATCGGCCTCGGATTGGCGTTGCCCTATCTGGTCGTGGCCTTCAGCCCTCGCGCTCGCCGTCTTCTTCCCAGGCCCGGCATCTGGATGCTGCGTCTGAAGGAAATTCTCGCATTTCCGGTCTACGGCACGGCCGTGTGGCTCATGTACGTACTGTTCCAGCAGACCGGCGCATCCGGCGCGACCGCGTCGTTGGCGGGACTGGTGCTGATCGCTTTCGCCGCATGGCTTTACAATGCCGTGTACTCGAGCGAAGGCCGTTCGCGCAATTGGGGCGTCGGATTGGCGGCCTCGGCAGCGGCGGGCGCATTTGCGCTGCTCACCTTCGTCGATGACGGCGGTCCGTCCCGGCCGTCGACGTCGACGGCCACGGAGAGCCTCGATTGGCAGCCTTTCAGCCAGGCCAAGCTCGACGGGTTACGCGCCGAAGGAAGACCCGTCTTTATCGACTTCACCGCGGCATGGTGCATCACCTGCAAGGTGAACGAGCGGCTCGCGCTCGCCGATCCTTCAGTGCGCCAAGCGTTCGCGGATGGCGGGGTTGCGGCGCTTCGGGCGGACTGGACCCGTCAGGATGCCGGCATAACGAGAATACTCGCGGCGAATGGCCGTGCCGGCGTGCCTTTGTATCTCTTTTACCCGAAGCCGGCGGGGACCGATGAGCCAAAGCAGCCAATCACACTTCCGCAGCTTCTGACCGCGGCATCGATCCTCCACGAAATACGCCGGGATTGACGCGGCATGTGCAGCTGACCGCTACCAGGATGGCCCGTCCCCGCGAATTCGACCTCGATGCCGCGCTCGACAGCGCGATGGAGATGTTTTGGAGCAAAGGGTACGAAGCAACCTCGCTCGACGACCTCTGCGGCGTCACCGGCCTGAGCCGGTCGAGCCTCTATGCCGCGTTTGGAAGCAAGCGCGATCTGCTCCTTCGGTCGGTCGATCGCTATGTCGAGCTGCGGACGCCGCGTATTGCGACCCTGCTGGCCCAGCCGATGTCGATCCAGGACGCATTCGCCTCGCTCGCCCGTCAATTCATCGATCAGATCATCGCCGGGCCGGGCCGGCGCGGTTGCTTTATCGGAAACTGCGCCGCCGAGCTGGCGCGCAGCGACCGTGCCGCGCTGGCGCGGGTGCGCAGAGCTCTCGGAGCCACGGAGGCGACGTTTCGCGATGCGCTCGCTCGCGCCGAGGTTCGCGGCGAGCTGACCGCAGGTGCGGACGTGGACGCGCTCGCCCGCTTCCTCACCGCCGGATTCCAGGGCCTGCGCCTCATCGGAAAGGTGAACGCAAACCGCTCTCAACTCGAAGACATTGCGACGACGATGCTGCAATGCCTGGAACCGCGGCCGGTCGCGCACAGCCACTGAGCCGGGCCGCGCGGATTTCCGCTACGACCTTTGCCGTCGCCGCTGCCGATGACCGAGCCCCCCCGCGGCGGTATTCGGCAAGATGGGCTGACCGCCGGCAACAATGCTTCCGGGCCGATCGCGCCTACGAAACCGGTCGCGGCAGCTTCTCCACCGCGGCGCGAACGGCCGGATCGAGGCCGGCTCCGCCGGCGTCGAGATGGGCGATGATCGCCGCGCGCATGCGCGGGTCCCAGAACTTGGCGATATGCTCGGCGATGCCGGCCGCCGCTTTGCCGGAGCCCTGGCTGGCGAAGAACCTGCCGATCTGATTGGCCATGTAGACGAGCTTGTCAGGCGACACAGGCGACCTGCTTCCTGGCGATGCGATGGGGATGGGTGAAGACCTCGAAGCCGTCGCCGCGGGCGACCGCCACCAGGGTGATGCCGGCCGCTGCGGCGGTGCGGACCGCGAGCGCGGTGGGCGCGGAGATCGCGACGATGAAGGAAATGCCGAGAAACGCGGTCTTCTGCACCATCTCCACCGAAACCCGGCTGGTCAGCAGGACCGCTCCGCCCTCGACCGGCACATGGTCGCGCGCGAGCGCGCCGCCGAGCTTGTCGAGCGCATTGTGGCGGCCGACATCCTCGCGCAGGGCGACCAGTCCGACCGACGGATGCCAGAATGCCGCGGCATGGACCGCGCGGGTTTCGCGGTTGATGGTCTGCAGCGGCGCGACGGATTCGATCGCCCGCAGGACGTCGCCGGACGCCAGCGATCGGCCGTCGCGGACCAGCGGCGGCGGCCGCATCGCCTCCGCCAGCGTCTCGATGCCGCAAAGCCCGCACCCGGTCGGCCCGGCGAGATGCCGGCGCCGCGCCCGCAGGCCGGCGGCGCGCGGCTCGGCGAGCCACATCCGCAACTCGATGCCGACCTCTTGCTCGACGATCTCCAGCCGCTCGACCTCCTCGATGGAGGAAGCGATGCCCTCGGTCAGGCTGAAGCCGACGGCGAAATCCGCGAGATCCTGCGGCGTCGCCATCATCACCGCATAGGAGGTGCCGTTATAGGTGAAGGCGATCGCGGTTTCCTCCGGAATCGCCCGCTCGCCGTCGGCGAAACCGTCGGCGCGCCAGGCCATGCGGGCAACGCGATCGATCGGCGGAGCCACCGTGTCCTACTCCGCAGGTTCCACCGCATGGGCGATGCGGCGGCTCTTGCGCGCAAGATCGTCGTAGCGCTCCTGCCACTCGCTCGGCCCGTTCGACGGCGTCACCTGGACCGCGGTCACCTTGTATTCCGGGCAGTTCGTCGCCCAGTCCGAATAATCGGTGGTGATGACATTGGCCTGGGTTTCCGGGTGATGGAACGTGGTGTAGATCACGCCCGGCGCCACCCGCTCGGTGATCAGCGCGCGCAGGGTGGTCGCCCCCGAGCGGCTCGCGAGCTTCACCCAGTCGCCGTCGCGGATGCCGCGCTGCTCGGCATCGTGGGGATGAATCTCGAGGCGGTCCTCCTCATGCCAGACCACGTTCGCGGTGCGCCTCGTCTGGGCGCCGACATTGTACTGGCTGAGAATGCGGCCGGTGGTCAGCAGGAGCGGAAAGCGCGGGCCGGTGCGCTCGTCGGTCGCGACATATTCGGTGATGACGAACTTGCCCTTGCCGCGCACGAAGCCGTTCATATGCATGACCGGCGTGCCGGCCGGCGCCTTCTCGTTGCACGGCCACTGGACCGAGCCGAGCGCGTCGAGCTTGTCGAACGAGACGCCGGCAAATGTCGGCGTCAGCCGCGCGATCTCGTCCATGATCTCGCCGGGATGATCGTAGTGCATGGGGAAGCCCATCGCCTCGGCGATGGCGAGCGTGATCTCCCAGTCGGCCTTGCCGGACCGCGACGGCATCACCTTGCGCACCCGCTGGATGCGCCGCTCCGCATTGGTGAAGGTGCCGTCCTTTTCGAGGAAGGTCGAGCCCGGCAGGAAGACGTGCGCGTAGTTCGCGGTCTCGTTCAGGAACAGATCCTGCACCACCACGCATTCCATCGCGGCGAGGCCCGCCGCGACGTGCTTGGTGTCGGGGTCGGACTGCAGGATGTCCTCGCCCTGGACGTAGAGGCCCTTGAACGATCCGTCGACGGCGGCGTCCAGCATGTTGGGAATGCGCAGGCCGGGCTCGTTGTCGAGATGCACGCCCCACAGCGCCTCGAACATCGAACGGGTGGCATCGCCGGAGATATGGCGATAGCCGGACAGCTCATGCGGGAACGAGCCCATGTCGCAGGCGCCCTGCACGTTGTTCTGTCCGCGCAGCGGGTTCACCCCGACGCCGGGACGCCCGATATTGCCGGTCGCCATGGCGAGATTGGCGATGGCGATCACCGTGGTCGAGCCCTGGCTGTGCTCGGTGACGCCGAGCCCGTAATAGATCGCCGCGTTGCCGCCGGTGGCATAGAGACGGGCGGCGGCGCGGATCGTCTCCGCGGCGACGCCGGAGATCTTCGCCACCGCCTCCGGGCCGTTGCGCGGTTGCGACACGAACGCCGCCCAGTCCTGGAACTCGTCCCAGTCGCAGCGCTCGCGCACGAAGGACTCGTTGACGAGGCCTTCGGTCACGACGACATGGGCAAGCGCGGTGAGCACCGCGACATTGGTGCCGGGCAGCAGCGCCAGATGATGCGATGCCTCGACGTGGGGCGTGCGCACGAGGTCGATGCGGCGCGGATCGATCACGATCAGCCTCGCGCCCTGGCGCAGGCGCTTCTTCATGCGCGAGGCGAACACCGGATGGGCGTCGGTCGGATTGGCGCCGATCAGCATGACGACGTCGGTCTGCTCGACCGAATCGAAGTCCTGGGTGCCGGCCGAAGTGCCGAACGCCGTGCTCAGCCCATAGCCGGTCGGCGAATGGCAGACCCGCGCGCAGGTGTCGACGTTGTTGTTGCCGAATCCGCCGCGGATCAGCTTCTGCACCAGGAAGGTCTCCTCGTTGGTGCAGCGCGACGAGGTGATGCCGCCGATGGAACGGCGACCGTATTTCTCCTGGATGCGCTTGAATTCGGACGCGGTGCGCGCGATCGCCTCGTCCCAGGACACCTCGCGCCAGGGATCGCCGATGTTGTCGCGGATCATCGGCTTGAGGATGCGCTCGCGATGGGTGGCGTAGCCCCAGGCGAAGCGTCCCTTCACGCAGGAATGCCCGCGATTGGCCTTGCCGTCCTTGTAGGGCACCATGCGCACGACCTCGTCGCCGCGCATCTCCGCCTTGAAGGCGCAGCCGACGCCGCAATAGGCGCAGGTCGTCACCACCGAATGCTCGGGCTGGCCGATCTCGATGACGGACTTTTCGGTGAGCGTCGCGGTCGGGCATGCCTGCACGCAGGCGCCGCACGACACGCATTCCGATGCGAGGAAGGATTCCTCCATCCCGGGCGACACGACGGAGGCAAATCCGCGCCCGGCGATGGTCAGCGCGAAGGTTCCCTGCACCTCTTCGCAGGCGCGCACGCAGCGCGAGCAGACGATGCATTTGGAGGGATCGTAGGTGAAATACGGATTGGACTCGTCCTTGCCCGGATTGGGATGCTTGTCGCCGCCATAGCCGTAGCGCACGTCGCGCAGGCCGACGGCGCCGGCCATGTCCTGCAACTCGCAGTCGCCATTGGCGGCGCAGGTCAGGCAATCCAGCGGGATGATCGGAGATGTAGAGCTCCATGACCCCTTTGCGCAGCCGCTTCAATCGTTCGGTCTGGGTCTTCACCGCCATGCCGGGGGCGACCGGGGTGGTGCAGGAGGCCGGCGTGCCGGCGCGGCCTTCGATCTCGACGAGGCAGAGCCGGCAGGAACCGAATGCATCGAGCATGTCGGTGGCGCAGAGCTTCGGGATCTGCGTGCCCATCTCCATGGCCGCCCGCATGATCGAGGTCCCTTCGGCCACCGTCACGGCATGGCCGTCGATGGTCAGCGTGACCTGCTTCTGCGCCTTGGCGCGGGGCGTGCCGTAGTCGGTCTCGTGGACGAGCGACATGGCGTTCTCCTTCATTCCGCGGCTTCGAGACGGGGCGGTCTTAAGCCGAAATCCTCGGGAAAATGGGTGAGCGCGCTCATGACGGGATAGGGCGTGAAGCCGCCGAGCGCACACAGCGAACCGAATTTCATGGTGTGGCAGAGGTCTTCGAGGACGGCGAGATTCGACGCACGGTCGTCGCCGCGGATGATGCGATCCATCGTCTCGACGCCGCGGGTCGAGCCGATCCGGCACGGCGTGCACTTGCCGCAGGATTCGAGCGCGCAGAATTCCATGGCGAAACGCGCCTGCTTCGCCATGTCGACGGTGTCGTCGAACACGACGATGCCGCCGTGCCCGATCAGGCCGTCGCGGGCGGCGAAGGCCTCGTAGTCGAACGGCGTGTCGAACAGCGCGCGCGGGAAGTAGGCGCCGAGCGGCCCGCCGACCTGAACCGCGCGCACCGGCCGCCCGGTCGCGGTGCCGCCGCCGACGTCGTCGACCAGTTCTCCCAGCGTGATGCCGAACGCGGTCTCGAACAGTCCGCCATGCCTGACATTGCCGGCGAGTTGGATCGGCATGGTCCCGCGCGAGCGGCCCATGCCGAAATCGCGATAATGCGCCGCGCCCTGCGCCAGCACGACCGGCACCGACGCCAGCGACAGCACGTTGTTGATCACGGTGGGGCGGCCGAACAGGCCGGCATGGGCCGGCAGCGGCGGCTTTGCCCGCACGATCCCGCGCCTGCCTTCGAGGCTTTCGAGCAGCGAGGTCTCTTCGCCGCAGACATAGGCGCCGGCGCCGGCGCGCACCTCGATGTCGAAGCCATGGGGCGAGCCGGCCACGGCCTCGCCGAGCAGCCGCTCTGCGCGCGCGACGGCGACCGCCGCCGTCATCGCCGCGATCGCATGGGGGTATTCCGAACGGATGTAGACATACCCCTTGGTCGCGCCGACGGCGATGCCGGCGATGACCATCCCCTCGATCAGGACGAAGGGATCGCCCTCCATGATCATGCGGTCGGCAAAGGTTCCGCTGTCGCCCTCGTCGGCGTTGCAGACGATGTATTTCTGCGGCGCCGCCGCCTGCGCCACCGTCCGCCACTTGATGCCGGTCGGAAAACCGGCGCCGCCCCGCCCGCGCAGGCCCGACTGCACCACCTCTTCGATGATGCCTGCGGGTCCGAGCGACAGCGCACGCTCCAGTCCGGCCAGGCCGCCATGGGCGCGATAGTCGGCAATCGAACGCGGATCGACCACGCCGCAGCGCGCAAAGGTCAGCCGGGTCTGGCGCTTGAGCCAGGGGATGTCGTCGGCGATGCCGTGGGCGAGCGGATGTGCGCGCGCATCGCCTCGCACGCCCGCATGGGCGAGCGCGGCGTCGAGCACACCGGCGGCGTCGGCCGGCGTGACCGGGCCAAAGGCCATGCGCCCCGCCGGCGTCGCGACCTCGATCAGCGGCTCCAGCCAGTAGAGTCCCCGCGAGCCGGTGCGCACGATCTCGATGGCGCGATGGCGCGCGACCGCCGCCTGGCGCAGCGCGTCCGCGACCTCGTCCGCTCCCACCGCGAGCGCGCCGGCGTCGCCGGGGATGAAAATACGCGGCGTCATCGTTGCGCCTGCGCCAGCACGGCATCGAGCCGCCGTTCGTCGAGCCGGCCCACGACGCGACCGTCGATCATGGCGGAAGGCGCCGTCGCGCACAGCCCGAGGCAGTAGATCGGTTCGAGCGTGACGCTGCCGTCCGCCGCCGTCCCGCCCATCGCGATTCCGAGCCGCGCCTCGGCATGTGCGGCCAGGGCATCGGCGCCGGCCGCCTGGCAGGCTTCCGCACGGCACAGCTTGAGCACATGCCGCCCCGGAGGCGTCCGGCGGAAGTCGTGGTAGAAGGTGACGACGCCGTGGATTTCGGCGCGCGAGCGGTTCAGGGCAGCGGCGATCAGCGGCTCGGCGGCCTCGTCGATGCAGCCGAATTCCTCCTGCAGGGCGTGCAGGATGGGCAGCAGCGCGCCGTCCAGATGCAGCAATTCCCGGATACGCTGGTGCGCCAGATCGGCATTCCACGGCGTCTGCCCAGCCATTTCATTCCTTCCACCGGCATCGGAGCCAGTAAGCTTCAGCATATGCGTCAAATGTCATATGTGTGAGATGCGCCTGTTTCCGTAAGAATATGTGTTTCGGCTCGACGCTCAATATGATAGTTTAGACATATGTCAGATATACGTCCCACACTGGACCTCGACCTCGTCTGGACCGCCGGGCCACCAGGCGAGAAAGCCGATCGACGCCGATCTTTTCCGGCTGCTGAAAGCGATCAAGCGCACCGGAAAGCTGACGCTCGCCACGTCGGAAGTCGGCCTGCCCTACCGGCAGGCCTGGGGACTGATCACGATGTGGTCGGAGCGGATGGGGCAACCGCTCGTCGTCAAAGAGCAGGGACGCGGCACCAACCTCACCGCGCTCGGCGAGCGGCTGCTGTGGATCCGCGAAAGGATCAACGCCAGGCTGGCGCCGCATCTGGAGAGCGCCGCATCCGAGGTCGAACAGCAGCTCAGCGAGATTCTCAACGAGCCGCACCCCGCGCTCTGCGTTCACGCCAGCCACGATCTGGTGCTCGCCGAATTGAGGGACCTGTTGCGGACCGGGTCGGGGCCCAAGCTCGACGTCCGGTTCGTGGGCAGCCTCGAGAGCGTCATCGCGCTGTGCAAGTCGCAATGCGAGATCGCCGGCTTCCACCTCCCGGAAGACCCGCTGCGGAACAAGATTTTCCCGAAATACGAACCCTGGCTCAAGCCGCGCGTTCAGCGCCTGATCCATTTCGTGCGGCGGGCACAAGGGCTCATCGTCGCGCCGGGAAATCCGCCTGGACATCCGAAGCCTCGCCGACGTCGCCCGGACCAAGGCGCGATTCATCAATCGGCAGCGCGGCTCCGGCACCCATCTCGCATTGGACAAGATGCTGGCCGACGCCGGCATCGATAGGGGCGAGATCAGCGGCTACTACACCGAGGAGTTCACCCATCTCGCGGTGGCCGCCGCCATCGCGGGCGGCGTCGCCGATGTCGGCCTCGGCATCGAGGCGGCGGCGCGGAAGCTGAAAATGGATTTCATCCCGCTGTTCCACGAGGACTATTACCTGCTGGCCAAGCGGGAAACCATCGAACGGGAGGACGTGCAGCGCATCATCGCGGTGTTGAAGACCGAGGGCTTCCGCAAGATCGTCGCCGCCTTCCCCGGCTATGAGGCGTCGGTCGCCGGCTCGGTCGTCACCCTGGACGACGTGATGTCGCGAGAGCCGGCAAAGCCGTCGCCCGACGCGGCGGTGCCGGCAATGGCGCGCGGATTTGGCGAGTGAACTCGGCTTCCCCGGGGCCTCGGCCGCGAGCCCGAGATTGACTGCGGCCGCCAAATGAATTGGGGTCCGGCGTCAGCCTGCGGAGCGTGCCATGCCGGCCCTGCAAGGGGTGCTGGAGACCGTCCTTTACGTCGACGACTTCGAGCGCGCCCGCGCCTTCTACGAAGGGCTGTTCGCGCTCGCGATCCTGTATTCCGATCAGCGGATGTGCGCCTATGACGTGGGCGGACGCAGCGTCCTGCTGCTGTTCCGCCGCGGCGAATCGCTGCGCACCATCGAGCTTCCCGGCGGCGTCATCCCTCCCCATGACGGGCACGGGCCGCACCACGTGGCGTTCTCCGTCGCGGCGGACGAACTGCCGGCGTGGGAGGCGCGCCTGGGCGATTTCGGAATCGAAATCGAAGGCCGCACCCGCTGGCCGCGCGGCGGCATCAGCATCTATTTCCGGGATCCCGACGGACACCTGCTCGAACTGGCGACGCCGGGCCTGTGGCCAGGCCACTGACGCGCAGCAAGCCCGACGCGGCGCCCCAAAGTCAGAGGGCGCCGCCGCCGCCCCGGATCATCGGTCACCGCCGACGGGAGTGGGCGTGGACCGCGATCCCAGATAATTGGAGAGATAGTCGAGAATCCGCTGCCGCTCCTGGGGAGTGACCCTCAGGCCGTAGCTGGCCATCTCTTCGATGGTGTCGTTCCAGCCCTCCCGCGTCAGTCCGGTCGCGGCCAGCACCATGCTGAGATCGTGACAGGCCTGACATTCGCGCGAGACCATGTCCCGATCGGGTCCAGGCGGCAACTCCTCGGCCCAAGCCACGCCCACCATCAAAACGGTGGCGCCGAAGATTCCATGCAATAGCTTCACGCTGTTCATACCGCCGCTCTCCCTTGTTTCCGCCGTCGCCGTCGCTTTTGATCGTTGAAGACCCTCCGGCGGGTCTCCGGGGTGCGGGTTCTCGATCGGAGACGCCACCGCCCCAACGTCCTGATATCATGCCGCAAAGGGCGCTGTCAGCGGCTCCTGTCGTGGCTGTGGGCGACGCCGACGGGCCCGTTCCGCCGGGGCGGCGCCCCGCGTTGAGCCAAATCAACGAAGCTGTGCGAACCGCCGGATAGAAAGGGACGATCCCGCCATGTGAGGAGGCTTACGGTATGATCGAATTATCGAAAGTGCCGATCGGAACCGCAAGGACTTCGGGCGGGTCCCTGCTCCGGCGCATTCAGGCGATAGCCGGCGCCGTCACCCTCGGAACCTGCATTCTCGTCGCCGCCGGCGTGTCGCGTGACGCCGGCACGTCGGTGGCCTACGCCGAGAACGCGCCGCAATGGTTCGGATTTGCCGACATTGTCGACAAGATCAGGCCGGCGGTGATTTCGGTTCGCACCCGCCCCGACGAAGGTCCGCGGGCCGGCAAAGGCACATCGCCCGCGCCCGAGGAAAGTCCGCTCGAGCGCTTCTTTCGCCGCTTCGGCCAGCCGGACGATTCGACACCGGCGCCGCGCTTCCAGCTCTCGCGGCAGGGTTCGGGCTTCTTCATTTCGCCGGACGGCTATGCCGTGACCAACAATCACGTCGTGGCCGGCGCCAAGACCGTGGAGGTCACGACCGACGACGGCAAGATCTACACCGCCAAAGTGATCGGAGCGGATGCCCGGACCGACGTGGCCTTGATCAAGGTCGAGGGGCGGAGCGAATTTCCGACCGCGAAATTCGCGGACCGGATTCCGCGCGTCGGCGACTGGGTGCTCGCGGTCGGCAATCCCTTCGGCCTCGGCGGCACCGTGACCGGCGGCATCGTGTCGGCGCGGGGACGCGACATCGGCGCCGGCCCCTATGACGACTTCATCCAGATCGATGCCCCGGTAAACGAAGGCAATTCCGGCGGCCCCACCTTCGACGTCGAAGGCAATGTGATCGGCGTCAACACCGCCATCGTCTCGCCTTCGGGGGGCTCGGTCGGGATCGGCTTTGCGATTCCCGCCGATGCCGTCAAATCGGTGATTGCCCAGCTCAAGGCGAAGGGCAAGGTCACCCGCGGCTGGATCGGCGTGCAGATCCAATCGATCACCCCGGAGCTCGCCGAGAATTTCGGCCTCGCGGACGCACGCGGTGCGCTGGTCGCGGAGCCCGAGGCCAACGGCCCCGCGGGCAAGGCCGGCATCGATGCCGGCGACATCATCACTGCGATCAACGGCAAGAAGATCGCCGATTCCCGCGAGCTCGCGCGAATGATCAGCGCCATGCCGCCGGCGACGTCGGTCAAGTTGACGGTGCTGCGCAAGGGGAAGGAGAGGACGGTCAGCGTCACGCTGGGGGAGCTGCCGGATGAACGCGAGGCGGCCGTGGGCCCCGACAGGGAGCCGAACAGCGCGAATGTCCCCCAGCTCGGCCTCTCGGTCGCCCCGAAAGCCGGCAGCGACGGCCTGACCGTGACCGATGTGGATGCCGACGGAGCCGCCGCCGAACGCGGCGTGAAAGCCGGCGATGTCATCCTCGAAGCGGGCGGCAGGAAGGTCGCCAGCGCCGCCGACTTGCGCAATGCGGTTCAGGCGGCAGAGAAGAGCGGCAAGCGGACGGTGCTGATGCGCGTGCGGTCCGGCGCCTCCGCGCGCTATGTGACGTTGCCGGTCGGCCGGGGATAGCGGCGCGCGGCCGGGGCACCTGTTTGCAGGAGCACCTGCCTGTCGAAAAAGGCCCCGAACCGGCCACGCCGGCACGGGACCTGATGCTGCTTCCTTCCGGTGAGAGGAGCACCTGAGCAGCGTCCGAACCATAGGCCGGCTGCCCGCCTCCATCATGAGATAGATCAAGGACAAGCAGCCCGGCTCCATCGAGGCAGTTCTGAAATCGTCCGAGGGAGTCGGCAAGGGGCGACGAAGCGGCCGCGCGCCGCAAGGTGATTCGCGGGACTTCGGACCCTATACGTCCGTATAGTCGGATTATTTCTTGAGATGCCTGAACGATATTTGTGGACAGTGGCGCCGATGTCATGAATCCGCCAATTATGCGGCTTCCCGGAGGGAATGCTGCCTTGTCGAAAGTGCCGATGATATCGATTGTCGATGACGATCGATCCTTGCGCGAGGCAACCAAGGGACTGGTGAGGTCGTTCGGCTACGGAGCGGATGCGTTCGCCTCGGCCGAGGAATTTCTGCAGTCGGACCGCGTCAACGACAGTTCGTGCCTGATCCTGGACGTCAACATGCCGGGGTTGAGCGGCATCGAACTGCAGAGCCAGTTGATCGCGCGGGGCAACCGGATGCCGATCATCTTCATTACCGCCGTTCCCGAAGAGACGACTCGCGCCAAGGCCATCGAGGCCGGCGCGATCGGATTTCTGAGCAAGCCGTTCCGCGAAGAGTGGCTGATCAATCACCTCGACGCGGCTCTCAACCGCGACAGGGCGGAGTGCGAGCGCTAGGTCCGGGCACGATCCCGGTAAATCGCAGAATTTCCGACGGGATCATGCTCAAAATCAAAGACTTCAAAGTGCTGACGGAGTCACTCTGAAAACCCAGCGCTGCGGCGCCTGCGGTCGTCATGACGTCGCACCGACCGGGCAGCCGCCGAGGCCGATTTGCCCCGGCGATCGGGTCCGCCAGCCCCTGCCCGGCGTCTTGTTTCCCGCGTTCTCGCGTCCATCTAAACCTAAGTCTAGGTCCGGCAATCCCTACAGATAGCCGCAAGTGACCTGCGTTTAATAGACCCGGCGATTTCTTAACTTATTGTTAACCGTACGCAGGGGCGAGATTTCGGGGGATCATCATGCAAATCGGATGTGCGCTGGCCAACGTCGCTACCCGTCATCTCGGGAACGATGTTGCGGAACGGTCAGATGACGCTCTGATCGCGGCCGTTGCCCGGGGCGACAGGCTCTCCCTCAAGGTTCTCTATGGGCGGCACAGCGTGCGGGTCTACCGCTTCGCCTTGCGCGTGACCCGCGATGAGTCGCTGGCCGAGGACGTGGTGAGCGAGGTCTTTCTGCAGGCCTGGCGCGGCGCCAAGAAGTTCCAGTCGAAGTCGAAGGTCTCCACATGGCTCCTGGCCATCGCCCACAACAAGGCGAAGGACGCCCTGCAGCGCCGCAGGCACGATTATCTCAGCGACGACGATGCCGCCGCCATCGAGGACCCCGCGGACAACCCGGAGGCCACCTGGAGCAAGAAGGAGCGCGGCGAGCTGTTGCAGGCATGCCTGACCAAACTCCCGGCCGCGCAGCGCGAAGTCATCGACCTCGTCTACTACCACCACAAGTCGGTCGAAGAGGTCGCGCAGATCGTCGGGGCCCAGGTCAGCACGGTCAAGACCCGCATGTTCTATGCGCGCAGCCGGCTGGCGCAGATGCTCAGCCAGGCCGGCGTCGAACACGCTGCAGCGTGACGGCTACAAGTTGTGGAGACGCCGCGGATCGGCGGATTGACATAGGCGAGGCGGTCGGCCCGACCGCCGGAGCGATCGAACGTAGCCCGACCGCAGCAGATCTGCCTGGCGCCGTTCCCGAACGGATCAGACCGCTCGACGGGCGCCCTGCGTGGCTCTCTCAAATAGTCGTAATCGGCCATAATCGGCGCGCCTCGCGACGAGGCAAACTGGCCGTCGGACGTATCCGTGTCGACGTGCGAAGGCGCGCGCAACGAAGCGATCCCCGACGGTTGGTCCGCCGGCGATCGCGCGGCCCGACGCGATCATCGCCGCCCACCTAAACCATCGTATAGCCCACCGATCTCTTCGGACATCATCGATTTACGAACGTACAATTTAGAGACTTTATTAACCAACTTATGTTGGTCCCCGGTCGCGCAGGTTGCTCGATCTTCGGGGGGTGAAAATGTCCACCACATTCAAATCGATTTCGGCTGCAGCCGCCCTCGTCGGAGCGCTGGTGCTGTTCTCGGCGGCAACCGCGGAACGCCGCGACGTCGGCATCCAGGGCGTGAGCTGCCCCGCATTCGCATGGCCCAATTCCTACAGCGCCTGCCTCGACGACGGCGTCCGGCCGTCCGGCGCGCTGGACGAGGTGGAATTCGCTGCTGTCGACCGGCTGCCGGTCGCACCGGTGGTGTTCGAATAGCGTTTGACAAGTGGGTGGGGAGAACATCGTCATGGCGAAATTCAAAACAACAATCGCCGAGCTCAACATGGCGATCGGCTGCGTCGCCGCAGTCATGGTCGTCGCCTTTTCGCCGCTGGGAGGCCGGGCACACGCCGAACCGCTGGCGCTCGCCGCGCCGGCCCAGGGCCAGTTGTCCATATTCGACCGGGTGCTGCGTGAGCCGGCGACCGCACAACGATCCGCAGGAGGCGCCGAGGACGGCGCCGAACTGCCGGCACGTCTGCGCCGTCAGGTGGTCGACTTCCGCACCGCCGAGCCGGCCGGCACGGTCATCGTCGACACGCCGAACACCTATCTCTACTACGTGCTCGGCGGCGGCAAGGCGATCCGCTACGGCATCGGAGTGGGCCGCGAAGGCTTCACCTGGTCGGGCGTGCAGACGGTCGCGCGCAAGGCCGAGTGGCCGGACTGGGTTCCGCCCGCCGAGATGATCGCGCGTCAACCCTACCTGCCGCGTTTCATGGCGGGCGGCCCCGGCAATCCGCTCGGCGCTCGCGCCATGTATCTCGGCGGCACCATCTATCGCATCCACGGCACCAATCAGCCCTCGACCATCGGCGGGCAGGTCTCGAGCGGATGCATCCGCCTGGTGAACGACGATGTCATCGATCTCTACGGCCGCGTCAATGTCGGCGCGAGAGTGGTGGTGTTGCCGGCCGAACGCGGCGGCGATGCCTATGCCCGCACCCGATCGGGATCGCCGGTGTCGCTCGCGGCGAATCGCACATCCGTTTCTTCCATTCGCTGATGCCATCGCCGCCGCTGCGCTCTGACAGCCTGAGGAGCCCGCAATGAACCATTCGATGTCGACATGCGGCTGGACCACCCACATCAAGATCGTCGTCGTGGCACTGACTGCCGCTGTGCTCGTGGCCACCGCCGGAGTCAAGGCGCGGCTGGACAATTCGGGTGCCGGCACGTCGACGGTCACTGCGAAGGCCGGCGGACCGGCGCTGAAGGCCGGGAAGCCCGCGCTCTATTCGACCCGCGGCGACGACGCGGTACGTTAGGGCCAATCGATTTCGACGATCGATAACGATCGCCGATGGCGTGCATGCTGGAGCGGCTCAACCCGCTCGCGGCTGAATTCGTATTGCGCCGACTGCTCCCAAACGACACGAGGTGTTGTCGCGCTGCTGCGATTTCACGCGATGCCCGCGATTTCCGCCGAGGTGACCCGGCCGTTGCGCACGGAAGCAATTTGAAACTCTCTGTGATCCCGCAAATTCTGCGCCCGCCATTGGAAGCCCGTTGATCATCGAGTAGTCTGCGCGCCGCAGACCGGGAGGAGGCGCACATTGGCTCGGGTCGGGGCAACAACATCCGCACCGCCTGGTCGTCCGAGGCTGGTGCCGTGCCTCGTGGTCGCGCTGGCGTTCTGTCTCGGTTGCCTCGATGGGCGCGCGCAGGACCGCCCGCGGCGCGTGCTGCTGCTGTACCCCTACGACGACATGCTGCCGGCGACCACCATCGCCGGCGCCGCCATGCGAAAGCGCCTGCAGGAACGCTCGACGGCGCCGATCGAGTTTTATACCGACTTCCTCGACCTCGCGCGATTCTCCACCGAGGCCGATGAACTGCGCACGGCGCATTACCTGGCCGAGAAATACGCGAAAACCCCGATCGACATCGTGATGTCGCTCGGCATCGGCGGCCAGCGCTTCGTGCGCACATACCGTCCGCTCATCACTCCCAACGTGCCGATCGTTTTTTGTTGCGGGACGGCGGCGGATGTCGCCGCCATGGACCGATCGGCCAACATCACGGGCGTCTACAGCGAACTCGACCTCGCCAAGACGTTGCTGCTCGCCGAGCGGCTTCAGCCCGCGGCTCGCGACGTCGTCGTGATTTCCGGTTCGTCCGGATTTGACCGGTGGCTGCTGGAGCAGACCCGAAGGCAACTCGAGCCCTACGAAAACCGCTTTGGCACGAAATACTGGATCGGCGTTCCGCATGCGGCGCTGCTCGAGCGGGCGGCGAAGCTGCCGCGCGAAACCATCATCATCTATACGTCCGTCTTCGCCGACGACACCGGCCGGATTTTCACCCCGGTCCAGGTTGCCGAGGACCTTGCAAAGGTCGCCGGCGCTCCCGTCTATGGCCCGGCCGACACCTATCTCGGCCGTGGAATCGTCGGCGGATACATGGATACCTATGAGGGTTCGGGGATCGCAGCCGCCGATCTCGCGCTGGAGGTTCTCGCCGGCGCGGACCCGAGCACGATCGCTCCGCGGCCGACCAATACCAATGCGTTCAGGGTCGATGCGCGCCAGCTTCAGCGCTGGGGGCTTTCCGAGAACAATCTTCCTCCCGACACCGTCATCTCCTTCAAGGAGCCGACCCTGTGGGCGCAGCACCGGATGCCGATTCTCTCGGCGATCGGCGTCATCGCCTTCGAGGCCGCATTGATCGCGGCCCTGTTGATCCAGTTTCTCAGGCGTAGGCGGGCCGAAGGTTCGTTGAAGGAGAGCGAGGAGCGGTGGCGCTCGGTGTTCGAGACGTCGGCGGCCGGCGTCGCGCTGATGGACGGCAATGCCGGGTTCGTGGCGACGAACGCCGCCTTCCAATCAATGCTCGGGTACGCCGACACGGAGTTGCGCGGCCTCTCGCTCGTCGATCTCAGCACCGAGGAGGATCGGGTGTCGTCGCGGCAGCTTCTGGACGAACTGCGACAGGGCACACGCCGCCATTATGACGCGGTGAAGCAGTTCCAGCGCAAGAACGGCACGCCGGTCTGGGGCCACATCTATGCGTCGACGATCCTCGGCGCCGATGCCAAGCCTCGGCTCTTCGTCGCGACCATGATCGACATCACGGCGCGCCGGCTCGCCGAGGACGCCATGCGCATCGCCCAGTCGGAACTCGCGCAGGTCGCCCGGCTGACCACCATGGGGGAAATGGCCGCGTCCATCGCCCATGAGATCAACCAGCCATTGGCGGCCATCGTCGCGAACGGCAATGCCGGACTGCGGTGGCTCGCCAATGCGACGCCCGACATCGACGAAGTGCGCGCCACATTGAAACGCATCGTCAGCGACGGTCACCGCGCCGGCCGGGTGATCGGCGGCGTGCGGACGATGTTCAAGAAAAGCAGCCAGGCAAGGGCCGCGGTCGACATCAACGATCTGGTCCGCGAGGTTCTGACGCTGGTGCGCGGCGAACTCGACAACCGAATGGTGACGGTTCGGACCGAACTGGAGCAACTCCCGCAGGTGCTGGTGGACCGTGTCCAGTTGCAGCAGGTCATCTTGAACCTGATCACGAATGCGATCGACGCGATGGCGTCGGTCGACGATCGTCCCCGCGTGCTGCGGCTGAGGTCGGAGCGACACCAGCCCGGGGGCGTGATGCTGACGGTGCAGGACTCCGGAACGGGAATCGACAAGAAGGACATGAATCGCATCTTCCTGCCGTTCTTCACCACCAAATCGCACGGAATGGGGATGGGACTTGCGATCTGCCGGTCGGTCGTCGAGGCCCATGGCGGACGGCTGACGGCCTCCCACGGTCACCCCTACGGCTCGGTCTTTCAGGTCATCCTGCCGATCCAGGAACCAGGAATAGAGAGCGCGGGGCTTGCCGCCGGCGACATCATCCGCTCGGTGGAGATGGCGCCGCGCTGACGCGCGTCATCGCCCCGGAATCGTCGCGATCCGGCGAGCACGCATTCTGAAAAACTGCAACCTTCGGTCAGGGCATCCAGATGGTCAAAGAGCGCGATCCGGTTCAACGGATCGCGCTCCATACATCAGGCTTGACGAAGCGCAACGCGCAAAAAAAAGGGCGCGCGCCTCTGGGGCGCGCGCGACCATCGACGAGGTTGGGGTGGGGGGTGGGGGGTATCCTCAGCCGATGGTAATTGGTACGGTGCTTGCGAGACATGCATGAAACGCTCATGCCCCGCACCGTCGGCATCGCCGGCGGCAAACACGTTTGATTACGCAAACGCAACTTAACTCGGCTGCCACCCAGTTCCAGAGCCATGTCCCTGGTGGCTGCCTATGAGCATGATCATGTCACCAATCCCCGCGATCAAGAATTGTTCCTAAGTACAGAGTCATTGTGCTTTGGTGGCGTTCCATTATCCTTAGGTTCAATACGATCAAGCACGGCACCCAAGCCAGCCGGCTGCGCGCCCGGTTGTCGCCGCATGTGTGGCGCCACCGCGGCCGTTTCACGGCTGCGGCGGGAGTTCCCGGCCCCCTCCTTTTCGGCTCGCAATGGCGCCCACTTTTTTGTAGATTTCGTTGATTTTTCAATTGGGTTGGGGACCGACAAATGAAGGGGCCGTCCGAATCGCAGCCGATCGTCTTCGTGATCGACGACGACGAATCGATTCGTGAGGCGCTCAAGAGCCTTCTGCGATCGGTCGGCCTGCGGGTCGAACTGTTCGGCGCAGCGTCGGAGTTCCTCAAGAGCAAGCTGCCCGATGCGCCCAGCTGTCTCGTGCTCGACGTCAGGTTGCCCGGGGTGAGCGGACTCGATTTTCAAACCGAGCTCGCCAAGGCCGATGTCCATATACCCATCATCTTCATCACCGGGCACGGCGACATCCCGATGACGGTGCGCGCGATGAAGGCCGGTGCGGTCGAGTTCCTCACCAAGCCGTTTCGCGACCAGGAGTTGCTGGACTCCGTCGGCATCGCGCTCGAGCGCGACCGCGCGCGCCGCGAGCAGGACAGCACCGTTCATGATGTCAAGGTCCACTTCGAATCGCTGACACCGCGCGAGCAAGAGGTCATGGGATTCGTGACCGCGGGTCTGATGAACAAGCAAATCGCGGCTAAACTCGGTGTCAGCGAAATCACGGTGAAAGTGCATCGCGGCAACGTCATGCGAAAGATGGGCGCGAGATCGCTCGCTGATCTCGTGAGGATGGCCGATATCCTGGGGATACGTCGGTCCACAGCATAGTGGCCCTAAACCAATGTATAGTATCCCTGACCATAGCTGATGTTGGATTCTGACTATGCCACGGGGGCGCCGGTGGGGCACTGGCGTCAAGTCGTCCAAAATAAAATCGACCAAGGAGTGCTGACTTGCGCAGAAGTCTCCTGATTTCGATCGTAGACGACGATGAATCGATGCGAGAGGCGACCAAGGGACTTGTGAGATCGTTGGGCTATCACGCGGCTACGTTTTCATCCGCGGAAGAATTCCTGAGCTCGGACCTCGTGCATCGCACGTCGTGTCTGATCACGGACATGCAGATGCCGGGCCTGAGCGGGGCCGACCTCCAGCATCGTCTGATCTCGCAAGGACGCTGTATGCCGACCATCTTCGTCACGGCGTTTCCCGATGAAAAGATCCGGGCGCGCGTGCTGACTGCCGGAGCCATCGGCTATCTCAGCAAGCCTTTCACCGAAGAAAGCCTGATCACCTGCCTCGACACCGCGCTGAGCGGCGACAGCGCCGAGGGCGTCCGGCAATAGGTTCTGCCTCGTCGCGTTTCAAAGCCTGGTCCGCACTTCATCGCTCCATCGTTGTCGCTCGATCGATGCGGCCGACAGACAGCATCGCCGAGGTGCGCCGCTCCGGCTACCTGGTGTTCGACCGCGGCCATCTCGCCTACCTGAACGCGATCGAAAAGATCGATTGCGCCTATTGCTCCTGCGCCAACGGGCTGATCGCCTATGTCCGCGAAATCGCGGGGCGAACGGAACATCATCGGTATCCGATCAAGCATGCCCGGCGCGTGATCGGAGCGCATCCGCGCTACGCGACGCTCGAGGATTACGGCGATGCAGACGGATTCCGCAACCTGATCGCCCGATCCCGCCGCGCTGACCCGGACCAGGATTGACACCGGCAGGTCGCCAAAGGGCCGTCGACAAGTCGCGACATGCGCCGGCGGGCGCTATATTGGCGACGAGGCCAACCGGTCTTTCAAGACGACGCGACAGCCCAGCCGTGCGGGAGACCTATGAAAGTTTCCAAGCTCGAATGCCTTCCGGTCCACGCCGGCTGGCGCAAGAATTTCGTGTTCGTTCGCGTCGAGACCGATTCCGGAATCGTCGGATGGGGCGAAGCCTACAGCCAATATGATCGCGACCGGGCCATCGCCGCTCAGGTGGAGGAACTCGGCCGCTACGTCGTCGGTCGCGATCCCTTCCACATCCGCCATATCCTGCAGATCGCCTTCGACGATTATGCCCAGCGCCGTGGCTCGCTGGAGCTGTTCTGCGCGACCTCGGGCATCGAGCAGGCCTTGTGGGACATCATCGGCAAGGCGACCGGGCAGCCTGTCTACAATCTCCTCGGCGGCCCCGTCCGTTCGCGCGTTCGCGTCTATGCGAATGGCTGGAGCTACAAGATGCACGAGCCCGAGGATTACGCGCGCGGCGCCGCGGCCGTCCTCGCTCGCGGCTTCACGGCCATGAAGTTCGATCCGGTGCCGGGTCCGTGGCGGACCTATATCCCCAAGGAGCACATCAGACGCGCCGTTAAGGTCATGCGCGCGATGCGCGACGCGGTCGGCGCCGACGTCGATCTTCTCCTCGACATCCACCGGCGTCTCGCGCCGATGCACGCCATCGATCTCGCCGATGCGCTGGCGGAATTCGAGCCGTATTGGCTCGAGGAGCCCTGCCAGTCCGAGAACATCGAGGCGCTCGCGGAGGTCCGGCGTGCCAGCCGCATTCCCGTGGTGACGGGGGAAGCGCTGCACACGCGGGCGGATTTCCGCCCGGTGTTCCGCGCGCGCGCCGCCGACATCATCAATCCCGACGTTTCCAACTGCGGCGGCATTCTCGAGCTCATGTATATCGCCGCGGCGGCCGAATCCGAAATCGATCGCGGTTTCGCCGCACAACTACAATTCGACGACGCTGTCGCTGTCGGCCACCGTGCACGCGGCGGCCTGCATGCCCAATTTCATCATCACCGAATATTTCCTGCCGTTCGAGGAGATCGGCCAGCGCCTGTGCCCGAACCTGCTCAAGCCGGTCGATGGATACATCGCGCTGCCCGAAGGCCCCGGGCTCGGGCTGCAGGTCGACGAGGCGGCGGTGCGGGCGGCTCCGGGAAAGCAATTCCCGGCGCGGACCTTCAGATCGATCGAAGAAGAAGGCCCGTAAACCCATGAAGAGGAGCGAGCGATGAGACGCATTTTCGCAGCGGCGCTGATCCTGCTCGCGGGCGTACACGCCGCGACCGCAGACACCTATCCGAGCCGGACCGTGAAGCTGCTGTGCTGGACCAGCGCCGGCGCGCCGCTCGACGTGATGATGCGCCAGCTCGGCAAGCAGCTCGCCGATATCTTCAAGCAGACCGTGGTGGTCGAAAATCGCGCCGGCGGATCGGGTGTCGCCGCCATGGCGACGCTGATGAACCAGCCGTCCGACGGCTACAGCATCCTTTCGACCACCTCCAGCATGTCGTTCACCATGGCGACCGGCCGCATCGCGTTCGGGCCGCAGAACTTCACGGTCTTGCCGGCCATCCAGGCCGAGCCTTCGGCAGTGGCGGTGCGCGCCGACAGCCGCTTCACGACGCTCGACCAGCTGATCGAACATCTCCGCGACCACCCCGACACATTGACCGTCGGCGGTTTCTCGGCGGCCGGCTTCCATCAGTTCGTGTTCTACCGTCTGCAGCAGGAGGGCAAGTTCAAGGCCGACTGGATACCCTTCAAGGGCGGCCAGGAGGCGGGACTTGCCTTGCTCGGCGGTCACATCGATGTGGCCGTGATCACGCCGAGTTCGGCGCTGGCGCAAATCCAGAGCGGCGACATCAGGCTGCTCGGCATCAGTTCGGCGCAGCGTGATGCGTATTTCCCGGACATACCGACCTTCAAGGAGCAGGGCTTGAACGTCGTCGAGACCATCTGGCGCGGCGTCATGGTGAAGGCGGGAACGCCGCCAGCGGTGATCGACGTCCTGACCGCGGCGATCGCCAAGGTGAAGGAGACGCAGGAGTGGAAGGACTTTTCCCGCCTGAACCTGCAGTCCTCCCTGGACGTTTCGCTGGAAGACATGCAGAAGCTGGTCGCCGCCGAAATCCGCTCCGATCGCGCCTTCCTCGAGAGCGGCGGATTTCTCAGGAAGGAATGAACGGTCGCCCAGGCGCGCTCGATGCTGAACCGCCAGAGAGAGATCAAGGAGCCGGGGCGCGTGTCAAAGCCTCGCAACCGATCATCGCTGAGCCCGGCCTCTTCCTCTGTTAT
>CAWCJX010000054.1:0-60647 GCA_963795865.1 uncultured Alphaproteobacteria bacterium
TAGCTCTCCCCATCTCATGATGATCACACCAGAGGCGGCTGCTACCGCTTTGCGCCGGAGTCACCGAAGATCGGGAAGAACTCGCCTTGAACCGCTGACCTGCTCCGACGAGATGCCGGACCGGCGGTTGGCGCCGCCCGGGCGCGCTCAGCCACTGGACGGTAAAGCGCTATGAGTTGCACGTGAGCCGAGCTCGATCGACGTTCGGTCCACATGCGATTGACCTATGAGGAAGGCGGCGTAGGTGACAGAGGTGTCGTCGATCACAACCAGTCAATTGGCTGGTTTACTTCTCCTCACATGTCAAGCACACAGGAAACGCCGATGACGATGCAGATGCGAGCACGGGATCCACAGAGACGGCTGCGACGACTGGCGCGATCGTGCATTGCAGCGACTGCGGCCTGTGCTGCAGTGGTGTCCTCAGCTCCAGCCGTTGCGGCCAGCGGGACAGCGACCACTACGGCGGTGAACTCGGAGCTGCCGTGGCATCCAGCAGTCACCGACGCAAGCGGTGCCCTCCTCGCGTGGTACGAGCCACAGCAGGGACTCGGCTATGACCACGTGCTACGCCTTGGCTGGAACTACGTGGAGCACCAGATCCCCGACGAGGCCGGCACCGATCTCAAGACCTACTTGGTCAACTCCGTCTTCAACGGGACCACAGGGCAGGGAGTGTATTGGCAGAGCAACCCCTCCATGGTGTTCGGCTCGTTCGTCGACTCTGCCGTGGCCTGGTATCCGTATTCGGGTGACGAGACCGCGATCAGCACCGTCAGGGTCATGCTCGACTACCTGCTCGTGCACGGTCTGACGCCGACGAGCTGGAGCTGGTCCGGCGTGCCCTTCCCCACTGGGTGCGGCAACCAAACCGACTACGGGCGGTGCCTGTCCGACATGCCGAAGAGCTACTACGGCGGCATAGAGCCGGACAAGGTCGGCGAGGTCGGGGTCGGCTATGCCCTCATGTACGAGGAGACTGGAGACCGAACGTATCTCCGCGAGGCCATCCGCTGCGCCAACGCGCTGGCCGCACATGTCCGCGCCGGTAGTGACAGTGAAACGCCGTGGCCGTTCCGCATCGACGGGCGATCCGGCACCATCCTTGACGGCGAGACGTTCGGCGGGATCGTTGTGTCCCCCTTGCGTCTCTTCGACGAGCTGATCCGCATCCACCAGGGCAACGTCAGTTCGTACCGACGCGCCCGCCGCGTGGCTTGGGGATGGCTCGCTTCGCACCAGCTCAACCCGCACAGCCCCACATATGACCGGTGGACGGGGTACTTCGAGGACGTTCCCAAGGACCAGACCGACCTCAACCAGGCTGCGCCGACGTATACCGCTCTATATCTCTTGAACCTGCCAGATCCGGGTGCCGTCGATCCTCAGTGGCGTTCCCAAGTGAACCACCTGATGGCTTGGGTGCAGCAGCATTTCAGGGTCGGTCCGTTCGCCGGGGCGTGGGGGATCAACGAACAGGGGCCCGCTACCGGGCACTACCTGTGCTGCTCAACAGCGGGACTCGGCAGCGACACCTCAAGATGGGCGGCCGTCAACGCCCTCTATTACGAGAAGACCGGCGATCTGCAAGCGAAGGACAACGCATTTCGATCGCTGAACTACGCCACGTACTTCGAGGATTCGACCGGCGAGGTGTCGTGTTGCGGACAGAGCTTCGGAACGATTCAGTACTGGTTCAGCGACGGCTACTCCGACTATCTCCGAAGCTTCAACTGGGCTATGGAAGCCATCCCCTCGCTCAGTCCAGTGAGCCAGAGCCACCTGCTGGGTTCGACGTCCGTCGTTCAGCACGTCGCCTACGGCCACGATCGCGTCGCCTACCGCACGTTCGATGCCGATGCGACGGAGGTCCTCCGGGTGGCCTTCCGGCCGGGCTCGATCACAGCGGGCGGCTCGGCGCTGCACCGTGAGGCATCGCTCGGGGGGCCTGGCTACACACTTGAGCCGCTGCCCGATGGTGGCTACACGGTTCGCATCCGCCACACGAACTCCGCCAACGTGGTCGTGACCGGATGAGGCTTGGCGGATGTCGCCGGGGAGACCCGGCTCATCTGGACAGCGGGGTGGGGGTTCGAACGTGGTCCCGTCACTTCGGTACTCGTGGTTCGGGCGAAGGACTTGTTGCCCAGATTTCAGCCGTACTTGACACTCCGCGCCCAATCACCCCTTGGTCAGCGCCCAGGAGGGGTTCGAACATAGTTCCATGACCTCCACAAAGGTCTAGGTCAGATGGCCAGGGTGGGATCCTCAAACAAGTGGTGAGCGCCGCAGCGCTGGCGTAGGCCGCCGGTACGGCGCGGCGCGGCACGGGCGCGGTGTGTCCGCCGTCGGCGTCAGACCACGTAGAGCTGGCCGTCGCCGCCTTCGGCGATGGTGAGCCGCGTGAGCCCCGACTGGGCCGGGCCGATCTCGACGGCGCCAGTGATGCCGTTGAACTCCGAGCCGTGGCAGGGGCAGACGAACAGCTTGCCGGCCGTGTCGTATTCGACGGTGCAGCCGGCGTGCGGGCACACCGCGTCGAAGGCGAGATAGGTCCCCGAATGCGGCTGGACGACGAGCGCGGGGTCGCCCGAGGATGGCGCCTGGAAGGCGGCGGCGCCGCCCACCGGCACGTCGTGCGCGGGCCCGATCCGAGTGCCCGGCGGGCGCGGCGCGGTCGGCCCCGCCACCGCGGTCGACGACGTCGTGGTCGGCCCGCCGGCCGTGGTCGAGGTCGTCGTCGGCGCCGCGCTGCCGATACCCCCCAGGGTGGGCGTCTTGGTCGTCGTCGGCCCCCCTGCTAGCCGGCCGAGCCCGGCCGCCAGGGCTCCGCCGACCAGCGCTGCGGCTGAGAGGGCGGCGGCGGTTGCCCCCTTCACGACGATAGTGCGGCGATCCACCTCGGACCGGCCCATTTGGCGTGCCTGACTCGCCCGCTGTATCAGCCAGGGGCACGGTGCCGGCACGCAGGGCTCGCCGTTGCGGGCGCCGCAGGACCCGTGGTCGTGGAAGCCGCAGGCGCGGCGGGCGGCCGAGAACGGAATCGGCACGATCGCAGTCTGTTCCGCGCCCAGTTCGTCGCGGACGCGGTTCTCCAGGATCGAGTCGGCGGACAGTGCGCCGCCCGCGCCGACCACCACGAGCGGCATCCACGCGAAGACGAACACGATGTCGGACCCCGTGTAGTAGGGACTCGAGTGATAGCTGACCGTGAGGAACAGCATGAACGAGAGGACTATCCCCCCCACGGCGGCGATGCGTGCCCACAGGCCCAGCAGCGTGCCGAGGCCGACGGCCACCTCGCCGAACGCAATGAGGAGGCCGAGCGGCACTGCGACGTGGGTCAGGGGACTGATGAGCGAGTGGATCGGGCTCCGGAGGGCGGCGCCGGCGAGTTGGGCCTGGACGGAGGCGGGGTTGGACGCGTCGAAGAAGCCGGGGTTGGCCAGCTTCTGCAGCCCGGCGAAGACGAAGGTGAAGCCGAGGAAGGCGCGCAATGGCAGCAGGGCCCACCCGGCGGAGAAGCGGGCGCGCGGAGGCGGACCGAGCCACTGCGGATCGAGCCACTGCCTCTCCTCGTGGCGCCTCCGGGGCGTCGGGACCGGCTCGGGGGCCGGCTCACGCGAGGCGGTCCGGCTCCCCGTCGCGTGGCTAGGCGCCGCCGCGGTCCGGGTGCGGGCCGGGGCGCTGGAACCCACCAGGCGCTGAGAGGCCTGGCCCTGGGGCGCCGGTCGTCTGCCTCGTTTCTTCGCGGCCATATCCGTCCTGGTCTTCTCTTCCGAGTCTCTCGTCGCAGTCCGGTCCGGACCTCTCGCTGCCATGATGCCGTCCCCACCCTTACGGGAACATGAACCCGCAGCCCTGGGATGGAGTTTCTCGGCGTTGACATGTGCGTTGACATGTGAACAGAGGTCATACGTAGTGGCTGGTCTGAACGGAGGTTTCAATGCGCTGGCCTCGACCACACTCGGCGGGGCTCGCTCGACGAGACTGGATGGTCGTACGAGCCGAGGCTCAGCCGATCGACAGGACCGTCACGAAGTCGCGTGTCCAGCCGGATTGGCACAAGTTGGCCGGGCGGTTCTGTCCTGGCACCCGGGCGACTAGGGGCGCACCAGGAGTGGCTGCGGTCGCGAGGTGTATCCATTCGGGGTTGATGTCGAGCTCCATGGCGGCAGTGGCGCCTGCACTGACCAGAGCGTTCGCCAGGTCGGCGGGGAGCGTCGACATGCTGGCGGCGTAAAGCAGGTCGCCCTGGGTGTCTTGTCCGAGGGCGCTCCGCCGGTCACCGCCACGCCTCCGAGTGTGGTGCCCCACGCCGACACGTTGGCGACCTGCGGGCTCGGCTGGCCACCCTCGACAAGGGGAGGGAGATTCTGACGGACGCTGGCGACCTGTTCGCCGGGAAGTGGGACGTCCTGCCCCCAGACGCCCACCCGGCCGAAGCCGGCCGTGTCGATGACCAAACTCCCCAGTCCGGCCGAGAGTGGTGTCAGCACCTGGCCGTCGACCTCGAAGCCACCCGCGCCGGCATTCGCCTTGAAGCCCCCGTTGAAGCAGGCGAGCAGCAGGGGCTGCTCGGCCGCGCTGACCACGGGGCCCGAGTCCGGTCCGATGACCGCTTGACCGGCCGGTGGGTCCTGACTCCCCACGTGGAGGCTGAAGTCCACGTGGTTGAACAGGAACCGCGCCACGGTGACCTGGCTCCCGTCGGGTTGTGCAAAGGTCCGCTCGTCGATGGCGATGCCACGGGGCCCGGTACTGAGCGTCGTCCAGCCGGGCTCTTCGGGCGCGGTGGTGGTCGTCGTCGTCGTCGGAGGGACGGTCGTGGTGGTCGTCGTTCTCGATGGGGCCGCGGTGCTCGCCGACTGCTGCGCCAGGGCGCCCCGATTGGGAAAGGGGCCACCCGAGGAGCAGGACGCGAGCAACAGTGCTGCGGCCCCGCCCATCAGTGGGGCGCAATAGCGCCGGCATCGCCAACTGTCCCGGTTCACAACCCCATGCGACACAGCTAAACCACTTCGTCCGCGTTGGACACTCCCCACCGTAGTTGGGCGCAAGCCGAAATCCGGGTCACCCTCTGCATTCGATCGCGGCTGCTCGCACCCGCGCCGCGCTCGTACGCGCTGCTCGGTGATGCGGTGGCGGCCCAGACCGGGGAAGGGCGCGGGGTTCGATCGACGGCGTAATCACCACACGTACGCGTCGAGGTCTCGGGCAGCCGTCCGGTGGACTGCCTCTCGCCTGCCTACATCAGCCAAGGGCCTTCCACTCAGACGTGACACGACGGCAAAATGGTCATCTGTGTGCTGTCGTTCGCCGAAGAACGTGATGTCCTCAGAGTGCATCCGCGCCTGAACCGTCCTGGGTCTGATGGAGACTGTGGGGTGTCCTGAGGTCCGTGGCCATGAAAAGGTCTCCGGTTATGGCCAGCTGATGTCCCCGCTGGTGGCCACGAGAAGTCCCCACCCCTCACTGAAGGTTCCACCCAACGAGGCCCCCTGGCCGGTGACGGTGACGGTGGCGGTGCTAACCGAACCGCCGCACCGACCAAGGGACGTCTCTATGAAATCAGTGAGGGAGCACATGGACATGCACGCCGCCTATCGAGAGGTAGGCTGCTATCGGGGCTGGGAGGATCTCTGCTCTGCTCGGACATGCGGCGTGGTCGTGATTCTCCGTCGAGACCGACACCGACCTACGGAGGAACAACCGTCTGCTGAGGGGCGAACGGTCCGGCCGTGATCAGTCCGAGGTCGGAGCGAGGTTCGATGCGGCCTGGGTCGACCCGCCCGGGACCGGCCCGGAGGCGGGCGAGGCCGCGGGGACGGATCGGCTCGTGTCGTGGCAGCCGCGGGTACGGTTCCGGCACCCGCTGATCCGGTGGCGGCCTACTATGCCGGCCCGGCCGAGCAGACCGGCGCCATGCGCATGCCGCCCTCGCCGCGGTCAGCGACCCGCGCGCTGACCCGGACCAGCGGGCCGGGCACCTGGCCGAGCGGCGGCCGGCCGGCGAGCAGGTCGCCGCCGAACTGGAACGAGATCCGCCGGGCGGGCGGGCCCGCGGCGGCCTGGCCGCCGCCGCCGCGTTCCTGGACGGCGGCCACGGCTGACGCGGCCCGCGGCGACGGCCGAGTCGCACGCTCGAAGCGGCGCAGGCAACGTGCCACGCGGGCACGTTCGGCAGGGCCCACGACCTCCTGGCCACCAGCGGCCGCTGGATGAGTTCGGCCGCCCGAGCGGACTTGCTGGGAGGGTCGCGTTCGCCTCCGGCCTGGCAGCGACGCCCCACTGCTGCTGAAGGCCGCTATACGGCTCGAGCCGCTCGATCTCGACTTGGCCCGCGAGACCTCACGTCGACGCGTGGCAGGCGGCGCTCTTCGCCGGGTATCTGGCCGGCGCCGGCCACCTGCTGGGTTACGCGCCGCCCGGCTCCTCCCGCGCGACGCACCCGCCGCGTCTCGTCGATCTGGTACTGGACGGCTTTGCGCTGCTGGTCACCGACGGGCCCGCCGCCGCCGCAGCGACGCTGCGGCAGGCCGCGAGCGCCTTTGCCAGCCCAGACATCCCCGAGGAAGAAATACTCCGGTGGGGCTTTATCGCCACTCGACGAAAAACTCAAGGTGCTCAAGACCACGAGCTATCGCGATTACCTGATTCGCCATTGTGGCTGCAACGACGAGGTCGCGAACTGCTTCCAGGGCCGGACGCTCGATTTTTTCGGGCTTGGCTGCGATGCGGTTGCGGCCGCGGACGTGCGCGATTTCGGCTATCCGGGATTTGACGGCCTCGGGTTGCCGGTCGTCGCCAATCCCGAGCGGAGCGAGCCCTACATCTATCATTTCCCCGACGGCAATGCCTCGCTCGCCCGGCTGCTGGTGCGTTCGCTGCTGCCCGAAGTGGCGCCCGGCAATACCATGGACGATATCGTGCTCGCGCCCTTCGACTATGACGCGCTCGATCGCATTGGCCAGACCACGCGTATCCGCCTCAATGCGACCTGCGTGAACGTTCACGACGCCGGTGACGAGGCTTTGGTCGGCTATGTGCGCGACGGCGCGCCGCGTCGGGTCGCGACGAAGCACGTGATACTCGCCTGCTTCCACACGATCATTCCGCACCTCATGCCACAGCTGCCGCAGGCGCAGCGTGCGGCGCTGGCGCAGAACGTCAAGACGCCGCTCGTCTATACCAACGTACTGGTCCGCGATTGGCAGGCCTGGGCGCGGCTCAAGGTCGCCGATATCGTCGCCCCGATGTCGTTTCACAATCGCGTGGCGCTCGACTTTCCGGTCAGCCTCGGCGGCTATCGAAATTCGCGCAACCCGGCCGAGCCGATGGTGCTGCACATGGTGCATGTGCCGGGCGCACCCAATTCCGGTCTCGACGCACGTGCGCAGTTTCGGGCCGGCCGAACCAAGCTTCTCGATATGACGTTCGCGGAATTCGAGGCGAGGATCCGCGACGAGCTCGACCGCATGCTCGGCCCCGGAGGATTTTCCAGCGCGTACGACATTCTGGCGATCACCGTCAACCGCTGGTCCCACGGCTATGGCTACGTGGCGAACTCGCTGTTCGATGGCGACGATTATGAGGACACGCTCAGACGCGCCCGCCGGACCGTCGGGCGCGTCGCCATTGCCAATTCCGACGCCGGCGGGGATGCGTATGCGCATCTCGCCATCGACCAGGCCGAGCGCGCGGTCCGCGAATTGTTGGAACGGTAGGATTCTGGGCGGACTCGGCCGAGTTCCCCGGGGCATTCCGATCCGACAGGAAGTCACGGGGCAATCGTTTAGACGTGGGTAAGCCATTCCGGGAAAGCGTTCATGACTCATGGGGACCATGCGGCGCCGCCCAACGGGCGCCCGCTTCCGGAGGGGCGCAGGGCGGCAGTCGTTGCGGCGTTCATTGCACTGCTGATCGCAGGACGGGCGGGATGGCCCCAGGATTTGTCCCGAGAGCAATACCAGTGGCGCATGGTAATGGGCCCGTCCGTCCTCCCGGGTGACCAAGAGAAGGAAATCGCGGCGAGGCCCGGGTCAGAGTTCAAGGAATGCGCTGGCGGCTGCCCGACGATGGTCGTGGTGCCAGCCGGTAAATTCACGATGGGCTCGCCCGCCACAGAAAAAGATCGTTCTGGAAATGAGGGTCCGCAGCACGAGGTGACGATCGCCATGCCGATTGCAGTCGGCAAGACCGAGGTGACATTCGAGCAATGGGATGCGTGCGTCGCCGCTGGAGCCTGCAAGGAGGTTGGAGACAACTCCTGGGGCCGCGGCGATCGGCCCGTAATCAATGTGAGTTGGGATGACGCCAAGGAATATGTGGCGTGGCTTTCGAGGATCACAGGCAAAGAGTACCGACTGCTCTCAGAGGCTGAGTGGGAGTATGCAGCGCGAGCCGGCAGGCAGGCGCGTTTTTCGTTTGGAGATGAGGATGCTCATCTTGGTGAGTATGCGTGGTACTTCGGCAATTCAGACAGAACGACACAACCTGTCGGCAAAAAAGCTGCCAACGCCTTCGGCTTGTACGATATGCACGGCAACGTCTTCGAGTGGGTCGAAGACACGTGGCACGACGATTACCAGGGCGCGCCGTCGGACGGTTCGGCATGGCTCAAAACTGGCGTACCAAGTCGCCGTGTCGTCCGCGGTGGCTCCTGGTATTACGGTTCAAATAACCTCCGATCGGCGAGCCGCTCAGGGCCCCCCTCTGTCCTGCGCGACGGGAATGTCGGCTTCCGGTTGGCCAGGACACTACCCCTTGGTTCATAAATTCGCCGACGATACGGGGGACCGGAAGTCGATCTCGGGCGAATCGCCGCTGGGCTCACGCTCGCTTGAGTGGGTACGCGGTCCGACCCATGCCGCTCGCGGTTTTCGACGCTCGTTCGTCCGGATCGGTATGTGGCGTGGCGAGGCGCGATACACGGGTGAGGGTGTAGCCGGACCACCAAATGCGGACATCGCCCGTCGGAGGCAGTCGGCCTCGCCCTTGAAAGGGAGCGAAGCACGCCTCATCGGCGTTCAGTATCGTCAGTGCGCAGTCCGCCATGTATCGCGATCGGAGTCGTGGAGGCGGGCGGGTTCGCTGCGTTCCGAATATCTCCGGTCCGCGCCCGGGCGCTCATGGTTCACCCAAAGAACTCGTGCTCCTCGTCCTGACGAGCCTACGTGCCGTGGACGGGCCCCCGACCCCTGCCCGACGTTACCTTTACCACACCTTCATGTGTCTCCCGATTTTCGATTTTCGGTTGGTAAGTCGTTGGTGCCGCAAGAGGGATTCGAACCCCCGACCCCATCATTACGAATGATGTGCTCTACCGACTGAGCTATTGCGGCTTCTCAGGCCATGTCGGGCAACCGCTTCGACCGGCCGGAATGCTGAACGGCAGCCCACATCTAGGACACACCGGGCGGCTTTCCAAGAACGAAATTGGGTCGCGATGGGGGCTTGCTGCGCAAAGGGCGCGCGGGCTTGGCGGCGGCCGCCCGAACCTCCCGTACGGCCCCGGCTCGGCCGGTCCGGCAGCCGGCAGAGTCCGCGCGGCCGATATTGGGCGTGTCGACGCCGGCGTTCCTCGTGTCGACCGGGATGGCGCGCCGTTCGCGCCCCGATCATTCGATGTCGCAGCCGCGCATTGCCGAAGCGCGTCGCCGACCTCACTGCGGGTCGACGACGGCCTGGGCCAGATACAGGAACAGCGCGGATCCGAGCAGAACCAGCAGGGCCGCCAGCGCCACATCGATCCGCGATCCGGCGCCCGGCCGCAGGTCGTCGCTGTCGATGCTCTTCGCAGTGACCAGAAAGCGGACCGCCGCGATGGCAACCATCGCGGTGCCGACGAGGATCAGCGCCAGTCCGGCGATGTTGCCGAAGCGCTGCCCGGGCAGCGACAGCGTGCGGCCTGCCAGCGACGGTGCGGCGAGTTGCAGGAAGAGGTCGAATTTTTCCACGATGAACCCGAAGGCCATGACGGCGATGGCGGTGCGCACCCAGGCGAGAAACGTGCGCTCATTCGAAGAATGATCGCCAAAATTCTTGATCATCTTCCCTCACCACGATCGGCGCAAACCCGTGCGCGGCCCGCATCGACGGTTCAACCCGGCTGGATAGGTCGCCCCCGCCCCGTCGCCAAGCGGCGGGAATCGACCTGCCCCGGCACGGCAACGAAATAGGCGGCGTCAGCCATCGGCGCGACCGCTTCAACTGCCCTTCTAAGCTATTTTGGATCGCCTTAACACACGCATGCCGAGGGCTTGAAGCACGCTGGAGCGCCGGACGCGGTCGGGCCCTCGTTGCCCGCCGACCGCGGGCTCGTATCGATGTTTCGGCGGTGCCTGCGCTACAGTGATCACGCGGGACGTGGCGCAAGCCGTTGGCCCGCAGACAACCGAATTCAATCGCGCCGGCCGCGGCCGCCGGCGCATCGTCGATTGGGAGGGAGATTGCTCATGAAGCTCTACATGCACCCGGTTTCCACCGTGACCCGTCCGGTGCGGCTGTTGATTGCCGAGAACGCGATCAAATGCGACGAGGAAATGGTGGATATCCTCCAGGGCGCCCACCATCAGGAGCCGTATGCGTCGCTCAACCCCAACCGGATGGTGCCGATGCTCGAGGACGGCGACCTGCGCCTGACCGAAAGCTCGGCGATCCTGAAATATCTCGCCGACAAGTACGACCTGCCGTCCTACCCGAAGGACCTCAAGAAGCGCGCCAAGGTCAACGAGGTCATGGACTGGCTCAATACCCAGCTCTATCGCGAATTCGGCTACGGCCTGGTCTATCCGCAGTTGTTCCAGCACCACAAGCGCCGCAGCGACGAGGCCCATGCCGGCTCCATTGCGTGGGGACAGCAAGGCGCCAAGCGATGGTTGCAGGCCCTCAACGACCACTGGATCGGGCCGAAGAACCAATATCTCTGCGGCAACGAGATCACCATCGCCGACTATTTCGGCGCCTGCCTGGTGACGATCGGGGAGTGGATCGGCTGCGACCTCACCGCCTATCCCAACGTCAAGCGCTGGCTCGACAACATGAAGAAGCTCAAATCGTGGGACCAGGTCAACGAAGTGTTCAACGGCTTCGTCGCCGCCAACAAGGGCAAGGAGTTCGTCCGCGTATAGTCCCGCCGGCGAAACGGCGTGAGCGGTCTCCCCGCTCCGCTCACGGCCCGGGTTCCGGGTCCGCGCGAAGATGCGCGCCTCGGTATGACGTTGCGCGTGAGGCTGGGTCGCTGCAACGCGCGTAGGCGCGTTCGGCCGAACCGGACAGTGAACCAAGTAAAGGGCTTCTCAAGGGCTGTCGCCGCCGAGCGCCTGCACGGGGTGACGCGTGTCGCCGCGTTTGTTGGGATGGCGGACGTAGGTGATGTGCGCCTCCGGGCGTTCCATCTTGACCTTGAGCGCGGCAATCAACGCGTCTTCCGCCTCCACGACGACGTGGCCGGACTTGCCCTGCACCCTGAAGCCGACGGCGAACTGCACCTGCGCTCTCCTGCTCCGATATTTTCAGGATAGCACATCGAGATTCGCAATGCAGGGGCAGCTGAACTGGCACCCTGGCTGGCAGCCGAGCTGGTCGCCGGAGCCCGGTTGCAGGAGCTGGGGCAGACCGCCGGATACTCCGGACCGGCGGCGGCGGCCCCGGTGCGTCACGCCCGGCGCACCATCGCCGGCGTCAGCTGCTTGATCGACGGGGCGCCGACCTGCTGCATGATGCCGAACAGCTCGATGCGCAGCAGCTCGAGCGCGCGCTCGACGCCCTGCTGGCCGAACGCGCCGAGCGCCCACAGATAGGGCCGGCCGACGGCGACGCCGGTGGCGCCCATGCACAGCGCCTTGCAGATGTCGGTGCCGCGGCGGAAACCGGAGTCGATCAGGATCGGCATGCGGCCGTTGACGGCTTCGACGATCTCCGGCAGCGCGTCGATGGTGGAGCGGCCGGAATCCTCGCTGCGGGCGCCGTGGTTCGACACGATGATGGCGTCATAGCCGGCGTCGGCGGCGAGCTTGGCGTCCTCCCAGGCGAGCAGGCCCTTGATCACCACCTTCATCTTGGTCATGTCGCGCAGCCGCTTGAGGTAGTCCCAGGTCATGGCGGACGATTGGATGTTGCGCAAGCCGGTGAGATCGACCCCCCGGTACATCGGCTTGACGCCCTGGTCGGTCTCGATGCTGGTGCGGTCGTGGCAGGAGTTGCACTGGCGGTTGTCGGTGCGGGTGAGCCGGAACAGGGTTTCCTGGTTGCGGCCGCCGGAGCGATCGACGGTGACGGCGAGACCGGTGCAGCCCGCGTTCTCCGCGCGCCTGACATGGTGGGCCGCGACTTCGAACTTGTTGGTGGCATAGAGCTGCATCCAGATCGGCCCGCCGCGCGCCTTGATGACGTCTTCGACCGCCGTCGAGGTCTGGGTCGACAGGATCATGAGGTGATTGCCCGCCTTGGCGGCCCTGGCGACGCCCTCCTCGCCGTCGGCATGATAGGCGGTGTGGCCGCCGGTCGGCGCGATGATGATGGGCGAGGCGTATTTGACGCCGAGAATGTCGGTGCTCATGTCGACCTTGCTGACGTCGACGAGACGGCGCGGGCGCAGCTGGAACTTCAGGAACCCTTCGCGGTTGGCGCGCAGCGTCACCTCGTCGTCGATGCCCGAGGCCATGTAGCCGAAATGCGCGGGCGGCACGTTCTGGCGCATCACCGGCTCGAAGTCGAACACGTTGATCGCCTCCTTCGGCGACTTGATCAGGTTGGCGGCGTCCAGCGGCGCCCAGATCATCGGATCCGGCAGCTTCGTCTTCGGCAGCAGGGTCTCCGCCAAGGCGAGCTTGTCGGCATAGCCGAGCGCGGTGCTGGCGGCGATGAACTGCAGGAACCGGCGGCGGTTCGCGGCTTGATCGAATTGGTTCGACATGATGGATCCTCCCATGTGGGCGGCATCCTATACGCTGGCACCGGCATGTAAAATCTTCTCCCTCCCCGTTTTCGGACCGAAGTCGAGGAGGGAAATCGAGAGGCCGCGGCAGAACCCGGCTAGGCGAATGGCCGCTCCACTTCGCTGCGGCGGGCGCCCGCCGGCTTCCAGAATCCGGCGGTCCATCCCGCGATCAGCCAATAGGCGAAGCCCGCAGCGATGCCGGCGGCGACGAGAATAGTGGGATTGGCGAAAAAATGATGCTCGTCGCGCAAGTCCCGGGTCAGCGTCCAGCCGAGCAGTGCCGAGAGCGCGCCATTGCCGACATGGAACATCCACGACCGGATGGCAAAGGTCTCCGCGATGAATACGCCGGCCAGCGCGGGCATGACGGTGTAATGCGCCCAGGTCGACATCAGCGAGGCGAGCAGCGGCCCGGCCACCATCAGCGCGAAAAGATAGTTCTGCTGGGCCTGCGGATCGGCGCCGAGAACGGCGTGGAACGCGTTCCATTGGGTGATCGCAATCAAAGCGCCTGCAGCGGCGAGCGCCATCGCGGCCCCGAGCGGCACCAGGACGAGGCGCAGCAGCAGGCGCCCGATCACTCCGTCATCGCCATGGCGCGCAGTGCCATGCGCTCCCGCACCGAGAGCTTTTCGGTCGCGCTCTTGAGCTGCCCGCAGGCGGCGAGAATGTCGCGCCCGCGCGGCGTGCGCACCGGCGAGGAATAGCCGGCATTGAAGACCACCTCGGAAAATCGCTCGATGTCGTCCCACTCCGAGCATTCGTAGGCGGTGCCCGGCCACGGATTGAACGGAATGAGATTGATCTTGGCGGGAATTCCCTGGAGGAGCCGCACCAGCGCCCTGGCGTCGGCAAGCGAGTCGTTCACGCCCTTGAGCATCACATATTCGAAGGTGATGCGCTTGGCGTTGGTCAGCCCGGGATAGTTGCGGCACGCCTCCAGCAATTCCGCGATCGGATATTTGCGGTTGAGCGGGACCAGCTCGTTGCGCAGATCGTCGCGCACCGCGTGCAGCGACACCGCCAGCATGACGCCGATCTCCTCGCCGGTGCGCTTGATGTTGGGCACCACGCCGGAGGTCGACAGGGTGATCTTGCGCCTGGAGATGGCGAGGCCCTCGTTGTCGGCCACCACCAGCAACGCATCGCGCACCGCCTCGAAATTGTAGAGCGGTTCGCCCATGCCCATCATCACGATGTTGGTGACGAAGCGGCCGCCGTCATTGGGGACGACGGCCCCGGCGGGCGGGGCGTGGCCGGGCCAGTCGCCGAGGCGGTCGCGGGCGAGGAGCACCTGCCCCACGATCTCGCCGGCGGTGAGGTTGCGCACCAGGCGCTGGGTGCCGGTGTGGCAGAAGGTGCAGGTCAGGGTGCAGCCGACCTGGCTCGACACGCACAGGGTGCCGCGGCCGGTTTCGGGAATGTAGACGCACTCCACCTCATGGGGCCGCTCGCTCCCCTCGCCGGGGAGCCGCAGCAGCCATTTCCGGGTGCCGTCGACCGAGATTTGCTCGGCCGCGACCTCCGGCCGGTCGAGCGTGAAAGCGCGCTCCAGCTCGGCGCGCAGCTCCTTGGAGACGCTGGTCATCACCTCGAAGCCGGTCGCGCCGCGCACATAGAGCCAGTGCCATATCTGCTGCGCGCGCATCCTGCGCTGGGCCGGCGGCACCCCGATCTCGCCGAGGGCGGCGGCGAGCTCCGCCCGCGACATGCCGACCAGCGAAGGCCTGCCGGGGCGGACATAGCGCTCCGACGGCGCCTTCTCGATCAGGCCGGGCGCAGCCGCGGTTTCAATGGGCATGGTCATCTGAATTCAGTAGCACGGCGTTGGGGCAAAACGCTTGCGATATGGTCGCGGCGGCCACCGCGACTCCCGCTCCCTGCGGGCTACCGATCGGCGACCTGGGCGACCATCCGCACGACTATTTGCATTCCTGACCGACCCGGTTGAGCGCTTCGGGCAGGCCGCGCAGCGAATAGACGTCGGTGCTGGCAGTGCCCTTTGCCGAAGTGCCCTTGACCGTGAGGTCCGCGCCCTTGCGCATGGCGTCGACCAGCCGGGTTTCCTCAGCCGCGTTTTTGATCCAGGCGCCATCGGCCTGGGTGTACATGGCATAGGCTGCCCCGGATATCTCGATGCTGGCATCGGCATTGGGCTTGAAGCCGTAGCCGAAGATGACCGAAACCTCGTCACGCACCTTTTCGGCCGGGCGGGAGGAAATGAACATGTAGGTCGGATCGCGCGGCCGGTTGGGCGGTGCGGTCTTCGAATTCGAGGGCTTGGCGAGGGCGAAACACACCTTCTTGCCTCCAGGGGAGGCGGTATAGGCGCCCCAATCGCCGAATTGGCCGAGCAGCGTCGGCTGCGGAGCCGGAGCTGGCGCCGGAGCGGCAGCAGCCGGTTTCGTCGCCGGCTTCGGCGGCGCCGGGCTCGCCGGAGCCTGGGCATGGGCATTTGAACCGACGCAGGCCACCGCAAGCGCGGCAGCCAGAGCCAGTGCAGCATGGTGGCGATGGAGCATGGTCGCGCAACTCATATGGGACTCACCCGCGGGGGTCCGCGGCGATTAATCTAAATGAATGCGCTTGTTCAGCAAAGTGTCAATGCGGGAAGTATTGCGGGATGTCGATGCGCGCAGGATTGCTCGTGTTCGTCGCGTGACCCCGCGGTCAGATCAAGGCGTTTTGGCCGGTCGGTAGAGGAAGGTCCTTTGGGGCGCGCGGAATGAGGCCGCGACCTGCGTTTGCTGCGCGGGCGCCGGCGAGACGACTGCGGTTGTTGATTGGGGCGAAACGCGTTTGGAGCTCCGACAGGCTTCGCCGCGGCGATCAAACTAAGCGATGCCGGCCTGTCAGCTTCACGCGAATCGGCCGCGGTTGCCGACCGGAGCGCCCTGCCATCCGTCCGACCCCTCAAGCCCGCCGGCGTCGGCGCTTGAGGCGATAGGCACTGACCCGAGACCGCCCCTTGGCTTTTTATCTCGCGGCCTGGGCCAGGCTGACCCGCTTCAAGCCGGCCTGCCGCAGCTTTTCCGCTTCGATCGCCGCCTTCGCCGACATCACCCCGGGGGAGGCCGCGGCCATGCCGAAGGCGCGGTCGAAATCCGCTTTGGTTTTATAGGGTTGGGCGACGCCGGAGCGCGCCATGCCGGAGGCCAAGGCAACCGAGCCGAGGGCGACCGCGGCGGCGGCGAAAACGACGAACTTGCGGGACATGGCGGCTCCTTGCTCGGCAGGATTCGACCTTTGGTCTCCCGCCCCCCAAGAAAGGTTCAAACGGCCCTCCGGAGCGCCGCCGATGCCGGATTTGAGCGACTGCCCCCCAAAGCCGTAGGCTACGGTGCAATATTACCTCTCCACGCTGTACCGCTGGCGGCCGGCAATTTCACGGGCCGACGACCCATGCGTTCGCTGATCGGCGAAGCCCGAGCTGGTGTGGTACCACGCCCCGATCCTGTAGGCGCCCGGAAGTCCCCAGGCGTCCTTGCCCAGATTAGGCAGGTAGCTTGCCTCGCCGATGAGAGGTACCGCCGCGAAAGCTGAAGACCGTACCGGTCGGCACCGGACCCGGCAGGTTCGAGCCGCTGCCGCCGCTGGGGTCCCCGCTGTATATTCCGGCTTGGAATGCCAGATCGCCGCGCGGCTTCACGCGCAAGCGAACGCCGGGCCCGGGCAGCGGGTAGGCGGGGCCTGACGCGGGCAGGTTGGCCGCGAGAAAGGTCGGCCAGCTGATGCCGTTGTTGATGAAGTTGGCAGCCGTCTTGCTCTGCGCGAAGCCCGCGCCGATCAGACCAAGCGCGCACTACGCATACCACCACGCCGTCGACGTCCACTGACCCCGCGCACCACCCACCCCAAAGTCCCGAGCCACCACGCATACCAAACATAAATTGCTGCTCGGGACCTTAGCAAGCAAGCCGGCGGTGAACCGAAGCGGGATCGTGTGACGCTTGATTCCGCCATCGAGCTCATAGACTAAGCCTCGGCTGATCTCGCGCACTGCAATGGTCGTGGCCAAGTCCAAGTTCAGGGACGATGCGAATGACCTCATGCGGAACGCCCAGTTTTGTATCGTACGGCTCGATAGTAAAGCAGAAGCAAGGGAGGACATTTTTGATACCCTGGACAAACAGATCGTCACAGGGCGAAGGACGGCCGGCAAAACTGGGTATTTAGTTCGTAAGGAGACTGGGAAGCGACACGGACGCGGACGATTTCATGATATGATCATTCCGGCGAGTTATGTTTCTAACAAGCGTTCCTCGAACTCATCGGAGGACATGATGATCCGGCTCTCTCGGCGAACGACGCTGCTCGCAGGCTCGGCCTGGGCACTCGCGGGGTTCGGTGCACGTAACGTCGGTGCGCAATCGATCGCACGGCTGTCCCTGCCGATCCCTCCCGAACTGAAGGCCGATGCCGCGGGGTCCATCGAGCTCGACGCACGAACCGGCACGATGCGGTTCTTGGGCGACCGCGAGACGGCAACTTATGGCATCAACGGCCCCTATCTCGGGCCGGCGCTGCGCCTGCGACGGGGCGAGACGGTGACTGTGCAGGTCACCAATAACGTCCCGGAAAACATTACCATGCATTGGCACGGGCTGATCATTCCGGGAGCAGCCGACGGAGGACCACATCAGGTCATCGCGCCGGGAAAGCGGTGGCAGACCGAGCTCTCGATCAATCAACCGGCGGCGACCCTGTGGTTTCATCCTCACTACTATCCATCGACCGCGCAGGAAGTCATCAAGGGTCTGGCGGGCCTGCTGATCGTCGATGATGAGGAAGCCGGCCGATTGCCACTGCCGTCCCGGTGGGGCGTCGATGACATTCCGCTGATCATTCAGGACCGCCGTTTCACATCCGACGGGCAGTTCTTCGATCGCATGAACGCCATCGCGGTGACGAACGGCTACGTCGGCGACATCGCGCTCGTGAATGGCGCTCGCTATCCGGAGGCCCGCACGGTGCGGGGCTGGATCAGGCTGCGAATTCTCAACGGCTCTAATGCCCGCAGCTACAGGCTCAGCGTCTCGGACAACCGCTCGTTCTATGTCATCGCGTCGGACGGCGGCTTGCTCGCAAGTCCGGTCGAGCTCAAAGAGCTGCCGATCCATGTCGGAGAGCGTTTCGAGGTGCTCGTCGACGGACGCGATGGGCGCGCCTTCGACATCGTCACGCTGCCGGTCGCGCAGGACATCATGCGGCTGCCGCCCTTCGACGGCCCGCTTCCCCTGGTCACGATCAAGCCCGACGGTGCGGATGGGACGGGGCAGCTTCCCGCATCGCTTGCGGTCTTGCCGGCCCTGCCGCAGCAGCTTCCGCCGGTGAGCCAGGAACTGGTGATGAACATGTTCCGCGACATGCAGGGCATGATGCCGCTCAAACAGGCCGGCCTGCCGGCAATGATCGAGAGCGGCAAGACCGATCCGGCGGTCGTCGCGCGCGTGGCCAACCTCATCATCGGCGATCCGGCGCTGCCGGAAGCCGAGCAACTCTCTTCGAATGGCGTGAATGGAAAGCCGTTCTCGCTCGGCCGAACCGATTTTTCGGCGGCCCGCAACCAGGACCTTCGTTGGCGGATCTCGGAAGGCTCCGACCTGATGCTACATCCTGTGCACATCCATGGCTGCCAGTTCCGCATCATCTCCCAGGAGGGCACGCCGCCGGGACCCGAGCGTGCGGGGTGGAAGGATGTCGCCCCGATCTCGAAGCGGGGCGTTTCCGAAATCCTGCTGCGGTTCCCATATCCGGCGAGCCGGGATGATCCCTACATGGCGCACTGTCACATTCTGGAACACGAGGATTCCGGTATGATGGCTCAGTTCACCGTCTCATGAAAGGAGCATGGTCCGCCGCGACAGATAGAATTATCACGGGCGGCTGGTGTTCCTGGTGATGGTGACCTACATCCCCGGGATATCGCTGTGGCTGCCGCGCGTGCCGGGGATGGTGAATTAGGCAGCACGTAGACCGGATGAGCGGAGCGACATCCGGGAGCAGAATCGATCCCTGTCGCCACACGATCCCGCATGTCGCTCCGCTCAGCGGGCTACGTCCCCAACTCAACTACGGAATCAACACCGCGGCGCCCTGGAGCCGGCCTTCGCGCAAGTCGGCGAGCGCCTCGTTGGCTTGCGCCAGCGGATAGCGGGTGACCTCGGTCTTCACGCCCGCCTGCGGCGCCACCTTCAGAAATTCATGGGCATCCTCGCGCGTCAGGTTGGCGACCGAGAGGATCTGCCGTTCCTCCCACAGGATACGGTAGGGGAAGGCCGGGATGTCCGACATGTGGATGCCGCCGCACACGACGCGGCCGCCCTTTTTCACCGCCCGCAAGGCCGCCGGCACGAGCGCGCCGACCGGGGCGAAGATGATGGCGGCGTCGAGCGGTTCCGGCGGCGCCTCCTCGCAGCCCCCGGCCCAGGCCGCGCCGAGCCGGCGGGCGAAGTTTTGCGCGTCATCATCGCCCGGCCGGGTGAAGGCATGGACGCGGCGGCCCTGCCAGATCGCGACCTGGGCGAGGATGTGGGCGGCGGCGCCGAAGCCGTAGATGCCGAGGCTCTCGCCGGCCCCGGCCATGCGGTAGCTGCGCCAGCCGATCAGTCCCGCGCACATGAGCGGCGCCAGTCCGGCATCATCGACGTCCTGCGGCAACGCGAAGCAATAGCGCGCATCGGCCACGGTGTGGGTGGCAAAGCCGCCGTCCCGGGTATAGCCGGTGAACAGCGGCCGGTCGCACAGGTTCTCGCGGCCGTCGCGGCAGTAGGGGCAGACGCCGCAGGTCGCCCCGAGCCACGGCACGCCGACGCGCGCGCCGATGGCGAGGCCGGAAACGCCGTCCCCGCAGGCCGCGACCCGCCCGACGATCTCGTGGCCGGGAACGATCGGGAGCCTGGGGTCGGGCAATTCGCCGTCGACCACGTGCAGATCGGTGCGGCACACCCCGCAGGCGGAAATCTCGATGAGTATTTCTCCCGCCGCCGGAACCGGCGTCGCGCGCTCGCGCATCATCAAAGGCGTGCGAGGCCGGTCGAGAACCATTGCGCGCACCGCTGTCGATCCCTTCCTGTGTCCTGTCCCGGCGTCGCCGGATGGCAGCTATACCCGCGGCCGGAATCGGGTCATAAATCCACTCATGTTCAAGCTGATCGGGATCCTCGTGGCGATCATGCCGATCGTCCTCTTCCTGCGCGCCATCTTCATGGGGCGTTCGAAGAAGACGTCGCAGGCGGTATCCGAATTCAAGAAGCAGCTCGATTTCGCGGTCTGGGTGATCTTGTTCTTCATCGGCTGCGCCGTCGTCTATTCGATCGGGAAATTGATCTATCAGTTCTGGACCTGACGGCGCAGCCGACGCGGGTGCTCAGCGCTTGATCCCGGTGCCATCGCAGCGCTGGCACCTCACCACCTTGTCTCCCTTCTTGAGGGTGCCCTTGCCTTCGCAATTCTTGCACTTCTGCTTCTTCTTGCCGTCGCTCTTGTGCATGATCTCCTCCGAATCCGATCGGCGAGCTTAGCGTAAACCCTGCGCACAAGGCGCACAGCCCGACACCGGATCGCTGGCGGCGCCCTATGACGCCTCGCCGAGCCAGCGCGCAATCCGCGGCCAGCTGCGCTTCATCGTCTCGGCGCCGAGGAACAGGCTGAGATGCCCGCACGGCTCGGTCGCCGCTTCGATATGCTGCCTTGGCGTGCCGACACAATTCGCCGTCGCGAACAACTGCTCGGGGGCGACGATTTCGTCGGCGGCGGCGCCGAGCAGGAAGATCGGGTGGCGCACGGCGGAAAGATCGATCCGCCGCCCCAGCGCGACGAACTTGCCGGTGGCGAGCCGGTTCTCCTTGAACAGCCAGGAGACCACTTGAAGATAATAGGCGCCGGGCAGATCGACGGTGAGATCGTACCATTCGTCGAAACGCGCACGCATATCCTGCACCCGTGGCGAATCATCGCCCGGCGGAAGCTGCAGGACGCGCCCCGCATCATCGGCGATGAGCGCCGTTCCCCATATTTGGAGGACGCGCTCGCCGAGCACGCGGCCGTCTTGCGAGGCGACGAACTCCTCGAATGCAGCCAGTGGAACCTGCAGGGTCATCCGCGAGAGGTTGGACTGCCCGGCGGCGATATCGACCGGCGCGCCCGCCAGTACCAGGCGCCGCACCTTGCTGGGAAACCGCGCCGCAAACGTCAACGCCATCCAGCCGCCCTGGCACAGGCCGACGAGATCGACCGGCGGCCCGAGTTCGTCCACGGCGACGTTGAGATCGGCGAGATAATTGTCGATGGACAGGAACCGCATCTGCGGCCCGGCCGAGCGCCAGTCCGTGACGTCGATGCGGCCGACGCCGCCCTCGTGGAGCGCCTCGACCACGCTGTGGCCGCGGGCGAAATCGGCGATGGTCGCGCCATGTAGGGCGAACGGGGCGCAGATGAGGGTGGCGATGCCGCCCGCGCCGGTGGAGAAATCGCGCAGCTGCATGGTGCCCAGTTCGAGGCGCACCCGATGGGGCGTGGCCCAGGCGGGCTGGCGCTCCCCGGCCGGCTTCGCGCGGGGCACGACGAGCGAGGCGGCAATCGCCTCCCCGACGCTTGCCGCCATCAGCGCCGGCCACGCGAACAGGCTGGCCGGAAACTCCGGCGCCTCCGGGATTTCGCCGTGCTGCTGCTTCTTTGCCATGGTCGAAACTAACTGCCGTGTCGACGGCGTGTATTGACCGGAGTCAATCCACAGCGTCCGCAGGCACCATGGCGAAGCGGCCGTCCGGCCACAAATGGCGACTCCGGCCTCCCAGGGCAAGCGGCCGCGATTGACGATGGGATGATAGCGCAGCGGGTTCACGAGGGTAAGCGGCCGCTGGAGTCGCAAGCTGGACCCGGCGAGCCGAATGCGATTGAGCGCGGAGAAATCGCGGCCGGTGATCGCGCGGTCGAATGGCGCCGATGGTGTCAGGCCGAGCCCTCGCGCGCAACCCAGCTGTCGCCGATCTTCACGTAGACACGCTTGACGGCGCCCCAGGCGATGCGATGGGCCGCTTCTTCCTGGCGCGGATCACCGGCATGGGCCGCGTAGGCGTGATTGAACGCGGCGCGGTAGATGTCCTGCGCGTGCGGCGGCAGATGGCGGGTGATCGAACCCGGCAGATCCTCGTTGGTCGGGTAGGGCATGGTCGGGCCTCCTGGCGGTGAATTTCCCGAGGGCTTGCAGTCGCGGCGCGACAGGATGACGCGGCGCCGTTTCGAGGCGACCCATGACATCCCCCACCATCACATCCCCCACCGCCGCACGAACCAGCTCTTCATCAACTGGGTCAACACAGCGTAACAGCCGACGATGGCGACCACCGCCGGCCAATAGAGCGGCGGCAACGGGACGAAGCCCAGCGAAGCGCCGATCCACGTGACGGGCAAGGCGATCCCTATGACGGAGATGATGATCGACGTCGTGATGAGGGCCGGGCTTGCCAGGCTTTCGATGAACGGAATTTTGGCGGTGCGGATGATGTGGATGATCAGCGTCTGGGTGAGAAGGGATTCGACGAACCAGCCGGTCTGGAACAGCGCCGGATTGTCCCAGGCGCCGAACCCATAGATCATGGTGAAGTAGGTCACGTAGTCGAAGATCGAGCTGATCGGCCCGATGAACAGCATGAACTTCATGATGTTGCCGATGTCCCAGCGGCGCGGCACCAGCAGATAGTCCTCGTCGACGTTGTCGGTCGGGATGGCGGTCTGGGAGAAGTCGTAGAGCAGATTATTGGTCAGCACCTGGATCGGCGCCATCGGCAGGAACGGCAGGAAGATGCTGGCGCCGACCACGCTGAACATGTTGCCGAAATTCGAGCTCGCTCCCATCTTGATGTACTTGGTGATGTTGCCGAACACCTTGCGGCCTTCGATGACGCCGTCGGCGAGCACGCCGAGGTTCTTTTCCAGAAGGATGATGTCGGCGGATTCCTTTGCAATGTCGACTGCGGTGTCGACGGAAATGCCGACATCGGCGGCCTTCAGTGCCGCGCTGTCATTGATGCCGTCGCCGAGGAAGCCGACCACGTGGCCGTTCCGCTGGCAGGCCGAGATCAGCCTCGCCTTCTGCGCCGGGGAGATTTTTGCGAACACCGGATAGGTGTCGACCAATGCGGCGAGCGCGTCCTCGCTCGCGCCGTCGACCTCGGCGCCGAGAATGATGCGGTCGACATCGAGGCCGACCTCGCGGCAGATCTTGCGGGTGACGATATCGTTGTCGCCGGTGATGATCTTCACCCGCACCCCGGCGCGGCCGAGCGCCGCTATGGCCGGCCCCGCGCTTTCCTTGGGCGGATCGAGAAACGCGATATAGCCGAGCAGCGTCAGGTCGCATTCATCGGCGACGCCGTACACCTCCTTGGCGCCGCCGAGTTCCTTGTAGGCGACCGCAATGACGCGGAAGCCGTCGGCATTGAGCGCGGCGCTTTGGCGCTGCGCGGTCTCCAGATGCGTGCGATCGAGGCCGCCGATCTCATCGCCGATTTCATAGCGGCTGCAGACCGCGAACACCTCCTCGATCGCTCCCTTGCAGATGAGGACGTGCCTGCCGTCCTCCCGGCCGAGCACGACGGAAAGGCGCCGGCGGACGAAATCGAACGGTATCTCGTCGATCTTGCGGTACTGGTGCTCCTCGTGAAGCTCCTTGCCGAGCTCGACATGCTGCAGCACCGCGATATCGAGCAGATTTTTCAGGCCCGATTGATAATGGCTGTTGAGGTAGGCGTATTCGAGCACGCGGTCGCAGTCCTCGCCGCGGATGTCGAGATGCCGTTTCAGGATGATCCGGTCCTGGGTCAGCGTGCCGGTCTTGTCGGTGCACAGCACATCCATGGCGCCGAAGTTCTGGATCGCGTGCAGCCGCTTGACGATCACCCTTTTGCGCGACATGGCGATGGCGCCCTTGGCGAGATTCGCGGTCACGATCATCGGCAGCATTTCCGGCGTCAGGCCGACCGCGACGGCGAGCGCGAACAGCAGCGCCTCGAGCCAATCGCCCTTGGTGAGGCCGTTGATCAGAAACACCGACGGAACGAGCACCAGGATGAAGCGGATCATCAGCCAGGTGAAGCGGTCGATGCCCTTCTCGAAGCTGGTCCGGACGCGCTGCCCGGCGATGGTATCGGCGAGCTGGCCGAAATAGGACCTGGCGCCGGTCTGAACGATCACCCCGGTGCCGTAGCCGCTGACCACGTTGCTGCCCATGAAGCAGACATTGGGCAGATCGAACGCGTTCGTGGCAGACAGCGTGGCGGCGGATGGGACTTTTTCGATCGGCATCGCCTCGCCGGTGAGGGTCGACTGATTGATGAACAGGTCTTTCGCCGAGAGCAGGCGCAGGTCGGCCGGGATCATGTCGCCCGCCGACAGAGCGACGACATCGCCGGGCACGATCTCTTCCATCGGTATCTCGACGAAGCCTTCGACCTTGGAGGGTCGCGGCGCGCCGCCGCGGCGCTTCACGCTCGCGGTGGTCTTGACCAAAGCGCGCAGCTTGGCGGCGGCCTGATTGGAGCGATGCTCCTGGACGAAGGCGGTCGCGATCGAAAGCACCACCATGGTGGCGATGATCGCCGCCGCACGGACGTCGCCGAGAAAGTAGGACACCACCGACAGCGTGAGCAGCAACCCGTTGAGCGGGTTGTTGGTGCGATCGATGAGCTCATGGAGGATTCCGGTCCGGCGTTCCCGCGCGACCTGGTTGGCCCCGAAACGCCGCAGCCGCCGGCCCGCTTCCGCCTCCTCCATGCCGGCATCGGTCGCATCGAGACGGCGCAATGCCTCCGCCGGATCGCATCGGGCGACGGCCAGAAACGCGGCGGATATGGCAATCTCCCGGTGGAGGTGCGGCGTCGCTGCCGCCACGCCTCGGACCGCAAGCGCGCCATTCCTGGTCAATTCGCTGGGACGCATCTTTCCCCGGCACGTCATTGCGGGACGCACCGTCTCCGCGCGGCTGATCCGCATCACACCGCGACGGAGTGCCGCTTGTGATGTTGCGGCAGATAGGCGTCGAAGGCCGCGGCGACAAGGCGAACGAACGGACGCCCTTTTTCCGTCACCACGACCTGGCGGCCATGACGGCTCACGATCCCGGACCCGGCGAGGTCGTCGACGGCGTCCAGTTCCGCCGGGAATTCCGTCGCGCCGGCCTCGGCGTCGAGATCGACCGCGAAATCGCACATCAGCCGCTCGATGATCCTGGCGCGCTGGAGATCGTCGGGCGAGAACGCGAGGCCCTTGGCGACGGCAAACTGTCCGCCATCGATCGCGCGCATGTACGAGCCGACATCCGGCGCATTCTGCACATAGCCCTGCGGCAACCGCCCGATCGAGGAGGCGCCGAGGCCGATCAGGGCGTCGGCCGCGTCGGTGGTATAGCCCTGGAAATTGCGATGCAGGCGCCCGGTGCGTGCGGCGCGCAGCAGGTCGTCGTGGACCAGGGCGAAGTGATCGAGACCGACCTGGACATAGCCGCATTCCTCCAGCGTCTCGGCCGCCGCGTACATCTGCGCCATCCGCTCGGCGGCGCCCGGAAGCGCTTGCGTGTCGATCAGCTTCTGATGCGGCTTGAACCACGGCACATGCGCATAGCCGAACAGGGCGATGCGCGACGCCGCAAGCGAGGCCGCCAGTTCGGCGCTGCGGATCACGTCGCCGACGGTCTGCCGCGGCAGGCCGTACATGAGATCGATATTGATGGCGGCGACGCCGGCCGCCCGCACCGCCGCAACCGCCGCCTCGACCTGCTCGAACGGCTGGATGCGGCCGATCGCGCGCTGCACATGGGGCGAAAAATCCTGGGCGCCGAAACTCGCGCGCGTGACGCCGATCCGGCCCAGAGTCGCCGCGAGGCGCGACGTCACGCGGCGGGGATCGAGCTCGATGGCATGCTCGGCGATTGGCGAGAAATCGAATGTCCGCTCGAGCCGATCAACGAGGTCAATGATGACTTCGGCGCCGAGAATCGACGGCGTGCCGCCACCCCAATGCAAATGAACGGCCGGCCTGCCGCCGAGCACGGCTCCGACCAGCTCGATTTCGTGCCGGAGATGGTCGGCATAGGCCACCACCGGCGCCCGCTGCCTCACCGCCTTGGTGGTGCAGCCGCAATAGAGGCAGAGTTCGCTGCAGTACGGAACATGCACATAAAGCGACAGCTTTGTCTCATCCGGCAGCGCTTTGAGCCACTCGGCGTAGGTGTTCGATCCCACCGCCGCGGAGAAATGCGGCGCGGTGGGATACGAGGTGTAGCGTGGCACCGCGCGTTCGGCCAAGGTCAGCGTCGTGCTCATGAATGTAAAGCTGGGCCGAACCGGCAGGCCCGGCGTTGATCGAAATCAAAGCCGGGCCGCCGCAGGCATCATTGCGGCTTCTGGAACTTGAGCACGAACTCATCGGCCGGCTTGGTCGGCGCTTGAGTCATGAAATCGCGGGTGTCCTCGGGATGGTGCCAGAAATCGCCCTGGCCCACGAGCTTGAACCCGGCAGCCTCGACCTCCCTGCGCAAAGCGCTTTCCTCGATGCGGTGGAGCGAGCGCCCCACCGTGGTGCCCGCGCCGGCGGCGGCGGAATGGTCGGCAATCACCAGAATTCCGCCCGGCTCGTCCAAACATTCTTTCCTCCCGGGCATTGTCGGGACCGCTTGGCACGCAACCCGGCCCGAGATTACAACGTCGTTCATGACGCCGTTGCGGCAAATCAAGCCGCCGTTCCGGTCTGTTCCCCGTGAACGAATTGAGGCATGGACCGACCGGCGGCGCGCAATCCTTCACGGCGGGTTAATCGAAGACCGCGGCCGGGGCGTCGACATCGGATCCGCGTTGAGATGCTCGCGACCGATCGAAAACGGGGATGACGTGCGAGGCGGGCGCACACTTGCCGCATACGCAGATCGCCTGAGCCATGTCTATGTCGCCCTATTTACTCAGCCCCAGCACTTTTTCGGCCGCCTCCATGACCGGCGTCTTCAAATTGAGCTGGCAGTAGTCCATCACTTGCTTTGCGTGCTCCCTGAACTGCTGGGTGTCGAGCACGGTATTGTTCCGCTTGCTGTTGAAGTACCCGCTCAGCCACATCGCGATGTCGTGCGGGTCGGCAACCGTAAAGAGCACGTATTGCTCGCAGGTGATCTTCGCGACATCGACCGTCACCTGCGCCCGCGCCGGCACGATTGCGAAGGTCATGAACGGCAGCACCGAGCAAACCCGAATGAATTTGTTCATTACGCGACTCCCATTGTCCAACGGCGCCGGACAATCGATTCCAATTGCGACGACAGCATCGGCGGCGCGATTTGCTAGGCCCTGCTGCCCGCTCCGAGACCAATACACCACCACCCCGCGCACCCGGAAGGGGGACGCGAACGGCTATCCGATCTCCAGCGTTCGCGATCGGAGCGCGAAGCTGGAGATCCGCATCTCGGGAAGGAGACCGCGGGGACCGCGACCGCCAGGCCGCGTTTGCCGAATGGTAAGCTTGAGGCGCTACTCTGGCGTGTCGACCGCGCATATGTCGAACCGGCATATCGACCGCGGGTCGGCGGATGGTTATGATTGTATTATCAGAGCCTGCCGCGCGCGATCAAAACCAGAACGCTTGGCGCGCGCATGTCGTGTAGGAGTATTCATGGCGCCGCGCGCGTATTGGAAGGGCTACCTCAAGCTCTCCCTCGTCTCCTGTCCCATCGCGCTCTATCCGGCCTCGTCGAGCTCGGAGCGGGTGTCGTTCAACCGTATCAACAAGAAGACCGGCAACCGCATCAAGCAGCAGAACGTCGATGCCGAAACCGGCGATCTCGTCGACAAGGAGGACATCGCCCGCGGCTACGAGGTCGCCAAGGGCCAATACATGGTGGTCGAGGACGAAGAGCTGGAAAAAATCCAGATCGAAAGCAACCACACCATCGAAGTCGACAGCTTCGTGCCGCGCCCCGAGATCGACGACCGCTACCTGGACAGCCCCTACTACATCGCCCCGACCGACCAGGTCGGGCAGGAGGCCTTTGCGGTCATCCGCGATGCCATCCGCGACAAGGGGATGGTCGGGCTCGGGCGCGTCGTCATGGCCCGCCGCGAACGGGTGATGATGCTGGAGGCCTTCGACAAGGGCCTGCTGGCGACGGCGCTGCGCTACGCTTATGAGGTTCGCGACCAGGCCGCCTATTTCGACGACATTCCGGATCTCAAGCTGCCGGCCGAAATGAGCCAGCTTGCCGGCCACATCATCGATACCAAGGCGGGCCATTTCGATCCCAAGAAGTTCGAGGATCACTACGAGAATGCGCTCGTCGAGCTGCTCCGCAAGAAGCAGGCCGGGCGCGCGCTCGAGCCGGTGAAGGAAGAAGATCACGCGCCCCAGCGCGTCATCAACCTGATGGATGCGCTGCGCGCCAGCATCGGCACCGAGACCAAGAAGAAGCCGGCCGCGGCCAGCACCAAGGTTCGCGCCGGCGCCGCCGGCAAGAGGAAGACCGGACGCTGACGCCCGCCCAACCCGAGCGCGCCATGCTCGAAGGCACAGTCGCCTTCACGGGCCGGCTCGCCTCGATGAAACGGGCGGACGCCTTCGCACTGGTGCGAAAGCATGGCGGCAAGCCACGCGAGGGCGTCACCCGCAAGACCGACGTGCTCGTGGTCGGCGAGCTCGGCTGGCCGCTGCTCGATGACGGTCGCCCCTCCAACAGCCTCGCCCAGGCGCAGTCCCACGGCATTGCGGTCGCCAGCGAGCGGCAGTTCCTGGAATGGCTGGGACAGAGCATTCCCGACGCGCAGGCGAAGACCTATTCCGCCGCCCAGCTGGCGTCCCTGAGCAAGCTGCCGCCGCAAGTCGTCGACCAACTCGCCATGTTCGGGCTGATCGAGGCGCGCGGCGGCCTGTACGGTTTTCGCGACCTTGCGGCGGCGCGACAGGTCGCCGGCCTGCTCGCCGCCGGCACCGCCCTGTCGACGATCACCCGCAGCCTCAACGAGATCCGGAAATGGCTGCCCGATGCGCGCCTGTCGAACCTGAAGCTGTTTCCGGAATCCTCCGACCGGCTGCTGGTCGAGCAGGTGCGGGGGCGCACCGACAAGACCGGCCAGTTCATTCTCGACGTCGAGCCGCCGGCCGACGATATCGAGGCCGTTTTCCAGGACGCTCAGGCGGCCGAGGAGGCAGGCGACCTCGCCACCGCCGGGCGCCTCTATCAGCGCATGATGAAGATGGACCCCGCCGATCCGGCGGCACCCTACAATCTCGGCAACGTGCTGCGCGCGGGCGCTCGCACCTTGGAGGCGGAGGCCGCCTACCGGGCCGCCGTCAAGGCCGACGCCGGCTTTGCGCCCGCCTGGTACAACCTCGCCGACATGCTCGACGACCAGCGCCGCACCAGGGAGGCGATCGACTGCCTCAAGCGCGCGCTCGATGCCGATCCCGACTACCTCGACGCCATGTTCAACATGGGACTGTTTCTCCAGCGACTCGAGCGCCACGCCGAGGCTGCATTGTGGTGGCGGCGCTATCTCGCCTTCGATGGCAGCTCTCCCTGGGCCGCCCGCGCCAGGCGCGCCCTGAAATACTGCGAAATCCATATCCAGGGAACGGTTTCCTGAGCCGCCATGGCGCAGCGCCCCAAGCCCACAAAGGCCAAGACGAACACCAGGGCGCGCGGGAAGCCGCTCGCGGAATATGCGGGCAAGCGCGACTTCGCGCGCACTCCCGAGCCGAAGCCCGAAGCCGCAGGAGCTGCGACCGGCGAATTCGTGGTGCAGAAGCATGCCGCGCGCCGGCTGCACTACGATCTGCGGCTGGAACTCGACGGCGTGCTGAAGAGCTGGGCGGTGACCAGAGGCCCGAGCCTCACGCTGGGCGAGAAGCGCCTCGCGGTGCGCACCGAAGACCACCCGATCGAATATCTCGACTTCGAGGGCAACATCCCGAAGGGCGAATATGGCGGCGGATCGATGATCGTGTGGGACCGCGGTCGGTGGCGTCCCGAGGCCGACCCCCACAAGGGGCTCGAGAAGGGGCACTTGGCGTTCCGGCTCGACGGCGCGCGGCTGCGCGGCCTCTGGCATCTGGTCCGCATCCGCCCGCGGGCCGGCGAGAAGACCGAGCCCTGGCTGCTCATGAAGGCCGACGACGAATTCGCCCGCCCGCCCGGCGCGCCCGAAATCACCGACGAGGAAACCACCTCGCGGATCAGCGGCCGCACCAATCAGGAGCTCGCGGCGGCAGGCGAGCTGCGCGTCGACCACAAGGCGCGGGCGAACGCCGGCAGGCGCCGCAACATCCTCCTGCCCGACATCGGCAGGATCGCCGGCGCGCGCAAGGGCCTGCTCCCGGCCTTTCTCGAGCCGAGCCTGGCGGCGCCCTGCGACAAGCCGCCGAGCGGCGACAATTGGATTCACGAGATCAAGCATGACGGCTACCGGATCGAGGCCCGCATCGACGGCGGCAAGGTCCGCCTGCTGACCCGCAACGCGCTAGACTGGACGGCGCGGTTTCGCGGCATTGCCGACGCGCTCGCGCAGCTCGGCCTCGGCTCCGCGCTGGTCGATGGCGAGATCGTCGTCGAGGACACCGCCGGCATTTCCAACCTGAGCCATCTGCAGGCAGACCTGCAGGCCGGACGGCGCGACCGGTTCCGCTACTTCACGTTCGATCTCCTCTATTGCGAGGGATTCGATCTCACCAAGGCGACCCTCCTCGAGCGCAAGGACCTGCTGGCCCAGATCATCGCCGGCCTCCCCCACGACTCTCCGATCCGGCTGAGCGAGCATCTCGAAACGGACGGGCCGACCATGCTCGCCCATACCTGCCGGTTGGGCCTCGAAGGCATTATCTCCAAGCGCAAGGACTTGCCCTACCGGCCCGGCCGCGGCCACCATTGGTTCAAGGCGAAGTGCATGCAGAGCCAGGAATTCGTGATCCTCGGCTACGTCCCCTCGACCGCCGCAAGCGGCGCAGTCGGCTCGCTGCCGCTCGGCTACTACGCCGACGGCGGCCTCGTCTATGCCGGCCGGGTCGGCACCGGATGGTCCGCCGCTGTCGCGACTTCGCTGCGCAAGGAGCTCGACAAGATCAAGGCCGGCAAACCGGCGCTGCGCAAGCCGTTGCCCGGCGGCGCCGAAAAGGGGGTCGTCTGGGCCGCGCCGCGGCTCGTCTGCGTGGTGGAATATCGCGACTGGTCGCGCGACGGCATGATCCGGCAGGCATCATTCAAGGGCCTGCGGGACGACAAGCCGGCGCAGGACATCGCTCTGGAGACGCCGCAGAAGCGATCGAAGGCACGCGCCGATGTCGCGGCGGCCGGCATCAAGCTCACCCATCCCGAACGCATCCTGTGGGCGGAGCCGGGCATCACCAAGCAGGGGCTGGCCGATTTCTACACGGACATCGCCGACTGGATTCTGCCCCATGTCGCCGGCCGGGTGCTGAGCCTGCTGCGATGCCCCTCCGGCACCAGCGCCAAGTGCTTTTTCGCCAAGCATCCCTGGGCGGGGCTGACCGCCGACGTGCAACGCGTCGCCGTCGGCACCGAGCAGCCCATGCTGGCGATCGACGATCTGGCCGGACTGCTCAACCTGGTGCAGGCCGGGGTCGTCGAAGTCCATCCGTGGGGATCGCGCGCCGACGATCTGGAGCGCCCGGACCGCCTGATCTTCGACCTCGATCCCGGCGAGGACGTGCCGTGGGGGGCGGTCATTTCGGCGGCGCGGGAGGTGCGTGATCGGCTGGAGGCGCTCGGGCTGAAGAGCTTCGTCAAGACCACGGGCGGCAAGGGCCTCCATGTGGTCGTCCCCATCGCCCCTAGCGCCGGCTGGGACGAGGCCAAGGCCTTCACCCGATCGGTCGCCGAAGCGATGGCGCGGGACGCGCCCGACCGCTTTGTCGCCACCATCGCCAAGCGCGCCCGGCGCGGCCGCATCCTGGTCGACTATCTCCGCAACGACCGCGGCTCCACGGCGGTGGCGGCGTATTCGACCCGCAGTTCGCCGGTCGCCGCGGTGTCGACGCCGCTCGACTGGGACGAGCTCTCGGAGCGATTGCGGTCCGACCATTTCACCGTCGGCAACCTCCGCAACCGGCTCGAATTCCTGGAGCGCGATCCCTGGCGGGGCTTCTTCAAGATGCGTCAGCGGATTCCGTCGCGGTAGGGATGCGGCGGCAGGTGAATTCGACTGCGCGGCACCGGCGAAGGGATGGAGCACACCGAGCAGCCGCCGACCGTCATCGCAGCGCTGCCCGCGCCACCACCGGGCCGCTGACGCGGCGCGTGTGCCCGACAGGGGATGGACCGGTGACCGGTCTGGCATTCGCCACGATTTTCCGCTACCGAGTCCTGCACGAGCGGCAATCGCCGAAGCCGAGAGCTTGTGATCACACTCGATCGTATGACTGCGGCCATTGCAGCGGCCGGCGACCATTTCAAGAGTTGAAGATTGACGTCACGGAAGGCGTCGTCCCGGCGGCTTTTGGAAAACCTGAAGCTTGGAGACAGCATGATGATGAGATGGCGGAGCCGTGCCACCCTTGCACTCGCGTTCGCAATGCCCGTATTGGCATCCTTTGCGGCCCATGCGCAGCAGCAAAAGCCCAATTTCGTCATCATCTGGGGGGACGACATCGGTCAGTCGAACCTCAGCGCCTACACCAACGGCCTGATGGGCTACCGCACCCCCAACATCGATTTCATCGCCCAACAGGGCGTGATTTTCACCGATTATTACGGCGAGCAGAGCTGCACCGCGGGACGCTCGGCCTTCATCACCGGGCAGAGCGTGTTCCGGACCGGCCTCAGCAAGGTCGGGTTGCCCGGCGCCGATCTCGGCATTCGCAAGGAAGATCCCACCATCGCGGAACTGCTGAAGGCGCAAGGCTATGCCACCGGCCAGTTCGGCAAGAATCACCTCGGCGACAAGGACGAGATGCTGCCCACCGCACATGGGTTCGACGAATTCTACGGCAATCTCTACCACCTCAACGCCGAAGAAGAGCCAGAGCTTCCCGACTATCCCAAGGCCGACGATCCCGAATTCCCGAATTTCCGCAGGAATTTTGGCCCGCGGGGCGTGATCCACAGCTTCGCCAATCCGGACGGGACGCAGCGGATCGAGGATACCGGCCCGCTGACAAAGAAGCGGATGGAAACCATCGACGACGATATTGCGGCGCGTTCCGCAGCGTTCATCGATGCGCAGGCAAAGGCCGGCAAGCCGATGTTCGTCTGGGTGAACTTCACCCACATGCACTTCCGCACCCACGTCAAGCCCGAGAGCCTCGGCCAGTCGGGGCGATGGATGGGTCCCTATGCCGATGCCATGATCGACCATGACAGGAACGTCGGCACCGTGCTCGCCAAGCTGAAGGAGCTCGGCATCGAGGACAACACCATCGTGATGTACTCGACCGACAACGGCCCCCACCTGAACTCGTGGCCGGACGCGGCGATGACCCCTTTCCGCAACGAGAAGAACTCGAACTGGGAAGGCGCCTATCGCGTGCCTGCGATGGTCCGCTGGCCCGGCAAGATCAGACCCGGCTCGGTGTCGAACGAAATCGTCTCCCACCTCGACTGGATGCCGACCCTGCTCGCCGCGGCCGGCGTGCCTGACGTCACGGAGAAGCTGCTCACGGGCTATCGGGCCGGCAACATGACCTACAAGGTCCATCTCGACGGCTACAACATGCTGCCGCAGCTGACCGGAGCGGAAAACAAGAGTCCGCGAAAGGAGTTCTTCTATTTCTCCGACGACGGCGATCTGACCGGTCTTCGCTACGACAATTGGAAGATCGTCTTTGCCGAACAGAGGGCGCCGGGAACGCTGCGGGTGTGGTCCGAGCCGTTCACCCGCCTGCGGGTGCCGATGATCTTCAACCTGCGGCTCGACCCGTATGAGCGCGCCAGCATCACGTCGAACACTTACTATGACTGGATGCTGGATCACGCCTTCTTGCTGGTCCCTGCACAAGCCTATGTCGGCCGGTTCCTCTCGACGTTCAAGGATTATCCCCCGCGCCAGAAGGCGGCGAGCTTCTCCATCGATCAGGTCATGGAAGGCCTGCAGCAAGGGGGGCGGTAGATGGAGCGCACACCGGTGCCGCGGCGGGGAGTGTCGGATCGCCTCTCCGCAGATTTCGTCGCGAGACCGTTGTTGATCCTCGCGGCGCTCGCCGGGCTGCTGGCAGTGCCCGTTCACGCCCAGGAGCGGCGGCCAAACATCGTCGTCATTCTCGCCGACGACCTCGGCAATGCCGATCTCGGATATCGCGGCGCCGAGATCGCGACGCCGAACATCGACGGGCTCGCCAAGGCGGGCGTGCGCCTGGAGTCGTTCTACGGCATGCCGGTGTGCACACCGTCGCGCGCGCAACTGATGACCGGGCGCTATGCGATGCGCCACGGCCTGCAGACGCTGGTGATCTTTCCGAGCCACAAATACGGCCTGCCTACCGACGAGCGGACGCTTCCCCAGGCGCTGAAGGAGGCGGGCTACCAGACCTACATGGTCGGCAAGTGGCATCTCGGCCACGCCGACCGGAAGTATTGGCCGCAAAACCGCGGCTTCGACCACTTCTACGGCAACGTGCTGGGCGAGGAAGACTATTTCACCAAGGAACGCGGCGGCCTGATCGACTGGCAGCGCAACGGCGAATTCTTGAAGGAGGACGGCTACCATACCACGCTGATCGGCAACGAGGCCGTCAAGCTGATCGAGGCGCAGGATCCGCAAAAGCCGTTTTTCCTCTACTTCGCCTCGATGGCGCCGCATGCGCCCTATCAGGTTCCGAAGGCCTACAGTGACCGCTATTCGAGCGTCACCGACGAGAAGCGGCGCATCTATGACGGCATGATCACGGCACTCGACGATCAGGTCGGGCGCATCGTCGGGGCTCTCAACAAGAAGGGTCTGCGCGACAACACCATCATCTTCTTCGCGAGCGACAATGGCGGCGTGACCAACGCGCTGTTCGCCACCGGCGCCCGCTCCGAAGCGGAGCGCAAGGAAAGCGGTGGTGTGGCGCTCGGCGCGAAGCCGCCGGCGTCGAACGGTCCGTATCGTGCCGGAAAAGGATCCTTGTACGAGGGCGGCGTTCGGGTGCCGGCGTTCGCGAACTGGCCGGGCAAGCTGAGGCCCGCGGTGGTCGATGCGCCGCTCGGCATGGTGGACGTCATGCCGACGCTGCTGGCCCTCGCCGGCGGCAAGGGGGCGGACGACCATCCCTTCGACGGCAAGAACATCTGGCCGAGCCTCGCGGAAGGCAAGCCCTCTCCCCACGACGAGCTTCTCATCAACGTCGAGGCCATCCGCGGCGCCATCCGCGGGGGCGATTGGAAGCTGGTGAGGCTGGCGACGTTTCCGGGAAAGACGGAGCTGTTCAATCTCGCCGACGACCCCGGCGAGAAGAACAACGTCGCCGAGCAGCATCCCGACATCGTCGGCCAACTCAATGCACGACTGCTGGAATATGCCCGGGAGATGAAGCCGAGCGAGTGGATCAAGGCGCAGCCGGCGTTCCTGGGCGCGCAGGGCGGCTCGGTGTTCGATCCAGATTTCGACATTGATGACGACGGTGTGCCCCATGAAAAGGCCGAGTTGCCGGAGAAGCCGGGACCGAAGCGGCGTAGCCGCCGCTGATCCGATGGTGCGAAAGCCAAGAGGAGGGCTGACTTGCTCCCTGAGCGCGCTTGACGCAGCTCAAGGGCGCGGTCGGCAATTTCGAACAACGCTGCGACTACAACGCAGGAGAGGAATAATGCGCAAGCTCGCGGTCACCGGTTCGATCATGGCATTGGTGTCCATTGGGGCGTCCATGCCGGCGCGGTTTTTGCTGGTACCGATAGATGCGACAGTTTCCGCGGTCCTGACCGGGTAGCGCCGTCGAAACTGCCCACGGCAACCCATCTCGCACAGGCCACATGCGTCGCATTCTCGTGACAGGCGCGCTGGGACAGATCGGCTCCGAGTTGGTGCCGGCGTTGCGCGAGCGGTTGGGCGCGGAGCGCATTATTGCGTCCGACCTGCGGACGATGCCGCCGCAGGCGCCCACGGGTCGGGGGTCGGGTCAGGGGCCATACGAGCACGTCGACTGCACGCAGCCTTATCAGATCCTGGAGGCGGTGCGCCGGCATGAGATCGGCGTCATCTATCACCTCGCCGCGCTGCTCTCGGCGCGGGCGGAGGAGCAGCCGCAGGTCGCCTGGAGCGTCAATATGGACGGCCTCTACAATGTTCTCGAGGCCGCCCGCCAGTATCGCTGCCAGGTCTTCTTCCCGAGCTCGATCGGGGCGTTCGGTCCGTCGACGCCGCGCGATCACACGCCGCAAGTCACCATCCAGCGCCCCACCACGATGTACGGGGTGACCAAAGTGTCCGGCGAGCTGCTGTGCGACTATTACGCCGCGCGGTTCGGCGTCGACACCAGGGGCCTGCGCCTGCCGGGGCTGATTTCCCATGCCGCGCCTCCGGGCGGCGGGACGACCGATTATGCGGTGGAGATGTTTCGCCAGGCCGTGCGTTACGAGCATTACACCTGCTATCTCGGTCCGCAGACCCGGCTGGACATGATGTACATGCCGGACGCCGTTGGCGCGATCATCAAGCTCATGGAGGCCGATGCGGCGCGGCTGCGCCACCGCAACGCCTATAATGTCGCGGCGATGAACTTCACGCCGGCCGAACTGGCCGATGCGATCCGCCTGCACATCCCGGCCTTCGCCATCGAATACCGGGTCGATCCGGTGCGACAGGCGATCGCGGACTCCTGGCCGCGTTCGCTCGACGACAGCGCCGCGCGCGCCGACTGGAACTGGTCGCCGCGGTTCGACATCAAGACGATGACCGCCGACATGCTGTCGCGGTCCATCGAGAAGCGGTGGGCGCCGAACGGCGCGTGACCAGCCGGCAGCGAGGCCTTCATGCCGATATCGAGACTGAGCGACGCGCTTGCAAAAAGGCTGGAAACGCTGGGGCGGGAGAACCGGCTCAAGGGCGACGAAAGCGTGATCTGCGGGGTGATCCCGGCGCGCGACGGCGGGGGGCTGCGCTACCTGCTCGAAGGCGAGGGCGACAAACCCTTCCTGCGGATGAATTCGAACAGCTATCTCGGCATGTCGTTCCGCCCCGGCATCGTCGCCGCCGAAGACGAGGCCGCCCGCGTATTCGGGACCGGGCCCGGCGCGGTGCGCTTCATCAGCGGCACCTGGTCGCCGCATGTGCGGCTCGAGCGCCGCCTCGCGGCATTCCACGGCCGCGACGCCGCCATGCTGTTCAGTTCCGCCTACGCGACGATGATGGGGATTCTTCCGCCGCTCGTATCGGACAAGACCGCGGTCATCAGCGACGAGCTCAACCACAACTGCATCATCAATGCGATTGCGCTGGCGCGCCCCGGCGAGAAGCACATCTACCGTCACCTCGACATGGGCGAACTCGAGCGCCGCCTCGAACAGGCCGCCAGGGCGAGCGCCCGCGCCATCATCGTCACCGACGGCATCTTCAGCATGCGCGGCGACCACGCCCCGCTCGATCGGATCATGACATTGGCCCGCACGTTCGATTCCGCATTCCCGGAAAACGTCGCCGTGGTGGTCGACGATTCCCACGGCGTCGGCGCGTTCGGACGCAGCGGCCGCGGTACCGAGGAAATCACCAGGTCCGCGCCCGCCGATCTCCTGGTCGGCACGCTCGGGAAGGCGTTCGGCGTCAACGGCGGCTACGTCGTCGCCGGTCATACCGTCATCCGCTATCTCCGCGAGACCTCACCGTTTTATATCTATTCCAACCCGATCACGCCGGCGGAGGCGGCAGCGGCCTGCGCGGCCGTCGACACGCTCGACAGTCCCGCGGGCGCTGCCCTGGTGGAGCATCTGCGCGCCATGGCGGCGCGATTTCGGGCCGGGCTATCCGGCCTCGGTTTCGAGACGCTGCCCGGCGAACATCCGATCGTGCCCTTGATGGTCCGTGACACCGCACGGACGTCCGAACTGGTCGCGCATCTGCGCAGGCACGGCATCCTCGCCACCGGGCTCAACTATCCGGTGGTGCCCCGGGGGGACGAGGAAATTCGTTTCCAGGTCAGCGCCGACCACACGATGCGGGACATCGACGATGCGCTCGAGGTCCTCGGCCGTGTTGCCCGCGCACCACGGTGAGCGGCGAAACGTCGAGATCATGCGCTCACGCTGGCTTCAGGGCGCGGCCTCGCCTGCGCCGGATGCCCGGGCCGCGCGCCAGCGCGCGATGGTCGCGAGAAGCTCGGTCGGGCGACTGCTGACGACCTCGATTTCCCCGCGGTATATTTTGCCGTTCACGCCGTCGACGGACAGAGTTTCGCCTTCCTCGATCGTCTCCGCACCGAATGCGCCCTTGCGGCCGGAAGGATCGATGGTAAGCCCCTCGCAGCCGACGATGCAGACCTTTCCGAGCTCCCTCGCAACCACGGCGGCATGGGAGGTGCGTGCTCCTTCGGCCGCAATGAGCGCCGCCGCCTCGGACAGCGCACCGATATCGCTGGTCTCCGCATTCTCGCGAATGAGGACGATCGCGCGTCCTCCCTTTTTGACGGTGGCCGCCCGCTCCGGATCGAAGACCGCGGCTCCGATCGCGACGCCCATGCTTGCCGAGGTGCCGCGCGCGAGCGGCGTGCGGTCAGCCGCCGGCTTCAGGCAGGCATTATCGATCGCACCGAGCTCGATCGCATCGATCCGGGCGAGCGCCTCATGCTTCGAGATGAGCCCCTGCTCGGCAAGGTCGTGGGCGATCCGCAACGCGGCGAGCGGCGTTCGCTTGCCGGTTCGCGATTGCAACACGAACAGCCGCCCCTCCTCGATCGTGAACTCGAAGTCCTCCATGTCGCGAAACTCCTGCTCGAGCGCAGGCCGGGCTTCGACCAGCGACCGGTAGGCCTGCGGCGCGCGACGCTCCAGCTCGGCGAGGCCCATGGCCCGGCGCCGCCCGGCGACCACATCCTCGCCTTGCGCGTTCGACAGGTAGTCGACATAGAGTTCGTTGCTGCCGTCCGAGGGATCGCGGGTAAAGCCGACGCCCGAACCGGAAGCGGGCCCCAGATTGCCGAACACCATGGCCTGGATCGTCGCCGCGGTTCCGAGATCATCGGGAATTCCGTTCAGCTTGCGATAACTCCGCGCCCGCCCGCTTGCCCATGAGCGAAAGATGGCCTCGATGGCGGCCGTGAGCTGGGCGCAGGGATCTGATGGAAACCGCTTCCCGGTCGCGGTCTCGAACTCCTCGCCGAACGCCTTGGCAATCCGCCCGAGGCCACCGGTGTCGGCCTCGTCGATCTCCGACACCCCGAGCTCGGCGAGCATGGCGTTGCGCCTCTGCTCGAACTTCGCCGGTGGGATCGCATGCACCACTTCCCCATATTGCTGGATGAGGCGGCGCTGGCAGTCGTAGCCGAGCCGGGGATTGCCGGTCGTGCGGATGAGGGCGCGCAGCGTCGCTTCGGTGAGCCCCACATTGAGCACGGTCTCCATCATGCCCGGCATCGAAATGGCGGCGCCGGAGCGGACCGAAACCGACGCCTTCCATGAAGGCCTCGACGCGCCGCCGTCCCAGTTCCGAAAGGCGGTGCACCCGGGCGCCGGCAACCGTCTCCACCGCGGTCGCGGCCTGAAGCTGGTTGATGGCGCGGTGGGCATCCATGACGACGAGGTGGAGGCTGTCGCCCGCCTTGCGGTCCCCCGAAGTGAGCGCCGCGATCAGATCGCCGGGAATCGCACGATCGTCGAGGGCCGGGAGCTTGAGCGCGGCGAGCCGCGCCTGGAATGGCGCCCGATCTGCATCGGGCAGGCATTCCACCATCGTCTCGATGCCCGACATGATCCGGCGCAGCAGGTCCGGTCCCTGCGGCACGCGGTAGGCCCCAAAACCGTCCGTCCTGGTTCCCGCGACGACATTGTCCAGCGAATTGTCGGCAATCTGGCTGGCGATCCTCTCCGCCTTGAGATCGGGCGGGGGAACTCGGGGCCGGTCGGCGTTGTCCCGCGCAGTCTGAAGGAGGGCGAAGTAGTATTTGACCTGGTCATTGGCCGCCAGCGATTTCGCAATCCGGTCCGGCGCCAACAGCTCGTCATCGCCCAGTTCGGAAACGACCTCTTGCTTGAGCGTCATCGTCAATGCCTGAGTTCAGAATCGCTCGATCTGATACGATCGACGAGAACCGCCGCGCGTCACTCGAGATAGCTCGACGCGGCGTCCGATCGGCGGCAGCCGATCGCCGGATGCGGAGGTCGCCGCCGCCATCCCGTCCCGGCGCATGGGTGGCGACGACGGCCACAGCGCGATCCGGTTCAAGCGAGCGGGTCGCGCCCTAATAGCCGCGGATCGTCTCGTCGATCACCTCGGTCACGCCGGGCACGCCTTCGGCGAGGGCGATGAGCGCCTTGCGTTCGGCATCCGAGCTGATCAGGCCCCACAGGTGAACCTTGCCATCGGTCACGATGACATTGCGGCTGCCGAAATCGGTCCAGGTCTGCTGCTGCTCCAACCGCGACAGGATCTCCTGACGGATGGTGCGGCTCGCGTCCAAGCTTCCGCTCGCCGCGCCGCCATTCGACGCCAGCGCCTGGACCAGGTTGGACCGGCTCACGATGCCGACCAGTTCGCCGTCCCGAACGATCGGAACCCGCTTGATGCGGTTGCGTTCGAGAATGGCCGCGATTTCCGCCAGCGTCGCGTCTTCGGTGGCGGTGATCACGTCCTCGGACATGACCTCCTCCACCCGCTTGCCATGCGACTTCGCGAATTCTGCCGCCAGCGTCGCCGCCGGGGTCACGGCTTCGATCCACCAGGGATGGTGTACCGCGGCGCCGATTTCCTCGCGGCTCATGAGGTCGCCTTCGCTGATGATGCCGACCAGGTGGCCGCCATCATCGACCACCGGCAGCGCGCTGACATCGTTATCGGCAATCAGCTTTGCCGCGTCGGCGATACTGTCGTCCGGGCCGATCGTAATGACGTCGCGCACCATCACATCTATTGCCTTCATGACTGCCTCCATCCGGTGATCTCGAAATCGGCCCGACCTTGCCAGCTGCGACCATCCGTCCGACGATTGGCACCGATTTGAGCCGGCGTATTTGCGCTCGATCATTCATCGAATCGTCATAAGGCGGGCTATCGGCTGGCGGGCGCCTGATGCTTCAGGGGCGTGGGCCGCATCATGCCGACGCGCCTGATACAATTTATGACAGGCTGCAGCGGCGCTGCCGAAGCGGTCGGCGTCGTCAACTCCCGAAATCAACGACCTGATGACGCCGGCTGAGTCGTCCGGCTCAATGCTTGTGTCGCGGCGAATCGTGAGGATCGGGCGGCTCGGCCTTCTTCGCGCCCTGAAACAGGCGCCTGGCCGCGCCGACCCCGAGAAAAACGCAGATCACCGCGCCGACCGCGAGATAGAGCACTCCGGAATCGAGCATTGCCCCAAAAGCGTCACTCATTCGCAGCCTTTTCCTTCATCTGGAGCCGGGTTCAATCAGATGCCGGCGCCCTTCGCCGGGCGCAGGGGCCATGAGTCGGACCATGCCACCATCGCCGACTGTTGTCGAACCGCCGCCACGGCATGGCAAATGCGCGGTGCGACGGACGCCGCGACCGCGCCGTCTCCGCAGGCCGGATTCATTTGCGTGATCACGCACCAACATCGAAACGGGCTGCAGCGCGTGAGGTATCCGCGCGGACAATACCGCAACCATCCGCGGCACACCGCCTGTTGAAGCGTTGGAGCGCCATCCGCTTCGCACCAAGGCGCGACGCGATGCGATTTCGCGGCCTCCGCCGCCGGAGCGCCGGACAGCAGAAGCGCCGCCGCCATGAGGGTCACCAGTCGTCGCACCGCTTCCTCCTCGCCTGATTCATCGAAAGCTATGCGATTGTACACGAGGATATGATCCTTTACCTCGCGGTCCGGGAATCCGCGCACCTGCACCGACGCGCGACCGCCCGCGGTGCTCATCCGGTTTCAACCAGGGGGTGTCGCGGTAGACCTCCGCGGCCGGGCTGGCAAAGCCCAGGTCGGTCAAGGCCAGTTCGTTCGTCGGCGCCGCGGGCTTGATCCCTATCTTTCGGTGTCGATCAAGGCACGTACGCCGTCCTCCTGCAGCAGCGCCTCGAAATAGGCGATGGTCCGCGACAAGCCCTCCTTGAGCGGCGTGCGCGGCGTCCACCCCAGCACCTGGCGCGCCTTCGCGATGTCGGGTTGGCGCTGGCGCGGATCGTCGGCGGGCAGCGGCCGGCTGACGATCCTGGAGCGCGATCCGGTGGTGTCGATCACGATCTCGGCGAGTTCGCGGATGGAGAACTCGGCGGGATTTCCGATGTTGATCGGGCCGGTGACCTCATCGGCGGACTCCATCAGCCGGATGATGGCATCGACGAGATCGTCGACATAACAGAATGACCGCGTCTGCCGGCCGTCGCCGTACACCGTGATGTCTCGCCCGAGCAGGGCCTGGATGATGAAGTTCGACACCACGCGGCCGTCGTTGGGATGCATCCGCGGGCCATAGGTGTTGAAGATGCGCGCCACCTTGATGCGCAGCCGGTGCTGGCGCCAGTAGTCGAAGAACAAGGTCTCGGCGCAGCGCTTGCCCTCATCGTAACAGGACCTGGTCCCGATCGGGTTGACATGGCCCCAATACTCCTCCGGCTGCGGATGGACGTTAGGATCGCCATAGACCTCCGAGGTCGAGGCCTGCAGAATCTTGGCGCGCAACCGCTTGGCGAGTCCGAGCATGTTGATGGCGCCATGGACGCTCGTCTTCGTGGTCTGCACGGGGTCGTGCTGGTAGTGCACCGGCGACGCCGGACAGGCGAGATTGTAGATCTCGTCGACCTCCACATAGAGCGGAAACGTCACGTCGTGACGCACCAGTTCGAAGCGCTTGTTGCCGATGAGATGGCCGATGTTGCGCTTGGCGCCGGTGAAGAAATTGTCGACGCACACGAGATCCGATCCCCGCTCCAGCAGGCGCTCGCACAGATGCGAGCCGAGAAATCCCGCTCCGCCGGTGACCAGAATGCGCTTTTCGAGATGCATGTGGAATCGCCCTTCAGCCTGCGTGCTGGCGCATCGAGGTCGTGCCGCACGGTCTCCCCGCCAACTCCTACCACGGCCGCCCGAATTGAAACAAAACGCCTCTGCGACCACGTTACGTTCCGGTGGCGCGACGCGCCGAGAGCGTGCGGGGCTTACCGTTGGCAACGAAACGAGCAGCCTTATTGGCTGCAACCCTCAGGTAGCTTGGTCTTTTGCCCCCACAACAGAGGACAGAGAGACTGTCCATGCGCCACATTCAATGAGGTCGCTGTGTGCAATAGCGTCCGGTCCATGCTCCGCCGCCGGCGCTCAAGATATCAGCATTACCTGTTAGGCGTTGAGGCTGGATTCTGGGTGGGGGCGGAGAGCGGTGCCGGCGCCGCTGCGCGTCGGGCCAGCAGGCCGACGAGGTAGCCGAACTGAGTCCAAACCGCCACCGAGACGAACAGCAACAGAAGGGATGCCTCTGGCGCTGCCGGAACCTCGCCCCCGACTGCAATGAACAGCCAAGCAGCGCCGATCACGGGCACCAACACCAAAGCCTTGAACCACAGGCCTAATATCGCGCCGATAACGACCATACACAGGGCGAAAGGCAGCATGGAGGACCTCCAGTGCCCTGATAGGTGGCAAACAAGCGTTAAGAAGCCCTAAAGAGTCGCGGAGCCTGCTTGTGCCGCGGGCAGTTCGCCCCCGGGGGACCCGAGCGGCCGGCATCGGGAGCCTGCAACCTATTGAAGAAGAGCCTGATTTCGACGCGCCGGGGACCTCATGGTTGCAAAAGGCGCGTCCATTCGCCCGAAGAAATCGCTTGCTTGCGTCGCACCAATTTGGTTCAAAATGTAGTGGTTCAGAGACGCATCGAAGCGGTGTACGTGTTTCGCGACGTGTGTCGGCTGGCTTGGCGCCCCCGTGCGATAGGTCTGGAACGGGGTGGGCGGGCCGAATCCTGAGCATTGGCGTGGCCGGCTGAGCCTCAGACGGCCGCCGTCATAGTGCAATCAAACACGTAGCGGTTCATGTCTGACGTCGAAGCCGTTGCCAGTCGTGCGTTTCACGATCCTGCCTCCCGGCGGCAAAAAGGGTTAACGCACGATTCCCTCAGACCGCTTCTCATGCTGTCTGATGCGTGTATCGTCGTGTGCGCCAGCGTCATCGGTAACGCGGTCTATCAGCGCGTCATTGCAGGGGACTCTGATCTCGGCACCTATGCCGGGCTGGGCCTCTTTTCCGGCGTCGGCTATTTGTTGGCCGCACACTATTTCCAACTCTATCAATCGCGGGAGTTCGTACGTCCGCGCGTCGAATTCGAGCGCATTTTTGTCGCTTGGGCGTTTATGATTTTTCTGCTCTCCGCGTTCTTCTTCCTGATGAAATTCGGAAGTCAGGTCTCGCGGGGTTCGATTATCTGCTTCGTTGTCATCGCCTTGCCCTCCCTCGTGTTGTGGCGGCGGTGGGCCAAGCGGATCATTCGCAACGAAGTCCGCGCCGGCACAATTCGGGGGCGAAGGGCCCTCCTCATCGGAACCGCCGATGAATTGCTATCGATCACACGCCATCATTTGCTCACGCATTACGGCGTTGAGGAAGCGGAACGGATTATTCTGCCGTCGCAACACTGTGCGAAACAGGAAGGAGCGGCGCACGCGGCCGTTTATCTCGCCCGCAGCATGGACGCCGACGAGGTCATCGTTGCGTTGCCGTGGGGAGATACGCGCCTGCTTGAAATCGTGCGCGGCAAGTTCAAAGCCTTGCCGCTTCGCGTCCGCCTGCTGCCCGACCGGTTTGCGCGGTCATTGATGGGTCGTCGCTCCGAGCAACAGCTCCAGCTCATCGATATCATCAGAGCGCCGCTGTCGCGAACCGACCGGCTGCTGAAGCGCTGCATCGATGTCGTTGTCGCGGTGGCCACGATCTCGATTCTATTGCCGTTGCTGGCGATGGTCGCCCTCGCAGTCCGGCTCGACGGTCCGGGTCCCGTCATTTTCCGTCAGCGTCGGCGCGGCTTCAACGGCCAGGAGTTCGTGATCTACAAGTTCAGAACCATGCGGGTCGCCGAGGATGGCCTGAAGATCATCCAGGCCACCCGGGGCGATCCGCGGGTCACCAAGCTCGGCGAACTGCTCCGACGTTCGAGCATCGACGAACTGCCACAGCTGTTTAATGTTCTCAGGGGAGAGATGTCGCTGGTCGGGCCGCGCCCCCATGCGTTGGCGCATGACGACGAATACGGTGCGCAGATCAGCGATTACGCATTTCGACACCACGTCAAGCCCGGCATTACCGGGCTTGCACAAGTCGCGGGCCTGCGCGGCGAGACAAAGCAACTCGATCAGATGAAAAGGCGGATCGATCTCGACATCAAGTATGTCGATAATTGGAGCCTGTGGCTCGATCTGCAAATCCTCGGGCGTACCTTCTTCGCGGTCATCTCGAGCCCGAATGCATATTAGGGAGCCGTCCTGAGATTGGGTTGCTCCCTCGGGTTCGCGCCGACACGTTCGGCGGCCCGGGATTTCTCAGCTCGACCTCGAGATTTGGACGGTCGCGTCGGGGTCTGACGGCATTCGGATTAACCTTTCGACCTGGAACCGCTTCACTGGCCCTGTCCCGCATGGCATCATTTGGCGTTCTGGCTTTGGTTTCTTCTTCGGAGGTGGCCGGTGGACGTGTTGGAGTTGGCGCACCCGGGGAAACCGCAGGGGCGGAAGAAAACGATTTGCGCACTGGCGTCGGGTGTCGGTATCGGTCTGCCGCAAAGCGGTCGAACGGCGCAATTGCAAGTGCCGCTGTCGCGATGACCGGCGGCGCGAAGCTCGGCATTGACGGAATTTCATCTGACGGGTCTGACCGGCGCCATGGCGGGGATTCTCGGCCGTGACTAGCGCACCATACCTTCGGATCCTGTCGATCGCCCATTGCGCGGTCAGCCGGCAAGCAGGGCGCTTGCGCTACCATCCGCTGGCGGCGCGGTCGGATCTCGAGGTGCATCTGCTGGTGCCCCGGCGCTGGCACGAATACGGCCGCATCATCGATGCCGATCCACCCGACGATCCCGGCCTTCGTGTCCATGTCCTGCCCATTCTGCTGCCTCGTGCCGGGCCGATGAACTGGTACCTCCACTTCTACCCGGGTTTGCGCCGGCTGATCCGCCAGATCCGTCCGGACGTAATCCATCTTTGGGAGGAGCCATGGAGCGTGGTCGCGCTGCAGGCAAGCCTCCTATCGGGTGACGCGGCTCTGGTCATGGAGGTCGAGCAGAATGTCATGAAGCGGCTTCCTCCGCCGTTCGAAGGGATACGCCGACACGTTCTGCGCCGTACCGACCATGTCCTCTCCCGCCACGAAGAGGCGACCCGCGTCGTGCGCGCCAAGGGGTACCGTGGCCCAGTCAGTGTCGTAGGCTACGGGGTCAATCAAGATGTCTTCTCCCCTGCGAACGAACGTGATGCGCCAGGTCCGCAGGGGCGCGGATTGCGTCTCGGATATGTCGGCAGGTTGCTTGAGATGAAGGGTCTTGACGATGCGCTCGACGCCATGGTGCGAGTGCGTTCGCCGGTTTCCCTCGCGATCATAGGCGAGGGTCTTTATGAGGGGCGGCTGCGCCAGCGTGTCAGCGAGCTCGGACTGGAGAGCCGGGTCACTTTTCAGCCTTGGGCTCCGCCGGCAGAGGTCGCGCGTTTCATGCGCAGCCTCGACGCCTTGATCCTGCTATCCCGGACCGGAAAATGGCGGGAACAATTTGGCCGCGTCATTCTGGAAGCTCAAAGCTGCGGAGTTCCCGTTATCGGTTCCGACAGCGGCGCGATTCCTGACGTCATCGGGCCGGGCGGATGGATCGTGCCGGAGCGTGACCCCGTCGCATTGGCGCATTGTCTCGACGCCATAGCCTCCCAGCCCGACGACGAACTCAGGAATTCGCGGCCTTGCCGGGCAGAAAAACGTCGCCAGCCGTTTCACCTTCGAGATTGTGGCGCAATCCTTGGCACAGGCCTGGAGCGAGGCAGCAGCAACCCGCAGGGGGCGCACGCGATGACCGGCATCAAACGAAAATTCGCGGCACGAGCATTGCGCGCACAGCATCGGCGAGCGTCCACGTAAAAGAGCGGCGACGGGCTGTCCGCGGCCTGTTCCACGGAGGCCAGCCTGAGCAGAAGCGAACGACGTTTGCCTCACGGCTTGATTTCCAGACGCGATCGGTCCCGCCGCGTCACCGGCTTTCCGCTTTTTCGTCTATTTGAGGAAGGAATATCCGTCAGATACCGAACAGCGAAGCCTCCGTGTAGGAGAGATCGCCCGGGCGCGGCGGATTCGGGCCCTTGAAGTATTTTGGCCTTACCGCGTCGAAATATCGCCCCGCCAATCCAGGCACCGGACCATTCGCATCCAGCAGAACCAAGGGGCGGCCGCGGAGCGCCAGATAGCGACCGAGCGGACGCGCAAAGCGGACGAAATCGGCGATGTCTCGACAATATACGAGTTGAAAGCAGGCAACGAGTCGCCATACCAACCGGCGAACGAACACGAACGGATAGGCACCGGCCTCGGTCAAGCACCAGACGCTGATGCAGCCAAAATCAGCATGGGCGGTCAGCAGGTCCTGTTCGAAACAATCGACCGAAACACCGAACTTTGCGTCGGCCGCCACGACCTCGACGGAGCCGGGCGGAGCGGCGCTGAGCCACGGCACCGACATGAACAACCCGTTCGCATAGCGCCGGTACCCCTGCGCCTCCAATATCGGCCAGGTGTGTGGCGCCGGCGAGATGTTGACATAGGTCACCGCCTTGCGATGCATCGCGCGCGATGCCAGCAGCGATCCATACGGACGAAATTCAGGTTCGACGAACCAACCCGAACCGTTGCAGCGAATTGACCGCGCGCTACCGGTGTTGACGATAGAGGAGATCAGCAACAATACGCCGACCGGGCGTCCGGCATGCTCCAAGAGATAGCCGTACTTCGGCATTCCAGCAGGCGCCGCATACTTTCCCAGGCGCTCCAGCATGCGCAGCCAAAACCTGTGGCTGCGTTGCGAGCCGAACCCCTTTTTGAGCAAATCGGCGACGGCGCCGATGTCGGCTGGCGTGATGAGACGGCATTGAACGGCCAGGGAACCCGAAGGGTGAACGGAGGAACTCATAAGGACTGAATGCTGGTTGAAACGGCTATCCCCCTGATCGTGACGCCAAGATAGGCCGCACACCGGGCGTTGTCGAGGTTCCACCCAATTGTCCATGTTCGAAACAACACTTTGAGTTAACGTTAGAATCAGCCGATCGGGGGAACCCCTTTTTGCGATCCTGGCGATGTCGGCTCATGTCCCTGCCCGCGCCCTGCTCCACCGATCGCAGACGGCGACGACGACCGCCCCACATCGAGCGAGCGCCGATACCACCAGTGCGCGAAAGCGGGCGTTCCGCTACTGTCGTTTGCGGTCCCGCAAGTTGCTGATATGTTTGCGAAAACTCCCTCGGCGCAGGCGTGGCGATTTTGCCGCAGTGCAATTAAGTAAGATTTTACTTTCCGATTGCGCCCGTTCCCATAAATCGAACAATGCCGCGGGGGCCTCGGAGGCTGTCGGAAAGATCAAGACAGGAAGGTGCTCGTGCGGGTCGCTGTCGTCCATGATTGGCTTTATGTGATCGGCGGTGCCGAGCGCGTGCTCAGCGAGATTTTGCGCTGCTATCCGCAGGCGGAAGTATTTGCGCTGTTCGATGTCTTGACGCTGTCGGAGCCGATAACGGGAACTCCGCAGCTTTGAGCTTCCAGAATGACGCGGCCAAATTGCGACCGCATTTTCCTGTCCGGAGATAGCAGGATCAAGGCGTCGAGGCTGCGCATGAAACGCGCTGACCTCTGCCGGCGGAGCCGCAAGGCTGACAAGCGAGCCCGATCTCTCCGGATCCGAGTTCGCTGACACGCTGGCGCAGCCACGCTCATAAAGACCCTCGCCTATGATCGCGAGGGAAACCGGCGAACGCACTCGCACCATGGCGTCGAGCGCATCGTCAAGGCCCTTCATTTCAAGCAACCTGACTCGACTATGCCTGGGACATGCAATCACGCGCCACCTGCGGACTTGAGCACGCGGCGTTGTTCGCAGTGGACGAAGACGCCTTGACTGACGCACGTAGCCTACGACACTGACTGGGCCACGGTACCCGCATTGGCGCGCACGATCGCGGGTCGCCTCTTCAGCGGCGGGACGAGGACATGGTCGGTACGGCGCAGAACGTGTCGGCGTATCCCTTCGTAACGGCGGAGGAAGCCGCTTCGATGAAATATACGGCTCGCACCTCGCATGACCAGAGCTGCGTCACCCGATAGGACGCTAGCCTGCAGCGCGACTCACGCCGGCGACCCGCGAGGTGGACGCACAGTTCATCGGCCCGGCACGCGGCAGCAGAATGGCGCAGCGACAAGGACATCGAAGGCCGGGATCGTCAGGGCGGATTCGGCATCGATGATGCGGCCGTATTCGTGCCAGCGACCGGGGCACCAGCAGATGCAGCCTCGAGATCCGAGCCGCGCCGCAGCGGATGGTAGCGCAAGCGCCCAGCTTGTCGGCTGACCGCGTCAATGGGTCGATCGACAGGATCCGAAGAGTATGGTGCGCTAGTCACGGCCGAGATCCCGGCGCCGGTCGGCCCGTCAGATGAAATTCGTTCAATGCCGAGTTCGCGCCGCCGGTCATCGCGACAGCGGCACTTGCAATTGCGCCATTCGACCGCTTCGAGGCCATGACCGAACGGACACCCGACGCCGGTGCGGCAATCGCTTGCTTCCGCGGCGGCGCACGCGAGACCGTGACGGCGTCCTTGGTACGACGCACCGGCATGTTCTTCCTTCATCCCACCCCCGAGGACATTGCGGCTTGCGTGCGCGCCTTCATCGACGAGGAAAATACGTTTCTGCCGGATAATTGTCGGGCGCAGGCAAGTCGCTTTTCGCCGGAGCGGTTTCGGGCCGAATTCACCGCGTTCATCGATGAAACGATGGAGAACAGTGGTTGGAAGGCGGAGGTCATTACATCGAGAAAAAGCGCGTTGCAGGCCAAAACCCGGTAGCTCACATGGATGAACAGGCCAAATTGGGGATTGTCGGCGTCCGCGGCGGCGCCGGTCTGCCCGAAAAAATATGGCGGCGGCGCATTCTGTTTCTTTGGGTGTTCCTCGCCGTATTCGGCTCAGCCGTCGCTGCTGTTGTCGTCCTCCCGGTCCGCTTTGTCGCAATCGGATCGGTGATCGTCGCGGAGCGGGAGCCCGGCATTGAAAACGCATCCCCCGGCTGGGCGGAAAAGATCGGCGACCCGGCTGACCTGGAAAGTCAATTGCTCGTCATCCGCTCTCCGCGCGTGCTACGCTTGGCGATGGCCGCTTCGGGCGTACGCGACGCGGTGTTGCGGGAATGTCGAGATAAGCAAACCGGCATTTCCGGCTGGCTGCGTAGCAGGCTGGCGTTTTCCTGCGATGAGCTCAAGCCCAACAGTGAGGCGCTGCTCGATTACGTACAGAACGGATATGCCATTGGCGCGGCCGGCCGTTCGCGTGTGATCAACATCTCCTATCAGTCTCCGCGGCCGGAAATCGCCCAGCTGATGGCCAATGCCCTGACCAACGCCTTTCTCGACGATCAGCGCTCGAATATGTCCTCTGGCCGGCATGTCGCTGCCGACTGGCTGTGGCAGGAACTGCGGCAACTCGATCGTGAAATCCGTGACGAAGATACCAAAATTGAAGCTTTTCGCAGTGAGAAGGGTTTGACGCGGGGCACCTACGCGCCGATCACTTCGGAGCGTTTGACGGCTATCAGCCAGCAGCTTTCGGCAGCACAAGCCGCCCGCGACAATGCTGCCGCGCGTCTGCAGGAGATCAGAGCCGACCAGGCGGCCAAGACGAGCACTGCCCCTGCGGTGCTCGCCAACCGGGCCGTCGCCGACCTCAAGCAGCAAATTACGACCGCAACTGCGGAATTGGGCAATGCGTCTGCTACGCTTGGACCAAACCATCCAAGCCTTCGTGCCCTGCAAGTTCAGCTCGCGCGTTTGCAGCAGCGTCTTTCCAGGGAAATCGATAGCATAGCTACCAGCGCAAAAAACACCTATACGGCAGCCGACGCTCTCGTCGCTTCGCTGCGCAAGCAAATGGATGCGGCGAAAGCAGAAGTCGCGTCGGCCACCGCGGACGAAACGTCAATCGAGAACATGGTGCGCGACGCCGATAACAAGCGTCGACAGTACTCCGAGCTCTACAAGAAGGCGAGCGAGTTGGAGACCGAGCAACGCGTCCTGCTGGGGAGTGCGCGGCTGGTCAGCCTCGCCGAACTGCCGACCAGGCCATTCTTCCCGAAGCCCCTGCCGTTCGCGGCAGCGGGATTTGTCATCGCCCTGCTCGGCGCGATCACTGCAGTCATTTTGCGTGAGCGTTGGGACCACAGCGTGCGGACCGCCGAGGATCTCGCCATGGTCCCGGGCGTATCGGCGATCGTCGAGCTGCCGGAGCTCGGAATCGGCCGTATGAATGCGTTGCGCCGGTTGTTTTCCTCTCGATCCCCGGTACTTCTTCTTCAAGCGGCGCTGAAACGCGGTAGATCCGATCCAAACTTTCAGGATGTGCTGCGGAAATTATATGCCGAAATCATGCTCGAGGACGGCAGCCGAATTTGCCGCAGGATGCTCGTCACCTCGCCCGGACCACAGGAGGGAACGACCTTTACCACGCTGACACTCGCTCAATTCGTCGCGGCGGCCGGCCGTCGCGTATTGGTGATCGAGTGCGACATGCGTTCCCCGAGTTTCGAATCCATCCTGGCCGTGAAGCGAACTGCCGGGCTCGCGGACGTTCTGCGCGGCACAATTGCGGCCCGCAACGCCGTCACGACGACGACGAACCCCAACTTCGACGTCATCGTGGCCGGCGAGGCGGCGCGGGACTCCACCGAGTTGCTCATGAGTTGTCATATGTCGGAACTCTTGCTCTGGAGCCAAGCCTACGATCTGGTCCTGCTCGACTGTCCAGCGTGCAATGTCTTGACGGATGCCCTGGTCATTGCGAGGAGGGTCGAGGGCGTGCTTTGTTGCATGCGATGGGGGCGTTCGACCGTCGCCGATGTCGCCGCCGGCGCGGCGAGACTGCGTGCTTCCGGCGGCAAGGTCGTGGCCATGGTCATGACGATGGTAAAGAGTAGCGATCAATCCCACCATCACGAGACGCTGAACGAGCCGAGTTTTTATCTCAAGGCGAGCTGATGGCGAGACCGCGTGTCCTGTTCGTCAACCACACCAGCAAAATCGCGGGTGCCGAGCTCGTGCTGCTGGACATCGTGCGGGCTTGGCGCTGTGCTTCGGCGTTTCTCTTCGAGGATGGTCCGCTAGACGGCGCATTGCGGGAACGCGGGCTCGGGATAATCCGGTCGCGGTTTGGCGGCGGACTTTCCAAGGTACGGCGCGATCGGTCGCTTTGGTCTGCTGCTCCTCTGGCAGGCAAGTTGGCGGCGATCGCCACGGAAATCGGCCTGGCCGCGCGAAGCTACGATGTCGTATACGCAAATTCACAGAAGGCCTTTGTGCTCGCGGCGTTCGCCACTGCGGTCGTTCGCCGTCCTTTGATATGGCATCTGCACGATATCATCGACGACACCCATTTCGGCGCCACGCAACGGCGGCTTCAAATTGCCTTGGCAAATCATCTGACGATGCGGGTCGTCGTGCCCTCGCACGCGGCGGCGGCGGCGTTTATTGCCGCCGGCGGCCGGCGCGACCTCGTTCAAATCGTACCGAACGGAGTGGATCTGGTTCGTGTGGATAAAACCACCGACGAATTGCGAAGGGAACTCGGATTGCCCGAGGGACCTCTGGCAGGCGTATTCAGCCGACTTGCGCCTTGGAAAGGACAGCACGTCGTTCTGGAGGCGCTTGCCAGGCTACCAGAACTGCAATGCATCATCGTTGGGGATTCGCTGTTCGGAGAGCAGGACTACGCGCTGAGTTTGAGGGAGCAGGCGGACCGGCTTCAACTCGGGAAACGCGTCCATTTTCTCGGGCATCGCGGCGACGTGCCACGGCTGATGCAAGCGGTCGATGTCATCATCCATCCGTCCGTCGCCCCCGAGCCTTTTGGCCGCACTTTGGTCGAGGCGATGCTGGCGGGCGTGCCGCTGATCGCCGCCGATACGGGGGCAGCATCCGACATCCTGGACGCCGGCAAGGCCGGAACCTTGGTCAGGCCAAATGATCCTGAGCAACTCGCGGCGGCGGTCGCCGATATCCTCAACGGACCGGCGGAACTCCCCAACCAGCTCCTCTATGCTGCGGCGCGGGCCCAGACGAACTACGGGGTCGGCAAGATGCGGGACGCGGTCTCGGTCGTCATCGATCGTGTCGGGATGGGAGCTCGTGCTTGACCGATAGCCTGACCTCAGTTCCCTCCAATTGGAGCCGGACGTTGCCTGGCGTCGCGCCAGCGATTCTCTTGCTGATCGTCGCGGTTATGGTCGGACCGACACTGGGCCCGCCGTTCCGTCCTCTGTTCGTTGCGGGTTGCGGCGCGGCCGGATGGTATGCTTGGCGGAGCGGCCCCTACGCCCATGTCCAGGCCGCGCTATTTCTCTTTGCATTTGCCCCTTTGGCCCGTCGCATCGTCGACCTGTCTGCCGACTACGATCCGACCGGGTTGATGCTGATCGGGCCGCTGTTGGCGATCGTCGTGCCCCTTCCGCAGTTGCGTCACTATTTCGAAGACAAGAATGCCATGCCTCCCGGCATGACACCCATCCTCGTCACGGCCGGATGCGTCGCCTATGCTGCCGCGATTTCCTTGTTCCAGGGCGATTGGTTCAATGCCGCTTCCGGCACTTTGAAATGGCTTGCTCCGCTGGTTTATGCGTCGGCATTGTTGCAGTACGCAGATCGGGAGCATTTGGTCGAGGCCATGACCTCGACCTTCTTGGTCATTCTTCCAATTACCGGGCTCATCGGAATTTATCAATACATCGATCCTCCCGACTGGGACCGCTATTGGATGCAATTCGCCCCGATCTTGTCGGTCGGTCGACCCTTGCCGTATGAGGTCCGGGTTTTCAGCACAATGAATGGACCGGCGAGCTTCGCAACCTTCACCGCCACCGGCTTGTTGCTCGTGTGCTTTCTCCGCTCGCGCTGGTATTTGCCATTGTCGGCCATTCCGGCCGCGCTCGCCTTTCTCCTGTCGCTTTATCGCACCGCCTGGCTTTCGCTGGCAGTCGGCGTGCTGTTCTGCCTGTTGTTTCGGTCCACGCGCAAGCGGGCCGCGGTCATCATGCTGGGCGCCCTCGGCGCCCTGGTCATCGCCGCTACAATGCCCCCGTTTGCGGACGTCGTCGGCGAACGATTGGCGACACTGGCCGAGGGCGCTGCGGATTCGAGCGCACAAGAACGACTGGAGGAGTACCTGGTGCTGTGGAACCAGCCTGACAGCTCCTTGTTCGGCGTCGGCTTTACGACAACGGACGTCGGCTCCGCCGGTACGGTCGCCGCCGACGGCATGATCATTTCATGCTGGCTCGCGATGGGCATCGTGATCGGGCTGTTCTGCCTGTCGGCACTGGTTTGGGTGTGTCTCAAAATGGTGGCGGCGGCTTGGCGCGGCAACCGGCGTGAGAACATCATCATTGGCGCGATTGGATGTGGTGGGTTGGTGCAGCTGCCGCTCGCCAATGTCACGTCCGGCGAACTCGGGTTCCTGTTCTGGACCTTTGCGGCGTTGGCGATGCACGCGCCGTCCGCCGCGGTGAAGACGGGTGTTCGGTGAGGCGGCGTTCCACAGCACGCGGCTTGACGGCCTCACCGGGGTGGCTCTGGCTCACACGGCCATTCCGGCGCCGCAACGAAGATGGCCCGGCCGCGCCGATCACGGTCGATGCAACCGATCCGGGATCAATCGGGTTTTCAGATCAGCCCGCGGCGCGCAGCGGGGGTCTCCTGGTCGAGACGGCGACACGGCCATCGAGTCGTCGCCTGGCTGCGACCCTGATGACCGGTGCGCTGGTCAGCAAGATTCTCGGATTCGTACGCGAGATACTGATGGCGCAGGTCCTCGGTGCCTCCATGGCCGCCGATGGATTCAGAGCTGCGACAACGGCGGTGATGTTGCCCTTGGTGTTTTTCCAGGGCGAAAGCATTGCGGCGATCATGATCCCGATGCAGCGGGAATCGCGAGTAAACGGTGATGCCCCGCAGCAGCTGGCCGCCTTGACGATCGCGATCACGCTCGTCGCTGCCGCCCTGATGCTGGCGATCGAGATGCTCGGGCCATTGTTGGTCGATGCGATCGTGGGCGGTTTCGTGCGAGAGACCCGAGCCTTGACATTGCAATTCGTGCGCATCATGGCACTCGCGATGCCAGCGGTGGCGATGTTGAACTGCTTTTCGGCAGGCGAGATTGCGATCGGACGATCGCGCGTTACGAATATACGCGCCAGCCTTCTCAACGTATCCGTATTTTTCGGAATCAGCCTGGTGGTCTTGACCGGCTGGCTCGGCGCGTTGGCTTGGGCGTTCACGATCGCATTCAATGTGCTCGGCGCCGTCGTACTGTGGGCCCTTTGGCGCGAAAGGCATCTGAGCCTCACTGGCGTGATGCCGGCAACCGTCGTCGCGGCCGGGCTCGAGTTTGTGCGTCGCCTGCGGCCGCTGATCGCTCTCCCGACGGCTGAACAGGGGCATGTGTGGATCGAACGGGCTCTCGCCTCGCGGCTGGCTACCGGCTCCGTAGCTTCCCTCGATTACGCGCGTACGCTGACGGAGAGTGGCCTGGTGCTCATCAGCCAACCGGTGGGAACCGCCATTCTGTCGAGCCATACGCAGCAAACTGAGCGGGCCAGGATCGAATCGATTTCCCGTCCCATTCTCGCATTCATGCTACCGGCGTCGGTGTTCCTGTTCATATTTGCGCCCGACGTGATCGGGCTCGTGTTCCATCGCGGCGCATTCGACGAGACGGGGGTGCGGCTCACCAGCGGAGCCCTGCGAGGCATTTCGGTCGGCCTATGGGCCGCGACTTTGGGCTGGATTCTCTTGCGCATGCTCAACAGCACCTACCGGAACACCGCGGTCGCGGTCATTCTCGTCGCATCGTATGCGGTGAATATCGTCGTCAATCTCGCGACCGCCGGCATTCAGGAGAGCAGTGGCGCCGGTACGCTGATTCTCGGGCTGGGCGAGGCGGCTCGCAGCTGCACCCTGCTGGCGGGCGTCGCCTTGGCATTGAGATGCGGCGGTAGATTGCTGTATCTCATAGGTATCGCTCTTGTTCCGGCGGCGGCTTTGGCGGTGATCGGCTGGAAAATCGATGCGACGTTCAGCGGCCCGTACCAGCGACTGCTCTGCGGCGGGATCGCCTGCGTAATTTGCATCGCATTGGCCGCGTCGTTTCTGATGCCGACGGAGGTCAAAGCTGCGTTGCGCAGAATTCGGATGGGATTTGGACGCGTGCGGAAGGCCTGAAATGAGTCAATTGTCGCCACCATTCGCTCGCCAAAGCCGCCACCCGATGGTGTTCTCGAGGAGCATTGGAATGTCCATCTCTTCCCTGTTGGGCCCGCGGGGATGTTTGTTCACCTTTCACCGCGTGGCGCCGTCAGCGCTGTGGAAGACATTGCCGAACCGCGACTTCTATATCGACCTGGAGTTTTTCGACCGGCTTCTCACCTATCTGCGTCGAACCGGGTGGAAGTTTGTGACGATCGATGAGGCGCTGCGGCGGGCCGGTTGCGCCGTTTCCGAGGACAGGTACGTGAATTTTTCGGTCGACGACGGCTACCGTGATACTTACGAGCTGGTCGTACCGCTGTTTCGGCGCCACGGTGTCCCGATCACGTTATATGTCACCACAGGGATTCCCGATGGAACAATTCCGTTGTGGTGGGCCGGTCTGGAAGAAACCCTGCTTCGTCGAGATCGCGTGGTGGTCGATAATCATACGATCGACGTAGGGACCGCCGCCGCCAAGCGGCGCGCCTATGGCCGGATCGAGCGAGCGTGGTCGGCGGCAACGAATGGCTATGAGGCCTTCTGCGCGCAGAACGACATCGACCCCGAGGCGTTGCATTGGCGCCATGCCATATCATGGCAAATGCTCGCTGAGTTGCGCGACGATCCTCTCGTGGAAATTGGTTCCCACGGGGCGATGCATTCCCGCCTCTCGGCCCTGCAGCGAAGTGCCGCTCTCGCGGAACTCAGGGACGGTCGCGAGCGGCTCATGCAAATGATCGGTGTCGAAGCCCGCCACTTTGCGTTTCCTTATGGCCGCGCCGGCGATTGCGGTCCGCGCGATTTCGAACTTGCGCGTCGCGTGGGCTTTTCCAGCGCTGCGACGACGCGCAAGGGCATCATCCGGCGGCGGCCGGATGCATTCCAATTGCCGCGCAATACGCTGAATGGCGGCCACCAAAACCTGGCATTGATCGAGTTGCACCTCAACGGATTTACCGGCGCGGCCGCGAGAGTTCTCGGTCGTGTCTGACAATTCGGGCCGTGCGATTCGGCATCGGGCTTGGGCCCGGTCTTCGGCGAGAAAAAATCGGAAAACCTGAAGTCAAGAGCTGTGCTGCGATTCTTCCCATGGAGAGATGTGCTGTGACCAGGTGTCCTGTTTGCTCTTGCGAATTGACGCAGACGATTTATCGTTTTTCCCCTGAACAGGCGGCACAGCACTTTGTTCTCAGAGAAGCGAGCCCCAAACGCAATCGCGAGCTTGCGTCCTATATCGCAGGCCTGTGGGGCGGGGGGGATTGTGCGGTTCGGCAATGTGATCACTGCGGGTTCGGCTTCGCCGACCCCTACGTATCCGGTGACGTAAAGTTCTACAACCTCGCGTTCGATCGCACGAGGTATCCGGGCGACAAATGGGAGTTTCGGCGCACACTTGCCGAACTGTCGTCCATGAGCTTTTGCGGCGCGCGCGTGCTGGAGGCGGGCTCCGGGGTCGGCCTTTTCCTGGACAAGATCGTCGATAAATACGTCCCGCGATCGGGCGTCGTCGCACTCGAGTTCAGCGATACCGCGATAAAGGTGCTGCATGAAAAAGGATATGTCGCACTGCAGGAGGATTTACGAAACGCCGGCCTTGTCGGGCATTTCGACGCCATCTTCATGTTTCAAGTCGTTGAGCATATGGATCGGCTCGACAGCCTCTTTGCCAATGTCTCACGGTTGCTGCGTGACCATGGCCTCCTGTTCATCGCGGTGCCGAACCCCCGGTTCATAGCGTTCAATGAACAATATGGCAGTCTGCTCGATATGCCGCCAAATCACATAGGTCGCTGGACGCCCGCGGCATTTCAAATTCTCGGGACCCGGCACGGCCTTCGACTCGACCGGCACGAAATTGAACCCTTTTCGCTTGGTCCGTTTATAATACGAGATATCGCGGACTCCTACATTCGTCGCAGCCAGAGCGCGGGTACCTTTGAGAACTGGTCGCGGAGATATAGGCTATCGAAATACGGCAGGCTCATCGAAGGCGCGACTGCCGCAGTGGCAGCACCGTGTCGGATGAATGTTTGGCGCAGAGCAGCGAGCACACGCGATGTAGGCAACAGCCTATGGGCTAAATTTTCCAAGGCGGAGTAGTGCATGCCTTCGCCCGCGCGCGACCTGGCCGAAGCAAAAGTCGAAGTGGTTGTTGTTGAGCCACAGCTTCGGCTTTGACCAATACGTTCGAACTCGACTTCGAGGCGACCCGATCGAGACCTCAAAGGGTTTGCAGACAGGAGCTGACGGTGGCGACGGCTTCGTGCGTGGCGTGGTCAGGCGATATCGCTGTGGACTGAATGGGACATTCGTGGAGTGGCGGATGTTCGGGCCTTATTTGCGTGGGCGGGGTACCCGGAGCATATAGGTTTCGTTTCCGCCAAGACCCGTGATGGTGAAGTTGCCGCCATGGACCGGGACGGTCCGTCGCAAGCCATCCCAACCCCATAGCTCGGCGGTTTGCGCCCAGCTCGGCAGCATAACCTGCCACACGGTTGCGGGCTTGTCGGTCCAGCCCGGTAGGTTCTGCCAGACGAGCAACTGCCCGTCAGGACCGTCGAGGGTGTACGTTCCGGTGCCGAGTGGATCAAGCTGGATGAAGTTCATGTCGCCTGCAAGTCGAAGCACCGTCTGAAGCACAGTGGCGCGCAGTTCGGGCGTCCAGGGGTTGTCCGTGTTCGCCATGGCATAGGCGGGTCCGTTGACGCTTCCGGTGTCTGCGAGATTCCACGGGAAGGCGAGGACGGTTGCGGACGAACGCTTATCCTGGCGCACGACCCCGGCCTCATCCCAGAATGCCGTCAGGAACAAGCGTGCGGCGACCGTGGGGTCGGCCCAGGCGTCGAGCTTTGCGACGTTGAATTCGGTCGCATAGAAGTTGATATCGCGCCGCAAGCCCAATGCGGTCTTTACCCGGTCGAAGCATCCCTGCGCGGAGTAGTACCGGCCGCTGGTCAGAGGAAAAAAACGCGAATGGTAGTAGGTGTGGAGATCGATCCCGTCCAGGCGGCCGTCTTCGAGCAAATCGGCAATGGCTGGGCCGTAGCCGCGAAGCGTGGGGTCTCCGGCGGAATTACAGGTGGCGAATCCGCCGGGGACGACGCGCAGTTCTCTTCCGACACTGTGCACCCCGTCTGCGAGCCCCGCGAGGGCGTCATGGTAAGCACCGAACGAAATCGTGGCCTCGACATCCGGTTCATTGATGGCTGCATATATTGTTACCCCCCACCCCGCGATGCCGTTCTCGCGACCCCATTCGCCGCCTGGCGCAAAGCGCCTGGCAATGGCCTGTCCGGCAGCGTACCAGTCGGAGTACGACCCAATCGGGTTTGGTGGAACGAGCGTTTGATAGGAGCCGTCATATTCCAATAGAATGACCGGAGAAATTGCGTTCCTATATGCTTCGAGCATGGCGGCGTCGAAATCCCCCGGGGTCGGCGTACGGTCGAGGCGTCGCCAACCGTATGAATTCATTCGCGCGCGTGGTGCACCGACGCCATGAAGCGCTTGATACAACGGGGCACTCGGCGCGCCGGCTTGGAAGGTGGTCAGATTTCCCCCTCCGATGCGGGCTCGCAAGGGTGCATTCTGTAGCACGCGACCCTGCGCCTGCACGTGTATGCCGAACGACAGCAGGAGCCCGATTACGATCACGCACCGGGAAAATCCTGGCCATCAAATCCTCTTGCAAGCTCGTGCCTTGGCATCGGCACCCGGCCGGCCACCGCCACGCGATCCAAATCCAGGCGTTGGGCAATTTGATGTCTTCCGGTGATTCGTCTTCGGGGCATCCCGACCCTGGCGGCATCGTTCGGGGCCTGCCCACGCTCGAGGAGTATGCGCCTTCAGCAGAATCCATAATAGACAAGCTTATATAATGTATTGAAATATAATGGTATTAATTATTTTCCTCGATTGACGTGCGATTAAGAAAAGATCATTTTCCCGTCAGGTATGGAGCGGCGCGAATGGCTCTCCTCGGTTGGGCTATGCGCGGCGGCGACAGAGAAGGGCTTAGGTGCTGGTTTTGTGTTCCATTGGGGCGCATGCCCCGCCAGGACACCGTCGGGAGACAGCGGATTTCGGGGCTCGCAGGCCCGCCGAGAAGTGCTTAAACGCATT
>CAWCJX010000055.1:0-14713 GCA_963795865.1 uncultured Alphaproteobacteria bacterium
GGCGGCGAAGTACGGCGGCACCATGTGGATAAAGCACGCCGAGGTCATCAGGATCGGCCGCAGCCGGGTAACCGCGGCGGAAACGACGGCATCCACGCGGGACTTGCCTAGCTCGCGCTGTTGCTTGGCGAACTCGACGATCAGAATGGCGTTCTTGCACGCCAGGCCGACCAGGACCACGAAGCCGATCTGCACGAAAATGTTGACGTCCATGCCGCGAAACGCGATCCCCGCAAGCGCACTGAGCAAGCACATCGGCACGACCAGGATCACCGCCAGCGGCGTCGACCAGCTCTCGTACAGGCCGGCCAGCACGAAGAAGACGAGCACCGCCCCCAGCACGAACGCGCTGAACGGGTTCTGCCGCAGGTCGCGGAACTGCTCGATCTTGCTGGCCTGCTTTTGCAAGTAGGAGAGCTCGGTCCACTCGTAGGTCATCGAGCGCGGCAACTCCTGGGCCGATAGCCGTTCCATCGTCCGGAGGACGTCGCCGGTGCTGACCCCCGGCTGCCATGAGCCGGTGATCGTCGCCGCGGGGAACATGTTATATCGCGTGATCGTCACCGGGCCGGCGGACTCGCGGACGTCCACCACGGCGCCCAGCGGCACCATGTCACCGTCGGCGTTGCGGACCTTGAGCTGTTTGACGGTTTCCGCGTCCTTACGGAAGGGAGCGTCGGCCTGGACGTTCACCTGCCAGGTGCGGCCGAAGCGGTTGAAGTCGTTGACGTAGTAGCTGCCCAGGTATGCCTGCAGCGCATCGAAGACGTCGGTGATCGCCACCCCCATCGTCCGGACCTTGGTCCGGTCGATGTCCGCGTAGAGCTGAGGCGTCCGGGCGCGGAAGCCGTTGAACAGGCCGACCAGGCCGGGCTGCTGGTTCCCCTTGGCGGCCAGCTCGTCCGCGCGGGCCTGGAGCGCGTCGAAGTTGGGTTCGCCGGTCGCTTCCACCATCAGCTTGAAGCCGCCGGCGTTGCCGAGGCCCCGCACCGCCGGCGGCCCGAAGGCGAGCACGCGGGCCTCCGGCACCTCTCGCTGGAAGCGTGCGCGAAGACGGCCCGTGATGGCCTCGCCGCTCAGCGCGGTGCCCTGCCGTTCGTGGAACGGCTTCAAGATGACGAACATGTTGCCGTAGTTCGAGCTGTTGGCATTCAAGACGAACGACAGCCCCGGGACGGCCACCGTGTGGGCAACGCCGGGCGTATCGAGGGCGATCTTCTCGACCGCCTCGGTCACCTCGACCGTGCGCTCCAGCGACGCCGAATCGGGCAATTGGATGTTCACCACCAGGTAGCCCTTGTCCTGGATGGGGACGAACCCGCTGGGGACGCGGGCAAAGCCGAAGCCCGTCAAGCCAATCAAGGCGACGTAGACGAGGAGCACGAACGCGCTCTGGCGGAGGCACCGGCCAACGGTCTTGCCGTAGGCTTGCGTCGTCCGCTCGAACACCCAGTTGAAACCCCTGAAGAACTTTCCCAGAGCCCAGTTCACCGGCCGGATGACGACCCAGCCAACCGCACCGCCTGCGACCGCGCCGGGGAGGAAGAGGACGAGGTCGATGCCCCACGTCAGCAGGGTGGTCTTGAGGCCGCCGGGCGCCGCCTCGGCGCCCTCGTCCACCGCGGGCAGGCCCAGCCAGGCGCCCAAGGTCGGCGCCAGGAGCCACGCCGTTGCGAGCCCGCCGAACAAGGCGAAGCTCCACCACGGCAGCGCTTCTTTGCCCTGGTCGCCGTGCGTGCCGGGCTTGCGGCCGGCAAAAATCCAGGCTGCCCGGGCCGGCGTCATGGTCATGGCGTTGATGGCCGAGATGATCATCGACACCGAGATGGTCACGGCGAACTGGCGGAAGAACTGGCCGGTGATGCCGCCCAGGAAGGCGCTCGGCACCAGCACCGAGCTGAGCACCAGCGTCATGGCGAGGATCGGCCCGGTGATCTCGTTCATCGCCTCGATCGTGGCTTCGCGCACGGGCAGGCCCTTGTCCAGCCAGCGCTCGATGTTCTCCAGGACGACGATGGCGTCGTCCACGACGAGGCCGATGGCCAGCACCAGCCCGAAGAGCGTCAGGTTGTTCAGGGTGAAGCCCAGGAGGCTCATGACGGCGAAGGTCCCGACCAGCGACACCGCCATGTCGATCACGGGCAGGAGCAGGGCTTTCCAGTCTTGCAAGAACAAGCAGGATGACGATGGCAACCAGGACGACGGAGTCGCGCAGCGTATGGAACACCTCATTCACGGATTCGCGGATGAACGGCGTGGTGTCGTAGCCGACGAGGTAATGCAGCCCCTTGGGGAAGCGGGTTTCCAGCTCGCGCATCTTGGCCTTGATGCCGTCGGCGGTGTTCAGGGCGTTCGCGCCTGGCAGCAGAAAGACGACAACTGCCGGCGACGGCCGGCCGTCCAGCCGCCCGAGCGTGTCCTGGTTTCGGGCACCCAGGTCGGTCCGGCTGACGTCCCTGAGGTAGGTCACTTCCCCGTCCGCGCCGGTATTGAGAATGATGTCCGCGAACTGCTCGGCCTCGACCAGCCGGCCGAGGGTGCTCATCGTGTACTGGAAATCCTGGCCATCGGGGACCGGCGGCTGGCCGATCCGTCCGGCAGCCACCTGCACGTTCTGCTCGCGCAAGACCCGGATCACGTCGCCGGCCGTCAGATTCCGCGACTGCAGCTTGTCCGGGTCCAGCCAGACCCGCATGCTGTAGTCTTGCTGGCCGAGGATCGTCACGTCGCCGACGCCCTCCACCCGGGCCACGGCGTCCTTGATCTGGATCGTGGCGTAATTGCTCAGGTAGAGCGAATCATAATACGGCCGGCCGGTCTCCGGGTTGTCGTCGGAATACAGACTGATCCCCAGCAAGACGTCTGGGGACCGTTTCTTGACCGCCACGCCGATGGTCCGAACCACGTCGGGGAGCGTCGGCTCGGCGATGGCGACGCGGTTCTGCACCAGCACCTGGGCCATGTTCACGTTGGTGCCCAGCTCGAAGGTCACGTCGAGGGTGTACGAGCCGTCGTTGTTGCTCTGCGACGACATGTACATCATCCCTTCCACGCCAACGACCTGCTGCTCGATCGGCGCGGCCACGGTGTCGGCTACGACGTTCGCATTGGCCCCGGGGTAGCTGGCTGTCACCCGGACGGTCGGCGGCGTGATCTCTGGATACTCGGCGATCGGCAAGAAGCCCGCCGCGATGGCCCCAAGCAGGACGATCACGATGGAAATCACCCACGCCAGGACCGGTCGGTCGATGAAGAAACGCGCCAGCACGGAGCCTCCTTTCACGACCTCTTCGCTCACTAGCACGCCGAAGGCCGGAACGTATCGTTAGGTGAGTTTATAGGAAGTTCTATTTGACACTCTATAGAGTAATTGTTAGAGTCATGGAATGGACCGGTACTTTGGCTGAACTGATCGAATGTTCCTGTGCGAAAGGAGATCCTGAAAGTGGAGGCAATCCAAACGGTCGCCATCGGGCAGGACCGACATTTCAAGGCCGCGAAGGACGAGCTCACCCGTTTGATCCAGGCCAAGGGGTTTGAACTCAAGGACCGGCGCGGCTCCGCCAGTTGGTTTCCGGGGAAGTCCCAGCCGCTAGCGCAGCGGCGCAAGGTCACATTCAAGCTCGGACGCCTGGCTGGAGGTGAATTGCTTTTCGCCATCCGAAAAAGCGTCGTCGACTCGACGCCCGCGCTCCAGGGCGTCGCGTGGACCCAACCCGAGTGCTGGTTCAAGCCCCGGAAATCCGCCGGCACGTTCGTTGGGTTTCGAGTGGACGCGGCTGACTTGCCGACGTTACGCCGCCGTGTCGAAAAGATCCTGCACGTCGTAAGCACCGCGCCACGTACAGGCCGTGACCCAGCCCTCGAAGCCCGACTGGACCGGGATCTGAAGCCCGTGCCAAAGATGCCTGTGCAAGCGGCTCTTGAGCGAAAGCTGTCGATGAATCGTCCCACCCACCTCGACCTGGCGGACGTCGACATGGACGCGCTCGGTTGGTAGGAGGCCTCGTGAAAGCGATCGACTCCAATTTGCTGGTGTACGCCTCGCTCGCCAACCATCCGGCCATGACGGCTTGTGAGCGGTACATCACGGGCTACCCAGTCTGGGTCACCGGTATCGTCAACCTCGTCGAGCTGTGGCGCGTGCTCGTTGCCGTTTACGGTGTCTCGGAAAGTGACGCGGATGCGAAATTCACCGATCTGTGCAAGGCCCTGGTCGTGGAAGACCTGACCGCGGCCGTCGCAGCGGGGGCTCTGTCTCTTCGGCAGTCCTGCGGGGTTGATTTCAATGACGCGGTGCTGCTCGAAAGCTGCCGGCTGCGCGGCGTGACCGTTCTGGCCACCGACGACTCTCAACTGGCGCTTGCCTGTGCCACGATGGGAATCAAGGTCGAGAATCCGGTTACTAAGGCGGTGCGCGCGCAAATGACAAATTGGGAAAATCAAAACCTTCCCGCAAAAGGACTGCCCCGCATCTTGTTGCGCGTTCATCGCTGGATCGAGCAACATGATGCAGCGCTGGCTGGTCACTTTCATTCGGCGACGCAGGCACTGTCCCGTCTCGTTTGACCTCGTCGCGAATTCGGAACATGTTAATATCCTAACATCTATTGCAATGATGCAATCGAGCGCAGGTTGGCTGCCCGGCCGACCGCGAGCACCAGATCTGCCGGCGGTCGGTACGGCTCACGATCACCTTTCGTTCGGAAGTCGCGCTGACGACTTCCAGCTTGAGCTCGGCATGTCCAGGAGTTTTGGCTCGACCGTGATGCCCGGCCGCACCTGTTGCAGGCCGCTCACGATCACTTGCTCGCCCGGCTTCGAGCCCGCCTGTGATCTCCCGCAGGCCATCGTGGAGCGCCCCCAGCCGGACGGGGCGGGAGACCACCTCGTGCTTCTTGTTGACGATGTAGAGAACCTTCTCGCCCTGGTCGGTGTCGATCGCGCGGTCAGTGACCAGCAGGGCCTGGTGGGCTTGACCGATGGGCACGCGGACGCGGGCGAAAAAGCCGGGGGAGAGCGCCTCGTCCTTGTTGGGGAACACGCCCCGGACGCGCAGGGTTCCGGTTTTCGGATTGACCTGGTTGTCCTCGAAATTAATCGTGCCCTGGTGGGGAAATCCCTCCTCAGTGGCCAGGCCCAGCGCAACGGGCCACTTGGTCTGGCCGGCTGACTTGGCCTTGCCTTCGCGGATCAACTGCCGGATGCGCAGCACGGTGCGCTCGTCCACGTCGAAGTAGGCATACATCGGGTCCACCGACACGATGGTGGTGAGCAGGGTGCCGCTGTTCTGGTCGCCCGACTGGATCAGGTTGCCCACCGTGACGACGTATCGGCTGACGCGCCCGCTGACCGGCGCGATGACTTTCGCGTACTCCACGTTCAGCGCGGCCAGGTCGCGGTTGGCCTTGGCGACATCGAGGTTGGCCACCGCCTCCCGGTAATCACCCTCGTACCGGTCATATTCTTCCTGGCCGACCGCCCCGCGCGCGATCAGGATCTTGACGCGCTGGTAGTCGCGCTCCAGTCGGTGCACGCGGGCCTCAAATTGCGCCACGGTCCCCTTGGCCCGCTCAAGCTCGGCCCGGTACGGCCGGGGGTCGATCTCGAAGAGCTTGTCGTCCTTCTTGACCAGCGCACCTTCCTTGAAGTTGACCGTGTCGAGGTAACCCGAGACGCGCGCCCGCACCTCGACCGAATCCACCGCGGCCGTCCGGCCGGTGAAGTCGGCGTAGTCGGTGACGTCTCGCTCGACGGGATAACTCACCGTGACCGGCATCGGTGCTGCCGCTGGCGCCTCCGAGGGCACCCGGCGCAGCCGGCCAGGCCGATACCAACGGCAAGAAGTAGAACCCGCCATTCATCGTTCACTTCCCTCCCGCGTAAAACCCGAGCTCGCGGCGCATGACGGCGACCATGACCATTCCGTAGAGCACGAGGCCGCAAGCCACCAGGGCGAACAGGGACTCGATCGCAGAAACCTGTATATGCATCTATATGGCCAAAAAAATCAAGCTCCGTCCGTCAGTCTGACGAGCTCCGGGAGGACCGCCAGCAGGCGCTGCCATGTGTCCTCCGGCAGCAGCGCCCGCATCCGCGCCTGCGCCCGCTCCCACGCGGGACCGGCCTCGGCCAGTTTCGCGGTCCCGGCCTTGGTGATCGTGATCAGCTTCTCGCGGCGGTCGTCCCCGCTGCGGACGGCGATCCAGCGAGCATTCACCAGGGGGCGAAGGTTGCGCGTCAGCGTCGTCTCGTCAAGCGACGTCAGCCCGCTCAGGTCGCCCTGCCGGACCTGTCCCGCCTTCGCGACGACGTGGAGCAACGAGTACTGGGTTGTGCGCAGGCCGACGCCGCGCAACTCGTCGTCGTAGAGCCGGCTGACGGCTCGCGACGCCTGACGCAGAGCGCCGCAAAGGCAGTGGGCCGCGTCTGGGTTGTGGTGCTTAGCGCTCATATTAGATGTATATGCAGCGACTTGGTGGTTGTCAAGGGGCGCAGCTGTAGATCTGGTCCTGTTCCTGGCGCTTGGGAGGTGTCGCGCGCGGGCGACGACGGCAGTTGTGAAAAAACCGCGTTTCGAGCTTCCGCGATCATCCGGTGCGCGAGCATGACGCCTCGCATGCCTGTGTACTCACCCCAATCGTCCCGTATGGCGACGGTGACCGACCTCGGCCCGACGGCCCCGTGCCGTCGCGACGGCCGCCATTGGAGATGCCCTTTCCTGACGACCGGGAGTTATGCTGCATCCGTGATGATGTTCGGTCTTCGTGACCCTGGTTGGATTCACTCGAAGGAGAAGAACATGTCGCAACCCGAGGAATACGACGTGGTCGTTCTGGGCAGCGGGGCGGCCGGCAAGCTCCTGGCCTGGACGCTGGCCTCACAAGGGAGGCGCACCGCGGTCGTCGAGCGGCGGTATGTCGGCGGGTCGTGCCCCAACATCGCCTGCCTGCCGAGCAAGAACGTCATCCACGGCGCCAAGGTCGCCGACTATTTCCGCCGCGGCGCCGAGTTCGGGATCGCCAACGGCGACTGGAAGGTCGACATGGCCGCCGTCCGCGACCGCAAGCGGAGGATGGTCGACGGACTGGTCGAAATGCACCTCGCGAAGTACCGGGAAAGCGGCGCTGAGCTCGTCATGGGCCAGGGGCGATTCGTCGCGCCGATGACGATCGAGGTGGCGCTCAACGCGGGCGGGACCCGGACGCTCCGCGGTCAGACCGTCATCATCGACACCGGGTCGCGCGCCCGGATGGACGACACCACTGGGCTCGCGGAGGCTCGCCCGCTGACCCACGTCGAGGCTCTGGAGCTGGGCCAGCTCCCGGGACACCTGATCGTCCTGGGCGGCGGCTACGTCGGCCTCGAGCTGGCGCAGGCGTTCCGCCGGTTCGGCAGCCGCGTGACCGTCGTCGAGCGGAACGGCGCGCTGATCCATCGCGAGGACCCGGACGTCACCGAGGCGATCGAGCGGCTCTTCCGGGACGAGGGGATCGAGGTCCTGACCGGGACCGCCGTCGATCGCGTCGAGGGGCGATCCGGCGAGTCCGTCCGCCTCCACACGGGCCGCGGCGTGATCGAGGGGACGCACCTGCTCGTCGCCGGGGGGCGCACGCCGAACACCGACGGCATCGGCCTGGAGAAGGCGGGGGTCGAGACGGACGAAAAAGGGCACGTCAAGGTCGACGCGCGGCTCCGGACGACGGCCGAGGGTGTCTGGGCGGTGGGCGACTGCGCCGGCAGCCCGTACTTCACGCACATCGGCGAGGACGACTTCCGCGTGGTGCTGGCCAACCTCACCGGCGGGGACCGCGTGACGACCGGGCGGCAGGTGCCGTTCTGCCTGTTCACCGACCCGGAGCTGGCCCGCGTCGGGCTGAGCGAGCGGGAGGCCCGCGACCGCGGCGTCGGCTACCGCCTGGCCAAGGTCCCGATGGAGGCCGTGTTCCGGGCCCGGACGCTCTCCGAGACGCGGGGGTTCCTCAAGGCGCTGATCGAGGAAGAGGGCGACCGCATCCTCGGGTTCACCGCGTTCGGGGCCGAGGCCGGCGAGGTGATGGCCGTCGTCCAGGTCGCGATGCTCGCCGGCCTGCCCTACACGGCACTTCGAGACGCCATCCTGACCCACCCGACGATGGCCGAGGGGCTCGCCGCCCTGTTCTCGTCCGTGCCGCGGGGATGACGTCCGAGCTACCCGGGGTGGCCGAAGGCCGCGGCGGGCGGGCGAACGGGGAATGCGCATACCTGCGCGGATCGCACACCGCTGAATGGACGGACACCGGATGTCGTCAGTCTGGCCCTCCGCTCATGAGGAGGGACGCGGCGATGGGTCAAGACGGCCATGCTTTCATGGCCAGCGCCGAAACCAGCCGCAACTCCTTCTCGGTCGCCCCGCTGGCCGACTGAACTGCCAGGCCGTTCAGCACCGTGGCGATGTACCGCGCGAGCGTCGCGCAATCGGTCCCCGCCGGCAGGTCGCCGTCCTGCACGGCCCGCTCGAACCGCTCCCGTAACGCCGTTACGATCGCTTGCCTCAATTGGGCCAACTCCCGGCGCACCGTCTCCGCCTCCTCGCCGCACGCGAGTGCCCCGGACACGACCAGGCACCCGCGTGCTTTGTCGCGGTCGCGCTGCATCCTGACGAACCCCGAGAAGATTGCCTCGACCACAGCCCGGGCGGTCGGCTTGCGCAGGGCCTCGGTCAGGAACGACATGGGCCCCGTTTGGTAACGGTCGAGCGCCTTGCGGAACAACTGCTCCTTGTTCCCGAAGGCGGCGTAGAGGCTTGGTCGGTTGATCCCCATGGCCCTCGTCAGCTCCGGGAGCGTGGCACCCTCGTACCCGCGTGCCCAGAACACCTCCAGTGCCCGGTCGAGTGCCTCATCCAGGTCGAACTGTCGCGTGCGCCCGACGGCACGGCGAACTCCTTCAAAAAAAATGTTGTCGGCCCTTGACCGGCATCGCCGGCCCCGTACACTTTCATTGTACCGAACGGTACAATAAACTCAAGTGAGGAGATCACCATGTCACGCAGCACACGTGAAAGACCACTGGCAGGCAAGGTCGCGCTCGTCACCGGCGGTTCGCGCGGCATCGGCGCCGCGATCGCCAAGCGCCTGGCCGCGGACGGCGCCAGCGTCGCCGTCACCTACTCCAAAGGCGCTGACGCAGCGGCGTCCGTTGTCAAAGAGATTGAACGCGGAGGCGGAAAGGCGATCGCGATCCAGGCGGACGCCGCCGACGCCGATGCGGTCAGGAACGCCGTCGAAAGGACGGTCACGACACTCGGCCGGCTCGACGTGCTGGTGAACAACGCCGGCACGGTCATTCCGATGAAGGTCGAGGAGACGACTCTCGCGGACTTCGATCGCGTCTTTGCGGTCAACGTCCGCGGCGTCTTCGTCGCGACGCAGGCGGCGCTCAAGCACCTGAAGACCGGCGGGCGAATCATCATGATCGGCTCGTGCCTGGGCGAGCGCGTGTTCATGCCCGGCATGGCGCCGTACTCGGCAACCAAAGGGGCCGTCAAGATGTTCACGCAAGGGCTGGCGCGTGAGCTCGGAGTCGCGCGGCATTACGGTCAACAATGTTCAGCCGGGGCCTATTGACACCGATCTGAACCCCGCCTCAGGCGAGTGGGCCGTAGGCCAGAAGGCGGCCGTTCCGCTTGATCGGTATGGACACGCCGACGAGGTCGCGGCGCTCGTCGCGTTCGTCGCCGGTCCGGAGTCGTCATACATCAACGGTGCGAACCTGACGGTCGACGGCGGCACCAACGCCTGACTGCAAGCCGAATGATAACGGGAGCAGCCGTCGCGGCAATGCCGGATGGCGCAGAACAATCTGAAGGCTGCCGTCCGCAGATTTCGTGGGAGCCTGAAGAAAGCCGGTCAGGATTCCAGGTCTAGAAGCCGATTTCCGTCCGAATCCGCTCGATGACGTGTCCGTTGCAGCCGCTGGTGCCGACCGACAACGCCCTGACGCTGCGCGAGCGGCGTATCGCCGTCAATGCAGCCGGGTGCGGACGTTGATTCTCCCATTGAAACGGATTGATGTCCACCATGTCCGATAAGGCGGCTGCAATGGGCACAACGTCCGATGGAGGAATTGCCAAGTCCGCAGCGCTGTGTGGTCGTATGAGGCTCCGTTTCCTGCTGTTACACAGATCAAGGGGCATGTTGCGATCCATCCCGACGAGTCGAAGCGATCGCGAGCTACTTCATTGATGGCGATCGTCAAGAGTAGTCGCAGATCCAACCGAAACGGATGAGGACATTTTATGAGTCAGACAGCAGAAGAGAGGAATAAGGCGCGAGTGCTCGAAGCCTTCGACACGTTGTTTAGCAGTGCGACATGCGACCCTGACCCAAAGGAGAAATGCCATGTATGTGATTCTGGGGGCGAGCGGGCACACCGGCTCAATCATCGCCGATTTCCTGCTATCAAAGGGCGAGAAGGTGCGCGTTCGGGCGCGACCCGGCGCGACTAGAGCGATTTGTGCGCAACGGCGCCGAAGCGTTCACCGCCGACGTGAGCGATGCGGCAGCTCTTGCCAAAGCCTTCGAGCGGTGCGCACGCGGCATACTTGATGTTGCCGCCGGTGACCTCCCGGGAGGACCAGGAGCGACAGAGCGATGCGATCGCGAAAGCCGTGAAGGAGTCAGGCCTGCGCTACGCGGTGCACTTGAGCAGCTACGGCGCGCATGTTCCGGAAGGCACCGGGCCAATCGCAGGGCTGCATTCTTCGGAGCAAAAACTGAACGCGATCCGCGGTTTGAACGTTCTGCACCTGCGCGCCGCGTATTTCATGGAGAATAATCTCGCGGCGATCGGCATGATTGATCGGATGGGAATCTTCGCAGGTGCGCTGCTACCGGACCTGAAGCTGCCCATGATCGCGACGCGCGACGTCGGCGACTACGCCGCGAAGCGCCTCCTGGACCTGGATTTTTCCGGCAAGCAAACGCGCGAGCTGCTTGGCGAGCGCGACCTGTCGATGGCGGAAGTTACCGCGGTGATTGGGCGCGGCATTGGCAAACCAGATCTGCGTTACGAGCAGTTTCCTTTTGACCAGGTGCAGCAGGTGCTGACGCAAATGGGTATTCCGCCGAAGACAGCCGCGGTGTACATCGAGATGTACAAGGCCATCAACGCAGGAGTCGTCGCTGCGCAGGAGCCGCGTTCGCCGGAGAACAGCACACCGACTTCGTTTGAAAAATTTGTGCAGGATGTCTTTGCGGCTGCGTATCACGAGAAGGCTTCCACCGCATAGGCAGACACCCAGGTGGCACCGGTTAGCAGCGCGACGAGGAGATCGTGCAAAAATGAGATCTTCAACGAACGTGGAGGTAAGGTATCGTCCGACGGGCGGGCACCTCGAAGGCGATGATCGGACGAGGCTGGGTCCTGAGTGTTCTCCCACGCGCGACGCTCGTTTTTGAGCGGTGGCATGAACTTGGTCAAACCAGAGATTCCTCAAAGTGATGGGCTATTCCCGAGTCGCTTCTCGGTCTCATCCTCGGGATCGCTCGAAATTGGCAGTACCGTGCCTATCTGATTCCACGCACGACGGTCCTGGCGGCTCATCCTGCTCACCGGCGTCAGGGCGGTGGCCGTCGCCACTCGCGGTCTCGTGGCTCGACGATGCAGTCCTACGGAAGGTGCCGGCATGCTCGTCGGGGAGGGCTACTATCCGCAATCCCGCAGGTGCGAGCGCTGAATTCCGGTATCGGCACTCAGCGACGCATGCGACGACTGAAGCAGACCCTGTGGCAAAGGCCGCACTCCGGGCGGAAGTGAATCTCACATGTCAAGGAGCGCCATTGGAGCCGCCTGGATGTGGCTGTGCCAATAACGCCGGCACCGAAGGGGCTCCCGGATCCGGTGACGGAGCACACGACTGCCTACTTGACCGCTCGCCAGGCCGTTGCTATGATTGAGTACTCACTCATGTTTGGAGAACAATGGCACGCCCTCTCAGCGAAGGCAAGCGGACCGCGATTCTCGAGGCGGCCACCGAAGCGGTGGCCGTGCTCGGCTTGAGCGCGCCCACCGCAAAGATTGCCAGTGGTGCAGGCGTGGCGGAAGGCACGCTCTTTACTTACTTCGCCAACAAGGACGAGCTGCTGAACCAGTTATATCTGGAGCTCAAGATGGACATTCGCGACGCGATGATCACCGGCTATCCCTCCGGCAAGAGCCTTTGAGACCGAATGCGCCACGTGTGGGTTCGCTATGTCGGTTGGGGTTCTGCCCATCCCTTGAAGCGGAGGGCCGCGAGGCAACTGGCGGTCTCCGACCGCATCACCGAAGAGAGCAAGAAGCTCGTCGCCGACGCATTTGGAGAGGTCAACGACATGATGCGTGAGTGTCGCACGCAGTGGTGCACTCAGCCACCAGCCCCCGTCATTCGTGTCGGCGATCATGAGTGCGATTGCCGATACGACAATGGACTTCATCGCCCGTGAGCCTGCACACGCAAAGCGCTACACAAAGGCAGGGTTTGATGCGTTCTGGAACGCGGTCGCCGGGTGATTTTTTTTGCTTACTGAATGAGCGAGTGCTCGCTCATGCGTCAAATCTCGGGGACGTTTCGCCTCAGTCGTGACTGACTGGACACTCCAGCAAAAACTGCTCAAGAAGGAGAGGACTTACAATGAGCGAAAACATCAGTGACTGACGGTTCGATGAAGGAAGGTTCCGCGACCCAAAGTGTGGTTGGTGACCGGCAGTGCAAGCGGATTGGGCCGCAACATCGCCGAAGCGTGCTCGCATCGGGTGATCGCCTCGTCGCAACGGCCCGCGATCCTCGCCGCCTTGAAGATCTGGTGAAGAAGTACGGCGATCAGGTTCGCACCGCTCCGCTCGACGTGGCGGATGAGGACGCGGCCGTAGCAGCGGTGCAGGCGGCGGTGGACGCGTTCGGGCGTCTCGATGTCGTCGTGAATAACGCGGGCTACGGCGACATTGCACCGTTCGAGCAGTTGAGCTCGGAGAGATTCAAGGCGGTGATCGACACCAACTTCTACGGCGTCGTCAACGTGACCCGCGCTGCGCTACCGATCATGCGAAAGCAAAAGAGCGGCTGCATCCTTCAGATATCGTCGGTGGGCGGCCGCCTGGCCGTGCCGGCAGCGCGGCGTACCATGCCGCCAAGTGGGCAGTCGGGGGATTCACCGAGTCCCTCGCCCAGGAAGTGGCCCCTTTGGCGTCAAGGTGTGTGCGCTCGAACCCGGCGGAATGCGGACGAACTGGGGCGCTCGTGCGAACAAAGAAACGCCTGACCTGCTCCCGGATTACGAACCGTCCGTGGGCGCGGTCGTCAGGATGCTGCAGTCTCACTGGGGCCACGAGAACAGCGATCCGGCAAAGGTGGCTCAGGTCATTCTTCGTCTGGCTGCCAGCGATCGTCTGCCTGCACATCTCCTGCTGGGCAGCGACGCCGTTCGAGTACGCCGGCCAGGCCGAGGCGACGCGCGCAGCCGATGCGGAGCGCTGGCGAGAGGTTAGCGTTTCAACGGACGTCAACGCTCCGGGATCCTTGCCTGCTTTGCGATTCTGAGATCAGTCCATTCTCGGTGACCGGGGTCTATGTACATCCACTCCGGCCACGGCACTTGACCCCTGACTCAAGGAGAAATGACATGCGCTACAAACTGCTGGGCAAGAGCGGCCTTCGAGTCTCCGAACTGTGTCTGGGGACGATGACCTTCGGCGAGGATTGGGGCTGGGGTTCTACAAAAGATGAGAGCCGTAAGATCTACGACGCTTTCCTGGAGGCCGGCGGCAACTTCATCGACACCGCAAACGTCTACACGAACGGTACAAGCGAACGGTCCTGGGCGAGTTCATGTCGGGCCACCGGGACCGGGTTGTGCTGGCGACCAAGTACAGCAACGCCGCTCCCGGCAACGACCCCAACGCGGCCGGCAATCACCGGAAGAGCATGATGCAATCGGTCGAGGCCAGTCTGAAGCGTCTCAAATGCGATTACATCGATCTGTACTGGCTGCACATTTGGGACCAGATCACCCCCATCGAGGAAGTCATGCGGGCTTTCGACGACCTGGTGCGGCAGGGAAAAATCCTCTACGCCGGCGTGTCCGACATGCCGGCCTGGGTTGTCGCGAAGGCCAACACTCTGGCCGAGCTGCGGGGGTGGACTCTGTTCGTCGGGCTGCAGATCGAGTATAGCCTGGTCGAGCGGACCCCGGAGAGGGAACTGCTGCCGATGGCGGCGGACCTGGGTCTGGGCGTCACGGCCTGGTCGCCGCTGGCGGGCGGAATGCTGACCGGCAAGCAACTGCAGCCGGGCGGAGCCAAGGACTCCCGGCAGGACAACCCATCCATGAAGGAATTCATGAAGTCAGACGCTCGCAAGGAAGCCGTGGTCCGTGAAGTCATGGCGGTGGCACGTGAGGTCGGCCACGCGCCGGCGCAGGTGGCTCTGGCCTGGCTTCGGCAACGCGCTACGCCTGTGATACCGATCATCGGCGCACGCAAACTGGCCCAGGTCAAAGACAATCTCGCCTGCGTCGACATCCGACTGGAACCTGCGTTCCTCCAGCGACTCGATGCGGTCAGTCGCATCGAGATGGGGTTCCCGCACGACATGTTCGCCACCGAAATGGCTCGCAGCCTCTCATTCGGCGGCATGCGGGACCGTATCGACGCCCGATGAGATCCGGCCAACGACCGGCACTGCGTCACTTGA
>CAWCJX010000056.1:0-47079 GCA_963795865.1 uncultured Alphaproteobacteria bacterium
CACCATGAGTTCGTCGCCGCAACTCCCAGGCAAGGCTCCGAGGTCTCTATCTGTCACAGATCATTTGGATACGGGTACCGCCACTTCGTTGGTCCGCAGGAAGGGTAACGTCCACGGCGGATTGTAGAAGAATGCGGTCGCTGGTCCCGCGACCTTCCACTTTGTGGGCTGAAGTGCCTTCGTCAGTACAACTGTGTAAATGGCTACGGCGGCATCGCCGGTTGAGCCTGAGAACCGCAAAACGGCGACGGTCGTCGGTGGTAGCTCGATCAGCTTGACGCGGGGGTCGGACGGCTCGGGCAGATGTTCTCCCGAATATTCGGCGGGCATGAAGAAACGCATGACCAAGCCGCTATCCGACGACTTTACTTCGACCGGCGCCGTCATCGCGATCTTCTTCCCGGAGGAACTGATCTCGACGGGAGCCGTCATGTCGATTTTCCGTTCGCCTTTGTTCGCTCCAAAGATGTAACCGGCGATAGCTCGAAACGCTTCGCCTCGCGGATTGTCCGATTTGCTCGCTTCCACCGTTGTCTCGGCGACGATCCGCTTCGGGTATTGCCGAATTTCGACTGCATCGCCAATCCGCTCAATCACATCATAGTGTGGCTGCTCGATGCTCATGTTGATGCCGAATGTTGCGGCGATGGCAAAGGCAACGGAAGAAACGAAATCGAGGACTGATTGAAGCATGATGATCTCGTGCCTCGGTGGAGATTATGCGGCCTCAATGAGCAGAATGGACGTGATTCATTTCGGCTTTCCACTCGCGGGCCAGCCGCTGCGCTTCGGCTTTGCTCCCGTTGCCGCTCATGCCTTCTGATTTAACTCAAGCATATCCTGCAATTCCTGTACCTCCTCTTCGGCAATCACCAGCCGCCGAACTAAAGAGGCGCATAATTCTTGACGCGCAATATTTACGGCCTCACTTACGCTGGTCGATAATTCAGGCTGCAGCTCTTGCATCCTGCGGCGTAGCCCCTCGATTCCCTTACGGACCGAGGTCAGTATCCTTACATGTTCTGCGTTGTCATTGAATGCCATCTGCGGCACCTCCATCAGGTCCTAGCTTAGCTCTGTGCTACGTCGTGAGCGAGATTATTCGGTCCCATCGGCGCACTGATCGGGTAGCTCCGATTGCCCCCTCGCACTCCGGAGCATCACGCGGCTGTCGCACCCAATCCCGTGAGCGTCAATGCGCTCCAACTGGCGCCCTCGGGATTGTCATGATCGAGAAAAAGACTGGTGCCGACCTCGCACTTGGGGGGCTGGAGGGGGTGGGGCGGACGGCTTGCACCACAATGGTAGGGCGTCATTTCCTCACATCGTGCTCCGCTCTCTCGCTGGCGTAGCCAACTGGAGCCACTCGCGCAGCTTCGACCAGCGGCGCCGCCCGGAGACGCTGCGCACCGCGATGGCAACGGCCTTCTTCTGGCCCACCAGAACGACAAGCCGCTTGCCGCGAGTGACGCCGGTATAGAGCAGATTGCGCTGCAACATCGTGTAGTGCTGGGTCATGACCGGGATCACGACGGCTGGGTATTCCGAGCCCTGGCTCTTATGGATGGTCGCCGCATAGGCAGGCACCAAGGCATCGAGTTCGCCAAAGCCGTAGGTGACCGAACGCCCATCGAAACTGGCGGTGAGTTCGCCGTCGTCCGGCTCAATATCCTTCACGTAGCCGATGTCGCCGTTGTAGACCTCCTTGTCGTAATCGTTCTCGATCTGCATGACCTTGTCGCCAGGCGCGAAGGTCCAGCCGAACCTCTCGACCTTGCGTTCGCCCGCCGGATTCAATGCGGCCTGAAGCTCGATGTTGAGGGAGCGGGCGCCGACACCGCCGCGGTTCATCGGGCACAGCACCTGGATATCGCGGATGGGATCGAGCCCGAAGCGGCGCGGGATGCGGGTCTTCACAAGCTCGATGATGAGCGGAACTGCGGTCTCGGGATCTTCCGCCTCGACGAAATAAAAGTCGCTTTCGGCTTCGGGTTTGCGGAGATCGGGAATGACACCCTGGTTGATGCGGTGCGCGTTCACGATGATTCGGCTTTCGGCGGCCTGGCGGAACACCTCGGTCAGGCGCACCACCGGGATGGCTCCGCTGGCGATCATGTCGGCCAGGACCTGGCCGGGGCCGACCGATGGCAACTGATCGACGTCGCCGACGATGAGCAGGGCTGCCTTGTCCGGGATCGCCTTGACCAGCGCATTCATCAGCAGCACGTCCACCATCGAGGTTTCATCGACAACCAGCAGATCGCAGTCGAGCGGGTTGGCGTCGTCGCGCCGGAAGCCGCCGCCCTTGGGATCGACTTCGAGGAGGCGGTGGATGGTCTTGGCCTCCAAGCCGGTGGCCTCGTTCATGCGCTTGGCGGCGCGGCCGGTGGGCGCACACAGCAAGAGCTTCACGTCTTTCGCCGAGAGAATGCGCAGGATGGCGTTGACGATGGTGGTCTTGCCAACGCCCGGGCCGCCGGTGATCACGAGCACCTTGGAAGCGAGCGCCATCGCGACGGCCGCTTTCTGGCTTTCGGCAAGGGTCAAGCCGATGCGTTGCTCGATCCAGGGGATCGCCTTGCCGGGATCGATCCAAGGCCAGGGAAGCTTGCCCTTGTTCAGCGTCAAAAGCCGGTCGGCAATGGCTCGTTCGGCGCGATGGAGACCGGCAAGGAAGACGCACGTCGGTGTCGCCGAGGCGGTCGGCAATCACCGTGCCGTCGGCCAGTTCGAGATCGAGCGCCGTGCGGATCAGGTCCTGCGGCACGTCGAGGAGCTTTTCGGCCAGCGGCGTCAGATCGGCGGTGGGCAGGCCGCAATGGCCTTCGTCCATCGCCTCGGTCAGCGCATAGGAGATGCCAGCACGCACCCGGATCATGGCCGTCTTTTCGATGCCGAGCTTCATGGCGATGGCGTCGGCCGTCTTGAAGCCGATGCCGCGGATGTCGCGGGCCAGCCGGTAGGGGTTTTCCGACATGACCTGGACGGCGTCGGCGCCATAGGTCTTGTAGATGCGCACTGCCCGCGCCGAGCCGACGCCGTGGCTGTGCAGGAACACCATGATCTCGCGGACGACCTTCTGCTCGGCCCAGGCAACAGCGATGCGGCTCGCCCGCACCGGGCCGATGCCGTCCACCTCCCGCAGGCGGTCGGGCTCGGCCTCGATGACGTCGAACACCTTCTCCCCGAAGGCGCGCAGCAGCTTCTTGGCATAGACCGGGCCGATGCCGCGGATCATGCCCGAGGCAAGGTACTTCTCGATGCCTTCGACAGATGTAGGCGCGGAGGTCTTGAGGAACCGGGCCTTGAACTGCTGGCCATGGGTGCGGTCGTTCGTCCAGTCACCGGCGGCCGTAATCCACTCACCGGCGGAAATCACGGCGGCGTGGCCAACGACCGTGACGAGATCGCGGTGACCACGCGCCTTGACCCGAATGACGCAAAAGCCGTTGTCGGCATTCTGGTAGGTGACGCGCTCAACCAGCCCGGCCAGCACTTCCCGATCCGATGGTTGCGGCTCCGCCTTCATGACGTGCATCGTACCGGTCTCGTCGCCGAGACGTTAGCGCCTGATGCTGGCCAAGACACCCACCACCGAAATGATCGCGGCTGAGCTCACCGTGCCGGAACGGGTGCTGCTGTTCTGTCTCGCCTCCGGTACCAATTGGGTGAAGGCCGGGGTGACCCACGCCACCGCCCAACACATGCTCGTGAGGAATCTGGTCGAGCGCGATCACGCGGCAGCCGACTTCGTGCTCACCGATCAAGGTCGCGCCGTACTGGCCGCGTTGCTGAGGTGATCGTTGGCGACGGTGCTATCGCCGCCCAGGCTGCCTGGCTCGGACATTCCCGGCGCACAACGTCCGCCCCGTCCTTTCCCAAGCAAGTTCTGCCCAGTTGGGGCTTGCTTACCGCCGAGGAAGCGTATAGGAACAAACACGGAACGTCGCAATGGAGACCCTCCCGTGGCCATCACCAAGCTACCCGGCATAGTCGCATGTACCGGAGCCGTCGTTGTGGCCTCCGAGAGCTCGAATCCCGAGGCGATACTGACGTTGAAGCTGACGACAGAATCCGGCGATCCGGTTTTGCTGCCGCTGTCCGAGCGGACCACCAGACAGCTTCAGCACGTCATCTCTGAGTTCAACCGAACGAGGGACCTCCTGTTCGTGGAGGAGAGACCTGCCGCTTCAGCCAGGCTTCAATAGGCGGGACCGATGTTCTCAGAGGATTGCCCATTCAAGGTCGTCCGCACGAATGGCGGTGACGAGGTGCTGGCACGGGCCGCCAACCTGCTGATCGGCCGAGCCGCCTTTGAGACGGCGAGGCGAATGTATCCGAAGGACCTGATTGAATATCGCCGGGGTGCGCGGGTTATTGAACGCAGTGAGCCGCAGTAGGTTTTCGCTTTCGCGTCCATCATACTGAACCGGAAATTGCATCGACCGGGATCGCGATTAGCGAGCAATACTGCGCAGCGCCATTGGTGCCACTGCAACGAATATCCACAATCTCGTTCTGATTAGACGCATTTAAATTTAATATCGCGTTTAACACCATAACAGCACCGTTTCCGCCACTTAAGCCCGGAAGATCGACCGACGCAAAGTCTAAAGTCGTAGTTCCGTCGAGCGTCGTCATGGTTGCTTGAATCGGTTGTACACCTGGAGCTAAATTAGATACCACTACTCTGCCGAATACAACGAAGTACCCTGTTAGGCAAGCGCAATTGTAAAACTAAAGTTTGGGTATTGTTTGCCAGACTAACAGATGCAGGCTGCACGGCAGAATACGCGGTGACAGTCATAGTGGTCCTCCCATTAAACCAGGATTCCCCAGATGACACCCGGCTGGCGTAAATATTCGCGCTTTCCCGGCCTTCCTGCAAGACAGAGGTGGGGTGTTGACTGCTGCCACCATTCCATGCGCCCGGACGGCGGTCGGGAAGCCTGATCTAAGTGTTTTCCTTCCGCTGGTGGCGGCTGTGGCCGTAGCTCCGCAATGAGCCGCAAAAATCTCCTGGAACATTTGCCGTGGGATGGCGACCTCGGCCATCTGGAATGCGACATAACGGCCGTGGCTCACGACCTGCGCCGATCTTGATCAGCTTGTCCTTCAAGCTTGTCGGAGACCAGTCCATGATTGGCTCGGGCGTAGCCAGCGTGCGCATGAAGTTGCCAAGGTTGCAAGCGAGTGCGTGAAGCTGGATTCAAGCTGAACGCTGTTCGCGCCGCCTTCAAGGCTGGCGTCAAGCCATCGCAGATCGCCCGGCGGTTCGGCTTGTCCCAGTCCGATGTACGGAAGGCATCGAGGTGAGCGTCGCACCACCGTGGCCAAGACCCAGCCGGGGCCATTGAGGTAGCCGGGCGGGGGAGGGGACGATCCGATTGGGCGGGTTCGATTTCGGAAGGCGCAGGTTGTGCTACCAGGCTCCCACTTTTCTAGCGTCGTAACCACGCCGACCCCGGGGACGTCATCTCCGATCCTTGAGGCGTAACGCGGACACTGGACTGGGATGACCGAGGGGCTTCACAATCTCCGTTGACCTCGCAAAAAGATCGCCAGTTTGCTGGCTATATTCGCGGAGCGCCTCAAGCCGATGGTCGGCGTATCTGAGAGTTGTTTGTGCCGACTTGTGTCCCAACGTGGCTCCCACCTGTGCCAGCGATTGTCCACCCATCACAGACCAGCTAGCAAAAGTGTGCCGGAGCGCATGGATGTTAGCATCACTGCTGATTTTCGCCGCTGCACGAATCCGGTACCACGGTTTGGCCAAGGCAAGCGGTCGGCCGGGTCGCGAACTTTGAAACACCAACTCGTCTTCGGTGCCGCGCGGCAGGGATTGGATGATGGCAAGTGCGTGTGAACTCAAGGGTATAACGCGCGATCCGGTTTTTGTGTCGGCAATTCGCAGGCATTCAGTTGATAGATCAACCTCTTTCCACCTCAGGTTAAGGGCCTCGCCTGATCGCATCCCTGTCAATAAAAGGAACCGAATCACCGCTACCACAAACTGGCTCTCGGTTTTGCCCCTATCTGCGCTGTCAAGGACGTCTCTCAAGCGACCAATCTCGTCAATGTCGAGAAACCGGTCCTTCCGATTCTCACGAAACTTCCTGATGCCTCGCGCCGGATTTCCTTCCACCAAATCCCAGCCTTCCGCGCACGAAAACATTTTAGAGACAAGCGCGACCACTCGATTGGCGATCCCTTCGCCTCCCCGAATAACTCGTCGTCCTCGTGGTCGAGCGGAAAGAACTCGCGCCGTCTTTCCTTCGCGAATTGCCAACAGCATGTGCTCGATGTCGGCTCTTCGGACGTCCTTCAGTGGCATCTTCCCAATCAATGGAAGGATATGATTTTCGATATTTGCACGGTCTGTAGCAACGCTGCGGGGCTTTTTGTGCAATTCGGCGTAGTTGCTGACGTAACGCCTACAAAGGTCCGCGACATTGGCAGCCTTGCGTTCAGCTCGTCTGCTGGCGCTGACGTCGGCTCCCATCGTGACTTCGGCGATCCACTGACGGGCGATCTGACGCGCCTGTTCGGTCGTCAACGTGCCATGTACCCCGATGGTCGGGCGGCGCTGTTGGCCGGATCGGGCGCGGTAATATAGGAAGTACGACCGACGCCCGGCTGGCGTGACCTTCAGACCGAAGCCTTTGATTTCCGTATCCCAAACGACAACGTCCTTGTCGCCAACCGGCACGGCCTCCACGGCCCTCTTGGTAAGCCTTATTCTCATCCGCACCGCCATTATCAGGTAGCAAGTAAGTAGCAGACAGGGGGGAAATAGGGAAGAGGTGCAGGATGCAGCTGGGCATTAAGTGGTTGAAATATAAGAACACGAGGTAAGTGGGGGATGCAGGGAGCACCCAGACACTCAGAATCATAATCCGTGTGTCGGGGGTTCAAATCCCTCCTCCGCTACCAGTTCTCAATTCGATCACGATCGGAGTTGCGGGGCAGCGTCCTCAGCCCGCAGCAAGCAGCCGCGCCTCTCCGCCGGTCGCACCGACGCGTTCGACCGCGTCTCTGTCGAAGCTCGTGAAAACGCGACCGCCGGCGCGCCGGCCCTCGAAGGCGATTACTCCGTCGGCGAAGTCGCCTCCGCTCTCGAGAACGGCGAGGCCGGCTTCGACGGCGCTCCGATCGACCACGACGCCCGCGCTTTCGATCAGTTTCCGTACCGCGGAGGCGACCTCCGCGGCGTCTCTCCTGTAGCCGCGAGTCAGGACCCACACGAATTCGCACAGGGACGGGAGCGTCACCGCGACGGTTTCGGCCTCCAGCAGCGCCGCGACGGCAAGCGCGCTCTGGATCGGGTGGTCCATGACTGCTGCGCGGACCAGGACGTTGGTGTCCGCCGTGATCTTCACGCTTCCCCCGCCCAAGCATCCTCAGCGATCTTTTTCATCGTCGCAGCGGACAGCGTCGGCGTCCCTGGCTTTTTGAGGCACCCGACGAATTCTTCCAGCTTCGCTGCGGGCCGGGCCGGCCTTACTTCCACGCGACCAGGAGCGATAAGCTCCACCGTGATCTTGTCGCCGGGCCGGACGCCCAGTTGGTCGAGCACCTCCTTGCGAAAGGTGACTTGTCCCTTGGACGTGATCTTCAGGGTGCTTTTCATCTCGGGAGGTGCCTGACGCCGGCGTTGAAACGCTTCTGTCGTTGAACGTAAGGCAAAATATCCTTACATTCAAGGCAAAGGTGTCCGCCGTTTCTTCTTTTGCGTCATTCGGCTCCGAGTGCTGTCCATGCGTCTGAACAGCCATCGGCAAATGGCAGGCCGTCACCGCTACTGCGATCCACGCTCCCTCAGGCCGACAATGCCCTTCGCGCCGTCAGGCTCGGCTCGTTGCGCCCAATTGCCGTGAGGATGCGCGTCGTCGACGACAGCAGCGGCATCACGTCATCGACGGTCGCGGCGCCCGAAGCCGAGCGCGTCGCGTCGAGAAGGCCGAGGGCCTCCGTGGGCAGTGCCCCGCATTCGACCAGGCGATGGATGTCGGCGTTGGCGGCGCCTCGCGCGCCCGCGGGCGTTTCGCCGCGTGCCGCCATCAGCGCCGACGCCATCGCGTGCAACGACTTGGCGAGCAGCGCCGGCGCTTCCTCGGGGAAGCCGCCCTCGGCGAGCGTCTTCGCCATCCGCAGCGCGCGGTCGGCCTCGGCCACCGCTTGCGCGCCGTGCCGGTCGGGGGCTCCGGCGGCGGGGGAACTCCGTGGCGGGGGATTCCATGGGCAGCACGGGCGATCGGTAGAGCTCCCGGCCGCCGTCGGTGAATTGCAGCAGCCCCGTGGCGGCGAGGCGCCGCATTGCCCGCCATGCGTGAACGGATGCACAGATTTCTCCGGTGCAACGAAGTTTCCTGATGCAACGAAGACCCCGCGCTCGCTGCGCCGATCCACCACCCGGGTCGCGGAGGGCTGGATTGGTGCGACGTCGAGCCTCGCTGAAGAACGCCCGCGATTCGTGCGGGGGCGTTCCGCCGCGAAGCGACCGGCACCCCTATTGTCCGCAGTTCCTCATCCGGTTGCTTCCGCCCCGGTGGTGCGTATTGTCAAAGTCGACATGGCATGCTTGGTTCGCGCGCTCCGCCGCCGGCCGTTTTCGGCGCGAACCCCATGTGCATCGCGATGCCGCGCCGGCGTCCGATGAGCGATGACCGAGAGGACAGCCATGCTCTACCGAAGCTCGATTGCCGCCATTGCGCTCGCGGCGGTGCTGGGGGCGACCAGCGCCGATGCGCAGGTGCGGGAGGATGCGAAATACCCCGACCTTTCGGGCCAGTGGGTCAGGGGCTATCCAGGCGGCGCTCGTTTCGATCCTGCCAAGGGGCTGGGACCGCGCCAGGAGGCTCCGCTGACGCCGGAGTATCAGGCCATCTACCAGGCGGACCTCGCCGAGCAGGCCGCTGGCGGGCAGGGCATCGACCCCACCTATCGCTGCCTTTCGCCCGGCATGCCGCGCATCATGCACGTCTATTCGCCGATGGAAATCGTGGTGACGCCGAAAACCACCTACATCCTGATCGAGCACATTCACGACAACCGCCGCATCCACACCGACGGGCGCGATTTTCCCGCGGACATGTATGAGGACCCGCAATTCGCCGGCTATTCCATCGGAAAATGGGTCGATGAGGACGGCGACGGCCGTTACGACACGCTGGTGGTCGAGACCCGCGGCCTCAAAAACCCCCGCACCTACGACGCCACCGGCATTCCGTTCCACGCCGACGGACAGACCGTGATCCGGGAAAGAATTTATCTCGACAAGGCCGATCCAAACACGCTGTACGACGATATCACGGTGATCGACAATGCGCTGACGCGGCCGTGGAGCGCGCGCAAGATCTATCGTCGCGTCGCGACCAAGGGGCCGATCTGGTGGCGCGAGGAAATCTGCGCCGAGAACAACGCTCACGTCGTGATCGGCGGCGAAGACTATTTCTTGAGCGCGGACGGCCTCCTGATGCCGACCAAGAAGGACCAGGCGGCGCCGGACCTGCGCTTCTTCAACAAGCAGAAGGGAAAGTAGCCGCCCGGGTTGGCTGGCGGAATGGGCGCAAATGCGCACTTCCGCTCGCGACCGTCTGCCGTAGGGTAGCTGCCGTCCGGGCCGTGGACGCCCGTCCAGCCAGCGCTCTCAAACGGGCGCGCCGCAGCGCTCATGGATGGCGGCAGAGCGACGCGCCCCTGTCGATGAGAGATTGTCCGTGGCCGGCGTTCACTTCACCTTTTTCCACACCAGTTCGCCGCCGGTGAAACCTTGCCCCGGCGTCGTGGTGTTCGGATTCGTGTAGGTCAGCACCTCGTCGGTCACGGCGGTGACCGGCCGCTTCTGGATGGTGCCCTGCCAGTTCGGGAACGAGCTTCCTTCGACCCGGAAATTGATGGTCTTGCCGGCTTCATCGACCGTGTAGGTGCCGAAATGGGAAATCGTGCCCTGAGACACGGCCTTGTTCTCGTCGGCGGTCCCGGTGTTGCGATTTTTGGATGCAAACGGCGCGCGATTGATGACCCGCATGATCTGTACGGAGTATCGCCCGGTGGGACTGAACATCAGCGTGCCGACCGGGTTCGGCCCGAAGTTCGGCACATGGGTGCCATCCGCCTTGACGCCGTCGTCCAGCAGCAGCGTCCAGGCGCCCACGAGTTGATCCTTGATCGACTTCTGCTGAGCGCTCGCGCCGCCCGGGACCAGGGCAAATCCCAAAGCGACCGCTGCGACAATTCCCACGATGTTGCGCCGGTGCATTGCTCTCCTCCTGTGCGTTTATCGTTGCCCGTTCGTTTGGTCGGGCTTGCGACCGGGGTGGCGCCATGAGGATACGGCATCCCTCCCGCCTTGCGCCGACCCGAGAACGGCCGTTCAGCGCCGGCAAGTTAGGAAAGAAAGCGCTTCGACGCAAATGATCTGCGTCAAGCGCCCGGGCAATGGGGCGCCCCATTGCCGGTTGCCGGCGCAATCCGGGCAATGCCCGGTTGGGCCGGCCCTCTCGGATCACGGGAGCGGCGGCGAGGCCGCGCCGTGCTCCGAACGGCCCAAGACGCCACAGCACTCAACGAGGCGGATCGCCGCTCATGGCGCCGCTTCGCGCGTGCTGAAAATCGCCGTAAATTCTTCAAGCTGATGGTGGGCCGCGCCGCCAGGTCGGATTGGTTGACAAAAATCAAAGCGAGAGGCGCCATTGAGATGCGTAGATGGCGATGAGCACGTAAACCAGGGTCAACGCGGTCGAGACTGCGATACTCGAAAGGATGATCTTGACCAGAGCCCAGCGCGACATGATTTCCCCCATCGTTGGCACGGAAGGCCTTCGGCGCGATTTGCCCACCTGGGATAGAGAATGCGGGGCGGTTCGATTCGGTCAAACCTAATCTGTCGCTGTCCACAACGGCTCTTCGCCAATCGGCCCAACTACGGGCAGCATGGGGCGTCGGCATCGGGGCCTGCCGAGCGATGCGGCGTCGGCGATTTGCCGGTAAGGTTCGTCCCCGCGGCCAGTTGCCTGGCGATGCCTGCTTCGAGAAATGGAGTTGCGTCATGCACTTTGTCATTTCCGCCACCTGGGGACCCACCGATCCGACGCGCGCCATGCTGCCCTTCGTTTTCGCCGCGTCCGCGGTGCAAGCGGGGGACGAGGTGACGCTGATGCTGTTCCATGACGCCGTCTACATGGCGGTGGAAGGGGCGGGCGCCAAGCTGGTGCCGGTTGGGCCGCCCAATCGTTACGAAGAGGTCGCGGCCCACGCAAAGGTGACGCTGTGGGCCTGTAAGCCCTGCGTGGAGGTGCGCGGGCTCGCCGGCGCCGCGCTCGATCGGCGCATCAAGCTCGGCGGCATGAACGAGTTCCTCGCCGCCGCGAAGCGGCCGGACGTGCGGATGATCAGCTATTGAGGGTGCGGTACGGCGACCGCGCGGTGGTGTGAGAACGCGACATCATCGCGTATCGGAATCCGCCCGAAGCCTTGGCGGCCCTGCTCTTCATCTAAAGCCTTTTGCAGCAAAGATAATTTCGAGCCGTTCGCAACGCGCTTCGGCACGCTGCACAGCGACGGGACCGTCGGGCAAAGTCCGGTGCGCCATCTCGACGCCCCCATCGCTGCAGTCTAAGCTTTCGCGAATCGCTGTGGATTGCCGCGCTGGCGGCTTGGGGGCCGTTGTAATACTGTCGACGGGATTTGCGTATATCCATCGTCCGGGCAGGGCATCTGCCGATAGGTAGCGCACGACGCCGTGTCGAAGCCGAAAACCTTCATCACCTGCGGGGAAACTGACCTCAATGACATATTCCACTTGCCGTGCCGATAATGCGCTCGCCGACCATGCGCTCGCCTCGGATCGGACAATGCGCCGCCGCGAATTCGTGCGGCTGGTGCCGGCGGTTTCGCTCAAGGCGGTCGTTCTGGCGGCGGCCGTCCTGTCTGTTCCGCCTGGCGTCGGGTCCAGCCTGGCCCAGGGGGCCGGACCGTTTGCGGGGCTGGCAGGAAGCTGGGCCGGCACCGGCGCGATCACGTTGTCGAGCGGATCGCGCGAGCGCATCCGCTGCCGCGCCGTCTACGAGGCGCCGGGCGGCAAGACCCTGGCGCTTCGCTTGCGCTGCGCGAGCGACAGCTACAATTTCGATCTCATCGCCAATCTCACCCATCAGGGCGATGCGATCTCGGGCTCCTGGAGCGAGACGTCGCGCAACGTCTCGGGCTCGGTTTCCGGCCGCGCCGCCGGAGGCACCATCCAGGCTGTCGCGAGCAGCGCGGTGTTCTCCGCGAACCTGACGCTGACGACCCGCGGCACCAAGCAGTCGGTATCGATACGCTCCCCGGGCACCGACCTGACCGAGGCCGCGATTACGCTCAACCGGTCCTGACGTCGGCCGCGATCATTCGGCCGGGTCCGGCGTCGCCGGGCGCCGGCCGACGCGCGCCGCGACCCCGCGCAGGAACACGATGGTCGGACGCAGGATCAGCAGGTCGGCCACCAGCGCCGCGATGATGGCAAGCGCCGAGACCCAGCCGAACAGGCGCAGCGACGGCAGATTGGACAGCACCGTCACCGCGAGCCCGCAGGCGAGCACCGCCGAGGTCAGGATCAAGGCCGGGCCGACCAGCACGGTGGCGCGTTCCACGCCGATGGCCGGATCTTCGCCCGGCTTTTCTTCGAGCCGCATCCGATTGAGAAAGTGGATGGTCGCGCTCAGGCCGAGCCCGAACGACACCGTCAGCGCCACCATGCTCGCGAATTGAAGGCCGTTTCCCAGCGCCCACAGCACGTTGCCCGACACCAGCACCGGGAATATTCCCGGCAGGATCGCGGCCAGCATCACCACGAGAGAGCGAAATGCGAGCCCGATGAAGGCGGAGACGAAGACGATCTCGACCGTGAGCCCGCGGTTGAGCTTGTCGATCATGCTGGCGCTGTTGCGCGCCGCAATCACCGCCAGGCCGGTCACCGCGATCTCGTAGCCGGGATGCTTCGCCCGCACGGCATCCAGCGTCTGGTTGAGCCGGTTGACGACCGGAAGCAGCGCGCTCGCATCGACGTCCGGGATGCGGCCTGAAACCACGACGGCGTCCTGATCGGCCGAAATGAATCGGCGCACCAGATGCGCCGGCAGCAGGTTGACGTAGTCCATCAAGGTCTCGACGTCGGTGATGCCGGCCTTCTCGGCGAGCCAGCGCCGCAGCGTCTCCAGCGACCATACATTGCCGACCCCCGCCTGGCTCTCGACGGCAGCATGCACATCGGCGATGGTCGCGAGCGTCTCCGGCGCGTAGAGCGACGCGCCCTTGGGGAATTCGATCAGCACGTCGATCGGATTGGCGCCGGTCAGCTTGGTGTCGAGCCGGCTGGCTCGCCTCCACCGCGTGCTCCTGGTCGGGCACCTGGTCGGCGAGCCGGTAGCGCGGCTGCAGATTGGCGTAGTTGACCGCCAGCGCCCCGACGAGCACCACCGCCGACCAGGCTGTAGAGGCCCGGCCCGGCTCACCATCTTGCGCGCGATCCAGGCGCAGAAGCGGCGCAGCGCGTGGACTGCCGCGTCGGCCTGCCTGACCTTGGCGGCGAACGCCGCTTCCTTGCGGATCAGCAGCACGCCGAGCAGCGGCAGCAGCGTCAGCACGGTGACGAGGGCGATGACGGTCGCGATGATGCCGGCCTCGGCGAAGGTGCGGATCAGGTCGGAATTGGAGAACAGCAGGGCGACGAACGACAGGCCGGCGGTCGCGTGGGTGAGCACGCAGGCCGGGCCGACCACGAGAATGGCGTTGCGGAACGCCTCGCGCTTGCTCTCGCCGGCGATCAGCCGGTCGCGCGCCGCGAAGGTGAGCTGCATGCTGTCGGAGAAGCTGATCACCATGATCAGCGGCGTCATCACGTTGAGGAACATGTTGAGGCGGAAATCGAGCCAGCCCAGCGCGCCCAGCGTCAGCACGATGGCGGTCAGCGGCGGCGCCGCCGCGACGATCATGAACGAGATCCGGCGGAAGAAGACGATCGCGATCAGGCAGCCGGCGAGGAACCCGATGGTGTTGTAGACCAGCCGGTCGCGCTCGACCGCGTTGCGGATTTCGAGCTGCATGACCGGCACGCCGGAAAGCTCGACGGTGAGGCCGGTGCCGGCGAGGTCCTCGTTCGACGGTCTTGCGGATTTCCGCGACGATGTCGCCCAGGCGGTTGCCCTCGGCGATCGCCGGATCGAGCGCCAGCACGACCAAGCGCGAGTTCGCCGTCGTCGACAGCAGCTTGCCGCGGATGATCTCGTTCGAGGTCACCTTCTCGATCAGTTCGTCATAGGCCGCGCCGGTCGGCAGCGGCTCCGGAAACAGGGCCTCCGGCAGGTGGCCGCCCTCCGGCGGCTGGCGCGCCGAGAACAGCGAGATCAGGCCGCGCGTGCCGTCGATGAGCTGCAGGTCGGTGACGACGTCGCGCAGCTTTTCGAGCTCGTCGCGATGCAGCAGGTTCTTGCCTTCGACCACCACCAGGACGTCGAACTCGCTCGACGGAAAGCGCCTGGTGACGTCTTCGTATTGCTTGAATTCGGCGGTGTCGGAGCGAAACAGCTGGCTCAGCGAATCGTCGACCTTGAGACGGTCGAGCCCGAATACGGCGGCGGCCACGAGTACGGCGAAGATGATCGCGCCGGTGATCGGCGCGCGCAGCGAGATCAGCCCGATGCGCTCCAGGCCGTAGGCCAGCGGATGCAGCTTGCGCACTGGCGGGTGTGATTCGCCCGGCGGCTCCAGCGCGCCGGCCCTCCCTTCAGGCACAAAATGATCCAAGCTTCGGCCTCCTGGCTCCGGTCGCGCACCGACGACGGGCCGAGCGGTCGGCCGGCGGCGGAGCGGTTACTTACCACATTTGCGCCGATTGGAAACGATCCGGCATTGGGCGCGAATTTCAGCGATCCGTCGCCGAATTGAGGCATCAATCGGGCATTTTTTCCACCGAAAGGTGCCGACCCGCGGATCCCGGAGCGCGGATCCCGGCGGCGGCCACCGGCGGCTCGAATATTGGGACACGCGAATATTGCGACTCCATTTCAGCCTGCTTTGTTGCTAGATTGTTGGAGTCGTGTGCGATGTGCAGGGCGGGACGCGGCAGCCCGGTTGAGCCATGGGAACGACGGAATTGGCAGTAAGCTCCGCACTCGCCCGACTGGTTGGTGGCCTCAAGCGGGAGCAGCACGACTATCGCGCGTCGCTGGAGGTTTTTCCGGCGCTCAACATCGGCAAGCTCGCGGCGGACCTCGCGGTCGGAAGGCTCGGAGCCGAACGTGGCGCCGAAGAGGCGCCCGTCTCGGACTCGGTCGTGCTCGATGACGTCGAAGGCCGGATCGTCGAACGCGTGGAGGCGGAGAAGAACAGTGCCCATGGCGTGTTCCTCGACGAATTGCACCTCTACAAGGAGCGCCTGTCCGGCCTCGATTTCGAAGGTCGGTTCGCGACCATTCGCCAGGCGGCGCCCGCCGCGGTCAGCGAATTCCGCGCCGAGGCCGCGCAGGGACGGGACGAACTCCACAGCCTGCGCCGGCACCTGCGCGACGTCGAGGCCGAACGGGATGATTTTCGCCGCCGCCACCGGCTGACGCGGGCGGCGCGGTGGGCGGCCGGGCGGAAACCTCACGCTCAAGGTCGGAATTCTCCTCTCGCTGTTCGTGTTCGAGGTGTTTCTCAACGGGTTTTTCCTCGCCAAGGGCAGCGAGCTCGGATATGTCGGCGGCGCCGCCGAAGCCCTCACATTCGCGCTCCTCAACATCGGGGTGAGCTTTCTCGCCGGCGCCGTCGGCGTCCGTGAGCTCAATCATCGCAATTACATGAGGAAGGTTTTCGGGCTGCTCGCCCTCATATGCTATCTGGCGATCGCCGTCGGCCTCAACCTCACCCTGGCGCATTACCGCGAGGCGGCCGGATCGTTCGTGTCCGACGCCGGGCAGGCGGTGCTGGTGCGGTTGCGGACCGACCCGCTCGGCATCACCGACGTGAAATCCTGGCTGTTCTTCAGTATCGGCATGTTGTGCTCGTTGATCGCATTCGGAGATTCCTACCTGATCTTCGATCCCTATCCCGGCTATGGCATGCTGGAGAAGCGGCGCGCCGCCGCCTACGACGCCTATATCCGACGGAAGAACGAGCTGATCGCGGCGTTGCTCGCAATTCGCGACCAGGCGATCGAAATCCTCGAAGAGGCAAACCGGGATCTCTCGATTAGGCGCAGCGAATACGATGCCATCCTCGAGAGCCGCACCCGCCTCGTGCGATTGTTCGAGGCCCATCAGACCCATCTCGATCGCACTGCCAACGCGCTGCTCTCGACCTATCGGGAAGCCAACCGGCGGTCGCGAAAGACGCCGCCGCCGCCGCGGTTCGCAGTGCCCTACGCGCTGGAGAAAATCTCGACCGAGCATGAGCTGCTGCCGATCTCGGCCCGCGACGATCTGAGGCGTTCGATCGCGGAGTCCCAGGCCGTCCTGGTCGATCAGGTGGGGGCGATCCACGACGAGTTCGAGCGGGCGTTCGCGACCTATCGCGAGATCGACGACCTTGTGGAGGAACCGTCCATTGCGCGGTCGAACGCAAAGGCTGCGTAGCAGGAATCCGAGAGACGTTCGCAAGCACGTGCTCGGAGCCGTGCTGGCAGTGTCGGCGCTCGGGGCGCTGGCGGCCGGCGCCTATGTCTATGTGACCACGGCACGACCTCCGGCGCTCGACCGGGCCTCGCTCTGTCCGGTCGACGGCGCGCGCTCGACGACGGTCGTCCTGCTCGATTCCACCGATGAAATTCCCGATATCGGCAAGCGCGAAATCCGTACGGTCCTGCTCGACATGGCGGAGACGGTGCCCGTCTACGGCTTGCTGGAACTCCGGCTGCTCGATCCGAGGACGCCCGGCGGCCGGCTCATCTTCGCCAAATGCAATCCCGGCGACGGCGCCGGCCTGAGCGAATACACCGCCAACCCGCGCATGGCCAGGAAGCGGTGGCTGGAAGGCTTCCGGCAGCCGCTCGAGGAATCCCTGGACGCCGGGTTCCGCCCGGTGCCCGGAAAGACGTCGCCGATCATGGAGACGGTGCAGCGAATAGCGGTCGACCGCTTCTCCGGGCGCGCCGCCGAAGATATGCCGAAATCGCTCGTGCTGGTATCCGACATGCTGGAAAACGAGCCGGACTATTCGCAATATGGCGGCGACCTGAGTTACGGCCGCTACAAGGCCTCACGGGCCTACAAGAAGCTGCAGACCGATCTTCACGGCGCGGAGGTCACCATCTATTACGTCCAGCGCGTCACCGCCAAGCCGCTGAACTCCGTCGACCACATCCGATTCTGGGCCGAATGGATCCGCGACAACAAGGGCCGGTTCAAGCAGGCCAACAAGCTTCAGGGCGAGGGTTGAATGGCGCAGCGGCCGCCGCCCCGGGGGTTCGCGGGCATGGGCGACGACGCCTATTCCTCCGTGACCAGCGCGATCGTCTTCATGCTGTTCGTCGTATCCGGCTCCGCCTACATCATCGTGGCCAAGCTCATCAGCGTCGCACAGATTTACGTCACCTTCGTGCCGGTGCTCACCATGATCGGTTACGCGGTGCTGATCTGGCTGGCGAGGAACCTGCGGCTGCGGGACGATCAGGCCGGCGACAATCTCTACTACATGGGCTTTCTGTTCACCCTCACGAGCCTCGGGGTTTCGCTTTATCAATTCAACGCCGCGCGCGCGGCCGAGGAAATCGTCCAGAACTTCGGCATCGCGATCGGGTCCACCATTACCGGCATCGCGCTCAGGGTGATCTTCAACCAGATGCGGCAGGATCCGATCGAGGTGGAGCGGACCATGCGGCTGGAATTGGCGGACGCGGCGCGCCGCGTCCGCCGGGAACTCGACGCCACCGTGGTGGAGTTCGGCTATATCCGGCGCATCTCCCAGCAGAGCGCCGCCGACTTGTTCGACCATGTGGCGGCGAAAATCGACGAGATCGCCACGCGACTCCTCGGCGCCATCGCGGACGTGGCGTCGCGGTCCGCGCTGCCCCTCGAAGACGCATCCCAGCGCTCGGCCGACGCCCTCACGGATGCATCCAACATCATGGCCGACGGGCTGGCCGCGACGGCGCGCCAGCTGGCGGCCGACATCGAGGGATTGTCGGCGAGCGTCGTCGACATCTCCTACGCGATCAACGAGGTGGCGGCGAAGCTGGAGAGGCTGCAGACGCCGGACGGAGTGATCGAGGTGCGAATCGACTCGGTGATCCAGTCCCTGACCGGCGCAGTGGAGCGGTTTTCCGAGCAATCTGATCTGCAGGCCGCGACGCTGCGGGATGCCGTCGAGGCGGCAAAGACCGCCGCCGAAGGCTCTGCGACATCGCTCGTTGCGCTGCGCGAGCATGTCGAGTTCGAACTCCGCGGCAAGTCGCGCCGCGCTCAAGTCGGCCAAGGAATTGAGCGATGCGGTGACACAGATGCTCGGGCAATTCACCGGCAATGCCTGGGGACAGGTCCAGACGCTGCGCGGCATCGTGGAGCAGACCGACCGGGCATTCCGCAGTTTCGCCGAGGCGGTCGACAAATCGGGCTCCGACATGGCGTCGCAGGCCCAGGGCTTCAACGACATCCTGGTGACGATTCAGACGAGCGCGGAAACTCTCGCGCTCGCCTCCGAAAGATTGGCGGACCTCGCCGAAGATATCGGTACGCCGCGTTCCGTTCCCAAGAGAGAGGCGATCGGGTGATGTCAGGCTCCATTGCTCGTCAGACTGCATCGTACCGCCAGGGCCTCGTGCTCGGCCTCACCATGGCGGAGATCATGCTCCTTCTCGTGTTCAGTCTTCTCATTGCGATCGGCGTCGCGCTCGCCACCGAGCGCGCCGGGCGCGAGCGGGTGATGGCGCGCCTGCGCGGTGCGGAGGCGGCAGCGGCGGCCAACGGCGCAGTGGTCGACGAGATCAGGCGCAACCCCCGCATCGCGGAATTCCTCGACCGGGCCGCGGCAAATCCGGCGGCGGCGCCAGCGGTGGACCAGTTCTGGCGCACGCTGGTCGAGAGCGACGAGATCGTCGAAGCGATGGAACGTCGCGGCGTGTCCCGCGCGGCGCTCCGGCAGGGCAGCGAATACTTCGCCCGCATGCAGCAGCTCAAAGAGGCAGGGTTCGATCCCGACAAGGCGCTCAGGGGCGCCGCGCTCGCCGCCGCGGTCGAGGGTGCGCTGCCCCGGGACGCGGTGGCCGGCCGGACGCCGGAACAACTCGCCGCCCTCGTCGCCAAGGGCATCGCGGCTTCCGCAACGCGCGACGAACCGAATCCGAAGGACGGCCACACCTGGCCGCCGATCATCAATCTGAGCGAAGCCGGCGGGTATTTTTTTGCGACCCGCAGCGCCGAGTTGCGACCGGATTTCGAGGCCATCCTGCGCACCGCCGTGGTCGACAAGCTGCTCGAAATCGCGGCTTCGTTTCAGGTCGACGTCATCGAGGTGATCGGGCACACCGACGAGCGGGCTCTCAGCGGCGGACTGTCGAACCTCGATCGCGAGCTCCCTGCGGCGACGTCGGGGGCGAGAGGCGTCGGAGTCCTGCAGCCGGCCGACAATGCGGGGCTCGGCCTCGCGCGCGCTCTGGCTGTCGTAAACGTCTTGGCCTCGGAGCCCGGATTGCGGAATTTCCGCATCCTGCCGCTGTCCGGCGCCCAGCTTATCGGAACCGATGGGCGGCTCACGCGATGGGACGAGCAGGGCGACGTGCGAGAGCGCCGCCGCATCGAGATCAGGATGCGAAAGTCCATGTGATCGGCCCTGGCGCGTTATGGCGGACGCGGATCCTGGCTCGCTGGCGCAGCCGGCTGAGGTCGTCCCAGCCTGATCTCGTCCGGAAGACCGGCTCCGGTTCAGCGCTTGCAGAGGCCGCTGCGGAGTTCCCAGCCCTCGTCGGTTCGCGCGACGGCGACGACGTCGAAATAGAGCCGCTCATCGGGATCGTCTTTCGACATGAACGTGACCTGACACAGGAAGCGCCCGGTCGCACCGTCGTCGCACTTCGCCTCGAGCACTTTCAGGCCTTTGTCGTGGAGCGTGCTTCCGTTCGATGCTTCGCGCTCATAGGCCGACTGGATGACCACGCTGCTCGGCGTCGAGGCATCGCAGGACAGGCCGATCAGCGTGCACGCCCAAATAGCTAGACTGGCCCCCGACATATCCCCTCGCAGCAAATCATGCGTTGTTCAACGGATCAGCCGATGCGGCGGAGCACCTGCTCCGACGAATCGCGTCGTCACCATGCTACATCGGATGTCCCGCATCTTCTTGTGGATGATTCCGGAATCGCAGCCGGTCTGGAGAGATTCAAGAATTCAGCGAACATGCGAGCCTTTTAAATCGTTCGCCATGTTCTAGGGTCTGTACTTAATTAACGCCTCGTGATTCTCTTGCCTCCATCTTTTTGATTCGGGGGCAAGCGAATGCGCGGGGGGTTGTTTTGGCTGAATGACAGGCAGTGGGCTCGTATCAAGCCTTATCTGCCAACTGGGCTGACGGGACCGGATCGGGACGACGACCGTCGCATCATCAGCGGTATCATTCACATGCTTCAATCGGGTGCGCGATGGCGCGATTGTCCTCGTGAATACGGCCCTTACACGACGATCTACAATCGCTTCAATCGTTGGGCCAAGCGCGGAAGATGGTGTGCAATCTTTGAAGCGCTGGCCAACCCTGGCAAAGATGCCGTCGTGCTGTCGCTCGATTTCGACCTCGATCAAAGCTCACCGATGTGCCTCCGGCGGAAAAGGGGGGAGCAAAATCAAGCAATCGGCCGCTCGCGCGGAGGCCGCACGACAAAAATCCATGCGCTGAGCGATCCGCTCTGCCGGCCGGTCGTCCTGCATCTGACCCCAGGCCAGGATGCCGATATCGCTGCGGCGCCCGATGTCCTGGCGCTCGCGCCACCCATGAGCGCGCTTATCGCCGACAAAGGCTACGACGGTGACAGCTTTCGCGCCGAAATCGTCAGTCACGGGGCCAAGCCCGTCATCCCCAACAAATCCAACCGTATCGTCATCCATCACTTCAACAAACGCGCCTACAAAGGTCGAAATGTCATCGAGCGTTGCTTTTGCAGGCTGAAAGACTTCCGGCGTATAGCCACAAGATATGACAAGCTCGCCCGGAATTTCTTGGCCGCTGTTCATCTCGCCGCTCTCGTCGCATATTGGCTCAATTAAGTCGGACCCTAGCATGTCATCCGAGCGTCAAGTGATTCCGTCTAGGCTCAGCGGTCGCCTTCCACCGCGTTCCCCTATTCTGCAGCACGTGAGTCAGGCCATGCCATCGATATTTCCCAAGCGTCGAGGCGTCAATCATCGATCGATTCGCGCGGTGGTCACCGCGGCGGCGACGCTGTTGTGCGCCTCGAGCGTCGCGTTCGGCGGAAACTTCGTCGAGCCGCCGGTGTTCGCAAGTTTGAACGGCGTTCTCGATCTCCTGATCGTCGTCTTGCCGCAGCCGGTGCCGAGCATCGCCTACATGCCGCCCGGCGGCGGGGTCATCAACCCGATCGGCTGGGTGTATCAAATCTGCCGGCGGCCGTCGGCCATCGCGAACCAGTGTCCGGTCGGATCGCCCACGACCTCCTATTACGGCGGCATCCGGCTGGCTCTGCAGAAAGGCGACCAACTGAAGTTTCGGTTCGTCAACCAGCTCCCGCCGATCGATCAGGTGACGCTCGCAAATGCGTCAGATGGGATCAATCTGCCGTTGAATCCGACCAATATCCATACCCATGGGCTGGTCGTTCAGGCGCGGGCGCCGACGTTGAGCGATCCGACCTTCGGCGACGACATCTTCGTGGATATCTATAACCCGGCGAATGGCATACCGCAGCCGGATGGAGCGCACCAGCACGGCTCGGTCGTCGTCGGCCCCGCGGAATATCGGATCGACATTCCCTTCAACCATCCTTCCGGCTCCTTCTGGTTTCATCCGCATGTGCACGGCATTGCGGTGAACCAGGTATCGGGCGGCATGGCCGGGATCATTACCGTCGGCAATGTCGGCGACTACGCGTTCGGCGACGTGCGCGGCGCGCCGTTTCCGGAATCCAACGTGCGCTACCTCGTCCTCAAGGACATGCAGGTGCTGGCCGGAGGCACCTACATGTTCGCCAACGGAAGCGCCGCCGTCCCGGACGGCACGGTGCTGAACCAGGAGGACCCCACCTTCTGCACCCAGTTGCCGGCCACTCCCGCCGAAGTGCGGCAAGGCTCCTGTCCCGGCACCAACAGCGTCGGCGACAATGATTACACCGGCGGAACGTGGTTCCTCACCGTCAGCGGCCAGCAGTTTCCCACCATCCCGATCACCGCACCGGACGGCGAAATCTGGCGGCTGACCAATGCCGGCGCGAACCTCACCTACGATCTGCAACTGACCAACGACGCCACCGGGATGCCGATGATCACGCAACTGGTGTCGGTGGACGGCGTCAGCATCGATGTGCCGCCATCGACCGCGCCCGGAACCATGATCGAGGTCTCCGGCGGGCGATTCAAGGTCGTGGCCTGCCCGCCGACGCCGCCCAGCGGCATCACCACGGTGCCGGTCTGCATCAGCGAATTCGTGATGATGCCGAGTTCGCGGGCCGAGCTTTGGGTGACCTATCGCGACGCCAACGGCAATGTCGTCGCCCCGCCCAGGGGCGCAACAGGCACCTTCAAGACCATCGGCATCACGACCGGCCCGGCCGGCGACGCTTGGCCCGCCGTCGACCTCGCCAAGGTCGACTTCAACCAGACCGGCCCGCGTTTTCTCACCGCATTCGCCCTCCTGGTGCGTGGCGATGCGCTGAAGTCCACCCTGCCGAGCGGCATCTTCTTTGCCCGCGTTCCCTATGCGAAGCCGGCACCGCCGCCGCCCAACTGCAATGCGCTTCCCGCCGGTCATCGTCGGCGAATCTTCTACGGACTGGTCGATCCTGCCAATCCTGACAGCCAGTTCGGCCTCGGTTACGAGGAGGTCGACCAGAACGGGATCGTCGTCCCGGGCACGCAGGTTCCTGTCACGGCGTTCGACCCGTCGGTCACCACGGTCTGCCTGCCGCTCGGGCCCGGCCAGACGCCGGCGCATGAAATCTGGGAACTGGTGAATCTCGCCACCGAGAATCACAACTTCCACATCCATCAGACCAAGTTTCGTTTCGTCCAGCCTGTCGCCGCACCGGGCTCGCTGATGGCCAGTCCGATCAACCCGAAACTCGGCGCCGGCATCATGGAAGACAACGTGCCGCTCCCGATCGCGACGCCCGATCCCGCCACGGTCGCCAACCAGAACGGCTATTGCACCATCCTCCAGTGGCGCACCGGGCTGTGCCCGATGACGCCGGTGCTGGTGGACATCCCGTTCTCCCAGCTCGGCGCGTTCGTGTTCCACTGCCACATTCTCGACCACGAGGACGGGGGCATGATGGCGAAGATCCAGGTGGTGTCCGCGCCGAGGTGAGTGCCAAGTCAGCGACCGGTCAGCGACAGGTCAGCGACAAGTCATCGCGGGGGTAGCTGCCGGCCCTCCGCTCGGTGAGGCTGAGCAGCCGCCGATTTTTCGTACGAGACCATAAGCAGCGTCACAGCCGTCGGAGCGTCGTCCGATTGAATCTGAATGCTGGCGTTTCAGGAACTGGTCCCGCAGGGCCGGCCCCGAGAGCCGTGCCGGCTACGGGGCGTTATCCAGGTGTCGGGGCGTTGCTCTCGACTGCGACCATGGTCCGTCGGGCGTTCTGCGCGCGCCGTCGTTTCTTCTCCGCCGAGAAGGGCCCGGTCCGTGCGCCCACAATCCGGCCGCAGTGCCGGTCGGCATCGGGCGGGAAGAAACCATGTCGTCCCGGCCCCCCGATCAGCGGCCCCTCTTGCGGCCCCTGTTTGTGATTTTGCTTTGCACCGGCTACGTATATGTCGCATTTTTTGTTCTTCTTCTCCATGTTCCGCACGATACTGCTGCCCGACTTCGCGCGCGCTGATCGGCGGATCTCACCACGGGCCGAACGGGAACGATCGCCATGATTGCTCGCGCCTTCTGGACGACCTGCGTCGTCGCCGCGCTTTGTGCCGCCGGAGCCGGAGCAGATGCTGCGAGGGTCGCGCGCGTCCACGTAGCCGGTCCGCCGACACTGAAGGTCGGAACGAGTTGCGAAGCTGCCGGGAGCGGTTCCGTCGTGGCCGGGCGCAACAAGGAATCCTGTCTGGCCGACGAGACCACCGCACTGGATACGCTGAAGCAGAACTGGTCCAAGTACCAGGCGTCCGACAAGACCGAATGTGTCGCCTTGGAGAACAGCGGCGGTCCGGCGAGTTATGTCGAACTGTTGTCCTGTCTCGAGGTGAGGCGGGATGCGCGCACAATCAAGAATGCCGATCCGCTCGAGAGCGCCCTCAATTCCACCAGCAAGCGCCGCGGCCGGCGAAGGTAGACGGATTCGCGCGAGCCGATCAGCGTCAATTCCTACATAAGTTGCAAATCCGGGACAGGGCACCTTTTGTAAGGCCGCACCGGGTTGGTGGAGCGCTCTGGTCCCTCCTTGCACCATTTTCCCGCTGCCGGCGCGCTCGCCTGCCGAAGGGGGCAGGGGCCGCCGGGATTCCGCTCGCGTCGAGCCGATGAGATGGGGCGATGACATGGGGCGATGACACGGGGCGGCATGGGGGGTAAGAATAGCGCGACCTGGAGTGCCAGCGTTCAGATCGAATCGGATTGCGCTCTGAAGTCTTTGATTCAACATGATCTTGTCCGAAAATCAGGATCATGCTCCGAAGGAGCGGCGGCGTCCGATTCGACGGAACGGTGGCGCTCGATCGGGGGGCAATCTCAATGGACTGACTCCAGCATTTGGTTCCCGGATGTTGGGATGGGTCAGTCTGCTTACTTGTTGAGGCAGTGGAGTGCCTGATCCACGGAAACGTCCGTGCGGGCCGCGCCACTGGCGCGGGCGGCAACACGAATGATGGGCTCGATCGACCGTTACATCTTTCGCACCATTTTCGGGGCGTTCGTGCTCATTTTGTTCAACCTGACCGCGGTGATCTGGATCACGCAGATCCTGAAGCAGATCGACCTCATCACCAATCAGGGCCAGACCATCCTGGTGTTCCTGCGCATCACCGGCCTGCTGGTGCCCATCCTGATGCTGGTCATCGCGCCGATCGCCATCATGATCGCGGTGTGCTACGCGCTGATCAAGCTCAACGGCGATTCCGAACTGGTGGTGATGAACGCGGCCGGCATCTCGCCGCGCCGGGTGTGCCGGCCGGTGCTCGCGGCCTGCGTCTTCGTCGCGGTCTTCGTCGGCTTCATCAGCGCCTATCTCGCGCCTCTGTTGCAGCGGCAGATGAACGAGGCGATCACGAAGGTGAGGACCGATGTCGTCGCCAACATCGTGCGGCCCGGCGCTTTCACCCCGGTCGAACAAGGGCTGATCTTCCATATTCGCGACCGCGTCAGCGAAAATCAGTTCCGCGGCATCTTCATCGACGATTCGCGCAACCGCGCCGAGCGCGCGACCATCGTGGCGGAGTACGGCCAGATCGTGCAGCGGCCGGAAGGCACCTTCCTGGTGATGCGCGACGGCAATGTCGAGCGCCGCCGTCTCAAGGAGCGCGATCCCACCATCGTGGTGTTCGACCAGTACGCATTCGATCTGACCCGGCTCGCGCCGGCGCCGCAGGTGCTGATCGGCTTGCGCGAAAAATACGTCTGGGAATTGTTGTTTCCTGAACCGGACGACACCGCCTTGAAGAACTCGCCGGGCCAGTTCCGGGTCGAGCTGCACGAGCGGATCATCGCCCCGCTCTATCCGCTCGCGTTCGGGGTCATCGCATTCACGGTGCTGGGATTTCCCCGCACCACGAGGCAGGGCCGCGCGGTTTCGCTGGTGGCGGTGATCGCCGCGGTCGCGGCGCTGCGGCTGGGCGGCTTTGCGGCCATGGTGGTGGCGGTCACCTACCCGCCGGCGCTGGTCGTTCTGTACGCGGCGATCGCTGCGACGCTGGGATTTGGCGGATACCTGATCTGGCGCGGACAGGCGCTGGAACTCGACGAAAAGCTCAATTTCGGCGCTGCCGCCCGGGGCGCCCTGGCGCGCCTGGAGCATTTCGCCGCCGGTTACCGCATCCTTCTCCCGCATCCATGGCATGTTGCGCCGGCTCGGCAGTTCCACCGCATCCGGCGACCGGTGAAACCGGAAGCACCGGCATGGCGTCGCCAGGCCCGTATTGCCGGGCGGCGTCGGCCCGCGCGTGGACAACATGTGCGCGGTCCGCTAGAGCCGTAGCAGGTGGGCGCGGGGGCGCCCGATCATGCGCCGGTCGCCGATGCTCGATGGTTTGAAACGCCGTCTGTTTGCCGACCCGAAGGGCCCGGCGGCGTTGATTCGCCGTTTGTTGACCGAGCATGGCCGCGCCCATTGGCGGCGCTACTGCCTGTCGCTCGCCTTCATGGCGGTCGGCGCCGCCTGCACCGCCCTGCCGGCCCTGCTGTTCGGCCGCGGCATCGACCAGGCCTATGTCTATCGCAGCTTCGACGGCGTCGCCTTCGTCGCCGTCGCGATGATCGTCATCTTCGCCGTCAAGGGGCTCGCGACCTATGGCCAGGCCGTCACCATGGCGCGCATCGCCAATCACATCGTCGCCGAGAACCAGAAGCGGATGTTCGACAAGCTGCTGGCGCAGAACATCGCCTTCTATGCCGACCGCCATTCCTCGGAATTCGCCGCGCGGATCACCTTCGGCGCCGGGGCGGCGGCGCAGGTCCTCAACCTGCTGATAAACGCATTGGGCCGCGACCTGCTGTCGCTGATCGGGCTCGTCGCCGTCATGATCTACCAGGCGCCGTTCATGTCGATGATCGGCATCATCGTCATGCCGCCGGCGATCTTCGGCGTGCGCAAGCTGATCAAGCGGGTGCGCTCCATCGTGCTCACGCAGTATGGCGGCGGCGCCGAAATCCTGGAGGCGATGCAGGAGACGATCCAGGGCTTCCGCGTCATCAAGGCGTTCAATCTCGAGGCGGTCATGCGGGCGCGCGTGTACCAGAGCGTCGAGCGCGTCGAGGCCGCCTCGAACAAGCTCGCCCGGGTGTCGAACCGCGCGACGCCGCTGATGGAAGCGCTGGGCGGGATCGCCATCGGGGTGGTGTTTCTCTATGCCGGCTATCGCGTGCTGGTGCTCAATGCCGCTCCCGGCGAATTCGTCTCGTTCATCGCCGCGTTCCTGCTCGCCTATGAGCCGGCCAAGCGCATCGCGCGGCTCAACATCGATCTGCACAACAGCCTCGCGGGCGTGCAGGTCCTGTTCGACATTCTCGACCTTCCCGACAGCGCTCCGGGCCCGCAGAAGCCCGACCTACAGATCGCGCGCGGCGTCATCGAATTCGCGGACGTGGCGTTCTCCTATCGCCCCGGCCAGCCGGTGCTGCGCGATGTGTCCTTCATCGCGCGGCCCGGCGAAGTGATCGCCTTCGTCGGTCCGTCCGGCGGCGGCAAGTCCACCATCTTCAACCTGGTGCTGGCGCTCTACGCGCCGGAGCGCGGCGCCATCCGCATCGACGCGCAGAATTACGACGCCGTATCGGCCGAATCGATCCGGCGCAACATCGCCTATGTCGGGCAGGACGTGTTCCTGTTCCGCGGCACCGTCCGCCAGAACATCGCGCTCGGCCGGACCGACGCGACCGAAGCCGACATCATCGCCGCCGCGCGCGCGGCCCATGCGGACGAGTTCGTGACGCAGTTTCCGCTGGGATACGACACGCCGGTGGGCGAGCACGGCGCGCAGCTGTCCGGCGGCCAGCGCCAGCGCATCGCCATCGCCCGCGCGCTGATCCGCAACGCGCCGGTCATCCTCCTCGACGAGCCGACCGCGGCGCTCGACTCCAAATCCGAACGCTACGTCCAGGAAGCGATGGACAAGCTGGTCAGGGGCCGCACCACCCTGGTGATCGCCCACCGCCTGCACACCATCACCCAGGCCGACGTCATCCATGTGATCGAAAAGGGCATGATCGTGGAATCCGGGAGCCACGCCGATCTGATGGCGCGGGCCGGCCGCTATGCGCAGTTCTATGCCATGCGATTTTCGCGCGAGCCCTCGGGGCCTGCCGGCGCCAAGGCGGAGATGGCGAGCGTCCCGGGCTGAACTTTTCGCATCGCCGGCGACATTCCCGACGCGGTTGCCGGCGCGCAATGACCGCGCCCGAATGTCGAATGATCCACCCGCGACACCAGGGGGCGGACCATGCGGATCACGGCGAACGGCATCACCTTCAACTGCGAGATCGAGGGCCCCGAAGGTGCGCCCTGGATCATGTTCAGCAACTCGCTCGCCACCAACCTCTCCATGTGGGATCCCCAGGCGGCCGACTTCAAGCCGTCGTTTCGCGTGCTGCGCTACGACCAGCGCGGCCACGGCGCCACCGAGGCGCCGGCGGGCGGCTATACCTATCCGCAGCTCGTCGCCGATGCGGTGGCCTTGCTCGACGCGCTGAAGATATCCCGCACCCATTTCGTCGGCCTGTCCATGGGCGGCGCCACCGCGCTGGCGCTCGCCGAGCTGCATCCCGACCGCGTCGACCGCGTGGTCGTCTGCAATTCACCCTGCATGTCGACCCCGGCCGACCGCCCGGCAATGGGAGGAGCGCATCGCCACGGCCCGCAACGGCGGCATGGCGGCGCTGGTCAATTCCACCTTGTCGCGCTGGTTCCCGCCGGAAACGCTCGCCGCCAAGCCGGCCCATGTGGAAAGAGTGCGGGCGATGATCCTGTCGACGCCGGTCGACGGCTTCATCGGCGGCTCGGCCGCGCTCGCCGATCATGACTACAACGCCGCCGTCTCGACCGTCACCCGGCCGGTGCTCTTCGTCGCCGGCAGCAAAGACGGCGTCACGCCGGCGGCGATGCAGGACATGCACAGGCGCCTGCCCGGCTCGCGCTACGTCGAGTTGGAAGGTGCCGGGCACATTTCAAATCTCGACCGCCCGGACGAATTCACCCGCGCGGTGCGGGAGTTCGTCGGGACGAGGTGAGCGACGTGTCCTCCGCTGAAGCGGAGGAGCAACGCCTCACTTCAGCATCGGCCCCATGGTCACCGTCAGCTTGCCGATGCCCTCGACCTCGCATTCGAGCTTGTCGCCGGGGACGGTGGCGGCGACGCCGGACGGCGTGCCGGTCATGATGATGTCGCCGGGGGCGAGGGCGACCATCTCGGACAGCTTCTCGATCACCTCCGGGACGTTCCAGATCATCTGGGCGAGATCGCCGTCCTGGCGGATCTTGCCGTTGCATTTGAGCGTGATGCGGCCCTTCCTGGGATGGCCGGTTTCGGACGCCGGGCGCAGCGGCCCGCATGGCGCGGAGGCGTCGAATGCCTTGCCGACCTCCCACGGGCGCTTGATGTCGCGCGAGGCGATCTGGAGGTCGCGGCGGGTGAGGTCGATGCCGACGCCGTAGCCCCAGATCAGGTCGTCGGCGCTGGCCACCTTGATGTTGCGGCCGCCGCCCTTGAGCGCCACCACCAGCTCGACTTCGTGGTGGAGATCCTTGGTGAGCGAAGGGTAGGGCACCGTCGCGCCGTCCGGCACGATGGCATCGGCCGGCTTGGCGAAGAAGAACGGCGGCTCGCGCTCGTCCTGCCCCATTTCCTTGATGTGCTCGAGATAGTTGCGGCCCACGCACCAGATGCGGCGCACCGCAAACAGCCTGTCGCTGCCGGCGATCGCCAGCGCCGCCTGCGGCGGCGGCGGAATGACGTAACGGGAGGCGTCTGCGCTCATGAGATGTCTTCTGGATTGGAGTGAAAAGGAGGGGGCCGGCACCCCCGGAGGCCATGGCCATGGCCGCCACGAGCCTGCCGAATAGACGGAAGGGGTGCGCCCGTCAATGCAAAGACTGCGGCCGATTGCGGCCGTTGCGGCAGCCGGGTAAGGTGCGCATCGACTTACGCCCTCCCTCGGGGGAGATGCCGCCGATTTCAGTTTGCGCTGGCGATCACGCCGCCGGGGCACCACGGCTCATGGGCGCCGGTCGGCCGGCCCCGGCTGCTGGCGTCGCGATTGCTCCCGCCACCGGATAGGCCTTAAAGTCCGCCGGGTCTGTTGCGACGGCAGACGCGGATATCGGGCAGGTTGGCGACCGCCGTCTTCGAGCCGCACGCAACAGCCCGCGACAAAGACAAGGGAGGACACCGACCATGGATCCGATCCGACGCAACATCCTCGCAACCGGCGCCGCGGCAGCGGCGACCGCCGCAGCACCTCAAGTGTTTGCCCAGCAAGGTGACCGAGGAGGAGCTTTCAAGTTCTACGAAAAAGGCAACGTCCGCATCCGCTACCAGGAGGCCGGCTCCGGCTTTCCGCTGCTGGTCACTCCGGGCGGCGGCTTGAACTCGAAGATCAGCAATTGGCAGACCGCGGTCATCAATGCGATGGACCAGTTCAAGAGCGACTTCCGCTGTATCACCATGGACCAGCGCAACGCCACCGGCGGCGAATCCACGGGGCCGATCCCGGTCGATGACCCGTGGGGGGCTTTCGCCGACGACCAGTTGGGGTTGATGGACCACCTCGGCATTCGCCAGTTCTTCTTCTTCGGCAACTGCATCGGCGGCTCGTTTGCCCTCAAGCTGATGGAGCGGGCCCCGGAACGCATCGTCGCAGGGGTGCTGAGCCAGCCGATCGGCCACCGCCCTGAGAATCCGAACGTGATGTACGATTCCGGCCGCGATGCCTGGGCCAAGGAGCTCCGTGAGCGGCGGCCCGAAGTCTCGATGGAAACCATCGAGAAATACCTGCACAACCTTTACCGCGTGCGGCCCGACTTTGTGTACAGCGTGTCGCGTGAGTTCGCACGCAATTGCCCGACGCCGATGCTCGTCCTGCCGGACGACACCGCGGCGCATGCATACCAAGTGGCCATCGACGTCGCGTCGCTGGCACCGAATGCCGAGATCACAGTCTACCCCTGGAAGGACCCGCCCGAACTGAAGGCGCGGACGATCAACCGCGTGCGCAACTTCCTGAAGGCGCATCAACCGGCGACCGCGGCCCGCTAAACTACGCGTAGGGCGCAATGAGCGTAGTGCATTGCGCCCTACGAGCCTCGCCGTCGCTCGGTCTCCCGGAAACACTCCGGCCGCCGCACGCCTGGAGGCTGACAAACGCGCACCGCCGGTCGGACCGCGATGCACTGCGCTTATTGATGTGCCCTGCGAATTCGTCGCGGCGGCTCCCGGGTCAACCCGCCCCCCGTCCAGTGCTCGGATGTCACCCTTCCGCCGGGTGCGGACATGGTCCGCGCGCGGAGCGTCCGTCGGTCGGGCCGTTCAGGCCGGAATCAGCGGGGCTTCGGCGGCGACCTGTCGCGGCAGGGTGCGTTCCCAGGCCAGCGCATGGGCGACGATGGTGGCGAGGTCGTCGAATTGCGGACGCCAGTCGAGCGTCTGCCGGATGCGGTCGGACTTCGCCACGATCCGGCCGGATCGCCCGGCCGCCGGGCGGCATGTCGACCCGGAAATCGACGCCGGACACGCGCTTGACCGTGTCGATCACGTCCAGCACCGAGAAGCCGTGGCCGTAGCCGCAGTTGAGTGTGACCGGCCGCGCCGCCGGCGCGCAGATAGGCGAGCGCGTCGGAATGGGCGCGCGACGAGATCGCTGACATGGATGTAGTCGCGAATGCAGGTGCCGTCCGGCGTCGGATAGTCGGTGCCGAACACGTCGATCTTGGCGCGCTTGCCGAGCGCGGTTTCGACCGCGACCTTGATCAGATGGGTCGCGCCCGTGGTCGATTGCCCGGTGCGCAGCTTCGGATCGGCGCCGGCGACGTTGAAGTAGCGCAGGATGACGTAGTCGAGCCCGTGCGCGGCGCCGGCGTCGCGCAGCATGATCTCGGTCATCAGCTTGGAGGAGCCGTAGGGCGACATCGGCGCAGGTCGGCTCGTCCTCGCCGATCGGTATCGTCGCGGGATTGCCGTAGACCGCGGCGGTCGAGGAGAAGATGAACTGCCGCACGCCGGCCTTGACGGCGAAGTCGATCAGCGCGCGGGAGTTCACGGTGTTGTTGCGGTAGTAGCCGAGCGGATCGGCACCGAGTCCGGCACCACGATCGAGGCGGCGAAATGGATGATGGCCGTCGACGCCGTGCGCGGCGATGACGCTGCGACCAGCGCGCTGGTCGCCGGTCTCGCCGACGACGAGGGGCACGCCCTTGGCGACCGCCCAGGGAAAGCCGGTCGACAGGTTGTCGAGCACGACCACCGGCTCGCCGGCGTCGATCGAGCGCATGCACCATGTGGCTGCCGATGTAGCCGGCGCCGCCGGTGACCAGGATCGTCATGATGCTTGGCTCGGCTGGAGCGCTGATAACCCGGTCCATGTAAATTTCAAGTTAGCAAATAGCAACCTTTGACGGTTTTATAAATAAGGGATGGCACCCCATTGGTGCCCGATTTTACTTTATTTTTAGGGCAAAACCCGCTAATCTGCTTTAGGATTAAAAATCCGTAGAGCAGCCGCAGGAGACCTTATTTTCCCTTATTTGGCCGCCGCCGACTTTTTGGTCCTTCGACAAGACCTCGGAGCTCTGGAGGGAAGCCATGCCGCGCGTGAAGATCACCGAAAAAGCTATCGACAGGATGAAGGCCCCCGCCCGGCGGCCGGCCGGTGCTCCACTGGGACACCGAGCTGCACGGGTTCGCGTGCGTGCTCCGGCAGGACCAACACCAGGTCCTTCGTCGTCCAGCGCGACCTCCCCGACGGGCGCACGCGCCGCGTCACGGTCGCGGCGGTGAACGAGCTGGCGCTCAAGGAGGCCCGCCGCCGCGCCGCCGACTGGCTCGACAATCTTCGCCGCGGCATCGACCCGAAGCGCAAGGTCACAGTGACGACGCTGCGCACCGCGCTGGACGACTACATCGCCGCGCGCAAGGACCTCCGCCCCGGCACGCTCCGCGCCTACCGCCTGGGCGTCGAGCGCTACCTCGCCCCGTGGGCGGATCGTCCGCTGCGTTCGATCACCGGCGACATGGTCGAGGAGCGCCACCGCGACATCGTTGACGAGATCGGCAAGGGTAAACGCTACGCCGGAACCACGACGGCGAACGGCGCCATGCGCGTCCTTCGTGTTCTGTGGAACTTCGTCGCCGAGCGCACGCCCGACCTCGGCCCCAACCCGGTGCGTCGGCTGAAGCGGCAGTGGTACAAGGAGCAGCGCCGCGAGCGGATGGTGAGCGCCGAGGAGCTCCCCGCCTTCTACGCCGCGGTGCGCGCGCTGCCGAATTCCGTCGCGCGCGACTACCTGTTGCTGCTGCTGTTCACCGGCCTGCGCCGGACCGAGGCCGCCACGCTGAGGTGGACCGACGTCGACCTCACCGACCGCGTCATTCGGCTTCCCGCCGCGCGCACCAAGGCGGGGCGCAAGCTCGACCTGCCGATGTCGGACTTCGTTCACGACCTGCTCGTCGCCCGCCGCGGGCTGGGCGACGCCGTGTTCGTGTTCCCGTCGTCGGGGAAGGGCGGGCACATCGTCGAGCCGCGAGACCCGCTGGACGCGGTCGCCGCGGCGACCGGCATAAGGATCAGCGCGCACGACCTGCGCCGGACCTACATCACCGTCGCCGAGTTCACCGACATGACGCCGCTCGCGCTCAAGGCGCTGGTCAACCACGACCTGGGCGTCGACGTCACTTCGGGCTACATCCAGATGAAGAGGGCGCGCCTGCGCGAGGCCGCGCAGCGGGTCGCCGACCGGCTCAAGGCGCTGTGCGGGGTCGCGCCGGTGGAGGGCGCGAACGTGGCGAAGCTGTCCAGAGATGGATCGAGAGCTAGGACTTTACTTCCCGCTATATAACCTTATAGTTAATGTTTCGGGTTCGAGAAGGATCACCACGGGTCACTGACCCCCAACCGCGGCGGCAACCGCAGGCAGGGGGTCGGGACTGACCGGGGAAAGGTGATTCTTTATGACGACGGTCCTGCCGCCCTACCGCGAACCCACCACCTCGACCGCCGCGCGGCGGCGATCGCCGCGGCATCCGTGGGCGGACCCGACGACCTGCTGACCACGCGCGAGACAGCCGACTGGCTCGGCGTCAGCATCCAATTCCTGGAGATCGGTCGCTGCGGCGACAGCCCCCGCGGGCCACCCTTCGTGCGGCTGTCGGGGCGGTGCGTCCGTTACCGTCGCGGCGACGTCCTGGATTGGCTCAAGCAGCGAACGCACTCGGGGCGGTACAAGGCGTGTCGGGGGCGCGAGCGGCGCGCTCGAAACCGGCCGGTGGCGAGGCGGCATGATGGAGGTTCCTCAGATGATGACGATGACAACAGTCGAGCCCGCCGCGCTGCTGTCGCGTCGGCCTGTATTGCAAAGAAGACGCGCTGGCGCGCCGGTCGGTCGACAACCACGACGGCTACATGCTGATCGACGATCGGACGCGTCGTCGCCGGCCTGCGATTCGATCTCTCGGGCCGAGGACGTGATCGCGCGTTGTTCCGCGATGGCCGCGAGATTGAGGGGTTAAAAACGAAGAAGCCCGCCCCGGTGGCGACCAGGGGCGGGCCTCGAAAGAAGTCAGCGCTGCAACGGACCAAGGAAGCAAGCGGAGACGGAGTGCACGAGGAGTGGGCCGCCCTTATAGGCGAAACTCCGCCCGCGCGCTAGCCCGGCCTTTAAGACGGAGTTGCCTAAATGAATATCATGGTTTCCCTGCAGCCCGAACGGGGCCTTCAGCGGGGCGTGGGACGACCCACAAATCACCAGCGTCGAGCGATGCGCGGACCGGCCCGGCTGGGTCGCCGTGACCCTGCTCGGCCACCCCGAGCCGGTCGCGATGCGAACCACGGCCCTGTTCAATTTTTCAAAGTTCCGCGCGGCGGTGTTCGACGCGTCGGGCATCGCGTATGCGCGGATGTCGAATGAGGACTGGGAGTTCTTGATCACGCGATTCCTGCGCGAGCAGGAGGCGTGACGATCAGCTGCCGAACTATTCGTTCACCGCTGCGGCAACAGCACAATCGCAACCCCAATCCGTTAGGGAGGATAGGATGGCAAGAGATAAACAAAATGACCATCGAAAAGGAAAACGCCCCGGGCGGCAGGCCCGAGGCGCCAAACAACGCAGATAACCAGACCGAACCAAGCCATAATAATATTTCGCAGGCGCGAAGTCCACCAAACAGTAACGAGAGCCCATCAACAACCCTCAACGGCGCCGGTGCGATCGAGCCCGCGACGCCGGGGCAGGTCGAGCGATTCGCGGCCCTGCTCGTCGGGCACGGAAACGCCAGCGGCACGCACGGCATTCCCACTTGGGACGAGGACAAGGGAAAGTGGGCGATCAAGTCGACCGCCCGCACGCTCAAGGAAGGCGCCACGCTGGCGTACTACGCCCAGCACCTCGCCGGAACCCGCCCGCTCGGCATCGTGCTGACCAGGGCGGACTTAACCTGCTCCTGGGGCTGCGGCGACATAGACGACTACGACCTCGACACGCTGGCGCTCGTCGCGAAGATCGAGCAGCTCAGGTATCCCCTGATCCCGGTGCGCTCCAAGTCGGGCGGCATCCACCTCTTCCTGTTCCTGCGCGAGCCCGAGCCCGCGGCGGCGGTCCAGGCCCGCCTGCGCGACATGATGGCGAGCCTGGGCCACGCCGGCGCCGAGGTCTTCCCCAAGCAGGTCCAGTTGGTGCACGAACGCGACAAGGGCAACTGGATCGTCATCCCCTACTTCGGCGGCGACTTCGGGGGAAAGCTGAAGATGCAGGCTGGGCTGAAGCGGGCCGGCGGCGAGATGACGCTCGGGGAGTTCCTGCGGGCAGCGGAGGCGGCGAGGACGGCGACGGCGGAGATCAAGGTCAAGGCGCCCCGAGCAAGATCGAGCGTCGACCACGATGCCGCCGCGGAGCAGGCCCACGCGGCAAAGGAGCTTGCCAGATGGGCCGAGATGGTGCGCACCGCGCCGGACGGCACCGCGGACACCACGCTCAACAAGGCGTGCTTCGCCATGGGCACGATGGTGGCGCGCGGCTGGATTCCAGTGAGGATGTAGAGGCCGCGCTCGGAGACGCGGCGCGCGAGCGCGGGTTCAAACCGGAGGAGATCAGGGACAAGCTGCGGCGGTGCATCGACGCCGGCATGCGCGAGCCGCACGCCGACCTCACTCGCGGCAGGGCGATGGTCACGCTGCCCCATGGCGCGACATCAAAGACAGGTTTGGCAATCCCGCGCCAACGCTGGCCAACGCCGTGATTGGCATCAAGACGCTCGGCATTGGCTGCCGGCTCGACTTGTTCCGACCATATGGTCCTGGTCGACTAGCAGGGCGATGTCGCCGAGATCAAAACCCTCGTCGGCGAACTGACCGACGACACGCTTGGGGCGATACGGTCGCGGATCAACAATCAACTCGGCCTGGACGTCGGCGACGCCAACACCTTCGCGGCCGTCAAGGAGATCGCGCGCAACCACGCGTTCGACCCAGTGCTCGACTACCTCGCCGAGGTGCAGGGCCGATGGGACGAGATGAAGCGCATCGACACCTGGCTCACCGACTACTGCGGCGCACCCGACACCCCCTTCACCCGCGCGGTCGCCCGCAAACACCTGGTCGCTTCGGTGTGTCGCGCTCGCAAGCCGGGATGCAAGATGACGGACATCCTCGTGATCGAGTCACCGGAGGGCAAGAACAAGTCGACCGCGATCATGGTGCTCGCCGGCAAGGAAAACTTCTCCGACCAGACCATCCTCGGTGTCGAGGATCGCGTGGCGCAGGAGCTGATGACCGGCGTCTGGCTGTACGAAATCGCGGACCTCACCGACATCGCCAAGGCCGACGTCAACCGGGTCAAGGCGTTCGCGTCCCGGGACACCGATCGCGCCCGCCCAGTGTATGCTCGCGTCCTTGAGAAGCGACCGCGGCGCTGCACGCTGTGGGCAACGACCAATGACCGGCAGTATCTGAAATCCGAGACTGGCAATTCGGCGTTTCCTGCCGGTGCCGGTGGGACGCATCGAGCATCCGAGGCGCTGGCCTGCGACCGCGACCAGCTGTGGGCCGAGGCCGCCGTGGCCGAGGCGAACAGCGATCGATCATGGTGGACGAGTTCGCTGTGGCGACCGCGACCCGAGGAGCAGGAGAAGCGGCGCACAGTCGATCCGTGGGAGGACATCCTCGCCAACATGCCGAACGAGGTCGAGGTGACCTGGCCTACCGCGACAAAGCACCCGAATATGAGCAGATCGTCTACCGCGTTCGGGACAAGAACGCGTCGCCACCGCCGATGTGCTGACGCACGTCCTCAAAGTAAATCCCGGCCACCAGCAGGCGGGGCACGGCCAGCGCCTCGCGCTCATCATGGAACGGCTCGGCTGGCAGCGCCCCAAGAAAGGAGGCGTGATGCGAATCGGGGGCAAGGTGTCCCGCGGATATTGGCGGACGATGCAGGAACCGGGGGAGGCGGCGACGGCGATGGTGCCGAAGGGGGAAATGGGGCACGCCAGCCCGGCGCACGACCCGCCGCCGAGGGACCTGCTGATATGACCGGGGGGGTAACGCGTAACGCGTATAACGGGTCTCGCCTATAGAGGGCCTAAACCGCTCGGGGGGTTTCCCCTATTCCCCCGTTACTACCCGTTACTCCGTTACTAAAGGTAGGTAAGTAGTGGCGGGTAAAGGACTTTCCAGCGTAACGGGTTAGGCGTAACGCCCCCCGGTCAGGCGGAAGCCCCGTTACGCGCCGGGCCGCGTTCCACTGCCCGCAAGCTTTTTTCTTCCCTGCGAGCGTCCCCTGACCCGCTAACACCTAGTTATCGGGTTAGAAGCGAGTTATAGTTGCCCCGCAAGGCGTTCATCAGAAGAATGTACCTTGAATAAGGTAATTCAGGACGAATAGATGCTCGAAGCTCGCACCGCTGCCGCCGCAAAGCCGGCCTCGGATCGCGCCGCCACCGCCGCAACGCCGGCCGCGAGCCGCGCGAAGGTCACGAACGATCCGATCAGGGCGCGCGCGAGCGGCAATTCTCGACAAGGGCGGCGGCTTCGCGACTTGTATGCGGCCTACATGGTCGCGCTCGGTCATCCCGCCGGCCCGACGACGCATGCCGCAGTGCTGGCCGCGTGCGAGCTGCTGGTCGCGGCCGAGAATGCGCGTGCGGCGCTGCTCGCCGGCGATGGTGACGTCGACCAGGTCGTGAGGCTCGAAAATCTTGCGGCCAGGGCGGTGCGCCGGCTCGGCCTGCGGCCCACCAACGCCAAGCCGCCAGCGCCGACACTCGCCGACTACCTGCAATCACTCCCCCCGGATGCCGGCGATGCCCCGGACGAGCCCGAGAACAGCGGCGGCGAGCCCGCCCGCGCGTCTTCCGAGCCGGGGACCACAGAGGCCGCCCCCGGCACCGAAACCGCGCCGGCATCCACGGCTCGCGTTCCCGGGGGCGACCCGCCATGACAACGGCCGTCTCGATCGAGCAGGCCCTGGCGTCGCCCCATCTGCTGGGCGCGGCACTCGGCGACCTGTCGACCTGGTCGACCTGGTTCGCGGTCATCAAGGCGGCTTACGGCAGGAAATTGACCGCGATCGAGCGTGCTGGCTTCGCGAAGGTTGCCGGGCTCCAATCGCCGCCGCGCCGCAAGGTCAAGGAACTGGTCGCGAAGGTATCGCGACGCGCCGGCAAGGGCCGCGCCGGCGGCGCGATGATGGTTCATGAAGCGGTGCTGGTCGACCACAGCGCGCACTTGGCGCCCGGCGAGACCGGCGTTTGCGCCGCGATCTCGCCGACACGAGCCCAGGCGACGATCCTGCTCAACTATGCCCGTGGCTTCCTCGAATGCTCGCCACTGCTGCGAGGCGAGGTCCACGAGATCACGAGCGACGAGATCAGGCTCAAGAACGGCAACGTGATCTGCACGCTGGCTGCCGACTTCCGATCGCTGCGCGGTCGCACGCTGCTGTTCGCGCTGCTCGACGAAGCCGCATTCCTTCGCGACGATCGGAGCGCGACGCCCGACGTCGAAGCGGCGCGGGCATTGTTGCCCGGCCTGATGACGACGGGCGGCATGTTGGCAATCATGTCGTCGCCGTACCAGCAGCGCGGCCTGCTGCATCAGCGCCACCGCGACTTCTTCGGCAAGGATGACGCCGACGTCTTGGTGGTGGCCGGCGCCAGCACCGACTTCAACCCGACCCTGGATGCGGGGAAGATCGAGGCGGCACGCGCCGCGGACCCGCAAGCCGCGATGGCGGAGTGGTTCGGCGAGTTTCGGAACGACCTCGCTCAATTCCTCGAGGACGCGCTCGTCGACGCCGCGATCGATGCCGATCGGCCGCTTGAGATCGGGCCGCGCGCGGGCCGCACCTACGTCGCCGGCGTCGACATGTCGGGCGGTAGGCACGATGCGAGTTGCCTTTGCATTGCTCACGCGGAAGGTGAAGGCGAGGCGCGCCGCTATGTCGCCGACGTCGTCCGCGGGCATCGGGCGCCCCATGATCCGGCAACGGTGGTGAGGGAGTTCGCTGACCTCTGCAAGCAATATCGGACCTCGCCTACGGGCGACAATTACGGGGCGGAATGGATCGTGGCGGCCTTCAGGGAGGCCGGCGTCGATTACCGGCGGTCGGAGTTGACGCGGTCGGAATTGTATCTTGAGGGGCTGCCGCTCTGGGCCCGCGGTCTCGTCCGCATTCCAGATCATCCGGCGCTGACGCGCGAGCTGCGCCTGCTGGAACGCCGCACGACGCGATCGGGCAAGGACTTGGTCGACCACGGCACCGGCGGCGCCGACGACCACGCGAACAGTCTGTTTGCTGCGCTCCACCAGCTTAGCGCGGAGACGTCGGCCGACGGCTGGATCCGGTACTACGGCGACCAGGCCAAGCGCGCCCATGCGCCGGAGAGCGCACTGGCCGCGCCGAAGGAGAATGTCAGGCCGTGGCAGACCCCGTCACAGGCTGCCGACCAGGCCCGCAAGGAAGGCAATGAGCTCACGGAGATCTACACGAAAATCCGGCTCGGCATAGAGGGCGTACACTTGGCGACTTGCGCAGCGTGCGGCGTCGAGTTGCGGGGGCATCGCGTCACCGACGGACATTATGGTTGGTGCTCGGCGAGGTGCGAGCGCGCTTGGCATGCCGGCAAGAGAGCCGCCGCATGAGCGATGCGCCGAACGTCATCGCCCTAGTCGACCGCGAGCTCGTCCGCGTCGCCGATCAATTGTGCGAATTCTGCTTCGGCGCGATTCCGAGAGCGAGCGGGCGCAGGGCACTGTGCCGCGGTGAAGATTGCCGACGAGGTTCAAGAATTGATCGGGCGCCGCGCACTCGCGCCGACGCAGAGCGAAATCGACATGGTGATCAAACGGGCATTCGCAGAAACGAGCGTCGCGATTTGGGGGACACCTCAATGATCCGCGCCCTCGCACCCACGCTCCGGCGCGCTGCTCGCCTTCGCCGTCATCGGCGGCATCGCCATGACGCAATTCCCGCCGGCGCCGAGAGCGCCACGTCACCACGCAGGAGAAGTCACGATGATACGCACACCACAAAATGCTCAGGCCCTCACAGTCGTGCCTGAGCCCGAAGCCGAGCAGCCCGCGCCCCTGTCGCCAGCCAACCAGCGACTCGCCGAATTGATACGTAGACGTGACGCCGCCCTAAGCGACCAGAAAGCGATTGCAGTGGAGCAAGAGGCCGCCGAAAAGCTCATCGCGGCGGGCGCCTCGATCGGCCCCGAGATTGCCCAGCGGATCGAGACCTGGGTGAAGGGCGGCGGCCCCGAGGGCGGCCCCGACTTGCCGGATCGCGACGCGCTTGAGCCTTATCGCCAGAAGTACGCCGCAGCGCTGGCGGCGCAGGCCGAGATGCACCAGATCAGGGCGCGGCTTAATCGAACGCACGAATTCTACATGGCCGCGGTCGCGGCCGTGAACGACGCAGCAGTCCAGGTTGTCCTGGAAGAGATCGACGCAGCACTCGCTGAGCTGCCGGATGCGGAACGCCACGCAACAGCCATCCGCGCGAAGGCAGTCGGCGGATTCCGATTTCTGGAGCGAGCCACGATGACGAAAGGCTTGGGGCCGGTCGGCTCCCCCGTCAGCGTGGAGGCCGAGAAGCTGCGCCGGCGGATACCCCCGCAGGACGAGATCACCGTCACAGCCATTCAGGCTGAGATTGCCGCGTGGGATGGCCGGTTTGAACAACTGAGGGGCTGACGAACCACAGCGTCGAGGAGACCAGAGATGATCATCGCGCCGATGATTGAAGTCCACGATGTCGAATTCTTCAGGCGGCTCCGCAACAAGAATCGGGGTGTGCGGCCGCCGCACCCGATTGGTGCCGCGCTCAAGGCCATCGCGGCGCCTCCGGCCTCGGTTCACGATCGAAGCATCGCCGTAGGCAAGTATGTTGCGGGACGCGGCGTCCCCCTGAGCTGCGAGACGCGCAGGTCCGCGGGCGGACCGCCGCCACCGTCGACGATTCCCCTAACCGACCGCAGCGAACCAATGCCGGAGATCGACCCGGCCGATGTGCAGTTCTTGTACAGCAGCGTCGTCAGTCCCGACTTGCGAGGGAAACTGATCCATGCGGTCGCAACGCGCCCCCGCGCCGACCAGGATACGACCTTTTATGTCGCATGGGAGGAGAGCATTACACCGCTCTCCGATGCGATTGCGGAGCTCGTCGATCGCGAACCGGCCGCCATGGCGCTGTTTCGGCTGCTGTACGGTCCCAATGGAAGCCCCGCAAAGCGGGCTCTCGCCGCGACCGAAACCGTGGCCGATGGTCTCGCGAAGATCGTGGCCGCATCGCGAGAGCGGCGCGCCGCCGAGGGCGCGCGCCAGGTGCGGGTCATCGAGGAGGCCATGCGGCGAAACGGCCTCGTGGTCACGCGAACTCCGGCGGTGGCCATGCGCAAGATGTTCTCGGTCTCGGTCTCGGACGATGGTATCGAGCGCTATCCGGACAAGCAATCGGTCAAGGTCCTGATCAAGAGCATGATCGGTCAGCCCGACGCGTCGGTGTTACTAAACTGGATCGACACATTGGACCGCATGCCGATCCATAAGGCGGCGACGGAGCGGAACGGGGCGGCCTTCCAGGCGCTGCTGAGGCGGATCGACAAGCACGGGGTCACGCCAGCTCAGGCCGGCGTAATCAGGCGAGCGCTGATGGGGGGCCTGTGATCTCATATCAGGTCGCACTACCGCGACCCGTCGCCTCCCCGCACCCTGGACTGCCGACAAGATTCCCGGCGGCTACGTCGTGCGCAACGCGAACGGGCACGCGCTCGCGCGTTCCTTGCGCTGGCAACCGTGACCGATGCGGATGCGGGCCACGGGCGCCGATCGCCCAGCGGGGCCCCGCGGCGGGTTCACCCCAGAAAGCCGCCGCCGCGGCCGTCGGCCGGCATCTCCGCTATGGGCCAAAAGCCGCCTCACGCGCTGCAAAATAGGTGGAACGCCCCCTTACGTGAACGCCGGCAATCGGGGTAGTTTATTTCAGAGCTGCCAGCGGGACCTGCCGTAGTCCCGCCAATTAACGGCAGCGTTCGTGCCGGCGGCCGGCGAACATTCTGAAACTCAATATGACATTTGGTCGGCCGACACGGTCGTCGATTGCAACCATTATAGGGGAGGCCATCATGAAAAGCTCACTCCGTCAGACTGCCACGCCACAACATCGGTCGCGGCCTCGCAGAAACGACTGGCCGCAGCCGAAAACGCCTTCGTCGGGTCAGCACCCACGCCGTCGATTTCTTCATCTGGCGGCGGGCGCTGCCGCGCTGCCGGCCGTGTCGCGTATCGCGAGGGCGCAAGCCTATCCGACGCGGCCGGTGCGCATAGTCGTCGGCTTCCCGGCGGGCGGCGGTGACGACTTCTACGGCCGCCTGATCGGGCAATGGCTGTCGGAGCGGCTCGGCCAGCAATTCGTCGTCGAGAACCGGCCGGGCGCTGGCGGCAATATTGGCACCGAGGCGGTCGCACACGCGGCGCCCGACGGATATACGCTCCTTATCGCCACGTCGGCGCGACGCATCAATGCGACGCTCTACGACAAGCTCAAGTACAATTTTATTCGAGACATCGCTGCGGTCGCGCCGATCTCGCGCGACCCGGGAGTGATGGACGTGCACCCATCGGTGCCAGCCAGGACGGTTCCTGAATTCATCGCGTACGCCAAGGCCAATCCCGGCAAGGTCAACGATGGCGTCGGCCGGCATCGGCAGCGCCCCGCACATGTTTTGGCGAGCTGTTCAAGAGCTGACCGGCGTCAACATGCTCCACGTGCCCTACCGCGGCGGCGGGCCCTTGACCACCGATCTAATCGGCGGCCAGGTCCAGGTGATGCTTCAGCGTCTTGGCGGCGGTGATCGAGTACGTCAGGGCCGGGAAGCTGCGCCACTGGCAGTGACCACCGCAGCGCGCCTGGCAGTGTTGCCGGACATTCCGACCGTGGCGGAGTTCGTGCCGAGCTACGAGGCGAGCATCTATATCGGTGTCGCCGCGCCCAAGGCGACGCCCGCGGAAATCGTCAATAAGCTTAACAAGGAAATCAACCTCGCGCTCGCCGACGCCAGGATCAAGCAGCACATCGCCGAGCTTGGCGACACGCCACTTGCGCTGTCCGCCGCCGATTTCGGCAAGCTCATCGCCGACGAAACGGAGAAATGGGGCAAGGTGATCCGGGCGGCTCAATATCAAACTTTAGCGAGACCAATCCGGTCTTGCGGCCAATATTCCATAACTGCCGTTCGCGAGTGCGACACGTTGCTGCGCTGCACCATCTTTTCTGGCCGCACGTCCGAGTTGGGTCAATTTCTGCCGCCGAGCTTCGTGGCCGGCATGGAAGAACTTGCTTCGATACCGGACGCCAAGGCAGGCAACCGCTATACCCCTTCTGATCGATGCAATGAGTGTTGCAACCAAAAGTAAGCATTGCGGCCGCAGTACCCCAATAAGCGGCCGCCAGGGCCGTCGGCCGTGGATCTCCGAGATGGGCCAATTCCTGCCTCCTGCACTGCAAAAAAGATCGCAGGAGGTTGGCCCCCGGGCGAGACGCAACCCGTTCCCATTCGACCCTGTCCGCGATAGGCTGCTGCCCACACAGCAGCTTCAGGGGATGACGGATGCGACGGCGGGAGTTCATCGCGGGGCTCGGTAGCGCGGCGGCGTGGCCGCTGGTGGCGCGGGCGCAGCAGCCGGCGATGCCGGTGATCGGGTGGCTCAACGTCCCGGTGCCGGGAACGATGGAACGCGTTTTACCTGCTGTTCAACCAGGGCTTGGCGGAGACCGGTTACGTCGTGGGCCGCAACGTGACCATTGAGTCCCGCGAGGGTGATCTTGACCGGCTGCCGGCGCTCGCCGCCGATCTCGTTCGCCGGCAGGTGACGGTGATCGTTGCCGTGGGAGTTAGAGCGGCGCAGGCCGCCAAGGCGGCGACGCAGACCATCCCGGTCGTTTTTGGGATGGTCGGCGACCCCGTCGAGGTTGGCGTGGTAGCGAGCCTCAATCGTCCCTCGGGCAATCTCACCGGCGTTACCAGCGTTGGTGACGAGTTGGCCGGAAAGCGCCTTGAGCTGCTGCACAAATTGGTGCCAGCGGCCGACCCGATTGCAATGTTGGCGCGTACGGCTGGTTCTGGTAGTCCTGAGACGAGGCAAATATGCAGACTGCGGCCCGTGTTCTCGGGGTGCGCCTGCTGGCCCTCGTTGGCGCGACCGAAAGCGAGGTCGCGGCGGCTTTTGCGACCATCGTCGAGCAGCGTGCCGGTGCACTCGTTGATCAGCTCCGGCACTTTGTCCCCTGCGGCATTTGATCAAATCATATCGCTCGCGGGTCGCTATGCTGTCCCAACCCTGTTTTTCACCCGCGACCGCGTTGTGAGCGGAGGGCTCGCGAGCTACGGAACCAACAGGCGAATTACTTCGCCAAATGGGCGTCTATACCGGTCGCATTCTCAAGGGCGAGAAGCCCGCCGACTTGCCGATTGTGCAACCGAACAAGTTCGAGTTCGTCATCAATCTCAAGACCGCGAAGGCGCTCGGCCTCACCATCCCGGAAACGCTATTGGCCACCGCCGACGAGGTGATTCAATGAAACGGCGGGAGTTCATCCATTCGGCTACGAGGGGCTACAGATCGGGCTGACCGAAATTCGTGATGGGCGGACCAGCGATCTCTGGTGGCAGTTGAAATCACCGGCGATTTGCTTTGCGGCAGCAAGCGCTGCTTCTCCCGATCAGGGCGGCGAGGTCAGGTTAATGTGTGCTTCACAATGAGCGGACGTTCCTTCATCACCGCCGCGGTCGGGCCCAGAACGCTCCGCAATCAAATAGCTGCGATGCACACACCACTTCCGAGAAGGGTCAATCAGACACAGAAAATCATGTCCGTGATGTCCAAGTATTAACGGGAGGAATCCATGATGCGAAGGCTCGTCGCCGCAACAGCGGTCGCAACTCTCATCTCGTCGGTGGCGCTCCCGCAGGAAGCGAGCCGAGGCACGGCATCGATTCCAGATTTGTCTGGCACATGGGTTTATCCATTCTGTTGCGGCTTCATACCGCCTCTGTCTGGCCCCGGCCCCGTGATTAACAAGTCGCGGCGGCGGCAAATCGCCGATGCCGAAGGTCTTCCGATCCCGAACACCACGCTTGGGAACCTTTTATGGATCGGAGATTACACTAATCCGATTTTGAAGCCCGCCGCAGCGGAAGCCGTCAAGAAGAAGGGTGAACTTGAGGAAAGCGGGGTGACCGCCCCGACCCCGCGCAACCAGTGTTGGCCCGAAGGAGTGCCTTTCATTTTTGATAATATGGGAATCCAGATACTCCGGCAGCCAGACAAGATCACGATCTTTTATGAACACGACCATCAGGTTCGCCAAATTCGCCTCAACCAAGTTCATCCAGCGCAGGTATCGCCCTCGTGGTACGGGGACTCCGTCGGCCATTATGAAGCCGATACGCTAGTAATCGACACCGTGGGGTTCAAGATCGGGCCGTTTTCAATGGTGGACTGGTACGGTGCACCGTACACCCAGGCTCTGCACGTAACGGAACGTTATCGGCTCGTAGATGATGATGAAGCCGTAAAGAGCGCCGAAGAGCGGGGTACAATAACGAATAACCGCTTGTCCAGACGCGCCTCAGCCGCCACTGGCATCGCCGTCGATCGCAATTATAAGGGCAAGGTGCTGCAACTCGAATTTACCGTCGAGGATCAAGGCGTTTTCACTATGCCCTGGTCAGCGATGGTAATTTATCGGCGCTGCCAACATCCCGTTGATTGTTTCTAGTTGTCCAGAGTGCGTTCCGCCTAACGTAAGCGCCAGCTCGTTATCGCGGGAAACGGCGAGCAGGTTCGCTTCGGTCAATTGCAGTGGCTGGGACAACAGCGAGTTGCCCACCGTCGAGAACAACTGCGTCGGTTTTCCATCCCACGCGGCGCTATAAATGATGGATTGTCCGTTGGAGGCAAACCGCGCGGCATAGACCGTGCCCGCTTCAAATGTCAGACGGCTATAGGCCGCGGGGACAGGCGGAGTACGAAAGAGCTGAGCGAGTCCCAAAATTAATGTTGTTGCTCCCAGAGTCGCCACGATCGCCCACGCAAGCCGTGAGGACGATCCGGGTTTGGGCCTGGGAATTACGACGGTTGAATCCGACGAACCTGACAGCGTTTGGAGCGCGAATGCCAGATCCTTTGCCGACTGGAAGCGGTTTTCCGGTTCCTTCTCCAGACAATGCTTGACGATATCCTGGTATCCGGGTGGAATCGCGGCATCGTCCAGAATGGACGCGGGCGGCTCCTCTTGGAGCACTGCCGTCATGGTGTCGACTTCCGTTTCGCCGCGAAAGGCTCGCTCAGGCCTCCATCATCTCGTAAAGAATCGCGCCGAAGCTGAAGATGTCGCTGCGGTGATCGACTGGCTTGGTCCGCAACTGCTCAGGCGACATATAAGCGACGGTCCCCACCAATGCGCCGTATTTGGTCACAGTGGTTAAGGCTTCTATCGAGCGCTTTTCCTCTGGGGAAGGTAGACTCGCGACACCGAAAGCAATACGTGGCGC
>CAWCJX010000057.1:0-178363 GCA_963795865.1 uncultured Alphaproteobacteria bacterium
TCCGCGTTGGCTCGCAGGCGGCCCGGCGGCGCGGGTGCGGCGCGGATCAGCGCTCCAGCCGCGCGATCAGGCTCGACGTGTCCCAGCGGCTGCCGCCCATCTTCTGGACCTCGGCGTAGAACTGGTCGACCAGCGCCGTCGACCGGCAGGCTGCGCGCCGTTGCGGCGCGCCTCGGCGAGGCAGATGCGCGAGGTCCTTGCGCATCCAGTCGACCGCGAAGCCGAAGTCGAACTTGCCGGCCACCATGGTCTTGTAGCGGTTCTCCATCTGCCAGGACTGCGCGGCGCCCTTGGAGATGGTCGCGATCAGCTTCTCGACGTCGAGGCCGGCGCGCTTGGCGAAGTGCAGCGCCTCGGCGAGGCCCTGCACGAGGCCGGCGATGCAGATCTGGTTGACCATCTTGGTGAGCTGGCCGGAGCCCGGGGCGCCCATCAGCTTGCAGGCGCGCGCATAGGCGGCGATCACCTTCTCGGCGCGCGCGAACGGCTCGGCATCGCCGCCGCACATCACGGTGAGCACGCCGTTCTCGGCGCCGGCCTGGCCGCCCGACACCGGCGCGTCGACGAAGTCGAAGCCGCGCTCTTCGCCTCGGCGTGGAGCTCGCGCGCGATCTCGGCCGAGGCGGTGGTGTGGTCGACGAACACCGCGCCCGGCTGCATGCCGGCGAAGGCGCCGTCGGGCCCGAGCGTCACCTCGCGCAGGTCGTTGTCGTTGCCGACGCAGGCCATGACGAAATCCTGGCCCTCGGCCGCCTCCGCGGGCGTCGGCGCTGCGCGCCGCCGATACTGGGCGACCCACTTCTCGGCCTTGGCGGCGGTGCGGTTGTAGACCGTGACCTCGTGCCCGCCCTTGGCCTTGCAGATGCCCGGCCATCGGATAGCCCATCACGCCGAGCCCGAGAAACGCGACCTTCGCCATCGTCCTCCCTGAGCGCCCGGCATCGGCGCGCCGTCGATACAAGTGGGCGTTGACGCGCTGCCGGTCCCCTCGTCAACTGGCCGCTCCCGCGACCGGCGCGATTCCGACGCCGCGATCCTCCTGATCCCGGCTCGATCGCGGCATACGCCGCGATGCGGTTGGCCGCTCGGCCGCGATGCTTACGTTGTAGCGCTGTCATCCGGCCCCGCGGAGTTTGGCCCGCGGCGGCCATGGAGAACGCGATGGCAGTGACAAGGAGCGAGGTTCTCGCGAGCCTCGACGGCGTGAAGCAGTCCCGAAGGGCGTCGCTTGCCGCAAGACCGGCGACGCTGTCGGACATCATGGTGACCGACGGCAAGGTGTTCTTCTCGATCACGGTCGATGCGGCGGTGGTGCAGGCCTGGGAGCCGGTGCGCAAGACGCGCCGAAGCGGCGGTGCAAGGCGGTGCCGGGCGTCGCCTCCGTCATGGTGGCGCTCACCGCGGAGCGCAGCGCGCGGCGCCGCGCCGCCGCGGCCGCGCTGCCGCATCGCCACGCCGCAGCCCGCGCCGCGGCCCGGCCGCCGCACGGGCGCAGCGGCCCGACGGCGTGCCGGGCGTCGACGCGATCATCGCGGTCGCCTCCGGCAAGGGCGGCGTCGGCAAGTCGACCACCGCGGTCAATCTCGCGCTCGGCCTGCGCGACCTCGGCCTCAAGGTCGGCGTGCTCGATGCCGACATCTACGGCCCCTCGATGCCGAAGCTGCTCGCCATCAAGGGCCGGCCGCAGACCACGGCGGCACACGCTCGATGCCGATGGACGGCTACGGCCTCAAGGTGATGTCGATCGGCTTCCTGGTCGAGGAAGAGACGCCGATGATCTGGCGCGGCCCGATGGTGATGTCGGCGCTGACGCAGATGCTGCGCGAGGTCGAGTGGGGCGCGCTCGACGTCATGGTGGTCGACATGCCGCCCGGCACCGGCGACGCGCAGCTCACCATGGCGCAGCAGGTGCCGCTGCAGCGGCGCCGTCATCGTCTCGACGCCGCAGGACCTGGCGCTGATCGATGCGCGGCGCGGCATCGCGATGTTCCGCCGCGTCAACGTGCCGGTGCTCGGCATCGTCGAGAACATGAGCTACTTCCTGTGCCCGCATTGCGGCACGCGGTCGGATATTTTCGGCCACGGCGGCGCGCGCCACGAGGCCGAGCGGCTCGGCGTGCCGTTCCTCGGCGAGGTGCCGCTGCACATGGAGATCCGCGAGAAGTCCGACGCCGGTCTGCCGGTCGTCGCGACCGTGCCGGACGGTCCGCATGCGCGAGATCTATCGCGACATCGCCGCGCGCGTGCGCGAGCAGATCGTCGGCGGGCCGGCAAGGCGGCGCCGAAGATCGTCATCGAGGCCTGACGGCGGTCCGGAGAAGCTGCAGTCGGACGATCGTGCGAACTGCGCGTTGGAGCGCGTCAATTCGGCGCAACGAGGGCGCGCCTGGCGGAAGGCTGAAGTACCGCAGTTGACGACCTGCGGGCAGACAGCGGCGTTTCCTGCCGGCCGGCGGCCGTGATAACAACCCGGACGAGGGGCCCCGTGCCCCGACGGCAAGGCCCGGGAGAAACCATGAAGCGTCGTCAATTTCTCAAGGCGGCGGGCATCGGCCTAGCGGCGACCGCGGTCGCCAAGCCCGCCATCGCGCAATCGATGCCGGAGCTCAAGTGGCGGCTGCACGTCGAGCTTCCCGAAGGATCGCTCGACACGCTCTACGGCGCGGCGGAGGTCTTCGCCAAGGCGGTGGCCGAGGCGACCGACAACAAGTTCCAGATTCAGGTGTTCGCCGCCGGCGAGATCGTGCCGGCCTCAAGGCGGCCGATGCGGTGAGCAACGGCACCGTCGAGATGTGCCACACGGCCTCCTACTATTATGTCGGCAAGGACCCGACCTTCGCGTTCGGGACCGCGGTGCCGTTCGGCCTCAACAGCCGCATGCAGAACGCCTGGATGTTCTTCGGCGGCGGCATGGAGCTGATGAACGACTTCTACAAGAAGTCCAACATCTACGCCATTCCCTGCGGCAACACCGGCTGCCAGATGGGCGGCTGGTTCCGCAAGGAGATCAAGGACGTCGTCCGATCTCAACGGCCTCAAATTCCGCATCGGCGGCTATGCCGGCCGGGTGCTTCAGAAGCTCGGCTGCGTGCCGCAGCAGATCGCCGGCGGCGACATCTATCCGGCGCTGGAGAAGGGCACGATCGACGCCGCCGAATGGGTCGGCCCCTATGACGACGAGAAGCTCGGCTTGCAGCAAGGTCGCGCAGTACTACTACTATCCGGGCTGGTGGGAAGGCGGCGCGATGCTGCACAACTTCATCAACATCGACAAATGGAACGCGCTGCCGCCGACCTACAAGGCGATCGTGCGCACCTGCTCGGAGATGGCGAACACCTGGATGCAGTCGAAGTACGATGCGGTCAATCCGGCAGCCTTGAAGCGGCTGGTCGCCGGCGGCGCCAAGCTGACGCCGTTCTCGCCCGCCGTCATGGACGCCTGCCTCAAGGCGGCGCTCGAGCTCTATCACGAGGCTCGGCCGCACCAATCCGGAGTTCAAGAAGGTCTATGACGCCATGATCGCCTTCCGCGGCGACCAGTATCTGTGGTGGCAGGTCGCCGAATACACCAACGATACCTTCCTGATCCGCAATCGGACCAAGGTGTAAGCGGCGCGAGCACCGCACCCGCAGCCTTATTGCGGCACCTGCCCGGCGGCCTCGACGATGCGCCCCGCGCGCGGTCGCGCATGCGACGTGTCGGCGGCGGCGCGCGCGGCCTCGAACCGCATTCCGGTCGGTCTCCGGACCGGTACCCTGTTCGATGACGGCGGCCGCCCGGTCAGCCATTGCCGGCTGTTCGCTCGCTCGCTCGCCTGCGGGCCATGACGGCATCGCCCTTCGACCCGCGCCGAGCGACATCGATACGGTTCAATCTCGCCGCGCCCCGAGTAGGGGATGGGGCGCATCGTCTCGTCCGAGGCGCTTTTCTGACTTTTGGGCTGCCTCAGTGAGCCGCCGGCGCGTTGTTTCGGATTGACGCTGGCGGCGCTCTGAGCGATTTGATCTCGAGCATGCTCCTGTCCGAAAGTGGCGGCCATTCGCGTCATGCAATCCAATTTTATGCAATGCCGTTTCAATTCTGACTTTGATTTTATCGAACGAGTGAGAAATAACTAAACCTGTGATGCTCTAGGTGTGAAAGCGGGAAAAACCGAAAACGCCACCCGGACATCATAAATCTCACAGTGCTGCAACGGTTTCTACGCGACAGCGGCGGCAACCTGACCACCATGTTCGCGCTCACCTTGCTCCCCGTCCTCGGGTTGATCGGGATAACCGTCGACTATACGCAGTCTTCGACCCGGAAGGCGACGCTCGACACCATTGCCAATTCCGCCTCGCTGGCCGCGGTCACGCCGGCCATGCTGGCGTCGACCGACCAGGCCTCGATCAATGTCGCGACGACCCTGTTCAACAGCCAAGTCTCCGCGGTCAAGGGCATCGGTCCGGTGACGCTTTCGGTCATCGCGTCCGACAGCGGACTGACCCGCACCGTCAGCGTAAGCTACCAGACGACATCGAGCGCTTTGTTCGGCGGACTCACCGGCAAGAGTTCCCTGCCGATCAGCGGCACGTCGCAGTCGTCCGCGACGGTTCCGCCCAACATCGATTTCTATCTGCTGCTCGACAACTCGCCGTCGATGGCGATCGCCGCGACCACCGCCGGCATCAATACCATGGTCGCGAACACGCCGGACAAATGCGCCTTCGGGTGTCACGAGTCCGATACCTCGCCCAACGATTATTACGGGCTGGCGCGAAGCCTCGGCGTCACCCTGCGCATGGACCTGCTGGCGCAGGCGACGCAAAACCTCATGGCGACGGCACAATCGACGGCGACCACCAACAACGCCACCTACCGCGCCGCGATCTACACCTTCAACATCGGCTTCAACACGATCACCACCCTGACCTCGAGCCTGAGTGCGGCGAAGACGCAGGCCGCGAACATCCAGCTCTACGAGGTGCCGTACCAGAACTGGAACAACGACACGATCACCAACTACACCAACGCCATGACCCAGATCAATTCGATCATGCCCAATCCGGGCGGCGGCACCAAGCAGGCCGGCGACACGCCGCAGGAGGTGTTGTTCTTCGTCACCGACGGGGTCGAGGACGAAACCGTGGGGTCGTCGCGGGTGCAGTCGCTGATGGATCCGTCCTACTGCACCACGATCAAGAACCGCGGCATCCGCATCGCGGTGCTCTACACGACCTACCTGCCGCTGCCGACCAATGCCTGGTACAATACCTATATCTCGCCGTTCCAGCCCAACATCGGCCCGAACCTGCAGAGTTGCGCCTCGCCCGGCCTCTATTTTCAGGTCTCGACCGACCAGGACATCTCGGGCGCGCTGGTGCAGCTTTTCAACATCGCGGTCCTCACCGCACATCTGACCAAGTAGTCGGCCAAAAAAGATCGGCCGCACGCCGAGGCGCGCGACCGATCCATTCGCTTTCGATCCTATGGCGTGAGGGAAGCCCGCGAACTGCCCGGCGTCACCTCGAAGGCGAAGTGGAACGCCGGCAAATCCTCGCCAGGATGGTCCTTGTCATAGGTGAGCTGCGGGATGAGGAAGTTCCTCGGCCGCGTCTCCATGCCCTTGTAGATGCCGGGATAGAGATCGATGTAGTGCCAGCCCGGCGCGCCGGTGGCCTTGATGATGATCTCGACGTCGCCCTGGCTGTTGAACGCGCAGACATAGCCGGTGTAGTTGTTGTCATACACCATGTGATAGATGTTCGCGGTCTCGGTCCAGCCGACGCCCTTGAGATGAATCGTGAAGGTCGTGCCGGCCGGACCGCGCTTCACGTCCATCGGCAGCGCGGTCGGCTTGATCCAAAACGTCCCGGTCTTCTTTGCCTGCCCGGCCTGCAGCCACAGGCCATGGGTGCCGCCCAGATCGTCGGGTGTGCTGAAGCGGAAGTCGGCGCGGCCGGCGGTGTCGGCCTTGGCTTCCGCGATCACGTTGGAGGCCTCGTCCCAGCCCCGCCCGGTCATGCGGTTGCCGACGACGTGGGTCCAGTTGAGTTGATAGGTCTTGCCCGGCTCCAGGCCTTCGCTGTGCACCACGGCCGGTTCGCCGACGCCGGCAAACTGGGGCTTCGCTACCAGCTCGCCCGGCGGCGGCAGCTTGCGCACATTGGTCTGCGCCTGCCGCTCCGGTGCCGGCGGCAGCACCGGCGCACCATCGGTGACCGTGAACGCGAACTCGAAGCGCGGCCGGCCGGGCGCCGGATTCTGCTCCGGATTGCGATAAGGGAAGGTCAACTCGCCATGCATCACTTCGAGGATATGGACCCCTGGAGTGCCGGTCGCGGGAATCGTGAAGCTCGCCGAACCGCGCGTGGTCACGGAAGAAATCCAACCGGTGAAATTGTTGTCGTAGATCAAGTCCCAGGAATTGTAGAGCGACCGGAAGCCGATGCCCTTGACCTCGACATTGATGGGCGTGCCCACCGGCCCGCTCTTCGGCGAGATCTCCACGGTCATGTCGAGGGAGTAGGCGACCTGGGTAAACAGCCGATCGCCCTGCTGCAGCACGATGTCGTGGAGGAAGCCGAAATCGTCCGGCGCGATGAATTTCGCGCTCAGCCGGCCCGATTGATCGGCCTTCACCCGGGCGATTTCATAGGCAATCTGGCTGAATTCACGGCCATGATACTCGGCATCCGCGACGTTCCACGAGCCGTTGACGGTGACCCATACGACCTGGAATTCCTGCCCTGGGGGCAGTCCCTCGGCCGTCACCGTCACCGGAGTTCCCGCCGGACCATGTTCGGGCGAGACGTCCATGCGGCCGACATAGCCGTCACGGGGCTTGCTGACCCCGACTTCGGGGCCCAGCGCGGAGGGAGCAGGGGCGGCGACCGACCGCGCCGGGGAGATCAGCGACAGCGCCAACAGCGCACACGCCACACCGGCCAGCCGGCCGCTGCATTTCCACATGAAACAACCCCTCGAGTGAACTCGTTACTTCTTCATATTCGGCTCACCAGCGACGACCATCAATTGTGTCGTCGGCCGAATGAAGGGCTCCCAGGTGACGGTGGAACCGTCGTTCATGGTGGCAACCACCTTGTAGCCGACCGACCCTGTCGGGAAGTCAGCCGGGATGGTCCAGAACAGCGACCAGAAATAGTCGGTGGGAGGGGTGCCATGCGACTTGAACGCAGCCGGAAGCTTCTGGCCATTGCCCAGTTCGACGACGACGCCCTTGAGCACCTTGTCGTCGGCCACTACGCCGTTCGGCTGCAACACGCGAATGCGGAACGCCACCGCTTCCTTGCGCTTGTACTGATTGTTGAGCACGCAGAACGGCCCGGCCTGATCGGCCAGCGCGTGACGAACGATATCGCCCTCGAAGAACAGCTTCTTGGCCTGCTGGGCCTGCGCGCCGGCCGAGAATCCGACGGCAACCGTCAACGTCAGTGCACAGAGAATGGATTTTTTCATGAGGGCGCCCTTTTGGTGGAGGATGATTTGTATTCGGGGAACATTATCCCGGCTCCAGGCGGTTTGAAAGGGGCTTTTTGGATCGAGAAGCGGCTTTCCCGCCGCCAGAACAGAACGGGTACTGGACCAGTGACAGACCGTCAGCCTACGCCTGCCGGGTTGCGCATCGTGGCCGGCTATCTTCCTTGCGAGGCGCAGAAAGCCATGCTGGCCGCCGTCGTCGAGGTGATCGCCCGCGCCCCGCTCTACACGCCGCGCATGCCCAGGAGCGGCAAGCCGATGTCGGTGCGGATGACCAATTGCGGCGGGCTCGGCTGGATGACCGACGAGGGCGGCTACCGCTACCAGCCGACCCATCCTTGCACCGGCACGCCGTGGCCGCCGATCCCGGAATGTCTGCTCCGGGCGTGGACGGAGCTGTCGGGCTATCCGCTTGCGCCGGAAGCCTGCCTGGTGAACGTCTATGGCGCCGATGCCCGCATGGGCCTGCATCAGGACCGCGATGAAGAAGACCTCGCAGCCCCAGTGGTCTCGCTGTCGCTCGGCGACGCCTGCCTGTTCCGGATCGGCGGGACCCGGCGCCACGACCCGACCGTCTCGTTCCGGCTCGCTTCAGGCGATGCGCTGGTGCTGGGTGGGCAAGCCCGGCTCGCCTTTCACGGCGTCGATCGCATTATCCCGGGAACCTCGTCGCTGCTCGCCGGGGGCGGGCAAATCAACCTGACGCTGCGCCGGGTGACCCGGCCGGTGTGAATGGGGCGATGCGATCGGGATGCCTGTGCGCGGAGCCTGAACGGAATGCCGCTGGGCGCCCCAACCGAAGCGGTCCGGTGCCTTCTCCAGCCCCATGGCTTCTCCAGCCCCATGGAAAGCGCGGCCTGGTCGCGGACCTGGCTCGCGGCCACGGGCCGGCCCGCCCGTTCTTGATTTCGCCGCTTATTGATTACACACCGGCACCACACTTGGCGGGGTGCCGACTTCCAGTCGCGACCTCGCCGTTGCGACAGGGACGCCCGGGGATTTGCGGGAGGGGCGATTGGGGGGATCGATGTGGGGATCCGTGAACGGCTTTCCTGCGTGGATTTCAACCGGCGAACCGGCCCGCTGCGAGGGTCTCGCAGTGCATGTGCCTGCCAGGCGTCGCTTGCATTCGATCCCCGTTCATTGGTCCCTGTGGCGAATGTTTTTCTGCATGGACGGAGTGATGCTCAGGCCGATGTCCGGGACCAGATTCTTCGGACTGGCGAAGCTGGTGGCGATGGTGGTCGCGGCTTTAGCGCTCGGCCTGTTGCCTTCGCCTGCGGCCCACGCGCAGACATCGGCGGGGCCGGCGCGACCGATGATCACCCAGCAGGTGGTCGAGGCCAATGCGGTGCGGCTGGTCGGCAATACCCGCCCCGAGGCCAATGCCGCCAACGACCGCGGCAGAGTGCCGGACAATCTTCCGATGGAGCACCTGCTGCTCCAATTGCGGCGGCCTCCGGCTCAGGAGCAGGCGCTCAACCAGCTGATCGACCAATTGCATAATCCCGCCTCGGGCAAATTTCATCAATGGCTCACGCCGAGCGAGTTCGGCGCCCAGTTCGGCCCGGCGGCATCGGATATTGCGCAGATCACCGGCTGGCTGCAGGGGCACGGATTCCAGGTCAATACGATCTATCCGAGCGGCATGACGATCGATTTTTCCGGCACCGCGGGCCAGGTGTTCGCCGCCTTCCGTACCGAGATCCATTACCTCCAGGCCGGGGGCGTCGACCCATATCGCCAATATGAGCGACCCGCAGATCCCGGCGGCGCTCGCGCCTGCGGTCGTCGGCATCGTGTCGCTGCACGATTTCATGCCGCGGCCGAGGCTGCGTGCGAAAACCGGTGACCGAGTATACCGTCGGTTGCGGCGCCAGCCCTCCACCACCTGCTATCCGGTGACGCCCGCCGACCTCGCGACGATCTACAACTTCAACCCGCTGTTCAACGCCGGCACGTCGGGCCAGAACCAGACCATATATCTGATCGAGGACAGCAATCTCTACACGACCGACGACTGGACGACCTTCCGCGTCGACGTTCGGCCTGTCGGGCTATACCGGCGCCTCGTTGACCACGGTCCACCCGGCGCCGCCATCGGGAAGCAACAATTGCTCCGATCCCGGCGTGAACAGTCGACGACGGCGAAGCGATCCTGGATGCCGAATACGCCAGCGCCGCCGCGCCCAGCGCCGCGATCGTCATGGCCACCTGCGCGGATACCAACACCACCTTCGGCGGCCTGTTCGCGATCCAGAACCTGATCAACGGGCCAAACCCGCCCGCCATCATCAGCGTGAGCTACGGGGAGTGCGAGGCCTACAACGGCGCCTCCGGCAATGCGGCCTTCAGCGCGATCTATCAGCAGGGCGTCGCGGAGGGGACCTCGATCTTCGTGGCGGCGGGCGATGAAGGCGCCGGAGGGTGCGATTACAACGCGAGCGTCGTGACGCACGGCATCGGCGTGAATGCCTTTGCCTCCACCCCCTACAACGTCGCGGTCGGCGGCACCGATTTCGGCGACACTTATTCGGGCACCAACGGCACCTATTGGAGTTCCGGCAACACGGCGACCTATGGTTCGGCCAATTCCTACATCCCGGAAATTCCGTGGAACGACTCCTGCGCCAGCCGGCTCCTCGCGACTTTTCAAGGCTACGCCACCACCTACGGCTCGACCGGCTTCTGCAACAGCGCCACCGGGGAGGCCTATTTCCTGAACAACGCCGGCGGAAGCGGCGGCCCGAGCGGCTGCGCGACCGGGACGCCTTCGATCTCCGGAGTCGTCAGCGGTACCTGCAAGGGATACGCCAAGCCCTCCTGGCAGAGCGGCGTGGTCGGCATCCCCAATGACGGCGTGCGCGATCTTCCCGATGTGTCGCTGTTCGCCGCCAATGGCCTGTGGGGCCACTATTACGTCTACTGCTATTCCGACCCCTCGTCCGGCTACGGCGGAGCACCCTGCACGGGCGCTCCCAGCGGCTGGAGCCTCGCGGGCGGAACCTCCTTTGCGACGCCGATCATGGCCGGCATCCAGGCGCTGGTGAACCAGTATGCGGGCGGTCCCCAGGGCAACCCCAATTACCGCTATTACGAGCTCGCTGCCAGCGAATACGGCGCGAGCGGCAGCAGCACCTGCAATTCGAGCAACGGCAATACGGTGGGAGGCTCGTGCATTTTCTATGACGTGACGCTCGGCGACATCGATGCCAATTGCACCGGAAGCCACAACTGCTACCGCCCGTCCGGCACCAACGGCGTGCTCTCGACCTCGAACAGTTCCTATGCGCCGGCTTATCGCGCGACGACCGGCTGGGACTTCGCCACCGGCATCGGCACCGTCAACGCCTACAATCTGGTGACGAACTGGAGCAATGCCGGTCCGTTGCCGGCGCTGCAGGTCGCCCCCCCGGCCAACATTGCCGCGTCCGGGCCGCAGGGCGGCCCGTTCTCGCCGGCATCGTTCGCCTACACGCTCAGCGCCACCAGCGAGAGCGCTGCCTACGCCATATCCGGGGTGCCGAGCTGGCTCACCGCTTCCGCGACCTCGGGCACCGCGTCTGTCCGGAACGACGGTGACGTTCACGGTGAATGCAAACGCAAAGACCCTTGCCGCCAACACGTATAACGCCACCATCACCTTCGCCGATACGGACACCGGACAGGGCACCCAGACGCGGACCGCGACGCTCATCGTCAGTCCGCCGGCGCTGCAGGTCAGCCCCGCCACCGGCATTGCCGCTTCGGGGGCGCAGGGCGGCCCGTTCTCGCCGTCATCGTTCAGCTACACGCTGAACGCCTCCGGCGGGAGCCTGCAATACGCGATCGCCAACCTGCCGAGCTGGCTCACCGCATCGTCCGGTTCCGGAACGGTGACGACCTCGAACAGGACCATCACCTTCTCGGTCAATTCCAGCGCGAAAAATCTCGGGCCCAATGTCTATGTCGGCAGCATCGACTTCACCAACACGTCCACCGGCCAAGGCAACACGAGCCGCGTTGCGACCCTGACCGTCAACCCCAAGCAATACACGATTACGCTCAGCGCCTCGCCCAGCGCCGACGGCACGGTCGGCGGCGGCGGCACGTTTGTCGCAGGCACGCCGCAGACGGTGACGGCCACGCCCAATGGCGGCCACAGCTTTGTCCACTGGACCCAGAACGGGCGCGTGGTCAGCACGTCGGAGAGCTACACGTTCACGCTCAATGCCAACGTCACCCTGATTGCCGATTTCAAGTGACGTCGCGGCCCCGGCGGTCTCGCCGCACCCGCGCCCGCTTTACCGACGCCTTCCGGGTTCAAGGCGACTTCCACAGGCCGGCGGTCTTGAGCGCTTTTGCGATGACGGCCTGGATGTCGATCGGGCGGGCGGGAATGGGGGGCCGGCGTCGGCGCTGCGGCCGCGGATTCGCGCGCGGCGGTCGATGCGGCAGCGCCCGGGCGCGGCTTGCGGGCCGGTGAGGGACGTGCCGGCGCCGGACTGCGTCGGGCCGGGGCAGGGCGCGGATGCCCGGTCAGGCCCCAGAATTTGGCGATGTGATAGGACGACGAAATTCCCACCTCGAGCAGAAAGGCGCCGGGAACCCCGCAGCGATCGTCGAAGTCGCCCGCGGCGAGCGGTGTGCCGTGCGCCATCTGGGGAATGGTGTAGGATTCGACGACCTCGTCGCCGTTGCTGCTGCGCCAGACTTGGCGCGGATAGCCGTCGATCGTCTCGGTCAGCGTCGGTTCATCGTCGAGGCCGTGCACGTTCGTCCACTGCTTCACGATCTGGTCGGCATTTTCGCGCTTCACCAGGGGGTCGGCGCCGCCGTGCCAGACCGATAGGCGCGGCCACGGCCCGCGGTGCGCCGATGCCGCGCGGACGAAATCGCCCCACTCGCGCGCCGGGCGCGGCCGCACCTTGAGCATGCTCTCGAACGCCTCCTTGAGGTTGGTCGCCGTGCCGTAGGGCAGGCCGGCGATCACGGCGCCGGCCGCGAACGTCTCGGGATAGGTGGCGAGCATCACCGAGGTCATCGCGCCGCCGGCCGAGAGGCCGGTGACGAACACGCGGCGGCGATCGATGCCGTGGTCGCGGATCATCGTCTCGACCATCTGCCGGATCGACAGGGCCTCGCCTTTCTCCCGCGCGATGTCGTCGGCGAGGAACCAGTTGAAGCACCGGTTCGGATTGTTGGCGGGCTGCTGCTGAGGGAGCAGCAGCATGAAGCCGAAACGATCGGCGAGCGTCGACCAGCCCGCCCCGAGATCGTAGCTCGCTGCCGTCTGCGTGCAGCCGTGCAGCACGACCACGAGCGCCGGCTCCGGCCGCGCCGGCACGTATTCGAACATGCGTAGCGCCCCCGGATTCGACCCGAACCCATGCACCTCGGCGAGATGGTCGAAGGCGGGATCGACATCCGCCGTCGGCGACCGCATGGCCCGCCCCGCCTGCACCAGGGCGTCCCACTGGCGGCGGCAGCGCGCGAGGCCGGCAATCGTGTTTCCGAGGCTGGGCACTTCGGTGGTCCTCTTCGGTGGTCTGCTTGCGATCCGCGCAGCGTCCGGATGACCTATATGACGACGCATGCTGCGTTGCACAATAGGGATGGCGGCCGGAATTTCCTGCCAGAGCTCCCGGCCATGCAGGATACCGAAGTTCAATGAAGCCGGTTGCCCTTAGTGCCGGCTAACAGGATAGTCTGTGACGCCGTGATGACAAATCAGTTTACGATCGACAATGTGCATGCGCTCGCACATTAGGTGGGCTTGATAAATAGCTGATTTACAATGGATTCCTGAATAGGGATCGCGATTAACGCTCGCACGCCATGGATCAAAGGCCCTGCCGATTGCCCGAACGAGCGCCGCAAGGAAATTCAGACGCCGGCGAACGCCCAACGTGAAATTCAAAGGCCTTAGGTTGTCGATGCCGACCGAATAGGCATCGATTGCATCGCCTAGGTGGCATCGCTCATGCCTATTGTTGCAGTGCAGCAATGCGGAAATTCGGCACGAACCAAGGCATATACGGGCGACCGCGAGGCTGGCACGGCGAGTGGCAGGCAGGTCCGCGGGCGCTGGTTCCGCTGCGCGCGGCCATGCCGTGGCGTTTCCCCTTGCTTCAATCGTCTTCCGGCTGGCGATCCCCGGTTGCCAAACATTCAATGGTCAGTAAGATATTACCGCACGCGCGGATGCGCGGGGAGAGAGAGGAGATTGGAAATGATAAGATTTGCATCATCGTTGGCGTTGGCGTCGGCGTTGGCGGTGACAGCGTTGTCGCCCGCCGCAGCTACTCATCATCGTCCTCATTTCGTTTTCGCGAGAACTCGGTGCTGGCGTTTGCAATGGGTTGGTCTGCACCGGCGCTTTTTTCGCCACCCTTCCCGCCGCGTGCGGCCTTGTCATGGTTCCTTCGACGACAAGGTTCGTAACGCCGGTTAGGCACGTCGTCTGCCCCAGCGGGCTGGGGGTAACCATGTATCGGATGATCAAATAACTGATCCGGGCCGGGCGGCCTGAGCAATGGGCGACCGGCACAACGACGCTGCTGGGCATTGCACGGGTGCTGAACCACCGCGGCGTCCAGACCCTGCGCGGGCAGGTCGGTCAATGGCTGGCGCGGCTGTGACCGGCGCGCTTGGCGGATAAAGATAAAAAGGGCCGCCGAAAGCGGCCCAAGTCTAGGGAGGAAATGCCCAACCCAATAAGGACACTACGGTGTAGTGTGGCGTCCGACCCCGACAAATATTTGTCGCCATTCGCGCATTCTTGCGGCAAATCCAGGGGCAGCGCGATGCGAGGCGGTTGGAGACGGTCGCGGTCGCCTTGCTCACGTCGTAGGCAGACGTTTCCTCCCGGCGCACTCTTCGACCGTCTCCGGCGCGCTCTGTAGACGGACGTGAATGTGGCGGCAACGCAAAAAATTGGGCAGATTGCCGCGACCTTGCGCGTGGCGCGGCTGTGGCTTCGATGAACTGATTCGAGGCGCGGCACGTTTCCATGGTCAGCTTACCCCCGATTCCGTCGCGCTCACGTTGCCGCAATTCAAGTCCTGTAGTGGTCGAGCACCGCGATGACCGCCGCCAGGAAGTAAATGCGATGAAGATGCCCCATCACACCTGACCGGGTGCGCCGTTGTGGCGATTCATTCGACTGCGTCACAGGCGGCGATGCCTTTCACCTGTGAAGCTGTGAAGTTGTGAGGCCGCGACTTGAGCGCATTCGTGCGCAGACGTTTGCCGCTGTACAAGTCGGCCCTTTTTGCCGCCCCAGCGTATCTCCAACAGCAAAAACAGACTCGTTATTGCTTGGCGCTAACTCACTTAAAGATTTTATATTATTTGCTTTTATCTGGTGCCGGCTACAGGATTCGAACCTGTGACCCCGTGATTACAAATCACGTGCTCTACCAGCTGAGCTAAGCCGGCGGCGCCAGCGCCTGCAGGGGGCAGCCGCGCCCTGCCGCGGATGGCGTTTCGTCTCCGCTTTGCACCAGCGGTTCATAGTCGGTCCCGGCGCGTATTCCAACGGCTTTTTGGGGCCGGAGCCCGGCGATCCGATCATGGGGTCGCGACGGCCGTGGCTGCCGATGCGGCGGGTCGTGGCCGGAGAACACGGCTATGAGGATTTGTCGCGCCCGCCGGGACAATCACCGCACACCGCAGGGATGCGCCAATGCGGGCCTCGAATCCGGGCCTCGAACGGGCCTCGAACGGCCTCAACGGTCGCCGATTTTCTGCTAGCCTGCCGAGGCGGCGGACGAGGGGTTCGTCCGGCGACCGCGATTTTGTACGACCGATCAGCTAGATGGGTTGGGCGAGGCGATACCGGTCATCGGCCCGTCGACGTGGCCGTGATGGGTTTCGCCGGTGTCCGACACGTTCTACCCATGTCTGTGCCTACCCCCGTCTGTGCCTGCCCACGTCTGCCTAGCCATGTCTGCCCGATGCGATTCGAATTTCACCGGGAGAACAATTTACGGGAGAAACTCTTGGACGCCGTTTCGATACTCCTGTCGGTTGTGGGGATCATCATCGGGTTGTTCGTGCTGTACAACCTGCTTCATTACGTGCTCTTTCTCGCCGTCACGCATCCCCGGGACGCCGGCGGGATCGGCCGCGAGCTCAACGAATTCGAGCGACGTCAGCTGGTCGAGTGGACGCCGCGAGCGGACGATTTTCTCAAGCACGACGACGAGCATCGCACCTATGACGACGTGTTCGGCGCCTATCGCGACGAGCAGGCGAACTACAGCACCTGCGTGTTTCCCCGGGCGGTGTTCACGCAGCCTTACGAGGCCGAATATGTGCTGCTGAAGCCCAAGCCGGGAATGCGGCTCCTGGAACTCGGTTGCGGCTCGGGCGCGGCCGCGCACTATCTCGCCAGCCGGTGCGATGTCGAAATCCTGTGCGTGACCAATTCGCTCCGTGCAGGCGGATATCTGCCGGCGCAAATTCGCCGAATTCGGCGGTCGCGTGGGCGTGATCGTCGCAGACTTCGACAGCCTCGACCTGGCGAGCGAAAGTTTCGACGCCGTCTACGCGTTCGAATCGATCGGCTATACCAAGGACCTGGACGCCTGGCTGGCGCGGAGCTGGCGGATGCTCAGGCCGGGAGGGCGCCTGCTGATCCGCACGCCGGGGGGGCTCGATCATTGTCGCCGCGAAGAGGATTTTCGCAGCGTCACCGCCTTCTTCGACAATTGGCGTTACAATTTCGTCGGCGCCAACCTCCTCGTCCACAAGATGCGCCCGCTCGGCTTTTACCCGATCCTCTATCGGCGGCTGCCGTTCTGGGCCTGGGGCCTGACCTGGAATTACATCCAGCACATGCTGTTGTGGAAATACCGGCTCAAGATGCGCACCTTCGTGGAATTGGAACGCATCATCTGGCGCACCTCGAAGGTGTTCGTCTTCGGCAATCCCTACAGCACGGTGCTGGCGATCAAGCCCGCGGCGGCTTCCGGCGCCCGTCCGCCACCCGGGGCGCCGCAAGGGTGATGGCGCGCCGGATTTTGCGCAGTCGGTCATGGCCGGGCCAGAACAGGCCCGGCCGTGACGATACGGAACCCCTTCGTTGCCGCCGTCAGGAGGCTTGTTGCGATGCGACGCCCGAGCCAGTGGAAATGTTGACGTCCTTGGTGTCGCGCAGCATCAATCCGCCGATCACCACGGTCATGACGGCGACCCCGATCGGATACCACAGGCCGCTGTAGATGTTGCCGGTCGAAGCGACCACGGCGGTGGCGACCAGCGGGAGGACGCCGCCGAACCAGCCATTGCCGATATGGTAGGGCAGCGACATCGAGGTGTAACGTATCCGGGTCGGGAACAGTTCGACCAGGAACGCCGCGATCGGGCCGTACACCATCGTCACGTAGATCACCATGATGACGAGGACCAACTCGGTCATCAACCAGTTGACCGCGGCGGGGTCGGCCTTCGAGGGATAGCCCGCCGCCGTGAGCGCCGCCGTCCAGTTCGCACCATTGAGACCTTCGAGGGTCTTGGTGCCGCCGGCCGATCTGATGGTCAAGACCGGCGCGGACCCGGCCGGGCCGCCCGCCGTCGCAAACGACACGCCCGCCTTGGTGAGGAAGTCGCGGGCGCTGTCGCACGGCGTCGGGATATTCCACGGCGTGATGTGCTGACAGGTCGCCTGATCGACCGTCACCGTGACTTCGTTGGCCTGCTGGAACTTTTCGAGCGCCGGATTGACGAAGTGCGTCAACGCCCCGAACAGAGTGAAGTAGGACACCGCCGCGATCAGGCAGCCCGCCAGGATGATCTTGAGCCGCCCGATCCGATCCGAAAGCCAGCCGAACACGATGAAGAAAGGCGTTCCGATGATCAGCGAGATGCCGATCAGGATATAGGCCGCGACATAATCGAGCTTCAGCGTGAGCGTCAGGAAGAACAGCGCATAGAATTGACCCGTGTACCACACCACGCCCTGGCCGGCGGTCGCACCCAGCAAGGCGAGCAGCACGTACTTGTTGTTGGGGTAGCGCAGGAAGCTGTCGGTGAGCGGCGCCTTGGAGCCTTTGCCCTCTTCCTTCATCTTCTTGAAGATCGGGGACTCGTTGAGCCGCAGCCGGATATAGACCGAGTAGACCAGGAGCAGGACGGAGACCAGGAACGGGATGCGCCATCCCCATTCGGCGAATGCCTTGGCATCGAACGTGATGCGGCACAACAAGATGATGCCGAGCGCCAGGAAGAATCCCAAGGTCGCGGTGGTCTGAATGAAGCTCGTGCTGTAGCCGCGATCGTGCGGCCGGGAGTGCTCGGCGACGTAGGTGGCGGCGCCGCCATACTCGCCGCCCAGTGCGAGGCCCTGCAGCAGGCGCAGCGTCACCAGAAGGAACGGCGCCATCCAGCCGATATTGCCGAAGGTCGGCAGCAATCCGACCAGGAATGTCGAACTGCCCATGACGAGGATGGTCACGAGAAAGGTGTATTTGCGCCCGACGAGATCGCCGATCCGCCCGAACAGCAGGGCGCCGAACGGCCGCACCAGAAAGCCGGCGGCGTAGGTGGCGAATGCCGAGAGCAGTGCCGCGGTGTCGTTTCCCGGCGGGAAAAACAGCGACGCGAAGAACGGCGCCAACGTGGCGTAGAGGTAGAAATCATACCACTCGAACACGGTGCCGAGCGATGAAGCGAAGATGACGAACCTTTCTTCCTTGGTCATGCCGGCGTCGCGCGCCGAGGTGGCCGTCTGTGCCAGTGTCGACATGAGCATTCCATTCGTGGGGATCGTGGATTTCGGTGGATGGCGCCGCCGTGGGCAAATTACGCGGCGGGCACGGCGGGTAGGGTGACGCGCACCGTAACCTTGACGTGTCATTGCTGCCAAGGCCTCCATTTAACGAAATCTTAATTAAAATGATTGTCGTCGCAGCTTCCCCATGCAACGATTTCCTGCCTTGAGGAGGCCCAACCGCGAGGCAGCCATGCGTATGAAAACAATCGTGTTGGCCGGCACCGTCTCTGGCGCCGTCATGGCGATTTGTGCGGGCCCCGTGGCGGCCGGGCCGGACGGGTGCTGCGGCAAGGCGCCGCCGTTTCCCAAGGTGGTCTACGCCCTACCGCCCGCGCCGTTCGTGATTCCGCCGACTGGTTACGTCCTCGATCCCGCGGACGCGGCAAAGCCGGTCTACCCCGTCGCTCCCGGGTTCGGGGCCGTGCCTTATGCGCGCCCGACCTATTCTGAGGGCGGCTATGCCTATGCCGATTCCTACCCCTACACCGATGATCCCTACGGCTATGGCTTCTATGGCGCCGGGCCCGCGGGGCCTCCGGCTTACGATCCGCCCGGCCCCAGCTATTACCGCGCCCTCGACATCCGCCCCGCCGGCGCGCCGCCCTATACGGCCTATCGCTACCGCACCGCCCCGAGCGCCAAGATCATTCACCTGCTGCCGGCGGACTGACGCGTAGCCCGACCGGGCATCACGCCGTCGTCGCGATCCGCGCGGTCGCGACATAGAGCGCGAGGGCGGTGGCGTTGGAGACGTTGAGGCTCTTGATCCGCCCCGGCAGGTCGAGCCGGGCGACCACGTCGCAATTGGTGCGGGTGAGCTGGCGCAGGCCCTTGCCCTCGGCGCCCAGCACGAGGGCGACGGGCGCGGCGAAGGCGAGCGTCGCGATGTCGGCCTCGCCGGTGCTGTCGAGCCCGACCACCTGCGTGCCGAGATCCTTGAGGGTGCGCAACGCCTGCGACAGGTTTCCGATGGTCACGATCGGCACGTATTCGAGCGCGCCCGAGGCCGCCTTGGCGAGCACGCCGGTCGCCTCCGGCGTATGGCGGGCGGTGGTCACCACGGCCGTGACCGCGAACGCCGCCGCCGAGCGCAGGATCGCGCCGACATTGTGGGGATCGGTGATCTGGTCGAGCACCAGGAGCACGCCTGAGGTTGCGACGTCTTCGAGGGCGGGCGAGGGCAGGGGATCGGCCTCGGCATAGAGGCCCTGATGCACCGCCTCCGGCCCCACCAGCGCTTCGATCGCATCGGGCCGCACCATGTCGAGCTTCACGCTGTGGGCGACGTTTTCCTCGGCGAGCCGCCGCGCCGCATTCTCGGTCGCGAGCAGGCGAACGAAGTTGCGCTGCGGGTTTTCCAGCGCCGCCTTGACGCTGTGCCAGCCATAGAGCACCACCGGCCCATCGCGGTCGCGCGACGGGCCGCGCCACGGCCCCGCGCGCGGCTTGGCCTTGAAGCGTTTGCCGTCGAAGCGTTTGCCGGCGACGCGCTTGTCGTCCGAGCGCTTGCCCGCGAACCCCTTTCCGGCACTTTCGCGCCGAAATTTGCTCTTGTGGCGGTCGGAATCGCGTTCGTCCATGACGGCGTTGTGTCACGCCGCCGCCGCCGCCGCAACGGGCGCCCGGCGCGGGCAGCATCGAACTCGCTCGCCTTGCGCCACCCTTACCCCTTCTTCAGCGGATACCCCGGCATCAGCTCGTAGGGGTGCTGCCATCCCGGCAGCGTCTTGATGCGCTCCATCCAGGCTCCGATTGCGGGATGGTCCTTGGCGATATCGAAGCCGAATTCATCCGGCGGATAGTAGAAATATCCGGCCAGCGAAATGTCGGCGATGGTCGGCCGCGCGCCGAGAAGATAAGGCGCCTTTGCCAGCCGCTTGTCGACGATGGCGAGATTGCCGCCGATCCGGCCGAGCAGGAAGGCCTCGCCGCCGGGATTGGGCGCCGGTGCGAAGTTCTTCAGGAAACGATAGGGCCCGAGAAAGCCGTTGACCTTCTGGTTGTCGAAAATGATCCAGCGCAGGCATTCGAGCCGCTCATCGTCGCCCGCGGGGAGGAATTTGCCGGAGCGCTCGGCGAGATAGGTCAGGCACACGGCCGACTGGCTGAGCTTCCGATCGCCATGGGCGAGCACGGGGACTTCGCCCATTTCATTGATCTCGGTGCGGTATTTCGCCGTGCGCGTTTCCCCGCCGACGAAGAAATCGACGAAGATCGGTTCCCAATCCGCGCCGATCAGATTGAGCATCAGCGCGACCCGATAGGCGTTGCCGGACTGGGCGAAGCAATAGAGCTGGTATTCGGCGGACATCGGGGCCTCGTGGAAAGACGTCTGGGGGCGGGCGTCCGCGGCGGATGCGACGGCGGCGGGCGGGTCACACTTTGGACAAATTCCTTAACCGATCATCACCGCTCCAGGCGCTTCCGACGGGCTCGCGATTCGTCCGGCTTTGGGGTTTGGAATGCGCCGGCCGGGACCGATCATCTACTACGGCAGGATGGACCATGGATAGCCTCAGCTTCGGCCACGGCGCTGTCGGGCGCGTCCTCGTGCGCCTTGTTTTCATGAGCCTCGCCCTTCTGTTTGCCGTGCCGGCGCCGTCCGGGCACGCCTTCGCCGCGGGCGATGCCGACGCCAAGGGCGACGCCATCTCCCCGGTGGAGGATTTTTCCCGCGAGCTCGACAAGCTCAAGAAGAGCTTCGGCGAGCTCGGCAAGAAGATGGACGACAGCGCCAAGGCGATCGACGAATACACCGACGTCGAAAAGGCGAGAAAGGAGATCGAGGATCTCCGCGGCGCCGTGAGCGGATTGCTCGACGCCGTCGCCGACAATGGCAGCCTCGCCATGCTCGGCGACAAGGCGCTGACGCGGGCGCGCAACAAGCTCAGGGAGCTCGAACAGGACACCCGCTTCAAGCCGGAGGAGAGGAGCTTCCTCATCGAGCAATGGCGCAGGCTGCGCGACGATACCGAGCGCGCCACCCAGGAGCTCGGCAGCGCCCGCACCCGCTTCGCGGAGCTGCTGCGCACGCTGCAGACCAACGAGGATTTCATCGAGGAACTGGTGCAGATCCGCCAGGCGCAGAAGGTCATCGATATCATTCACCAGCTGACCAGCGATATCCGCGGCGCCTCCGACCAGCTGCAGCGCCTGATCGGCGGGATCAAGCCGCCGGGGGCGTGAGATGGGCGCGCGGTTGATGTCGCCGTGCGCGGCGCTGTTCGCGCTCGCCGCACTCGCCTCATGCACGCCGACCGAGGTCGGCTATGTCGAGATCAGGACCGTTCCGGTCGCGACGCCGACGGCCGCGCTCTATCTCGATTCGGTGAAGCTCGAACCGCCGAAGAACGGCACCGCGGTGCTGCGCCAGCGGGTCGGCATCGCCAAGCTGGCGACCCCGGCCGGCGGCGGCCAGATGGCGGTGCTGTGCGACATCGTGGTGCGCAAGAACCGCATCACCACCGTGACGATCTCCCTGCTGGAGCGTCCGCCGCGCTGCCAATGCCGCAACACCGCGGTGGCTGATCGGGCGGCGGTGCGTTCCTGCATCGGGTAATTCGGATTTAGCCGATCGTGCTGAGCCGGATCGAGAGGCCGGGCAGCGCCGACGTGGTGAGTGCATCCTCCGGCCCGCATTTGACGACCGATGACCATCCGTCGCCGCTCGGGCCGCTATGCACCCAGGTGGTGCGCTCGTTTGCGTCGACCACCCAGAACTCTCCGACCCGGTGGCGTGCATAAAGCCGCGCCTTGAGACCCTTGTCGTAGGCGAGGCTCGACGCGGCAACCTCGATCACAAGACAGGCTTCGCCAGGGTCGAGCCGGGCGAACCCCTGCGACGATTTCTCGAACAGTTCTTTGGGAAAAACGGCGATATCCGGCTCGAGCATGATTGTATCGGTAAGCCGCAACGTTGTTTCGACCCCGACCGTCAGATGGTCCGGCAGGGCGTGGACGACCGCGATGATCAGAGCCGATTTGACTCGCTCATGCGCGACCCCCTTGGCCGCCATCATCACGATTTCCCCCTCGATCAGCTCGAACTTCTCGTCCTCGCCGATGACGCCGGCTTGGATCATGCGACTGACGTCCTCGACGGTGAATGCCCGGCGCGGGAAACCTTCGGCAGCTGTGGTGGCGGCAATGTTCATGCGGCTATGGGTTCGTGACCGTCGGAAGATAGCACGTGCCGTGGTTTGTTGGCGGACGAATTTAGCCATGCGGCACAGAGGCGCCGCTACCTCATCGTCGGAATGACGAACTCGGCGCCTTCCTTGGTGCCGGACGGCCAGCGCGAGGTCACGGTCTTGGTCTTGGTGTAGAACCGGATCGAGTCCGGGCCGTGCTGGTTGAGGTCGCCGAAGCCGGAGCGCTTCCAGCCGCCGAAGGTGTAGTAGGACAAGCGGCACCGGAATCGCGAAGTTCACCCCGACCATGCCGACATTGACCCGCTCGGTGAAATCGCGCGCGGTGTCGCCGTCGCGGGTGAAGATGGCGACGCCGTTGCCGTAGTCGTGTTCGGACGGCAGCCGCACCGCCTCCTCGTAATCCCGCGCCCGGACCACGCAGAGCACCGGGCCGAAAATCTCTTCCTTGTAGATGCGCATGTCCGGCGTCACCTCGTCGAACAGGCAGCCGCCGATGAAGTTGCCGTTCTCGTAGCCCTGCAGCCGAAAGCCGCGGCCGTCGACCACGAGCTTGGCGCCTTCCTTGACGCCGATGTCGACATAGCTGCGGACCTTGTCGAGATGGGCGCGCGTCACCAGCGGGCCGTAGTCGGCCTGCGGATCGCTGGACGGCCCGATCTTGAGGCTTTCCACCCGCGGGATCAGCTTCTGCATCAGCAGGTCGGCGGTCTTGGTGCCGACCGGCACCGCGACCGACACCGCCATGCAGCGCTCGCCGGCGGAGCCGTAGCCGGCGCCGATCAGGGCATCGACGGCCTGGTCCATGTCGGCGTCGGGCATCACGATCATGTGGTTCTTGGCGCCGCCGAAGCACTGCACCCGCTTGCCGTTGGCGCAGCCGGTCGCATAGACGTATTCGGCGATCGCCGACGAGCCGACGAAGCCGACCGCCATGACGCGCGGATCGTTCAGCAGCGTGTCGACCGCTTCCCTGTCGCCGTTGACCACGTTGAGAATGCCCGGCGGCAGCCCGGCCTCGATCATCAGTTCGCCGAGCCGCATCGGCACCGAAGGGTCGCGCTCCGACGGCTTGAGGATGAAGGCATTGCCGCAGGCGATGGCCGGGGCGAACTTCCACATCGGGATCATCGCCGGAAAGTTGAACGGCGTGATGCCGGCGACCACCCCCAAGCGGCTGGCGCAGCGAATAGAGATCGATCCCCGGGCCGGCGGCGGTGGAGTATTCGCCCTTCAAGAGATTGGGGATGCCGCAGGCGAATTCGACCACTTCGAGGCCGCGCTGGATGTCGCCGCGGGAGTCCGGCACCGTCTTGCCGTGCTCGGAGGACAGCAGCGCCGCGAGGGCGTCGAATTCCTTCTGCACCAGGTCGAGAAACTTGAACATGACGCGGGCACGTCGCTGCGGATTGGTGGCGGCCCAGGCCGGCTGCGCCGCCTGCGCCAGCGCGATCGCATGCTCGACCTCGGAATGCTTGGCCAAGGCGACCCTGGCCTGGACCTCTCCGGTATTGGGATTGAAGACGTCGGCGAACCGGCCCGACCCGCCCGTGACGACCTTGCCGCCGATGAAGTGGCCGATCTCCCGCATCGTCGTCTCCTTTGCAGTTCCAGCGGCGGCGCCGGTGATACGCCGCGTTGGCATAGCGCGGCCATGCTCCGACGGGAAGCGCGCTTTGCACCGCAGTCGCGGGGCTCATGACCCGCAAGTTCTCGAGATCTTCGCCGCCCGAGAGGGCGGCGCCGAGCACTGTCAGGTCGACAAGTGCCCCATGGGCATGACTATATCGCCGACTGGCTGATCGATTCGCTCGGGCTGCCCACGTTGATGCAGTCGTCTCAAACCGCGTCGGCTTTCCCCGCTCCGACGCCCGCAAGACTCGGAGGCCGGGATGGCTGATCTTTGGGCGAGGCAGTCTATCGCGGCGCTGCTGTCGCGGGCGAAGGAGGCGGAAGCCCAGGCCATCGTCGCCCATGACGGCGTGCCGCTCAAGCGCACCCTCACCGCCACGAACCTGGTCGCTCTCGGCATCGGCGCCATCATCGGCGCCGGCATCTTCGTCCTGACCGGCAACGCCGCCGCCGAGAACGCCGGACCCGCCATCAGCCTCTCGTTCGTGCTCGGCGGGATCGCCTGCGGCTTTGCCGGCCTGTGTTATGCCGAGATGGCAGCGAGCGTCCCGGTGGCCGGCAGCGCCTACACCTATGCCTATGCGACGCTCGGCGAAATCGTCGCATGGATCATCGGCTGGGATCTGATCCTCGAATACTCGCTCGGCGCGACCACGGTCGCGATCGGCTGGTCCGGCTATGTCGTCAGCTTCCTGCGGGACCTCGGCATTGCGCTTCCGCACGGCTACGTGACGTCGCCGTTCGGTTTCGAGCCGGTGCAGGGCGTCTGGTATGCGACCGGCTCGTTCCTCAATGTCCCGGCCATGGTGGTGGTCTTCCTCATGTCTGCCGTGCTGCTGATCGGCATCCGTGAATTGGCGCGGCTCAACACGGTGTTCGTCGCCGTCAAGCTTGCCATCGTCCTCGCCTTCATCCTGATCGGCGTGTGGTATTTCAGCCCCGCCAACTGGGTGACACCCGCCAATCCGTCCGGCGCATTCGTCCCGCCGGAGCTGGGGTTTGGCCGGTTCGGCTGGAGCGGCGTTGTTCGCGGCGCCGCGGTGGTGTTCTTCGCCTATATCGGCTTCGACGCGGTTTCCACCGCGGCGCAGGAGGCCATCAACCCGCAGCGCGACATGCCGATCGGGATTCTCGGCTCGCTCGCGGTCTGCACGGCGCTCTACGTCGCGGTCGCCCTGGTGCTCACCGGTCTGGTTCCCTACGACAAGCTCGATGTGCCCGATCCGATCGCGCTCGGCGTCAACGCCATCGGCGTCAAATGGCTCGCGCCGATCATGAATTTCGGCATCATTTTCGGGCTGAGTTCGGTGATCCTGGTGCTGCTGCTGGGCCAGACCCGGATCTTCTATTCCATGGCGCGCGACGGGCTGCTGCCGCCGGTGGCCGCAAAGGTGCATCCCCGCTTCCGTACCCCCTATGTCTCGACCATCGCCATCGGGACCGTCGTGATGGTGCTCGCGGGGCTGCTGCCGATCGGCCTCGTGGGCCAACTCGTGAGCATCGGCACGTTGCTGGCGTTCGCCATCGTCTGTCTCGGCGTGCTTGCACTGCGAATCATCGACCCCGCATTGCCGCGGCCGTTCCGGGCGCCTGGCGTTCATTTGGTCGCGCCGGCCGGCGCCGCATCGGCATTGTTCCTGATGCTGGGGCTGCCGGCGGACAGCTGGGTTCGCCTCCTGGTATGGCTGGCGGTGGGCCTTCTGATCTACTTCGGCTATGGCAGGTGGCACAGCCGCGTCGCGTCTTCGTCGTCGGCGCCGAAATAGGAGACGCCCGGGCCTCGCGGATGTCGGGATGGCGTGCCAATGGACGTTTCCGCGCTGCGCCCTGCGGCATCATGATGTAACCCGTCACGTGCCCGAGCACAGCCGGCGCACGGGCACGGAAGTCGAGGGTGGCGTCGTGGTCGGCCGCGAAGTAAGAGACGGTGGCCGGCGCCTAACTTCGTGCGAGGTGCAGCCTGCGCAAGTCGTTGATCGAGTTCGAGGTGCCGCACCGGCTGCGGGCCGTCGTCCGCGCCCGCGAATCGAGCCTCCTTTTGCTCGCCGCGGCGGTGGGCGCGCTCGCCGGCCTCGTCGTCGCGGCGATGAGCCTGGGCGTCGACCTGCTTCACAGCCTGTTTTTCGACTTGCCCTACGGCCAACGCCTGTCGGCGCTGGCGAGCCTCGACCCCGTGCTGGCCTTGGTGGTGCCGACGCTCGGCGGCGTGATGCTCGGTGTCGCCTACACCTTCATCTCGGCCTGGCGACCGGTCCGCGAGGTCGACCCGATCGAGGCCAACGCGCTTCACGGCGGCCGGATGTCGTTCAACGGCAGCATGATCGTCGCCCTGGAGACGGTGTGGTCGACCGGCGTCGGCGCCTCGGTCGGGATGGAGGCGGGCTACACCCAGCTCGCAAGCGGCATCGCATCGCGGGTCGGCCGGGCGTTCCGGCTGCGGCGCGCGGACCTGCGCATGCTGGTCGGGTGCGGCGCTGCCGGAGGCATTGCCGGGGCATTCGGCGCCCCGCTGGCCGGCGCCTTCTACGGCTTCGAACTCGTGATCGGAAACTATTCGGTGACGAGCCTCGCGCCGGTCGGGATGTCTTCGCTGATCGGCTATCTCGTCGCCGGCAGTCTCGCCTCGGTCCGCCTCGGCATCGTCGCACCGCAGGCCGCCGTGGTCGCCAATCAGGATCTCTTCTTCGCCGTGCTGCTCGGCCTGGTGATGGCCTTGTTCGGCATCGCGCTCATGCGCGGGGTCTATCTGTTCGAGGCCCTGTTGAATCGATTGAAGCTCGCCGTGCCCCTGAAGCTGGCGGTCGGCGGCGTCATCGTCGGCCTGTTCGCCACCGTGACGCCCCAGGTGATGTCGTCGGGTCACGGGGCGCTACGCCTCTCCGGAGTGCTCGATCTGCCGTTCCAGGCGATCGCGACGATCCTCGTTCTCAAGGCGCTCGCCTCGATCGTCTCGTTGGGATCGGGCTTTCGCGGCGGGCTGTTTTTCTCGTCCCTCCTGATGGGCGCGCTCGGCGGGCAGTTGTTCGCCACCGCGATCAACGCGGTCGACCTGGCGCTCCATCTCGACTCCGACGCCTATGCCGTGATCGGCATGAGCGCGCTCTCCGCCGCGGTGATCGGCGGGCCGCTGACCATGATCTTCGTCGCGCTGGAATCGACCGGCAATCTGTGGCTTACCGCCGCCGTGCTGATCGCCGTCATCATCTCCGCCCAGGTGACGCGCGAGCTGTTCGGATACTCGTTCGCGACCTGGCGTTTTCACCTGCGCGGCGAGACCATCCGCAGTGCCGCCGATATCGGCTGGCTGCGCGATCTGACGGTCGGACGCATGATGCGCCGGGACGTGAAAACCGTATCCTCCGAGATGACGGTCCCGGCCTTCCGCGAGGCATTTCCGCCGGGGTCCACCGGCCAGGTGGTGGCGGTCGACAACAAGGGCCGCTACGCCGGATTGGTCATGGTTGCGGAGGCCCACGCCGCCGAGCTGGCCGATGAGCGCCTTCATTTTCGAGATTCTGCGCCATGCCGGCGATGTGCTGCTGCCGAGCATGACGGTGCAGGAGGCGATATCGGCATTCGATCGAGGCCGAGTCCGAGGTGCTGGCGGTGGTCGATGCGCCGTCGTCGCGCCGGGTGCTCGGAACATTGAGCGAAGCGCATGCGCTGCGGCGCTATCTTTCCGAGCTCGAGCTGCAGCGACGCGAATATGCCGGAGTCCCGTAATGCGCAGTTCATTCGCCCAAGCGGGGGCGCGGCCAAAAGGCGCGCGGGCCGGCGGTACGCCGCGAGCTGTTGGTGCATATCTCGACCGCAAATGCGCGCCAGCTGAAGTAGAATTTGTCGCCGATCAGGCACCAATTGGAGGGATCGGCTTTCCCTTGGGTCATCCAGAGCGTTGCAGGGCGCGGCTCGTGGACCGTCCTGTTGAGCAGCTTTGGTGGCGGCGGCGAGCGCGGGGCGGTACGGAACATCCTGAAGGATGTAACCGTGCCTGAACCAATTGAATCACCGAAAAAAGGCCGGTTTTTTCGAGGCCAGATGGGCAACCGGCCCGGCGGCGCCCTGGCCAATCCGGGAGCCGCATCGGCTGTAGACGGCTCTGCTGGGAGGGTGGTATAAGCCGCGGCCCCAGATTTTGTGCGGCGCAATATCGGTTTGGCGACCTATGAGTAACAGCATCGCCGCCCCCCATCGGGGCGCTGGAGCTCCCCAGCCGGGGGTCGCCCCTGCCGCTCGGAATCCGGCAAGCCGCGATGCCCGGGTTCGATTGCTGGGCCTCGCCATCGGCAGCGTCGGCGTCGTTTACGGCGACATCGGCACCAGCCCGCTTTACGCCCTTCGCGAGGCGGTGAGCGCGGCGGTCGGTTCCAATGGTGTGGCAACCGCCGCCGCGGTGCTGGGCGTGCTGTCGCTGGTCTTGTGGGCGCTGATTTTCATCGTCACCTTCAAATATGTGATCGTGCTGTTGCGCGCCGACAACAATGGCGAAGGCGGCACGCTCACTTTGATGGCGCTGGCGCGCCAGGCGACCGGCGACAACGTCGCCTTGGTGGCGACGCTCGGCATCATCGGTGCCGCGCTGTTCTTCGGCGATGCGCTCATCACGCCGGCAATCTCGGTGCTTTCCGCGATCGAAGGCTTGAAGATCGTGGCGCCCGGATTTGATCCCTACATCGTGCCGCTGACCGTCGCGATCCTGCTGGTCTTGTTTGCGGTGCAATCGCGCGGCACCGCCAGCGTCGCCAATTTCTTCGGTCCGATCATGACGGTGTGGTTCATCGCCATTGCGGTGCCGGGCGTGCTTTGGATCGCGAGGGATCACGGCGTGCTGGCCGCGTTCAATCCGTACTACGGAATTTCCTTCCTGTTCGGCCACGGGATGATCGGGCTGGTGACGCTGGGTGCGGTATTCCTCGCGGTGACCGGTGCGGAAGCGCTCTACGCCGATCTCGGCCATTTCGGCCGTGCCGCCGATCCAGGTGGCGTGGCTGTTTCTGGTGTTCCCGGCGCTGACGCTCAACTATCTCGGCCAGGGCGTGCTGGTCCTGGCGGATCCCAAGGCGATCGAGAACCCGTTCTTTCTGCTCTATCCGGAATGGGCGCAGCTGCCGATGGTGGTCATGGCGACGGTCGCGACCGTGATCGCGAGCCAGGCGGTGATCACCGGCGCCTATTCGTTGACCCGGCAGGCGATCCAGCTCGGTCTGATGCCGCGGCTCGAGATCCGCCACACCTCGGCGGTTCACGAGGGGCAAATCTATATTCCCCGCGTCAACTCCGGCCTCCTGATAGGGGTGCTGCTCCTGGTGGCGCTGTTCCGGTCTTCGAGCGCGCTGGCGTCGGCCTATGGCATCGCCGTCACCGGTACCATGGTGGTTACTGCCATCCTGGCGCTGATCGTGATCCGCAAGGTCTGGCATTGGTCGCTGGCCGCCACCATCGCCCTGATCGCGCCCTTCATCGTCGTCGACACCACCTTCCTCGCCGCCAATCTCCTGAAGGTGGTGGATGGGGGCTGGGTTCCGCTCGCGCTCGCCGGCGGGATCATGGTCGTGATGTACACGTGGCGGCGCGGCACCCGCCTGTTGGCCGACAAGACCCGCCGGCTCGAGACGCCCCTCGATTCCCTCGTCGCCATGCTCGAAAAGAAGCCGCCGCAGCGCGTGCCGGGAACCGCGGTCTTCCTGACCAGCGATCCCTACAGCGCGCCGACCGCCTTGCTGCACAGCCTCAAGCACTACAAGGTGCTGCACGACAAGAACGTCATCCTGTCGATCGAGACCGGGCACACGCCGCGGGTGCCTGCGGAGGAGCGCGTGCGCATCGAGCCGGTCGGACAGACCTTCTCGCGGGTGACCCTGCGGTTCGGCTACATGGAGACGCCGAACGTGCCGCAGGCGCTGGCGATCGCGCGCAAGCTCGGCTGGCAGTTCGACATCATGTCGACCTCGTTCTTCCTGTCGCGCCGCTCGCTGCGCCCGGCAGCGCGCTCGGGCATGCCGCGCTGGCAGGACCGGCTGTTCATCAAGCTCGCCCGCGCCGCCAACGACGCCACCGACTATTTCCAGATTCCGACCGGACGCGTCGTCGAGGTGGGCACCCAGGTCACGATCTAAAGTCGTAAGCCGCGGCCCGGTTCACCATCGCATTCTCGATCTGGTCCATCAATTCAAGATTTTGACTGTGCGCCGCGCGGGTTCGGCCAAACCGTGCCGTATTCTGGCCCTTGATTATTCCCGGTTTTGCACCATGGTTTCACCTGCACAAAAATGGGGCTCGGTTCGACCATGTACGGATTGTTCGGTCGCGGCGGCGTGCGGGACTTGACGCCGGAAGAGGTCGCGGCCGGGCTGACCGCCGACGCGATCATCCTTATCGACGTGCGCGAGCCGAAGGAGACCGAGCAGGAACGCATTCCCGGTGCGGTGCTTGCGCCGCTGTCGCAGTTCGATCCGGTCAATCTGCCGGATCCGCAGGGGCGTACCGTCGTGTTCACGTGCGGGTCGGGCGTACGTTCGATCAAGGCCGCCGAAATCGCCCAGGCCGCGGGGCTCGCCTATGACGCTCACCTCGCCGGCGGCCTGAAGGCCTGGAAGGCGGCAGGCCTCCCCACCGAAAAATGATGCGCGCCTGCTCGGGCGACGATAGAACGGACCCCGCGGCAGTGCCGATTCCTGGCGTGATTGCGAAAATCTGCAGGCGTTTCGATCGGGATCATGTCCAAAATCAAAGCCCAGGGAGCGTACAGATTTAATCCGGTCGAACGCTCCGGGAGCGCGCGGCGGTACCGACCGAGGTTGGCGGCAGCGGTTGGCATGCGGTAATGTTGATGGCGGTGGGGGTGCGGCCGGCCTGCTGGGCGGGATGGGAGCGGGCAAGGCCGCCCATGGTATCCGTGGTGGCGCCAAGTACGTGCCGGGCATACCGATAGACTGCCCCTATGTCAGCCACGACCAATGCGTGCGGACGTAGGGCGTCAGCGGCTTCTGCACGCCAATCCGGCGCCACCGCCGCCACCGCGCCGCTGGCCGGCGCTATTGACCACGGCCTGGGCCGGGTCACGGAGGGAAACGATGCGCAATGTGGCCGCGATACTCGGGACTTGCTGCGATGGCCGCCTGTGCCTTCGCCGGCGGCGCAGCGACGGCGCAGTCCGAGCGCTGTCGTTTACGTCTACAACTGGTCGGACTATATCGCGCCGACCGTGCTCGAGGACTTCACCAGGGAGACCGGCATCCGGGTCCGCTACGACACCTTCGATTCCAACGACACGCTCGAGACCAAGCTGCTGGCCGGGAAGTCGGGTTACGACGTCGTGGTGCCGACCGCCTATTTCCTCGAGCGCCAGATCAAGGCCGGCGTGTTCCAGAAGCTCGACAAGGCGAAGCTGCCGAACCTGGTCAATGTCTGGCCGGCGATCGCCGCGCGCCTCGCCGCCCATGATCCCGGCAATCAATACGCCGTCAACTACATGTGGGGTACGGTCGGCATCGGCTACAATGTGAAGAAGGCCCGCGAAATTCTGGGTCCCGATGCGCCGATCGACGGCTGGGGCCTTGTGTTCGATCCGGCGCAGCTGGCCAAGTTCAAGGATTGCGGCGTCCACATGCTCGATTCCTCGGACGACATCCTGCCGACCGCGCTGCACTATCTCGGGCGCAATCCGAATTCCACCGATCCCGCCGACCTCGAAGCGGCCGCGGCCCTGGTTACCAAGGTGCGGCCGTTCGTGCGCAAATTTCACTCCTCGGAATATCTCAATTCGCTGGCGAGCGGCGAGATTTGCCTCGTGGTCGGCTGGTCCGGCGACATCAAGCAGGCCCAGAAGCGCGCCGCCGAGGCCAAGAATGGCGTCGATATCGGCTACGCGCTGCCCAAGGAAGGCGCGCAGATGTTCTTCGACAATCTCGCCATTCCCGAAGGACTCCCGCAATGTCGACGAGGCCCATGTCTTCATCGATTACCTCCTGCGCGCGGACGTCGCGGCCAAGAACACGAACTTTCTCTCCTACGCCAACGGAAATCTCGCCAGCCAGCCGCTGCATCGATCCGGCGATCCTGTCCGACCGCACCATTTACCCCGATGAGGCGACCATGGCGCGGCTCTACACCATCAACGCCCACGACGCCAAGACGACCCGGCTGATGAACCGGCTATGGACCCGGATCAAGACCGGGCGCTGAATTTTCGGGCAGGTCGCGCCAAACCAAAAAGTGCATGATCCGGAATGGTCCAGGTCCAACACTGCTGGCCCGGATCATGCTTGAGATTGGACCGATTTGAGACTGTTTGATTCAACCTGCGACATGGCGGCAAAGACGCAAGCTGCAGTTTTCAATGTAATGCCGATATGACCGGCGTACATGCACGAAAAAAGCACCCAATTCCCCATGCATGGCGACAGCCTCCGTGCATATGTGTCGAAATGTGCTAGGATTGCTTCGCGAGATCGAAATGACATCGCAAGAGCCATCGAAAGATGAGGAAAAAGGCCGCGTCCTTCCGTTCAGGCCTCGCGCGTCGCAGTCCTGGAACGCAAAATTGCGCGTGCGGGATCAACCGCGTGGTCCGGTCGACGACCTCAGCAAATATTCTCGCCCGCCTGACGAGGACGAGTACCGGCATCGGATGGTGATGAACCTGCTGGCGTTCCTGGTGCTGGCGCTGATCGTTTATTGCGGCATCTGGCTGACCAGTACCATGTCGCAAATGCGCAGGGACCAGGATTGCGTGCTGAGCGGACGCACCAACTGCGCGCCCATCCAGGACACCGTCAACCCACGCTGACATCGCGTCCTCCCCGCCGGCAGATCGCGGCGGGGAGGACGCAGAAGTGTCGGTCAGAACACGATTGGCCGCGCCTCGTGGCTGGCGATGCTGCCGACGATCAGCGATACCGGCGCCAGTCCGTCGACTCCCAGCGCGCGCGCCGCCGCCGGGCTCAGGTCGATCACCCGCCCGTGCACGAACGGACCGCGATCGTTGATGCGGACGACGGCGGAGCGGCCGTTGCGGTGATTGACGACGGTCACCCTCGTCCCGAACGGCAGCGTGCGATGTGCCGCCGTCATGGCGCCGGGATTCATCTCCTCGCCGCTCGCGGTGTGCTGGTCGCTGTAGACCGACGCAAGGCCCGAACCCTCGAACGAATGGGCGCTTTCACCGCCCTGATCGACCTTGCGTTCGGCCGGAGCCGACGACGCCAGCAGCCTGTCGCGCACGCCGCGCCGCCGGTTTTGATCGCGCCGCCACGCGCCGGCGTCGCCGACATGTGGGGGGTGGGAGCGGCTTGCATCGGTCCTCGTCACCCCATGGTGAGCATGCGCGGAAGCGGGGTGGAGGCTGCCTTCTGCCGCCAGCACGGCGGCGAGGCCACTTGCCATGAGTGCGTTTCGAACGGCACGCCGATGACGGGTTACGCGGTTATGTTTCAATACAAGTTCCTTTCACTTGGCGCTCATTTTTGATGCGCCTCGTTTCTGGTCTGGCCAGTCCAGCATCCCTGCTTGCAACGTTTGACCGTTGTCTCGAGGCATGCCACCGCTGCACTGGCCGGCGAACTCCCCCAGCCGAGGGGCGGGGCTTCTGGGCACCAACTGTGTCCTCAATAGGGCGGCGCCCGACATGACCGGCTTTAATGCGGGCCATGGCATTGCGCTCCAGTGCCCTCTTCGGTATAGGAACCCCGATGGGGGTGCGGGCCGATCGGCCCGCTTCAGGGCTTGATGCGCCGTCCGGTGCGCCCGTCGAAAGCAGCGGATTTCCAGGAAGTTAGCGATGTCCTCAACGTTCGATACGGTAGCCAATATCATCGCCGAGACGTGCGATATTCCCCGCGACAAGATCAAGCCGGAAAGCCACGCCATCAACGATCTCGGCATCGACAGCCTGGATTTTCTCGACATCGCCTTCGCCATCGACAAGGCGTTCGGCATCAAGCTGCCGCTCGAGCAGTGGACCCAGGAGGTCAATGACGGCAAGGCCACCACCGAGCAGTATTTCGTCCTCGACAATCTCTGCGCCAGCATCGACGGTCTGGTCGCGGCGAAGGGGGCATAGCCCGCCCGCCATGCGGCTCGAGTATTTTCAGCTCATCGATCGGATCGTCGAACTCGATCTGGCGGGCCGCACCATCAAGGCGCAGGCGCAGGTTCCCGAAACCAGCACGATTTTCGAGGGGCATTTTCCCGGGCATCCGCTGATGCCGGGCGTGCTCCTCATCGAATCGATGGCGCAGACCTCGGGCTGGCTGATCATCGGCATCACCGGCTTCGCCCGCATGCCGTTCCTGGCGGCGGTGAAGGAAGCAAAATTGCGGACCTTCGTCGCGCCGGGACAAATGCTGTCGCTGCGGCGCAAGCCTGCTGCATGAGGGTTCCGGCTATGCGATAACCAAGGCGGCCGTCGACGTCGACGGCAAGACCGTGGCCGAGAGCGAGATCACCTTCCGGGTCATGGCCTTTCCGGATCCGAAATTCCGCACCAGCATGAGCGAAGTGGCGCAGCGCATCGGGTTCCCGATGGAGGCGTCCAGCGCATGGCTGATACGCCCAGCGGGTCGCCGCGCGAGACCTGGATCACCGGGGTCGGCATCCTGTCCTGCCTCGGCGAGGGGCCGGACGCCCATTGGCAGGCGCTCGATGCCGGCAAGGAGCAATGTCGACACGCACCGCCTGCGCGCCCTACATCGTCCATCCGCTGGCGCCGGTGAATTTCGACGCCCAGATCCCGAAGAAGGGCGACCAGCGGCAGATGGAGCCGTGGCAGCGGATCGGCACCTATGCCGCCGGCCTCGCGCTCGACAGCGCCGGCGCCAAGGGCAATGCGGAACTGCTCGGCCGCATGGACATGATCGTGGCGGCGGGCGGCGGCGAGCGCGATCTCGCCGTCGACAGCGCCATTCTCAGCGGCCTGCCGCAAGGCTGCCAGCGCAGGAGCCCTTCCTCAACGAAAGGCTGATGAACGACCTGCGGCCGACCTTGTTCCTGGCGCAGCTCTCCAATCTGCTCGCCGGCAACATCTCGATCGTGCACGGCGTCACCGGCTCCTCGCGCACCTTCATGGGCGAGGAAGCGGCCGGCGTCGATGCGGTGCGCATCGGGTTTGCGCGCATCCGGTCCGGCCAGAGCGACATCGCGCTGGTCGGCGGCGCGCAGAACAGCGAACGCAAGGAAATGCTGCTGCTCTACGAATTCGCGCGGTTCAATCTCACCGGGCGAATTCCGCCCGGTATGGGAGCGCGCGGCCGCATCCGGGCTTTGCGCTCGGCTCGATGGGCGCCTTCCTGGTGCTGGAGAGCCGCGACCACGCCGAGGCCCGCGGCGCGAAGCCGCTGGCGCGGCTCGCGGGCGTGGTCAATGCGCGCTCCGACCGCAAGCCCGGCGACGTCACCGCGACGCTCGGCCGGCTGTGGAACGAGATCGCGCCCGCCATGTGCGGCACCGGCGGCGCATTCATTTCCGGCGCGCACCGGCGTCGAGCCGGCGACCGCCGAGGAGCGCGCCTTTCTCGGCGCGCCATCCCGAACTTGCGGTGCGCGCCACCGGCACCCATATCGGTCATGGGGTGGAGCCGCAATTCGCGATGAACGTCGCGCTCGCGGCCATCGCGTTGCAACGGGGCGCAGTTGTTCGCCTCGCACGATCCGACCGGATTCGAGCGGCCGGCCGGCGGCCCGCTCGCGCAGGCGCTGGTGACCGGCGTCGGGCACTGGCGCGGCGAGGGTTTGGCGCTGGTGGAGAGGGTCGACCAGAGCGCGTTCGTTCCGGTTGATGGATGACCTATGAGCCGTTGATTTGAGCGTGAACTCGTCCGCAAAGTCTGCGATCTCGGGACCATGCAGCGCAGGCGCGGCGAACGGGCCGGGGAGGTTGGTATGGCAGCCATGCGCGATAAGGCCGGACGGCCGGTCGTCGTCGTCACCGGCAGCGGCCTCGTCACCTCGCTCGGCGCGGGGAAGGCCGACAACTGGAAGCGGCTCACCGCGGGCGAGTCGGGCATTCACGCCATCACCCGTTTCGCCACCGACGGCCTCAAGACCAGGATCGCCGGTACCATCGATTTCGTCACCGTCGAGCCGTTGTCGGCGCCCGACATGGCCGAGCGCCTCGCCGAGATCGCCATCGAGGAGGCGATCGCGCAATCCGGGATCGGATCGCGCGGCCGTTTCCCCGGCCCGCTGTTCCTCGCGGTCGCGCCGATCGAGCTCGAATGGCCGCAGCGCGAGGTGCTCGCCAAGGCCTCCGGCGCCAACGAGGCGGTCAGCTACGACGACCTGCTGCGCGCCGCCGCGAGCGGGCGGTTCCGCGCCTATCACGAGCGCTTCCTGTTCGGCTCGGTCGGCGAAGCGCTGGCCGACGAGCTTCGGCACCGAAGGCTCGCCGATCTCGCTCTCGACCGCCTGCGCCTCCGGGCGCGAGCGCGATCCAGCTCGGCCTCGAGGCGATCCGGCGCGGCGAGACCGACGCCGCGCTGTGCGTCGCCACCGACGGCTCGATCAACCCCGAGAGCCTGGTCCGGTTTTCGCTGCTCTCCGCGCTGTCGGTCCAGAACGATCCGCCCGCAGGCCGCGGCGAAGCCGTTCTCGAAGAACCGCGACGGCTTCGTCATGGCCGAAGGCGCCGGCGCCATGGTGCTCGAGAGCTACGAGTCGGCGGTCGCGCGCGGGGCGCGCATTCTCGGCGTCGTCGCCGGCTGCGGCGAGCTCGCCGATTCCTTCCACCGCACCCGGTCGAGCCCGGACGGCAAGCCGATCATCGGCTGCATCCGCAATGCGATCGCCGATGCCGGGCTCACGCCCGGACGACATCGACTACATCAATGCCCACGGCACCGGCACGCCGGAGAACGACAAGATGGAGTGCCTGGCCGTCTCCGCCGTGCTCGGCGAGCGCGCCAAGGACGTCCCGATCTCCTCCAACAAATCGATGATCGGGCACACGCTGTCGGCCGCCGGCGCGGTCGAGGCGGTAATCACGCTGATGACGCTGGAGCACCAGCGCATTCCGCCGACCATCAACTACCATGTGCCGGATCCCGCGATCCCGCTCGACGTGGTGCCCAATGCGGCGCGCGACGCGCGCATGCGCTACGCCATCTCCAATTCGTTCGGCTTCGGCGGCCAGAACGTGTCGCTGGTGATGGCGCGGGAGCCGGTGTGATGGCGTCTGACGCCGCCGGGCGACGCGTCCTCGTGACCGGCGGCGGACGCGGCCTCGGCGCGGCGATCGTCGAGGCGCTCGCGGCGGCCGGCCACGACGTGACCTTCACCTATCGCTCCGCCCAGGCCGAGGCCGAGCAGGCTTTGCAGGCGCTGGCCGCCGCCCATCCCGGCCAGAGCTTCGCCGCCCGGCATGTCGACCTCGCCGACAAGGATGCGGTCGAGGCCTTCGCCGACGCGCTGGCGGAGGCGCCGGCGTTCGGCGGCTTCGTGCACAATGCCGGGCACACCTACGACACCCTGGCGGTGATGATGGAGCAGGCCAAGGCCGAGGTGGCGATGCAGGTGAACTACTGGTCCTTCACCCGCCTCGCCAACGACGCTGCTGCGCCCGATGATGCGCGCGCGTGACGGCCGCGTCGCGGTGATCGGCTCGGTCACCGCACTGCAGGCGAACCAGGGCAATGCCGCCTATGCGGCCTCGAAGGCCGCCTTGCTCGGCTATGTGCGCACGCTCGCCGTCGAGGTCGCGCGCACCGGCGTGACGGTCAACTATGTCGCGCCCGGTTTCATCGACACCGCGATGCTCGCGCCCTATGCCAAATTCCGCGACAAGATCGAGGAGCAGATTCCGGCGCGGCGGTTCTCGCGGCCGGACGAGATCGCCGCCGTCGTCGCCTTCCTGCTGTCGCCCGGAGCGTCCTATCTCACCGGCGCGGTGCTGCCGGTTGACGGCGGGCTTTCCGCGGCGATAGGCATCCACCGCTGACGCCCCGAAAATCTGGAGACAACAGCGGATGCGAGCGCTCACCCTGGTCGCCGACCGCAAGGTCGAGCTTGTCGAACACGATCCCCCGCCGGCGCCGGCGGCGGGCGAGGTGCAGATCCGCGTCAGGGCGGTCGCCCTCAACCATATCGACCTGTGGGGCTACCGCGGCATGGCCTTCGCCAAGCGCAAGATGCCGCTGGTGGTCGGCGCCGAGGCGGCCGGCGAAGTCGCCGCGGTCGGGCCCGGGCGTCACCGCGCTTCGGCCCGGCGATCCCGTGGTGATGTATGGCGCGCTCACCTGCGGCGTCTGCAAGGCCTGCCGCGAGGGCCGCGACAATCTCTGCGAGGACGTGCGCGGCATCATGGGCTTTCATGTCGACGGCTTCGCGCGCGAACTCGTCAACATGCCCGAGCGCCTCGTCATCAAGGCGCCGGCCGGGCGTGGCGATGCGCGACGCCGCCTGCGCGCCGATCGCGTTCTCGACCGTCGAGCACATGCTGTTCGACAATGCGAAGCTCCAGCCCGGCGAGACCATCCTCGTCCATGCCGGCGGCTCCGGCATCGGCACCGTCGCGATCAAGATGGCCAAGGCGATCGGCTGCACGGTGATCACCACCGTCGGCGACGACGCCAAGGCGGAGAAGGTGAAGGCGCTCGGCGCCGACCATGTCATCAACTACCGGCAGGACCGGTTCGAGCACGTGGTGCGCAAGATCACCGCCAAGAAGGGCGTCGACGTCGTGTTCGAGCATGTCGGGGCGGAGACCTTCAACGGCTCGCTGCTCTCCCTCAAGCGCGGCGGCCGGCTCGTCACCTGCGGTGCGACCTCGGGGCCGACCGTCACCCTCAACCTGATGCAGCTGTTCCAGCAGCAATACCGGATCATCGGCTCGTTCGGCGCGTCGATGCGCAACATTCGCGACGGGCTCGCCAAGATGGCCGGCGGCCTGCTGCCGGTGATCGACACCGAGGTGGAACTCGCCGATTTCGAGCGCGGCCTCGCGCGGATCGAAGGACGCCAGGTGTTCGGCAAAGTGATCCTGAGCCTGTGAAGCCGGTGCCATGAGCAAGAGCCGGCACATGCGATTGCGGATCGGCAAGGCTTTCAAGTCGTTCGCCAATGTCATCGCCGGTCGCGCGGCGACGGCGCTGCTGGCGCTGTCCCACCGGTGCGATCGCGTCGCGATCAGCAATGTCGGCGGCGCGATCATGCGCACCATCGGGCCGTGGCTGCCGGAGCATCGCACCGGCCGCGCCAATCTGCGCGCCGCCTTTCCGGAAAAGACCGACGCCGAGATCGAGACCATCCTGCGCGGCGTGTGGGACAATCTCGGCCGTGTCGGCGCCGAGATCGCCCATCTCGACCACATCTGCTCCGGCGACCGCTACAAGCGCACCTACATCGACTACGGCCCCGACAACATCGAGCGGTTCCTGCATGTGAAGGAGGACGGCAAGCCGGCGGTGATCTTCGCCGCCCATCTCGCCAACTGGGAATTGCCGGCGGTGATCGCGGCGAGCGACGGGCTCGACACCGTCGTGCTCTACCGCCGGCCCAATCTCGGCGCCATCGCCGATGCCGTGATCGCGCTGCGCCGCGGCTTCATGGGCGACCTCGTGCCCTCCAGCATGGGCGCGCCGGTGACGCTCGCGCGCGCGCTGGAGCAGGGCCGCCACGTCGCCATGCTGGTCGATCAGCATTACGGGCGCGGCGTCGAGGTCACGTTCTTCGGCCGCAAATGCCTGGCCAATCCGCTGATCGCCATGCTCGCCCGCGAGATCGAATGCCCGATCCACGGCACCAGGGTGATCCGGCTGCCCGGCAATCGCTTCGCGCGGCGAGATCAGCCCGGAAGTCCCACCGGCGCGCGACGCCGAAGGCCGCATCGATGTCCGCGGCACCATGCAGGCGATCACTGCCGTGGTGGAGTCCTGGGTGCGCGAGCATCCGGAGCAATGGCTGTGGCTGCACCGGCGGTGGCGGTAGCGCATGGGCGCGCGCTCGTCTTTAGCGTGAATTCGCTAAGCTGTTACCGAAATGCCGCAGACTGCCACAACGTTCCCATGATACGTGTTGCCTTATTGTACGACGGGAGAGGGCATGAAAAGATTTTTGCTCACGAGCGCCATGCTCGTGGTGCTGATTCCGCTGGCTCCTGCGAACTGACGACATTTCGCGGCCGCCTTGGTTTTGTCGACGGGATGTGGCTCGGCTACGTCACCGCTGGGCTCGCGGTGGCCAATGTGTCCTCTACCGATCGCTTCATCGGGGAGCACGGTGTCGGTCCGGTCAACGGGTCAGCCGATCAAGCCCGCGCAGGGTGGACCGCGGGGGTAGGCGTTGAGCGGGCATTTGGGCCACGATGGACAGGAAGACTCGAATATCTTCACGTCGGTCTCGGAGCCACCAGCGACATGGCGATCGGTACGGTCAAGCCCGCAGTTATCAACCACTATCACAGTCTGACCGAAGACATCGTGAGAGCTGCCGTCAACTTCCGCTTCGACTGAGTCGACCGGCGCAAGTGCGGTACGCTATTGGGTAACGGAGGCTCCGACAGGCTCCTGATCTTCATTCAATCAGGCCGGGCACCGCATGGACCTGACCGCCCCCGAGGCCGTATGGTCGCGGCCATGACCTCGACCATGCGCCGCCGATTGATCGCCTTGGCCGCCGCCTATGCCGTTGCGCTGCAGGCGGTACTGGCGAGCTTTGCCGTGCTTTCGGCGGCCGGCGCCGTGCCCGGACTGTGCGCGTCGAGCGCCGCCGAGACGCCGGGGTCCGATCCCGGGTATGCCGCGCCTTGTGTCGCGTGCCCGGCATATTGCGGCAATGGCGGGCTTCCCGGAGTACCGCCCGCCTGCGCTTCCGTGCTGGCGCGCGACGCTGGAGCCGATCGCATCGAGCACCCGATGCTGCGACTGGGGGAGCGATCGGCACCGCGCAACCTGCCGCCGTCGCGCGCGCCGCCGATGGCCTGACCGCAGCTTGCTCCGTACCGACCAAGGCCGGCTGCACACGCCGGCATCATCCTTTGCTATCGAGGCCTTCCATGAAAACCAGCATCCTCTTCGCTTGCATCCTTTTGCTCACGGCCGGCGCCGCCGCCGCCCAGGAGTTCAAGGCCGGCCCGCTCGAGATCGACCAGCCGTGGTCGCGCGCCACCCCCAAGGGCGCCAAGGTGGCCGCGGGCTATCTCACCATCAAGAACACCGGCACCGAGCCCGACCGGCTGGTGGGCGTGACCTCGCCGGCCGCCGGCAAATCGGAAATCCATGAAATGAGCATGGAGAAAGGCGTCATGAAAATGCGCCCGGTGCCTGGCGGCGTCGAGATCAAGCCGGGCGAGACGGTCGAGCTCAAGCCTGGCTCGTTCCACATCATGATGACGGGCCTCAAGAACCCGATCGAGCGCGGCAAGCCTTTCAAGGCGTCGCTGACGTTCGAAAAGGCAGGGCCCGTCGAGGTCGAGTTCACCGTCGTGGCGGCGGGCGCGTCGCCGCCGGCGGCTGCGCCGGCCGGCACCATGCAGGGGATGCCTGGGATGCCCGGCATGCACCACTGATCGTTGCGAAATCCTCCCCGGCTTCGCCGACGAAGGCGGGGAGGGCGATGACGGCGATTATTTCGGCTCGGGAAAATAGGGCTTGGCGCCTTCCGGCAGCGGCACGTTGAAGACGTTGAGGATCATCGAGACCCCCGTGTAATAGCCAAGGATGCCGATCAGCTCGACCATGCCGCGATCGCCGAGCACGGCGTGGACGCGCTTGTAGGTGCGCTCGCTGACCCGCCGCTTTTTATAGAGCTCCTGGACGAGGTCGAAAATCGCGCGCTCGTCCTTGGCGGCCTTCCTGGGGGCGCGGCCGGCCTTGATGTCGCCAATGGTCTGCGCCTTCACGCCGGCCTCTTCGGCGATTGGCGCGTGGGCATGCCATTCGTATTGCGCGCGCCACATCCGCGCCGTGCACAGGATCGCGAATTCCGACAGCCGCGGCTCGACCGCGGTGTCGAACCGTACATGAGCGCCGAGCTGCTGCGTCAGCTCGCCGTATTTCGGCGCCAGCATGTAGACGCCGAACGGCCCGCCGAGCTTCACCCGCCCGCCGCGCGGGCCCGACCGCATCGATTCCAGCAGCGCGCGCTGATCGGCATCGAGCGTCGCTTCGGTCACGACCGGAAGCCGGTAGTTCAATTTCTTTGCAGCCATGGTTCCTCGGTCGCGCAGCGATGATGGCGAAGTTGCGGAGCTGCCGACTTCTAGGCAGGATCGTGCGCAAAATCAAAAGGATTAGCGCACATGGCAGAAGCACGTCGGAGCTTGCGGACGTGACCATGGGCCGGGATCGCGACCCCCGCTCAGCGCGAGAGCATCGCGCCGCGACGTGATCGCGAAGAGTTCCTGAATCACCCTCGAGTCGAAGACTTCAAAGCGCGGTCCGACTCGCGCTGAAACGATGGCGCTCTAGCTGCGACGTGAGCGGCCGGACGGCCGCGAAAACAATATATCGCTCAGCGAACGCGCGCGCGGCCTTGCATGATATGTGCTCCGCGGCTCGTGCCGTCCCATCCTGCGGCTGGCGCGCATGCGGGTCGTGGCCTGCGACTGTTCCGGTACCACGATAGGCGCGTCGGCGACCGACGCGGTCGAAGGTGGTGCCTCGGCATCGGCGACACCCGGCGGCTCGCCGGCCTTGCCGACATGGACCAGGGCGACCGCCATCGGGCCGTAATTCCGATCGGCCCCGTCCGCGGCCGGGAGCCGTTCGCTGGCGGGCGCCGAAGCGGAATACCGTGCGGGATCTTTGAGCGCGGACTGCCCACCGACCGAACTCGGACTCTGCACCTCAGCCACACGTTGCTCGGTCGGCGGACGCTGCTGGACAGCCGGAACGGTCGCCGGGCTTGGTTCGGCAACCGCGCGCGGCTCGTTTGCTGCACGCGGCTCGGTCGCCGGACGTTGCTGGGCATCCGGACGCGGCTCGGCAACGGCCTGCTGGTCGGACGCTGGACGTCGCCCGGCCGCCGGACGTTGCTCGGTGGCCGGACGTTGCTCGGTGGCCGGATGTTGCTCGGTAGCCGGGCGCTGCTCGGTAGCCGAGCGCTGCTCGATAGCCGGGCGCTGCTCGATAGCTGGGCGCTGCTCGATAGCTGGGCGCTGTCTGGCGGCCGTCGGCGGCTCGGTGACCGGACGCTGCTCGGCGACGCCATGCGGCTCGAGCGCTGCGCTCGGTTCGGCCGCTGCGCGCTGTTCCGCGGTTGCGCGCTGCTCGGCGGCTGCGCGCTCGTTCGTCTGACGCTGCTTAGCCGCGGCGCGCTGCTCGGCCAGCTGGCGCTGCCTGGCTTCGCGCTGCTCGGCGGCCTGACGCTGCCTGGTGACCGCGCGGGACTCGCTGGCCGGCCGCGACGCGGCGGCCGGCTCGGCAACCGGATGCGGCTCGGCAATCGGAAGCGGTTCGGAGATGACCGGATGCTGATCGGCGCTCGCGAGGGCGAAGCTCGCGCCACCGTCCGGCCGCTCCGCCATGGCGGACGACTGGCCGCCGGCCACGGTGCGCCGCGGCGCGACTGCGGCCTGTTCCACCGCGCCTCGCGGCTCGGCGCCCGGCGGCGGTGCGGAGCCGAAAACCATGACCCCCGCGGCCATCACCAGCGGCGGGATCAGAAGCACGCAGGCGCTCACCCCGAGCTGGGCCCAGATGTCGCCGCGCCTGCGCTTGGTCGGGCCATTTCGAACCATGTGATCCCACCCGCGGTTTGCAATCAACCGAGTCGCCTCCAGGACCTGATTCGCACCTCACAATGTGACGCCCATAAGGCGGGGAAGTAAAGGAAATATGGTTGCAAATCCAAGCTATTAACAACCCCTCCGGCGTGGCCGGTGGAAAAGCGCGCGGTCGAGGCAATTCCGCACCGGTCGCCGCCCGTTTTCTCCCGGCTGAGGTGACAGCGCCGCGCTGGAACCATCCACGGCTGCATACTTGCCGGCAAAACGCGAGAGGATGCCGCCAAAACCGTCATGCGGGCGCATCGCTTCGCAGCGCTCATTGCCGCCGCCATGCCGCCGGCCGCCGATCCCTGAAGGTCGCGATTGCGCAGCGGGGCCGATGGGATACCGCCATCACCGAGCTTAGCCAGCGGTCCCACATTTTTTGCCGGGCGCCGCCTTACGGTGGAGATCCTGTACACCCGGGGTGGTCCGGACGCCCATCAAGCCGTCATTTCCGGCAGCATCGACACCGCCCGCGCCGGCGGCATCGAATCCGCCTTCGGGACCTATGCCAAGGGCGCGCCGACATCATCGGCAGCGCCACGATCGGCTCGCCGGACACCTATTGGTTCATAATCGGGGTGGGGCGTGGTCAGAAGTCCGGTCTGTCCGCCCGCGGCACATCGGCCTCCTTTCCCGAGTACCACTGGATGTTTTCGGCGCAAGCCAGTTCGTCCCATTCGTTCGGGGCTAATTCGATAAGTCATGGTCGCGGTCCACGGCGTGGTGAAGACGCCTTTATCCTCGACCGTGAATTGGAGCTGCAGGTACTTGCCCTCCGGGTTCGGCTTTCCCCATGGCGACATTATGCTGCTTTGCGTCCCGATCGAACCCTTCTTGGGCGGCTGCGGGATCGAGCAGCCGATATCGTTCGACCACGTGCAGAGCCTCCGTATGCGGCGTGCCGTACCAGTCGACCATGGAATACCGCCCGACCTTGAAGCCCACGGTATCGATGACCAGCGTGTCGCCTTCATAGTGGCCCACGGAATCGCCGTACCAGGATGGGGTCACCTGCGCCGGATGCGGTCGGTTCATGGGCACGCGGCGGACCTGATGATCATAGCCATAAAGGATGGTGACCCTGTCCGGCTGTTGCAGCAGCTGCGTTGGGCCATTGGTGAAAACGAAAGGCACCCCTATGGGCCAACACTGGTTGCGCGGGTTCGGATCGCCGATGCCGTTCAGCCCGAGTTCACCGTGCTTTTTCACGACCTCCGCCGCCGCAGGCTTCAGGATCGGATTGGTGTAATCGCCGGCAAGCTTGAGGATGTCGCCGGTGCCGTTCTCGCGGCGCGACCGGTTGACCAGCGCAGTCGGCCCCGATGGCAGCGGTTCGAACCCGGGAAGCGCATGCACCCAGATGCCCGAGAAATCCGGGATCGCTTCGGCGCTTTCGCTCCCGCCATCGGCTGGCCCAACCTTGGGCGCCACCGCCTGGCCGAAGGCGGGCGTCACAACCGCTGCCGCAAGCGTGAATACCAAAGGGAAATTCCGCCACTGCGAATCCATTGCTTTCCTCCTTCTTTCATTGACGTTCCACTACAGCTTTCGCATAAGGCTACACCCTTTACGGGTGGGTTTGGAAGGTGGCGGTGTCCGTTCCTGTCCGTCCTGGCCCGACTGCCGCAGGGCGCGTGCCACGACATGTCTGCGAAGCCGACGCCGCATCCGCAGCCCTTCTGTTGGCCACCCCCGATCCTGCTCAGGTCGTGACGATGAGCCCATTCGCAGCGAGCGAAGTGAAAGCGCTGTTCTTCGACGTGTTCGGCACCCTGGTCGACTGGCGCGGCAGCATCGCGCGGGAGGCGGGCGCGGTGCTCGAACCGCTCGGCCACACGGCGGACTGGCCGGCCTTCGCCGACGCCTGGCGCGGCGAGTACCAGCCGGCCATGGAGGAGGTCCGCGCCGGCCGCATCCCGTTCTCCAAGCTCGATGTGCTGCACCGGCGCAATCTCGACCGCGTCCTGCCGCGATTCGGGATGGCGGACCTGCCGGAGGAGGTGAAATCCCATCTCAACCGCGCCTGGCATCGTCTCGATGCGTGGCCCGATGTCGCTCGCGGGCTGCATCTCCTCAAGCGACGCTTCCTGCTGGCGCCGGTCTCGAACGGCAACATCTCGCTCATGGTCGATCTCGCCCGCCGCAACGGCCTCCCCTGGGATGCCATCCTCGGCGCCGAGATCGCCGGCGACTACAAGCCCAAGCCGCGCGTCTATCTCGCCGCCGCCGCAGCATTCGACCTGCCGCCCGGCGCCTGCATGATGGTGGCCGCCCACACCAACGATCTCACCCATGCGGCGGCGTGCGGCCTGCGCACCGCCCACGTGGCGCGGCCGAACGAGCACGGCGCCGGCCGCGGCGAGGCGGAGCCCGGCAAGCCGATGGATCTCGCCGTCTCCGGTCTGCCCGAACTGGCGGATCTGCTCGGCGGCTGAAGCGTGTTGCGATGAGAGCGCGGCACCCACAGACGTCCGTCCCGGGCGATCCAGCGCATCAACCGCGTGAGGCTTTATGGCGCGCCCTTCTTGGAATACGGTGCCGCCAACCCCATTTCAGCGAAGGGGCATGAGGGCTTCCCCATGATTCGTCTCCTGATCGCGGTTTTGATGCTGGCCGGCAGCGTGGCGCTGCTGGCGCGGACACAGGCACAGGCGCAATCGCCTAATCCGGTCCTGCTGGCGCCGCCGGCAGCACGGGTCGGAATGGCCCCGCCGGCGCCGCACATACCCCGGACCGGCTCGTCCCAGGGGCCGATGTACGTTCACGTGCCCGGCAGCGCGAGGGACGTGATAATTCCGAGTGGAACGCGGTTCAAGACCTTCCACGACCGCGTCGCGGCCTGTACCCATTACGGTGCGGCCAGCGGCTTGCGGTCCGGCAAGCTCAATGCGTTCGTTGGCAGTTGTGCCAATTGAAACAGGCTTGCCTGCGTCGGGATGACGGCCGGCGCCGACGCTTGGCTCGCGTCTTCAAGCTCGGCGCGAGAAACCCGCGAGCAGCACCGCCATGATGCCGGTGAGGAAAATGCCGTCGAAGGTCCCGGCGCCACCGATCGAGGCGACCGGTGCGCCGAGCCCGCGGATGGCGCCCAGATTGAGGAGATCGGCGCCGATCAGCGTGCCGAGGCTGCCGCTCACATAGGCGAGCGCCGCCGCGTTCTCGCGGGCCATCAGCACCGCAACCAGCGCCGTCGCGATCGGCGGAACGAACACCGGAACTGCGATCCCAACGCCCGGTACGGGATAGGCGAGCATGTGCACGATCGCGGTGATCACGGCGGTCGCGATCAGCCCTGCGAACCACATCCGGTTCTTGAACAAGAGATAGAGCGACAGCAGCCCGGGAATCACCGCGCCGCCCACATTCACCGCAATCACGGTGCCCGGCCATTCGACCACCGCCGGCACCACATACTGCATGCCGAAAAAGCTGACCTCGATGCCCGACTCGACGTTTCGCTCCGGCAACTCCACGATCGGAATGTTGATATAGCTGCCGATCAGCGAGCCCAGCAGCAGGAACATCGCGGCACGCGAACTGACGCCGATGCGCAGATAGGCATAGCGCAGAATGCCGATCTGGATGAGCGCGAGGACGATGAGGAACGCCCCCACCAGCAGGGCGAAGAACGGGAGCGAGAGCGGCAGATAGTGCATCTAGGCGATCGCTGTGTGCCGGTTGTGGCTGATGTTGCAAAACCCAATAAAACCGGCCTTTTCTTTCTGACGTCCGCTTGCCGAGCGAGGCGGGAGCAGGCGAAGGTTGCATCCTGGCCTTGGGATGAGCCTAGACACGCGGGCGCTGTCTGCCACGCGCATCGGAAGGGACAAGGCGATGAAAACGAATACCACGACGGGTTCCGTTCTGCTGACGACTGCCGACGCCGAGCTTGGCATCGTTCCACGTGCGACCGCCAGGATGATAGCAGCGCAGGAGGCGCTGCACATCGGCTGCACCGTCGCCGTGCGCGACCCGATCACCGACGGCGCTCTATGAGGCCAGCCGTCGTGGCGTCCTCCGTGGTGGTGGCGGCTGGCCGCTCCGCAGATGGTCCTTCTCCGGCCGGACGCGTGCGGCAGTGGCACGAACTCGCGTTCGACGGCCGCCAACCCAAGGGCTAACCCACCCCGGTGCAGCGGCCGGCACCCCGATTACTCACCGGCCAACCGTGTTGATGGTGTGTAGTGTGCGTACAGATGACGACCCAGGCGCTCAACCTCTTCATCCGACAGGGAATGCCCTGGGGGCCAGGACATTTCTCCCCCGTGAATGGGCCAAAACAAAAGTTTTTTTGGGCGCGGCGGCCATAGACGGCGAAGACGCGGCCCGAATTCAGCTGATGGATCAAACTCGACGGTTGGAATGGCGCTGCTGAAAGTGTGGATCAGCAGTTTCCCGATGCCGATCGTGGTGCTTTGGGTATTTATTTCGTTCTTGGATCGCTCATGGTCTGCCGCTCGGTGGAGCGCTAGTCCCACATGATCGAGGGCCGTTTCCCACTCCGCATTTGTGTGCTGCGCGAGCCAAATTTGCCAGCTATCAGGTGCTCTCCCGGTTGTCATGACCCATGTTCGCTCAGCGGGCGATATTGCGCTGCTTTCGGCAAAAAGGGTGTCCGCTGCCATCGTGGTCTTTGCGATCCAGCCGGCGAGGATCGATTGGGCCTCGGCGTCCAGAAGTGAATAGCTCTGCGCGAAACAAAGGCATCAATATCGGCTTTGCTCGCCCTTCTAAAATGCTCATCCACCCGTTGTTGGTCGCCTTGGCGAATGCCACGATTTCTTGGAACGCATAGCCGGCCCCAAGGTTTGCGAGGGCCCCGATCGCGATCCGTAGCGGCGTCTTGGAATCCATCTTTCAGGGACGCCGTGCTCGGATCGCGTGTCCGCCGTCGCAATCGCAGTGGGCCGATCGTATAGCTACACCGTATGGAGCCCCGGGCACTTTGAAATTCGCTTCGCAGATGTGCTCGCCATCGCCAAGATAGACTGCGGCGTGGGTACATTGAGCGCGGTCTCGGCAAGGACCTTCATTTGAGCGTCAACTATTGCGCGTGAGATAACATCCGAATCTGCGGTTATCGATCTGAAGAGAAGCAGATCACCCGGCGTCAAGCGCACTTAAGTCAATAATGCGGCCCCACTTGCGAGCTTCTTCGGGCAATTCACGATCAACCCGAACACGGTCAACCGGCTCTTCAGAAGGAAGGAGCACCTCGAGCATGGCGATCCAAATTGGCGACTGCGACTTTCAGAAGAGCTCCCGCCGGGATTGTCGCGGCTCAGAGCCGGTTCGATCGAACCTGGCGTCACATCGGCACCGCGCGGCGAGCTAAGGCGCGCACCCTTCCGGCCAGCCCTGCTACGAAGCATCGTCGAATGTCCGTCCAATGGACGCCTTAGCGTTCACATCGGCCCCCGCGCGAGCGAGACCGGCTCCACCTCCAGCTTGCGATGCAATCGTCGATGCCGTCCCAATGAGCCGCCTACGGCGTTCACATCGGCCCCCGCGGCAGTAAGGCGCGTACCACCTCCGAGTGGCTCACCGCGGCACGAACCACGCCCTGGTTCGCCCGCGTTCATCATCGGCCGGAGCGAGCAAGTCGTGACGATCTTCGCTGGTTAAGTTAGAGGCTCGCCACGCCGTGAAGCCACCGGCCGAACGGCGTTCTCATCGGCCCCGGGCGACAAGGCGCGACATCGCCTCCAGGTGGCGTCGCTGGAGAGCGTAAAGATCAATGCTTCGTGTACGCCGAGCACACTACGGCGTTCATTGTACATCGCGGCGAGCAGCGTCTTACCGTGAAATCACCGGCGCGCGGTTTCGAGATAGTTTGTAGGTGCCGTATCTAAAGCAAGAGAGACCGCAGCATCCAGCGCACGTAAGCAAGCTTCCGGAACGAGCATCTCGAACTCGGCCTCTTTTCAGTGTTCAGGCTCCGCTCAAAACGTCGCCAGGAGCCCCGGGCGAAGCGTCGGGCTCGGCCTCCGCGGACGAACGTCGGTCTTCCGCGGCGCGTCCGGGACTCGCCCTCGCGCGGCCTCACCATGGAACCTAGCCCAGGACTTGATAATCTGGTTTTAATTCAAAAATCTTCAATTGAATTAATTGAAAATCGACCGAACGCCTGGGCATCCGGGCGCCAGTGCATCGATCTGACGAGTGGACCGTCCCGTGATTAAACGCAAGCCTAAGCATTGTCATCGTGCCAGGCTTACCGCAGCCCGGCATTGATCTTTTCGAGCACCGCCGAGCCCGGGCAGAGGTCTTTTTCCGCGAGCGTATTGAGCGGCGCGTCGCAGGTATTGAGATGAGCATGCAGGTCCTCCGGCTCATCGGCGATATACAGCACCCCGGTGACGACCTGCCCTTTGGCGGTGTGCTGCTGGAGGAAGTTCATCGCCGCCAGCCGGTCGTGCACGTCGTAGTCGGCATTGAGCTTGCGCAGCACCAGCGTGGTGCCGTCATGCTGTTCCACCGTCTGCACCGTGCCGGGCGCATAGTCGACGCTGATCGGGTCGCGTCCGGTCATGAAGTCGAGCCGGTTCACGGCCTCGTTGTGCTCGCGCACATAGTCGAAGCTCTTGGTCGAGCCGGCATGGTTGTTGAACGCCACGCAGGGGCTGATCACGTCGATGAAGGCCGCGCCCTTGTGCTCGATCGCCGCCTTGATGATCGGGACGAGCTGGGTCTTGTCGCCGGAAAACGAACGCGCCACGAAGGTGGCGCCGAGTTGCAGCGCCATCGCCACCATGTCGATCGGGCTGTCGGAATTGACGACGCCCTTCTTCGATTTCGAGCCGCGGTCGGCGGTGGCGGAGAACTGGCCCTTGGTGAGGCCGTACACGCCGTTGTTCTCGACGATGTAGACCATGTTGACGCCGCGCCGGATCGAATGGACGAACTGGCCGACGCCGATCGAGGCGGAATCGCCGTCGCCGGAGACGCCGAGATAGATGAGATCGCGGTTGGCGAGGTTCGCACCGGTGAGCACCGACGGCATGCGGCCATGGACCGAATTGAAGCCGTGGGAATTGCCGAGGAAATAATCGGGCGTCTTCGACGAGCAGCCGATGCCGGAAATCTTGGCGACCCGATGCGGCTCGATGGAGAGTTCGAAGCAGGCTTCGATGATCGATGCCGTGATCGAATCATGCCCGCAGCCGGCGCACAGGGTCGAGATCTTGCCCTCGTAGTCGCGGTGGGTGTAGCCGAGCGCGTTCTTGGGCAGGCCGGGGTGATGGAACTTGGGTTTGGCGAGATAGGTCATATCCGTACTTCATCCCCCCTCGGGCCGGCCACGCGGCTGTGGCAGGCGCGAGGGTTCTACACAAAATCGGTGAGGATTTGAATACGCATGGCGTGGCGATTTCATGCTTTTTGGATGCTCGCCGCAGTGCAGCACGACCATGATCCCCGCGGTTCCTGCAACCCAGACCGCCCTCCGACCGCGTCGCTGCGGCGCTTGACCCGTTGCGAGGCTTGGCGCTAATTTGCACCGTTCCAAGGGAGATCCCCGACAAGGGGCTGAGAAACCGCTGGCCGTCCGGCAGCGCGGAAATCCTTTGAACCTGAACCGGTTCGCACCGGCGTAGGGATTGGAGCCGAACATCTCCACCCCTGCGTGAGTGGAGATTTCGATGACGGGCTTTCCGATCTCGCCAGAGGCGTCTGCGGCATGCGTTTTGCCGGCATCGGTTTTGCCGGCATCTGCCATGCGTACGCTGGCGACGCCCGCGCCGGCGGCCGCGACCCGGCCCGCCGCGGTTCCGGCGGCCGTCGATGTCGCCGTGGTCGGCGCCGGCGTGATCGGCCTCTCCATTGGCTGGCGGTTGGCGCAGCGCGGGCTGTCCGTCGCGGTGTTCGACCGCGCCGGGGCAGGCGCCGGCGCGAGCCTTGCTGCGACCGGCATGCTCGCCGCCGCGGCGGAGCACGAGCCGGGCGATCCGGAACTGCTGGCGCTGGCGCTGGAAAGCCAGCGCATGTGGCCCGCATTCGGCCGCGCGCTCGAGGCGCAATCCGGTCGCGCCATCGATTTCCGCGAGAGCGGCACCCTGGTGGTGGCGCTCGGCCGCGACGAGGTCGAGCGGCTGCGGTTCCGTCACGATCTCCATGTGCGCTGCGGCCTCGCGACCCGCTGGCTCGGCGGCCCGGAGGTCCGGACCATGGAGCCGGCGCTGCGGCCCTCGGTCGCCGCCGGCCTGTTCTGCCCCGACGACCATCAGGTCGACCCGCGGCTGGTGATGGCGGCATTGCGCGCCGCCCTGCAGGCGAGCGGCGCGGGCCTGTTCGAGCACTGCGCGGTGGAGGCGCTCGACCTCGCCGGCGGACGCGTCCGCGGCGTCGAAACCGCGGCCGGCCGCTGCCGCGCAACGACGGTCGTGCTCGCGGCCGGCGCCTGGACCGCCGGCGGCCTGCTGCCGCCCGGGCTGGTGGTGCCGGTGCGCCCGCTCAAGGGCCAGGCGCTGGCGCTGACGGCCACTGCGGACACCGGCACGCTGTCCCATATCGTATGGACGGAGCAGGTCCATCTCGCCGCCAAGGGCGACGGCCGGCTGATCGTCGGGGCGACCGTGGAGGAACGCGACTTCGATGCCGCGGTCACCGCCGGCGGCGTCTATGCGCTGCTGGAAGGGGCGAGGCGCGCTTTTCCGGCGATCGAGGAGATGGCGATCGAGGCGATCTGGACCGGGTTCCGGCCGAGCTCGATCGACGACGCGCCGATGCTCGGGTCGACCGGGGTGGAAGGGCTCGCCATCGCCACCGGCCATCACCGCAACGGCTACCTGCTGGCGCCGGTGACGGCGTTGGCGATCGAGGCGCTGGTCGCCGACGGCAGGATGCCGGCGGTGGCGCAGGCCTTCGGGCTCGATCGATTCGGCGGCCCGGCCGTCCGGCGCCGCGAACCGGCCTTTGCCGAAACCGGGACATGTCCGATGAAGCTCACCATCAACGGAACCGAACGCCACTGCGAGGCGGCCAATCTCGCCGACCTCTGGCGCGCCGAGACCGCGGCACTCGAGATCGCCGAGCCGCGCGGCTTTGCGATCTCGCTCAACGGCGAGGTGGTGCGCCGCGCCGCCTGGACCGCGACCCCGGTGCGGGACGGCGACGCCGTCGAGATCATTCGCGCGATGTCGGGAGGATGAGATGAGTGCCGATCCGTTCAAGCTCGCCGGCGAGACCTTCACCTCGCGGCTCCTGCTCGGCACCGCCGGCTATCCGACCCAGCGCATCCTGGTCGACGCCGCCGCCGCCAGCGGCTGCGAGATCGTCACCGTCTCGATCCGCCGCATCTCCCTCAAGGGCCACGGCTTCGATACCGTCAGCCTGCTGTCGAAGTACCGCTTCCTGCCCAATACCGCGGGCTGCGAGACCGCGCGCGACGCCATCAAGACCGCGGAACTCGCCCGTGAGGCGCTCGACACCAACTGGGTCAAGCTCGAGGTGATCGGCGACCGCGAGACGCTTTATCCGGATGTGGCCGAGCTGCTGGAGGCGACGCGCCGCCTGGTCGATGCCGGCTTCGTGGTGCTGCCCTATTGCACCGACGATCCCGTGGTGTGCCAGCGCCTCGCCGATGCCGGCGCCGCCGCGGTGATGCCGATGGGGTCGCTGATCGGCTCGGGCATGGGCGTCGCCAATCCCGCCACCCTCGAACTGATCTGCCGCCGCTCGGCGGTGCCGGTGATCGTCGATGCCGGCATCGGCACCGCGTCGGACGCGGTGATCGCCATGGAGCTGGGCGCCTGCGCCGTGCTCCTCAACACCGCGGTCGCCAAGGCCGACGATCCCGTGCGGATGGCGGCGGCGATGCGCCATGCGGTCGAAGCCGGCCGCCTCGCTCATCTCGCCGGGCGGATCCCGCGCCGCGGCCGCGCCGAGCCGTCGAGCCCGCAGCTCGGGCTGGTCGGTTCATGAGGCCGCTGCCGGGCCCGCTTCTCGTCATCACCGACCGTCATCAAGCCCGCCATTCCATCGAGACCATCGCCGCCGCCGTCGGGCGCGGCGGCGGGCGCTGGCTGCTGCTGCGCGACAGGGATCTCGCGCGCGAGGAGCGCCGGGATCTCGCCGCCCGGCTGGCGCGACTCGCCGCGGAGTGCGGCTTCGCCCTGTCGGTCAGCACCGACATCGATCTCGCCGCGGCGGTCGGCGCCGCCGGAGTTCATCTCCAGAGCGCCGCAGCGGTCGCGCCGGCGCGCCGACGCCTCGGCAGCGCCGCCATCATCGGCGTGTCGGCCCATGGCCTCGCCGAGGTCGCGGCCGCGGCGGCGGCGCGCGCCGATTACGCGACCCTGAGCCCGATTTTTCTCACCGGCAGCAAGCCCGGCTACGGCCCCGCGCTCGGAACCGGTGCCTTGCGCGCGGCTGCGGCGGCCGACATTCCCGTCCTGGCGCTGGGCGGCGTGACGGCGCAAACGGCCGCCGCCTGCCTTGCCGCCGGCGCCCGCGGCATCGCGGTCATGGGCGAGATCATGCGCGCGGAGGACCCCGGCGGCATCGTCGGCGATCTCGTACGTGCTTGCGAAAGCGCGGGCAGGTGAGACTGGCTGTGCGCGAGGTTGCCTCGCGCTTTCCCGCGTCCGGCACGCTATGGTTCGGCCGCGACGCCGCGCGAATCGAAATTCGCCGAGCAAACGGCAACCGGCGGGGCGGAGAAGATCGGCCGCCGCCTCGCGCGTTTCGGAGGAGGATGATGATGCTCAGCCGCCACCTGCACGCCGGAGCATTGCTGTTCGCCATCGGGTTCGTTGTCGCCGCTGCCATGGCGGCCACTTCGCCCCCGGCTGCGGCACAGGACGTCCAGGGCATCGAACTGTGCACCCGCGAAAGTCGCTTGGACCGGCGCACTGGCTGCCTGCAGAGCAATGTCGAGTATCTGCAGCAGGTGATCGCCAAGAATGCGCTCGATGCCCAACAGAAGCTCGCCGCCGCCAACCGCGAAATCGCCGCGCAGAAGGAAACCAGCGCCGCCGCCGCCAGGGAGATCGCGGCGCTGAAGGAGGCGCTGGCCGCCGTGCAGGCCCGCCTCGATCAGGTGCAGAAGGCGAGGCCCGATCGCAAGTGAAATTCGGCACGGCGGTGGCGCCGGGAACTTCAGATCGTCGGGACCGCGCGCGCAAATCAGGCCAATTGTCGCCCTGCCCTACACCGGCAGATTATCGTGTCGTGCCGGCATTTCGACCTTCTTGCCCCGCAGCATTCCGAGTGCGCGCGCCAGTCGCCGCCGGGTCGCGCGCGCATGATCACCTCGTCGATATAGCCGCGCTCGGCGGCGACGAGGGCAGAGGAAGCGGTCCTCGTATTCACTTGGCCGGGTCGCGACGGCAGTTACCGGCGTGGCGACGGCACGACGCAAATGATCAGCCCACGACGTAGAGCGGCTTGGGCTCGCTACCGCATTGGCGGCGTACCGAGACACTCGGTGATGTGGCCAGGTCGAGATGTCATCGGCGAAGCCGCCCGTCATGTTCACCGGCGAAGCGCCGGAAGCAGATAGATATCGGTTCGGAGCTTGACTTCGGACCGAGGATGTCGTTCGCGGTTGATGTGCTGGTGGTGGCGAGCAGTGGAATCGTCGGCGGCGCAGAAGACGCGATGATCATCGGCTTCCGAGCACGCGTGCGAGCATTCGCAAGAGAAGTCGGACGACGTCGCGACAAGCGGAGGGGGGCAGTGTGCTCGGCTGCGACAGGGATGCGCACGGAAACCGTTCTGGGTGAGCGGGCAAGAGGCCCATCCGTGAGGGCGGTTTTGGGCCCGACCAACGCATGGGCCTTCACGTGATGCAGGTGTGGTAATCGATCCGTGAGATACGCACGTTCAGATCGAGCAGTGCGCACAGAGACTCTTCCTCCGCGAGTCGGTCGATCAACTCGGTGTGACCACGCCACCGTTCCGTTTGGGATCGACCGGACAGCCGTTACGATACTTGAGCTTTGGAGGCTTGGAAGGCCCTTGCGAAGGTCAGAAATCACCTTGCCGGCAGTCGTTCAGATTTTGCCGAGCCAGTTCCGTTTGTCGCGCGGCAAGCACGTCATCGTCGATATCAAGGGTGGTGCGCATGCATCAAATGCTAATACATCAGATGCGGAATTGCAAGATTGGAGTGAAATCCCGGATGCCTTTGGCCCTAAATATCATACCGGCAGATTGTCGTGCTTGCGTACCGGCATCTCGACCTTCTTCCCGCGCAGCATCCCGAGCGCGCGCGCCAGCCGCCGCCGGGTCGCGCGCGGCATGATGACCTCGTCGATATAGCCGCGCTCGGCGGCGACGAAGGGCGACAGGAAGCGGTCCTCGTATTCCCTGGTGCGCGCCGCGATCTTCTCGGCGTCGCCGATGTCGGCGCGGAAGATGATCTCGACCGCGCCCTTGGCGCCCATCACCGCGATCTGGGCGGTCGGCCAGGCGTAGTTCACGTCGGCGCCCACATGCTTGGAGGCCATCACGTCATAGGCGCCGCCGAACGCCTTGCGGGTGATCACGGTGACGAGCGGCACCGAGCATTGGCTGTAGGAAAACAGCAGCTTCGCCCCGTGCTTGATCAATCCGCCATATTCCTGCGCGGTGCCGGGCAGGAAGCCGGGCACGTCGACGAAGGTCACGATCGGGATGTCGAAGGCGTCGCAGAATCGCACGAACCGCGCCGCCTTGCGGCTGGCGTCGGCGTCGAGCACGCCGGCCAGCACCATCGGCTGGTTGGCGACGAAACCGACGGTGCGGCCGGACAGCCGGCCGAAGCCGGTGACGATGTTGCGGGCGAACGCCGCGCTGATCTCGAAGAAATCGCCCTCGTCGACGACCTTCAGGATCAGTTCCTTGATGTCGTAGGGCTTGTTGGGATTTTCCGGCACCAGCGTGTCGAGCGAGGGGTCCTCGCGCTCGATGTCGTCGAAGGACGGCCATTCCGGCACCCCGGCGCCGGCGCTCGCCGGCAGGAAGTCGATCAGCCGCCGCATCTGCAGCAGGCACTCGACGTCGTTCTCGTAGGCGCCGTCGGCGACCGAGGATTTGGTGGTGTGGACGGAGGCGCCGCCCAGCTCCTCCGCCGTCACCACCTCGTTGGTGACGGTCTTCACCACATCGGGCCCGGTCACGAACATGTAGCTCGTGTCCTTCACCATGAAGATGAAATCGGTCATGGCCGGCGAATAGACGTCGCCGCCGGCGCACGGCCCCATGATGACGGAAATCTGCGGGATCACCCCGGAGGCGATCACGTTGCGCTTGAACACCTCGCCGTAACCGCCGAGCGCGGCGACGCCTTCCTGGATGCGCGCGCCGCCGGCATCGAACAGGCCGATGATCGGCGCCCGCGCCTTCATCGCCATGTCCTGGATCTTGATGATCTTCTGGGCGTGGGTCTCCGACAGCGAGCCGCCGAACACGGTGAAGTCCTTGGCGAAGGCGAACACGGTGCGGCCGTTGACGGTGCCCCAGCCGGTGACGACGCCGTCGCCGGATATCTTCGACTTGTCCATGCCGAAATCGGTGGCGCGGTGCTCGACGAACATGTCGAACTCTTCGAACGAGCCCTTGTCCATCAGCAATTCCAAGCGCTCGCGGGCGGTGAGCTTGCCGCGCTTGTGCTGGGCGTCGATGCGCGCCTGGCCGCCGCCGATCCGCGCGCTGGCGCGACGGATTTCGAGCTTTTCCCTGATGTCTTTCATGATGTCGCTCCGCCCGGCCGTTCCGCTCTAGCATGACGCAACGGCCGGCGAAACCGCCGCGCGAAGTCGCGCGGCTAACGCTTTGGTAGGATTACGTGGGTGCCGGGTTTGCGACCCCCGGTCCGACGCGGCCGTCGTGCTCCAGGCGATGCGCAATGCCCAGTTCGCGCTCATCCGCGTGTTGCGCCGGGTGCCTCCGCAGCCTCGCTATTTCGCGCCATCGTCGGCCAATATGATCGCGGCCGCCTGCATCTCGGCAAAGCGGAAGGCACGGCGTTCGAGCGCGGGCGCGTCCTCGCCCCAGAACTCCATGTTCCAGTCCTCGTCCACATGGGCCGCCGCCCAGGCGGCGTTGCAACTGATGGCGCCGCGGGCGAGGGCGAGCGCGAGCAGCGCCGAGCCCGTGAGCGTCGTGACGGCATGGACGGCGCCCAACCGCCACGGTTCGCGCGGGATCGCGGCGCTTGCCGCGGCGAGCGCCGTTTCCGGCTGGAGCAGGGGCATCACGCCGGTGCCGGTGAGGAAGTGCGCGCCGAGCGCAAGTTGCGCCCATTCCAGCACCGGGTCCCAATGCTGCTTCTGGCGCTCCACCAGGCGATCCGGGGTCGCGGCGCGGTAGAACAAGAGGTCGGTGCCGAGATATTTCTCCACCTCGGCGGCGACCGCATCGGGTGCTGCGGCGACGCCGTCGATGATGGTATTGGCAAGCCGCGTCAACGGCATGCGTGCGGGCTCGATGAACTCCCCCTGGGCATCCCATTCGGCGGCGGCGGCTTGCGCCAGAGTCCTCCCGGGAAACGCGAGGGGATGGCGCGCCGGCGTGCGGACCGGACGGCCGTCGAGGGCGATCTCGAACCCGGCCGGCGCCTCGATGACACCAGCGGCGGCATAGAAACGTTTGCGCAGCGTGCGCATGTTTCGGCGCGCCGACTCGGTCGGATCGATCGGCGGGTCGGAAGCGATGGATTCGAAGATGTCGCGCATGGGAGTTGCTCGCTTGCATGATCCCGCCCGAAAAGTCTGCAACTTTTCGCGATCATGCGGTCGTCGGTTGTCATATGGGGCATCCGCCGCCTCCGGTTAAGCCGGCCGGCGCGGCGCCGGGGGAGGATCGGGCAGGGTGGTCGATTGATCGGCGCCGGCGCTGGAAACGAGCCGATGTTGCGCTGCAAAAAGCTGACGCCGGCAATGTTCATTCCGTATTTGTTGCAAGCTTCACCACAATTCTGCCATGCCAGTTGCGGCAGTAGAAATCATCGTCTATGCGGATTAGCCTGAATGCGGATCGGTTGATGTAAAACGACCGGCCGGAGGGAACGGCTTTGCTTCCGCTGGCGGACGCGGGACGTCGCCTGCGTGTTTGCAGCACGAGGAGTGTATGGAACCTACCAACATCGCCGCGCCCGACTATTTCCATAAGGTCGTCGACTGCCAGTGGGCCTGTCCGGCGCACACCCCGGTCCCGGAATACATCCGTTTGATCGCGGCCGGGCGCTATGGCGATGCCTACATGATCAACTGGAAGTCCAACGTGTTCCCCGGCGTGCTCGGGCGCACCTGCGACCGGCCCTGCGAGCCGGCGTGCCGGCGCGGCCGGGTCGAGAACGAGCCGGTGGCGATCTGCCGGCTCAAGCGGGTTGCCGCGGACTACAAGGGCGACATCAAGGCGCGCCTGCCACGTCCTGCCCAGCACAAGAACGGCAAGCGGGTGGCATTGGTGGGGGGCGGCCCGGCCTCCCTCACCGTCGCGCGCGATCTGGCGCCGCTCGGCTATGACTGCGTCGTGTTCGATGCCGACCCCAAGGCCGGCGGCATGATTCGCACCCAGATACCGCGCTTCCGCCTGCCGGAATCGGTGATCGACGAGGAGTGCGACTACATTCTGGGTCTTGGCATCGATTTTCGTCCGGGCCGGCGCATCGACAGCCTCAAGGGGCTGCTGGCCGAGGACTGGGACGCGATCTTTGTCGGCTCCGGCGCTCCGCGCGGCCGCGACCTCGACGTTCCCGGCCGCGCCGAGGCCGCCGCCAACATCCATATCGGCATCGACTGGCTCTCCAGCGTTTCGTTCGGCCATATCACCAAGATCGGCCGCCGCGTCGTCGTGCTCGGCGGCGGCAACACCGCCATGGACTGCTGCCGGTCCTCGCGCCGCCTCGGCGGCGAGGAGGTCACCGTCGTGGTCCGCTCCGGCTTCGAGGAGATGAAGGCATCGCCATGGGAGAAGGAGGATGCCATGCATGAGGGCATCCCGATCCTCAATTTCCTGGTGCCGAAGCAGTTCACCCACGACAACGGCCGCCTCACCGGCGTGGTGTTCGAGAAGGTCAAGGCGGAATACGACGCCAAGGGCCGCCGCAATCTCGTTCCTTCCGGCGAGCCCGACCAGCACATTCCCTGCGACGACGTGCTGGTCGCGGTCGGCCAGGAGAATTCGTTCCCCTGGATCGAGCGCGACATCGGCATCGTCTTCGACAAGTGGGGCATGCCCAAGGTCGACCCCAGGACCATGGCCTCCACCAACCCGAAGGTGTTCTTCGGCGGCGACGCCGCGTTCGGCCCCAAGAACATCATCTGGGCGGTGGCGCACGGCCACGAGGCCGCGGTGTCGATCGACAAGTTCCTGTCCGGCGAAGACGTCAATCACCGCCCGCTGCCGGCGGTCGAGGTGGTCAGCCAGAAGATGGGCATCCACGAGTGGAGCTACGACAACGACGTCTCGGTCGATCGGCGTTTCCGGGTGCCGCTGCGCGACAAGGTGGTGGCGCTCGCCGACATCAAGGCGGAGGTGGAACTCGGCTACGATGATCGCCTCGCATTGAAGGAAGCCCATCGCTGCCTCAATTGCGATATCCAGACGGTGTTCGCGCCGTCGCTGTGCATCGAATGCGATGCCTGCGTCGACATCTGCCCGATGGACTGCATCACCTTCACGGCGAACGGCGAGGAATCCGATCTGCGCCACCGCCTCAAGGCGCCGGCATCGAACCTCACCCAGGACATCTATGTCGCCGACGGCCTCAAGACCGGGCGCATCATGGCCAAGGACGAGGACGTCTGCCTGCATTGCGGCCTGTGCGCCGAGCGGTGTCCCACCGGCGCCTGGGACATGAAGAAATATCTCATCGAAATGACTCACGCGGGAACGACATGCCAGCACGAAGCCCAATCGGCAGCGTAAACGACTTCGTCGTCCGGTTCGCCAACGTCAACGGTTCGGGCTCGGCGAGCGCCAACGAGCTGTTCGCCCGCTCGGTGTTGCGCATGGGCGTGCCGGTGTCGGCACGCAACATCTTCCCCTCCAACATCCAGGGCCTGCCGACCTGGTACGAGGTGCGGGTATCCGAAGCCGGCCATCTCGGCGCCCGCGGCGGCCTCGATCTCATGGTCGCGATGAACCCGCAGACCTGGGACAAGGACGTGGCCGGCATCGATCCCGGCGGCTACCTGTTCTACGATTCGACGAAGCCGATGCCGGCGTCGAAGTTTCGCGACGACATCACCGTGCTCGGCGTGCCGCTGACCGCGATCTGCAATCGCGAATACACCGATCCGCGCCAGCGCCAGCTGTTCAAGAACATCATCTATCTCGGCGCCTTGTCGGCGCTGCTCGACATCGACACCGCGGTGATCGTGAAGCTGTTCGGCGAGCAGTTCAAGGGCAAGGAAAAGCTGATCGGCGCCAATGTGCATGCGCTTCACCTCGGCCGTGACTGGGTCACCATGAACATGGACAATGCGTGCGGGCTCAAGGTGAAGCGATCCGACAAGGTGGGCGACCGCATCTATATCGACGGCAATGCGGCGGCGGCGCTCGGCGCGGTCTATGGCGGCGCGACGGTGTGCGCGTGGTATCCGCTGACGCCGTCTTCCTCGCTCGCCGACGCCTTCACGAGCTATTGCGCCAAGCTGCGCACCGATCCCGCCGACGGCAAGAGCAAATACGCCATCATCCAGGGCGAGGACGAGATCGCCTCGATCGGCATCGTCATCGGCGCCGGCTGGAATGGCGCCCGCGCCTTCACCGCGACCTCGGGCCCCGGCATCTCGCTGATGCAGGAGTTCTTCGGGCTCGGCTATTTCGCCGAAATCCCCGCCGTCATCTTCGACGTACAGCGGGCCGGACCTTCCACCGGAATGCCGACCCGCAACCAGCAGTCCGACGTGCTCAACTGCGCCTATGCCTCCCACGGCGATACCAAGCATGTGGTGCTGTTTCCGGAGAATCCCGGCGAGACCTTCGAGTTCGCGGCGCAGGCCTTCGACCTCGCCGACCGGCTGCAGACCCCGGTGTTCGTGCTGCTCGATCTCGAGATCGGCATGAACCAGCATTTGTGCGCGCCGTTCAAATGGGACGATGCGCGCAAGTATGACCGCGGCAAGGTGATGACCGCCGCCGAACTCGATGCCGGCAGGGATTTCGGCCGCTATCTCGATGTCGACGGCGACGGCATTGCGTTTCGCACCCTGCCGGGTGTCCACCCGACCAAGGGCGCCTACTTCACCCGCGGCACCTCCCGCGACCGCTATGCCCGCTACACCGAGGACGGCGCCGCCTATGTCGACAACATGCAGCGCCTGCTGCGTAAATTCGAGACCGCGAAGGGGCTGGTGCCGCGCCCGGTGCGCCGCAACGCCGAAAAGCCGACCAAATACGGCGTGATCTATTACGGCTCGACCGCGCCGGCCATGGACGAGGCGATCGCCATGCTGGAAGACGGCGGCAATCGCCTCGACACGCTGCGGGTGCGGGCATTCCCGTTCCACCAGGACGTGACCGAGTTCATCGTCGAGCACGATTTCGTGTTCCTGGTCGAGCAGAACCGCGACGGCCAGCTCCGCTCGCTGATCGTCAACGAATGCGGCATCGACCCCGTGCGCCTGGTGCCGATCCTGCACTTTGACGGCACCCCGATCACCGCGCGCTTCATCGCCGGAGCCATCGGGGAGCACCTCGACGCCCTCAAGGTGACCCCGCTGCGGGTGGTGCGGACGCAGACGAAGGCCTAGCGGGAGCCGGCGCGAGGCCTCCGGACCGTGGAGGTTAGGTCTCTCGCCGACTGAGTAATTTCTGAAATTCCGGATCGTTGAAGAATACCTCCAAGTCGTCGTCCTGTTCCTTGCCACTTGCCTTAATTGGATGGCCCTTATCCCACATAACCTGCAGTATCGGCTTCCAAGATTCACCGAGTTCAAGCGCTTGCTTAACAGCATCTAAAGCCGCGTCTCGATGCTGTTTGAGGATTTTCTCCTTTTCGTTCTCGGGTGCGGATGAATGTTCGTGTTCCCAGCGCCAGCTCTGACCATGCGCCGCAGCCAAGTATACCCATAAGGCCGGGTTCTTTCGGTTAGCCGGAGATTCAAATAGCTTTTCGATCTTCGTTATAGCGTCGCGGAAGCCCCGATCCTTATAGCGGTAAAGATCGTTGTAAATTTCGCCTTGCACGCGTGCGGATGTTTCAGCGATCTCTTGTTGTTGAGCGACTTTCGTCGCGAGTTCCGTATTGCGCCGGCGGAGTGCTTCGTCAGCCCGGTTGAACGCGCCGGGCAGGAACATTCTCGTGAGGAGATAGCCGGCCAAAAATCCGGCGGTTAGTCCATATACGATGATTAGCGCGGCAACAACTGGGGCGGTGGTGTCAGCTGAACCGGAGCCTCCTGCCGTAAACCCATTTCCGAAATACTTGGCCAGGGCCTGAAACTGACTACGAATGTTTCCCAACTCGGTAAGTCCGACTTCAACAATAATTTTTGTAAGCCAATCCGATATTTGTTCAAGATTCGTGTTAACCGCGTAGCTTGAGCGACCGGTGGGGTTTTCCGTGGTTTTTCGGTTTGTCGGTCCCGCATCGGTGCTTGATGTTTGTTCGGAAGCTTCCGGATCGCTGACGGACTTCGGGATGCCGAATAGAAGACCGAGCACGCCACCAACGAGCGCTGAACCGCCGATGAGGAACACGCCCAGGGCAATGCTCTCAAACTTGGCTTCAACTGTGTTTCGAGAGGCGGCCCAGCAGACGAGGGCAGCGATGCCGATAATCGCCATACTCACAAGGAAAATTGTTGTGCGACGGAGATCCGTATCGACTGTCGGTTCCTTTCCCGCGTCCGGCCTGAAAATCGCGTTTATCGTGTCAGCTACAAATGTCATTTCTCGCTCCGGCACAAGCATCAGTCGGGACGCACCTTACTGTAAAATGCCAAGCGCTTATTATTGGTAGATTTTCGATCGCCGTCAACCAGTGGTCGCATGGGCGGCGCAGAGCTGCCTCCGCTGGATGATAAGCCGTAGGCGCAAATTAATCGGTCTCGCTGGCGGGCTGTGGAGGTTAGTTGGAATTGATGTCCGTTCACTTCGACGCCGCCGCCTTCCTCGCATCGCCGATGGCGCGCTTGAACCCGGCCGCATTGAGCGAGCCGGGCACCCGGAACGTCCCGATGATGAACGCCGGCGTGCCCTGAAAACCGAAGGCGCGGGCCTGCGCATCGTTGCGGGCGAGCAGCGCGTCGATGTCCTGAGCATGCGCGGCGCGGTCTGCCGAGGCCCGCCCGACGTCGATGCCGGCCTTGGCGAGGAGATCGTCGACCGCGGCCTCGGTGAGCTTCGTCTTCGCCGCGATCAGGGCGTCGTGGGCTTCCTCGTATTTGTTCTGGAATTTCGAGGCGAGGGCCATTTTGGCGGCATAGGCCGAGGCGGGGCCGAAGATCGGCCAGTCCTTGAGCACGATCCGCACCTTGCCGTCCTCCTTGGCGGCCTGCGCCAGCTCCGGAGCGGTCTTCTTGCAGTAGGGGCACTGGTAGTCGAAATATTCGACGATGGTCACGTCGCCCTGGGCATTTGCGAGGTCGGGGATGGCCGGATCGCGCAGGACGGCCTCCCTCGACAGGATATCGCCGCCGGCGGCCTGTGCCCATGCCGGCGCGGACATCGACACAGCCACGAGCGCGGCTGCGACGGCGAGAGCGAAGCGGACGTTGTCACGTTTCATCGATTTTCTCATTTTGCGGCCATGAGCGCGGGCCTCTCGAAGGGTACATTCTTTCCCCCGACGTCGGGGAGGATTCGCGTCGCCTACGGCCCGGTGTCGAACTTGCACTCCGCGCCGCTGCCGTCCTTCTGCTTGATCGCGTTGGGATCGATCGTGCACAGGAGATGCGAGATGCTCTCGTGGATGGTCCCGGCAGCGCCGTCGGAGGGGGCGCCGGCTTCCACCAGCGTGGCATAAAGCTCGTGGGCCTCGCGTCCCTTGAGGGCGCGGTTGCCCCCGCCGAAGGTGAGCGCGCAGGAGCGGTCGGTGATGTCGACATTGCTCACCTTGCAGTCGATCGAATTGGCGCTGACGGTGATCTTCCTGTTGGCAGGATAGCCGAAATTGGTACGGCCGTTGAACAGGCGCGCCAACGCCGCCCTGTCGACCACGCCGAGCATCCGCGAATGGGAGGCAACGATGGCGGCGAGTGCGAGCGCTCCCGGGCCGTTGGTGGTCATCGACGCGGCCGCGGCCGGATTCGCGAGCAGCACAAAGGCGAACAGGGCAATCTTCTTCATGGTCGGCTCCTCGCTGATCGGCGCGGTATGTACGGCGCCAGGAATCGGACCACAAGAAGACGGAGCCGGCGCCACGGCGTCAAGGGGGGCGCGCGCCCTCAAATCAGTGTCTGTGGGTCTCCCTTCCCTCTGCGCCACGGCGCGCCTAATCTGCGCGCCCGTCCGCGAGCGTGTTCATGGCCACAGATCCAACCGAAGTGCAGTCCGATCTGAAAGTGTCGCTGTGGCGTGGCGGCGCGCAGGGGCGCTACCAGGACTATGCGGTGCCCCAGCGGCAGAACCAGACCGTGCTCGATGTGGTGACCTTCGTGCAGCGCCATCTCGATCCGACGCTGTCCTACCGCTTTGCCTGCCGGGTCGGCATGTGCGGGTCGTGCGCCATGACGGTCAATGGCCGCCCGCGCTGGACCTGCCGCACCCATGTCTCGAAGGTCGCCGAAGACGGCAGGCTGGAGATCGGGCCGTTGGAAAACCTGCCCGTCATCAAGGATCTCGCCACCGACATGAGCCGGTTCTTCGAGCGCTGGCGGCAGGCCAAGGGCGCCTTCGTACCGACCGACCCGCGCCGATCCGGTCGCGCCGATCCGTCCCGACAGCGCCATGCGCATCGCCGCCAATGCCGCGATCGAATCCCGATGGTGGGGAGCCCCTGCGCGCTCATCATATCAGACCGCAACTTGCGCAGGGCGCGGGTGTCTTCGGCCCAGCCGGAATGCGTTAAGACGCGACAGCATGCTATCCTCCCCCGGACTATATGCTATACTCCCCTATCCTATCCATTAGGATCGGAGTCCCACGTGTTTCCTACGGCTCGGGAGAAGTCCAAGGTCCTCAATCGGGTGCGCCGCATCCGTGGGCAGATCGAAGCGGTCGAACGCGCCCTCGAACAAGAAATCGGCTGCGCCGACGTCATGCAGCTCATCGCCGCCGCCCGCGGCGCCATCAATGGGTTGATGGGGGAAGTGATGGAGGATCACATCCGGATGCATGTCATTGGTCCCGGACCCGATCCGAACTCCGAACGGGCACAAGCCACCGAAGAGTTGATTGACGTGGTGCGCTCGTATCTGAAATAGGCGGCGGATGTTCCATGCGCACCGATGCGGCTGATCTCAATCACCAAAATGATAGGCGGACCAGCCGCCTGCTCATCTTTGCCGTCGCTGCCGCGTTCGGCGTTGTCGTTGCGAGTCTGGTGCCGCAATTGTCGGAGGCCGTTCGGACTGCCGTCGGATTTGTGTCCGGCACTCACGACACGATGCTGAGCGGGCAGGAGGCAGCAAACGGCGCGGAGCAGCGAAAACGCGACGCGGCATCGAGCGATGAGCAACTCGCCATCATCAAATTGACAGACGCTCAGATCGAGGCCGCCGGCATCGAGCTTGCGCCAGTGCAAGGCGGCACCTTGGCCCATCGCATCACAGTGCCGGGCACCATCGTGCCGAATGCGAACCGAATCGCCCGGGTGTCGGTGAAATTGTCTGCCACCGTCGCGGAGTTGCGCAAGAACCTCGGCGACACCGTGATGAAGGATGAGGTCGTCGCGGTACTGGAGAGCCGCGAGGTCGCTGGTGCGAAAAGTGAGTATCTCGCGGCCCGTCTGACCAGCGAGTTGGATAAGGATTTATACGAGCGGAACAAGCAGCTGTGGGAGCGCCGCGTCACCAGTGAGCAAAATCTGCTGCGGTCGCGCAATGATGCGGCGCAAGCAACGATGAATTTGGATATCGCGCGGCAGAAACTGTTCGCGCTCGGACTGACGGAAAAGGAAATCGCGACCCTGCCGGAACTGCCGGAAACCGGCTTGCGCCGACAGGAGGTCCGGGCGCCGATGTCCGGACGCATCGTCGACCGCAAGGTCGATCTCGGTGCAGCGGTCGGACGGGACAATCTGGAAACCGAACTGTTCACGATCGTGGATCTTGATCGTGTCTGGGTCGAACTTGCCGTCAGCCCCACCGACCTTCCGTTGGTCCAGGAGGGGCAGACCGTGTCGGTCGCGGCGCACGGGTTGGCGTATCGCGCCATCGGCAAGATCGTGTTCATCAGCCCGATGCTGGACCGGGAAACGCACTCCGCCCGGGTGGTGGCGGAGATCGCCAACCCCGACGGCAACTGGCGACCAGGCTCCCTCGTCCACTGCACGGTTGCGATCGAGGAACACTCCGCTCCGCTCACCGTGCCGGCCAGCGCGATTCAGACCGTCGACAAGAGCCAGGTCGTATTCGTTCGCACCACGGAGGGATTCGAAAAACGCCCCATAATGCTGGGACAAGGCGACGATCGCATCAGCGAGGTCCTGGCCGGCGTTCACGCCGGCGAAACGATTGCAGTCACCAATACGTTCGCGCTCAAGGCCGAATTCCTCAAGAGCTTGGCCGAGGATTGAGGATGCGATGATAGAGTGGGTCCTGGCCTTCTCGGTGCGCCGCCGGTGGTATGTACTGCTGTTCACCATCGCAGCGGCAATGTCCGGCGCCTGGGCCTTGACGGTCCTGCCGATCGACGCGGTTCCCGATATCACCAACGTCCAGGTCCAGGTCAACGCCTTCGCGCCGGCGCTGTCGCCCCTCGAAGTCGAGAAGCAGGTGACGTTTCCCATCGAGGTGGCGCTTGCGGGCACTCCCGGCCTCGAAAAGACGTGGTCGTTTTCGCGCAACGGCTTCGCCCAGGTCACCGCCGTCTTCAGCGAGAGGACCGATATCTATTTTGCCCGCCAGCAGGTGACGGAACGGTTGTCGGACGCCAAGAACGCCCTGCCGCCCGGGGTCGATATCAAGATGGGCCCGATCTCGACCGGTCTCGGCGAGGTCTATTGGTGGACGGTCGAATACGTCCAGCCCGGCGATGACGTGCGCGACGGCGCGCCCGGCTGGCAAAGCGACGGCTCCTATTTGACGCCCGAGGGTGAGCGTCTCGCTGATGAACTGTCGCGCCTCGTCTATCTGCGCACCGTGCAGGACTGGATCATAAGGCCGCAGCTCAAAACCGTCCGCGGCGTTGCCGGCGCCGACGCCATCGGGGGCTACATCAAGCAGTACCAAGTCGAGCCCGACCCGGCAAAGCTCGTCGGCTATGGCTTGTCCATCGGCCAGCTGGTGAGCGCCATCGAAGCCAACAATGCGAGCCGCGGCGCCAACTACATCGAGCGCTTCGGCGAGGGCTATGTGGTGCGCACCAGCGGGCGCGTCGAGAAGCTGGCCGAAATCGGCGACATCGTCGTCGCCGCCAGAGGCGACATTCCGATTCATGTGAAGGATGTCGCGCAGGTGACGATCGGACGCGATTTGCGTCTGGGCAGCGCCAGCATGAACGGGCACGAGGCGGTGCTCGGCACCGTGCTGATGCTGGTCGGCGGCAACAGCCGAACCGTCGCGGCGGCCGTAGATGCGAAGATCAACGAGATAAACCGCACGCTTCCACCAGCCATTCGCGTCCGGACGGTATTGAACCGCACCCAGCTCGTCGATGCCACCGTGCAGACCGTGGCGACCAACCTCTTGGAGGGTGCGCTCCTCGTTATATTGGTCCTGCTTCTGCTGCTGGGCAATTTCAGGGCCGCGCTCATCACGGCTCTGGTCATCCCGGTCACCATGCTGATCACCGCCATGGGGATGCTCCAGCTCAAGCTGAGCGCCAACCTGATGAGCCTGGGCGCACTCGACTTCGGCCTGATCGTCGACGGTGCGGTCATCATTGCGGAGAACAGCCTGCGACACCTGGCGGAACGCCAGCGCCAGCTCGGGCGCGCGCTCGTGCAGCACGAGCGCCTCGATACCGTTACGGAGTCCGCGAACGAGGTCATCAGGCCCACGGTCTACGGTCAATTCATCATCGGGCTCGTCTACGTTCCCTTGCTCACGTTCTCGGGCGTCGAGGGCAAGACCTTTCAGCCGATGGCTCTGACCGTCCTCATTGCGCTGGTGACGGCCTTCGTCCTGTCGCTGACCTTCATGCCGGCGATGATTGCGATCTTTGTAACCGGCAAGGTGAACGAGCGGGACAACGGCTTCGTGCGCGGCCTGAAGGCGCTGTACCGGCCCGTGCTATCGGCCGTCATTCGCAGACCGACGCCGGCGATCGCGGTTGGAATCCTGGCTTTTGCCTGCGCGGTCCTGTTGTTCTCCCGTCTCGGTCAGGAATTCATTCCAAAGCTCGACGAGAAGAACATCGTCATGGAGGTCAAGCGGATTCCGAGCACGTCGCTGTCGCAATCGCAGACGATGCAATTCGCCAACGAAAGGATGATCGGAAGGTTTCCGCAGGTGGCTTTCGTGTTCTCCCGTGGCGGCACGCCGGACTTGGCGGCCGACCCGATGCCGCCCAGCGCCACCGACACCTACATCATCCTGAAGCCCAGGCAGGAGTGGCCGGATCCGGATTTGCCAAAGAATGATCTGATCCGCGACATCGCCGACCAGGCCGCGATGATTCCCGGCAACAAGGTGGGCTTTTCACAGCCGATCCAGATGCGCTTCAATGAGCTGATCGCGGGCGTGAGGGAGGACTTGGCGGTCAGCGTTTTCGGCGATGAGTTCGAACCGATGCTGCGTGCCGCCAACCAGATCGCAGCCGTACTCCAGGGCGTTCGCGGTACGACCGAGGTCAAGGTCGAGGATGTGGCCGGGATGCCGGTCCTAGAGATCAACATCGACAAGGAGGAGATCGCGCGCCATGCCCTCAGTCTTTCCGCCGTGCAGGACGTGATCGGCATTGCTGTAGGCGGCCGGCCGGCCGGTTTGGTGTTCGAAGGCGACCGTCGCTTCCAGATCGTGGTGCGGCTGGCCGATGTCGAGCGCAACAACATCGAAGTTCTCAAGAACCTGCCGGTGCCGTTGCCCGGGTCATTGGCGCATGCCGGCGAAGGCGCGGTGGCATCCACGCTTCCCTTGCGCGTGCTCGCCGATTTCAATCTTTCCGAAGGGCCAAACCAGGTCAGCCGCGAGAACGGCAAGCGGCGCGTCGTCGTTACTGCAGACGTGCGCGGCCGCGACATCGGCTCGGCGGTCGCGGAAGCGCAGGCAAAGATCGCCCAAAAAGTGACGCTGCCGCCCGGCTATTGGCTGACCTGGGGCGGGCAGTTCGAGAACTTCACGGCGGCACGGCAACGCCTCATCATCGTGGTGCCGGTCTGTTTTGCGCTGATATTCCTGCTGTTGCTGGGAGCGTTGGGGTCGTGGCGGGACGCGCTGCTGGTGTTCAGTGCCGTGCCGCTGGCCCTCACCGGGGGTGTCATGGCGTTATGGTTGCGTGACATGGCGTTCTCGATCTCCTCGGCGGTCGGGTTCATCGCGTTGTCGGGTGTCGCCGTGCTCAACGGCCTCGTCATGATCACGTTCATCAGGCAACTTGTCGACGAAGGCGTGCAGCCCCGCGAGGCCATCTACCGGGGGGCGCTGACGCGACTTCGCCCGGTGGTGATGACGGCGCTTGTCGCGTCACTGGGCTTCGTGCCGATGGCGATCGCGACCGGAACTGGCGCGGAGGTGCAGAAGCCGCTGGCGACCGTCGTCATCGGCGGTCTGATCAGCGCGACCTTGCTAACGCTGCTCGTTCTGCCGGCGCTTTACGCACGCTTCTCTGGAATAGCAATTGGTGATGAGAAAAAGCCTCGGCTTGTGAATCCGCCTCGGCTCCCACCAGGCGAATCAGACGCTGGTGGGCCTGCACGCAGAACGGCACCGCGTCCAACCATCGTCAATTTGGATTCCCCCAGATGACGCAATTCATTGCTCCGAGAACGGCGCTAATGTTGCTTGTGGTCGCTGCGGCGCTCGGTACGGCAGCCCATCGCTTCGTCTCGAAGGACGGCACATCATGCCTTCGCCGTCCCGTCCCTTCCCTCTGCGCCACGGCGCGCCTAATCTGCGCGCCCGTCCGCGAGCGTGTTCATGGCCACAGATCCAACCGAAGTGCAGTCCGATCTGAAAGTGTCGCTGTGGCGCGGCGGCGCGCAGGGGCGCTACCAGGACTATGCGGTGCCCCAGCGGCAGAACCAGACCGTGCTCGATGTGGTGACCTTCGTGCAGCGCCATCTCGATCCGACGCTGTCCTACCGCTTTGCCTGCCGGGTCGGCATGTGCGGGTCGTGCGCCATGACGGTCAATGGCCGCCCGCGCTGGACCTGCCGCACCCATGTCTCGAAGGTCGCCGAAGACGGCAGGCTGGAGATCGGGCCGTTGGAAAACCTGCCCGTCATCAAGGATCTCGCCACCGACATGAGCCGGTTCTTCGAGCGCTGGCATGAGGCGAAGGGAGCCTTCGTACCGACCACGACCCGCGCCGATCCGGTCGCGCCGATCCGTCCCGACAGCGCCATGCGCATTGCCGCCAATGCCGCGATCGAATGCATCAATTGCGGCGTCTGCTACGCCGCCTGCGATACCGTGCGCTGGAATCCGGACTATCTCGGCCCGGCCGCGCTCAACCGCGCCTGGACGCTGGTCAACGATGCCCGCGACGGCGCCGGGCCCGAGCGGCTGCAGGCGGTGGCGGCGCGCGGCGGCTGCCATGCCTGCCACACCCACCAGTCCTGTCAGGCGCACTGCCCGGCCGCGCTCAATCCGACCGCCTCGATCGCCGCGCTCAAGCGGCGCACCGTGCAGGCCTGGCTCAGCGGCGAGATCGAGCGATGAACCTCTCGCTCTACCTGTGGCAGCGGGCGACCGCGGCGCTGATGGCGCCGATGGTCCTGGTGCATCTCGCGGTGATCTTCTATGCGACGCGGCATGGCCTCACGGCGGCGGACATTCTCGGCCGCGTGCGCGGCAGCCTCGGCTGGGGCGGCTTCTACGCCGTGTTCGTGATCGCGGCCTCGGTCCATGCCGGGATCGGCATCCGCAACATCCTCGCCGAGTGGTCGCCGCTCGCCGAGCGCACCGCGGGCATCGCCGCGGCAGCGGCCGGTGTGCTGCTGTTCGGCCTCGGCCTGCGCGCGGTTGCGGCATTGGCGCTGCCATGACCGCACCGGTCGCCCGCACCGCACGACGCCTCGACCACCGCAAGGACGCCCTGTGGCTGGCGGCGCTGGTCCACCGCCTCTCCGGGCTTGCGCTCGCGGTGTTCCTGCCGCTGCATTTCCTCACCCTCGGCCTCGCCATCGACGGCGAGGCGAGGCTCGAAGGCTTCCTGCGCTGGAGCGATGCGCCGCCGGTCAGGCTCGCGGAAGGCGGCCTCGTGTTCCTGCTGGCGGTGCACCTGCTCGGCGGCCTGCGGCTTCTCGCCGTGGAGAATTTCGCCTGGCAGGACCACCAGAAGCGCCTCGCGGTGATCGCGGTCGCGGCCGCGGCGGTGGCCTGCGCTCGTGTTCCTCGCCTGGGTGTTCCGATGAGCGCGGCGATCGAGCGCACGACGACCGACATCCTGATCCTCGGCTCCGGCGGCGCCGGGCTGTTCGCCGCCTTGCATGCCCACCGCGCCGATCCCAGCCTCGATGTCACCATCGCCACCAAGGGACTGCTCGGCAAATGCGGCTGCACCCGCATGGTGCAGGGCGGCTACAACGTGGCGCTGCATAAGGGCGACTCCGTCGAGCGCCATTTCATGGACACCATCGAGGGCGGCAAATGGCTGCCCCATCAGGAACTCGCCTGGACCCTGGTGACCCGCGCGGTGGAGCGGGTGCGCGAGCTGGAAAACGAGATCGGCTGCTTCTTCGACCGCAATCCCGACGGCAGCCTGCACGGCAAGGCGTTCGCCGGCCAGACCTTCGACCGCACCGTCCACAAGGGCGACCTCACCGGCATCGAGATCATCAACCGGCTGATGGAGCAGGTGTGGGCGCGCCCCGCGATCCGGCGCCTGGAGGAGCACCGCGCCCTCGCCCTCATCCCCGCCGCCGACGGCGCCGCGGTCGCCGGCGTGCTGATGGCCGATATCCGTACCGGCGCGCTGCGCTACATCGGCGCCCGCGCCGTGCTGCTCGCCACCGGCGGCGGCCCCACCATGTACCGCTACCACACGCCCTCCGGCGACAAGAGCATGGACGGCATCGCCATGGCGCTGCGCGCCGGGCTGCCGCTGCGCGACATGGAGATGGTGCAGTTCCATCCCACCGGCCTGCTCGCCGGGCCCGACACCCGCATGACCGGGACCGTGCTGGAGGAAGGCCTGCGCGGCTCCGGCGGCCATCTGCTCGACGGTGCAATGCGGCGCTTCATGGCCGACTACGATCCCGACCTGGAGCGCGCGACCCGCGACGTGGTGAGCCGCGCGATCTATGCGGAAATGCGCGCCGGGCGCACCTCGCCCCATGGCGGCGTCTACATCAAGATGGGCCATCTCGGCCCCGAGCGTGTCGCGCGGGAATTCAAGGGCATGGTCGAGCGCTGCCGCGACTGCGGCTTCGATCTCGCCGGCGGCCTCGTCGAGGTGGTGCCGACCGCGCACTACTTCATGGGCGGCGTCGTCTGCGAGCCCGACACCGCGACCCAATGGCCGGGCCTGTTCGTCGCCGGCGAGGATGCCAGCGGCATGCACGGCGCCAACCGGCTCGGCGGCAACGGCGTCGCCAATTCCACCGTGTTCGGCGGCATCGCCGGCGACACCATGCCGAAATGGATCGCGCGCAATCCGGCGCCGCGCGCGCCGGACCCGCATGTGCTCGCCGCCGAGGCCGCCCGCGCGCTGCACCCCTTCGGCCGAAAGCCGGGCGACCTCAACCGCTTGCGCGAGCGGCTGATGGACACCATGTGGGATGATGTCGGCGTGATCCGCGACGCCGCCGGGATCGACCGCGGCCTCGCTGCCCTCGCCGACATCGAAGCGGAGCTGCTCGCGACCGGCATCCCCGCAGGCGACCGCAGCTTCGACCTGACCTGGCATGACTGGCTCAATCTGCGCTCGCTCGTCGAAGTGAGCCAGGTGATTGCCCACGCGGCCAAAGCGCGGGAGAATTCGCGCGGCGCCCATTTCCGCGCCGACTTCCCGGCGCCGGGCGAGCTGGCGTCGTCGCGTTTCACGGTGGCGCGGCTCACGGGCGGCACGCTCGACATCGCCAGCGAGCCGGTCCGCTTCACCCATGTGCGGCCCGGCGAGACGCTGCTGACCGCGGCCGAATAGGAGATTTCCGATGATCCCGATCGCAGCGCTGCAACGCACGGCCGAGGCCCTGATGGCGAAGGCCGCGATCGAGATTCCCGACGATTACCTCGACGGGCTGCGCCGCGCCGCCGACACCGAGAAGGGCGATCTCTCCGCTTTCGTCATCCAGGCGATGCTGGAGAACTACGAAGCGGCGAAGGAAGACCGCCGTGCCATGTGCGGCGACACCGGCGTGCCGCGCTGGTACGTCAAGATCGGCAACGACGCCCGCATCGAGGGCGGCCCGGTCGCGCTCGAAGCGGCGCTGCGCCGCGCCACCGCCAATGCCACCCACGACGTGCCGCTGCGCCCCAACCGCGTCCACCCGCTGTGGCGCACCGACCACAACAACAATTGCGGCATCGGCGCCCCGGAGATCGAATACTCGTTCCATCCCGACGCCGACTGGATCGAGCTGACGACGGTGCACAAGGGCGGGCTGTTCGGCAGCGATTACCGCATGCTGTTCCCGGCCGACGGCATCGAAGGCATCAGGCGGTTCTACCTCGACACCCTGATCCAGTTCGGCAAGCGCGGGCTCGCCTGCCAGCCGGCCATCGTCGGCATCGGGCTCGGCGGCTCCAAGGACATCTGCATGGTGCTCGGCAAGCAGGCGGCCTGCCTGCGCGTGGTCGGCGACCGCAATCCCGACCCCAAGATCGCCGCCATCGAGATGGACCTCAAGGAGCTCGGCAACAGCATCGGCATGGGCGCCATGGGTTTCATGGGCAGCTCCATGGTGGTCGATTGCCACATCGAGGTCGGCTATTGCCACACCGGCGGCATGCCCATGAGCGTGCACATGTTCTGCCTGTCGTCGCGGCGCGCCTGCGCCCGCATCGGCGACGGCGGCGCGGCCGCGTTCCGCACCGACCCCAAATGGTTCACCGACTACATGCGCCGCGAGGGCGTCGAATGGGGCGCGCTCGCCACCGCGGCGGAATGAAGGAAACGCCATGGCATCGATCAAGACGGTACGTCTCGAGCTGCCGGCCTCGACCGAGGACCTGCGCGCGCTGGAAATCGGCACCGTCGTCTACCTGACTGGCCGCGTCTTCACCGCGCGGGAGGGCGTCTACAAGCGCGCCATCGAGGACGGCGCCGGCATGCCGGCTTCGAAGGCCGCCCTCGGCGCCGTCAATTTCCACTGCTCGCCGGCGGCCGCGGTCAATGCCGACGGCACTTATAACGTCGGCGCGGTGACCGCGACGGCCTCGTTCCGGTTCGGCAAATGGCTCGAAGGCTGGTTCAGGCTGTCCGGCTGCAACATCATCATCGGCAAGGGCGGCATGACCTCGGAGGTCTACCGCACCCATTTCGTGCCCAACAATGCGATCTACCTCACCACCGTCGGCTACGGCACCGGCGCGCTCCTCGGCCGCGGCATCAAGCGCGTCGCCCACGTCTACTGGCTGGAAGAGCTCGGCCTTGCCCAGGCGGTGTGGGTGCTCGATGTCGAGAATTTCGGCCCCTTCCTGGTCGAGAGCGACCTTGCCGGGGCGAGCCTGTTCGAGCGCGAGAACGCCAAGATCGACGCCGGGCTCGCCAGGCTCTACGAGGGCACGCGGCCGCCGACCATGGGCCGGTTCGGCGAGATCGACGACAAGACGCAGGAGGTGATTTGAGGGGCCGTAGACAGCAATAGGCTGCCATAGACGGGCCGCCCTTCACAAGGCGCGGGAAGCGGCGTACAAGAAGTGCTCACCAAAAGGGCAAGGCCGTACTCGGATGCGGTTTTTCCGGTCACACAGACTTGAAATGGCTTCGCTGGCGCTGTTCGCGTTGGCATGCCAGTTCGTGCTGACCTTCGCCCATGTCCATCCCGGTACGGGGAACAGGGCGGTTGTGGCGGTTGGCCTTGCGGTCGCCTCGTCCGACGTTCCGACGTCGCCCCGTCAAAAGGACCCAAGCCGGCTCGGCGATGATTTCTGCGCCATCTGCGCCAGCATCGGCCTGTCGGGTGCGCTGGTCGTTCCGGCCGCTCCGGCGGTGACGCCGGAGATTGCATCCTTCAAGGAATTGCGCTGGTCGTTCGCGGCCACGCAAGCTGTACCGATCGGCCGTTTTCATTTCAGCGCCCGCGGCCCGCCCCGTGCCTGACGCGCCGGCTTGACCGGCCGCATCGCCCGCGAGTTGCGGGCAACCCCGCAGCCCGATGGCGGCATGTGAGGTCACCTGGATTCGGGTTTTTTAAGAACGCCACGATACGATCGAGAACAAAAAGCTAACGCGTGGGAGGAATTGCCGGTGCCTATTCTGCGAGGCGAAACGGCCTCGAATCGCGCGCGCGCCCTGTTGATTGCCGCGAGCTTCGCTGCTGTGGCCGGCGGCGGTGCGCTCTATTGGTACCTTGCCCAGGGCCCGGACGCCGCTGGCGCGGTGCGGCCGGCGGCGCGCCCGTCGGTGCGGGTCAGCGTGGCAGTGGCGACGCGGCGGGACGTGCCGGTCTATGCCACCGGGCTCGGCAGCGTTCAGGCCTCCTTCACCATCGGCATCCATTCCCAGGTCGAAGGCATCATGCAGGAGGTGCTGTTCACCGAAGGCCAGCATGTGAAAAAGGGCGACGTGCTGGCCCGGATCGATCCGCGCCTGTTCCAGGCCGCGCTCGACCAGGCCAAGGCGAGGCGCATGCAGGACATCGCCCTGCTGGGCTCGGCCGAGAAGGACCTCGCCCGCTCCAGGACGCTGGTGGGCCAGAACGTCGCCACCCAGCAGCTGGTCGACCAGCAGCAGGCGCGGGTCGATCAGCTCAAGGGTTCGGTCGCGGCCGACGAAGCAGCCATCGAAACCGCCCAGACCCAGCTCGATTACACCACCATCAGATCGCCGAGCGACGGACGGATCGGGGTTCGCCTGGTCGATCCGGGAAATCTCGTGCACGCCTCCGACGTGCGATCGATCGCCACCGTGGTCTTGACGCAGCCCGCGGCGGTCATGTTCACCCTGCCGATGCAGGTTCTCGACGATGTGCGCGACGCCCTCGCGCGCGGGCCGATCGAGGTGACCGCGTTCGACCAGAACAACCGCCGGCAGCTCAGCACCGGCACGCTCCTGCTCATCGACAACATCATCGACCAGGCCACCGCCACGCTCCGCCTCAAGGCGATGTTCGCCAATACCGACGAGCGGCTGTGGCCCGGCGAATTCGTCAATGCGCGGGTGCTGCTCGAGACCCGCAAGAACGTCATCGCGGTTCCCTCCACGGTGGTGCAGCGCGGCGCGCAGGGGCTGTTCGCCTGGGTCGTGGGCGACGACGACAAGGCGGTGCCGCGCAAGATCGAGCTGGGCGCGGTGTCCGGTGACCTGACCGTCATCGCCGCGGGCCTCAATGACGGCGACCGCGTCGTCACCGATGGGCAATACAAGCTCCAGGTCGGCGCTCCCGTCGCGATCGTCGCCGCGGCGACCGCGGAGAACGTCAAATGAACCTGTCGGAGCCGTTCATTCGCCGGCCGGTCGCGACCTCGCTGATCATGGCGGCGCTGGCGCTGGTCGGGATCACGGCGTTTCCGTTCCTTCCGGTGGCGCCGCTGCCCCAGGTCGACTTCCCGACCGTCCAGGTGACGGCGACCCTGGCCGGCGCCAGCGCGGAGACCATGGCGTCCTCGGTCGCCGCGCCCCTGGAGCGCCAGTTCGGCCAGATCGCCGGCATCACGCAGCTGACCTCGGTGAGCTCGCTCGGCGTCTCCCAAGTCGTCATCCAGTTCGACCTCAATCGCAACATCGATTTCGCCGCCCAGGACGTTCAGGCGGCCATCACGGCGGCAAGCAAGTTTCTGCCACAGGCCATGACCTATCCGCCGATCTACCGCAAGGTCAATCCGGCGGACGCGCCGATCATGATGCTATGGGCGCATTCCGACACCTTGCCGCTCACCACCGTTCACGACTACCTCGACAATTTGTTCACTCAAGCGCTGTCGCAGGTGCCGGGGGTCGCGCAGGCCTCGATCATCGGCGACCAGAAGCCGTCGATCCGCGTCCAGGTCGATCCGGCCAAGCTCGCCTCGATCGGCCTCACCCTGGAGGAGGTGCGCACCAAGCTCGTCAATGCCACCAGCAACGCCGCCAAGGGCACCATCTTCACCCCCAAGGTCGGCTATACGATCGCGGCCAACGACCAGATCACCCAGGTCGAACCGTTCAACGACGTCATTCTGGCCTACCGCGACGGCGCCGCGCTGCGCGTGCGCGACGTCGGTCAGGCGGTCCTGGAGGCGACCAGCCGCTACGTCGCCGGCTATCCCAACAACAAACCCGGCATCCTGCTGAGCATCAAGAAGCTGCCCGGCGCCAATGTCATCGACACCGTCGAGCTGATCAAGGCGCAGCTGCCCAAGCTCACCGCCAATATTCCGGCGGCGATGAAGGTCGATACCCTGCTCGACCGCACCGTCACGATCCGCGCCTCGGTGCACGACGTCGAGTTCACGCTGATCCTGACCATCGTTCTCGTCGTGCTGGTCGTGCTGCGTGTTCCTGCGCAGCTTCTGGGCGACGTTCATTCCCGCCGTCACGGTGGTGCTGGCGCTGCTCGGCTCGTTCGCGGCCATGTTCATGCTCAATTTCAGCCTCGACAATATTTCGCTGATGGGGCTCACCATCGCGGTGGGGTTCGTCGTCGACGACGCCATCGTGGTGGTCGAGAACATCTACCGCCATGTCGAGGATGGCATGACGCCATTCGAGGCGGCACTGAAGGGCTCGGGGGAGATCGCCTTCACCGTGGTGTCGATCAGCGTGTCGCTGGTCGCGGTGTTCATCCCGCTGTTGCTCATGGGCGGGGTCATCGGCCGGGTATTCCGCGAATTCGCCCTGACCGTCACCGCCTCGATCGCGATTTCGGCGCTGGTTTCGCTCACCCTCGCGCCGATGCTGTGTGCGCGCTTCATGCGCGCGGAATCGGGCGCGCACGGGCGGCTCTATCGCCGCATCGAGGCCGGATTCGACGCCATGCTGGCGGGCTACCGGCGCACGCTCGACGTGGCGCTGCGACACCAGGCGATCATGCTCGGCGTGTTCCTCGCCACCATCGCCATCACCGTCGGTCATGGCCATTCAGATTCCCAAGGGCTTCTTTCCGATCCAGGACACCGGCCTGATCTCCGGCGTCTCCGAGGCGTCCCAGGAGGTTTCGCCCTACGAGATGATGCGGCTGCAGCAGGAGTTGGGCGCGATCATCCTGCGCGATCCCGACGTGCAGGCGATCGGATCGCAGACCGGCAGCACCGACAGTCCCAACCCCGCCAATACCGGCGGCTTCACCATCGTGCTCAAGCCGCGCGAAGAGCGCAAAGCGTCGGCGCGGCAGATCATCGACCGGCTGCGGCCCCAATTCGCCCAGGTCCCCGGCGCCAACGTCTTCCTGCAGCCGACCCAGGACATCAATGTGGGCGCCCGCATCGGACGCGGCAGCTACCAGTACACGCTGCAGGACGCCAATATCGACGAGCTGATCGAGTGGTCGCAGAAGATGCTGGCGAAAGCTGCGCACCCTGCCGCAGCTCGCCGACGCATCGAGCGATCTTCTCGCCAATGCGCCGCAGCTCAAGCTCACCATCAACCGCGACCAGGCCTCCCGCTTCGGCATCTCCGCCGCAGCTGATCGACGACACCCTCAACGACGCCTACGGGCAGCGCCAGATCACCCAGTATTTCACCCAGCTCAATACCTATTTCGTGATCCTGGAAATCCTGCCGGAGCTGCAGGCGAATCTCGCCTCGCTCGACCGGCTGTACGTGAAATCGCCGCTGACCGACGGCGTGGTTCCGCTCTCGACCTTCGTCGAGATGGATTCGAGCCGGGCCGGGCCGCTCTCGGTGACCCACCAAGCCCAGTTCCCCTCGGTCACCCTGACGTTCAATCTCCGGCCCGGCGTCGCGCTCGGACAGGCGGTCGACGCCATCACCCAGGCGGCCGCCGACCTCGGCATGCCCGCCGCAGATCATTTCGTCGTTCCAGGGCGACGCGCAGGCGTTCCAGAACTCGCTGTCGAGCACGCCGGTGCTGATGCTGGCGGCGCTGGTGGTCGTCTACATCATTCTCGGGATCCTCTACGAAAGCTTCATCCATCCGCTGACGATCCTCTCCACGCTGCCGTCGGCCGGCATCGGCGCGCTGCTGGCGCTGCGCTTCGGGCAGATGGACCTCGGCGTGATCGGCATCATCGGGATCATCCTGCTGATCGGCATCGTCAAGAAGAACGGCATCATGCTGGTCGATTTCGCCATCTCGGCGGAACGCGACCGCCATCTGCCGCCGGTCGAAGCGATCCGCGAGGCCTGCCTGCTGCGGTTCCGGCCGATCATGATGACGACGGCGGCGGCTCTGCTCGCCGGCGTGCCGCTCGCGCTCGGCACCGGCACCGGCTCGGAACTGCGCCAGCCGCTGGGCTACGCCATGGTGGGCGGGCTGGCGCTGAGCCAGTTGCTGACGCTCTACACCACGCCGGTGGTCTATCTCTATCTCGACCGCCTGCAGAACCGGCTCAAGGGCCGCGCCCGCGGCGGCGGCGAGACCGGGGTCCGCGCCGTCGCAGCGGAGTGAACGCTCGCGGCACCGCCGGCCGGTGGGTCTTCGCCCCGTGCAGCGAGGCCGAGCTGCCGTCCAGTACGATTAGGGCGTCTGTTGTTTTGGCAGGAAACGGATCGGCGCAATCCGATCAGCACACGATATATCGGGTGGCTGCGCCGGCTGGTCGATGAAATCCGCAGCGATTTTGGCTCCACACGGAGCAAATGCCCGCACGTTGTGACCCACAAAGGGAAATTGGACGAAGCGCGCGCTGCTGCCGATCTGCTCCGCGACATGGCGGCTGAAGGCCGGCCGCGCCACGGGGTCAAACTCGCCGGCGAGCACCAAGGTTGGTACGCGTGTGCCGGCGGGAACGAGCGGCGGACGCCCGAGCTCCGACCAGCGATCGCAGATGCCGTACAAGAGCCGGCGGTCGATCGTACTCGCCTCGACCGGAAGCGGCTTGCGAAGATGGGCACGGTCCCGGCACTCGACCGCCGCATAGGTCGCGCGGTTTTGCACAGCCGCGGCGGCGAGTTGCGACGCAAGGACCACGCCCAGGCTTTGCGTTTCGCCGTCATGCACGGACTGGATGATTTGCGGCACGGTCGGGTAGGCAGGCCGGAAATAAAGCAGGTTGTTGACGGCGAGCTCGAACAGGGACGCCGTGAGCATCACCCGAAGCTCGGGCCGCTGCATCCGCGGCGGCACCGTCACGTCCAGGGGGGACTGCGCGAGCTTCGCCAGCGTATCCCGGTAGGTTCCGGCGAGGTCGGGGAACGAAGCAGAGCAGGCTTGGTCCTGCGCGCAATTCGCGAAGAACGCGTCACGCGTGTCGATCACGGTGGCCGACCACAGCGGCACCGGGTCGGGCGAATAGATGGAATCGAGCACGAGCGAACGAATGGTTTCCGGATGCAGCGCCGCCAGCGTCATCGCGACCGTGGTCCCATAGGACTTGCCGTAGACGTTCCAGCGCTCGACGCCCAGGGCCTGCCTCACCCGATCGAAATCCTCCGCGGTGACCCGTGTGCCGAAATCCTTCAGGTCGAGACCGCGGCCGATCGCCTGATCGCGGCATGCCAGATAAGTGGCCTGCCGCCGTGTCAGCGCTTCGTCCGACACGGTCAGCGCAAGGGCAAGCGAGTCCTCCAGAAGCCTGCGATCAAAGTCCGGGCAGAGGCTCGGTTCCGATCGGCCGGTTCCCCGCTGATCGACGAGAATGAGATCGCGACGCGGCGCATAGGGCGTGCGCGCCTGAAAGCCGGCATAAATGGTGAGCGGGTTGCCGGGACCGCCGCTGATATAGACAACCGGCTCGGGCCACGCAGGCTGCTGCTCGCTTTTGACGACAACGACCGCCAATTTGAAGCGGCTGGCGTCGGGGCTTTCGTGGCTGCGCGGCACGCTGACGGTGCCGCACCGCAGCCTCGGGCCGATTTCTGGCGGGACGTTTGGAAGATTGCAGTTGGTCTCCTCAAAAAAATCAGACCCGGGGGGCTGCGTCTGCGCATTCGCCTGCAGCGCAAGTCCGATCAAGATCATTAGGACGCCGGTGATCCCGACGTGCCGCCAGGCCACCGGTGCGCCGAGCCAATGCGTGAGGCTGGCTCGATAGCTTGCCAGGATGCAGCCGACCGCCCAGCGCAAGGCTTCCGCATTGTCGGCGATGTAATCGAGTTCACGCCGCATGGCGTCGGCCCACTGCGAGCGGGCGTGCGGCATGACCCAAGCGGCGTGCCGCACGAAGTTCACAGCCAATCGTCGCCAGCACCCGGTATTCATGCCAAGGCTCCCTTGCGCGCGCCCGCGACCGCTTCCAGCTCCTGCTCGCGCGCAAGCGCAACGCCCGCAGCGGTCAGCCTGTAGACATGACGCGCCGGCAAGCCGGAGCGTTCCACGTCCTCCCAGCGATGGTCCAACAAGCCCTGCTCGCTCAAGCGCATCAGCAAAGGATAGAGCGTGCCCGATTGCAGGCCCGTCTCCTTCGAAAGGTCATAGCCATGCCGCCACGACCGCGAGCGCTCGAGCAAGGACGCCAACAAAGCGCGAGTCTGGCGTGAGTTGTTGGGTTTACGCGGCATGCCAAGATAATCTACATATGTAGAGTTTCTGTCAAGATGGCACCGGTTCTTTTCCCGCTCCAAGGGCTTGGTGCTTTGGCTCGATCCCAGTCGTAGCCGCCCCTCGCGCTCGGCACCGGCACCGGCTCGGAACTGCGCCAGCCGCTGGGCTACGCCATGGTGGGCGGGCTGGCGCTGAGCCAATTGCTGACGCTCTACACCACGCCGGTGGTCTATCTCTATCTCGACCGCCTGCAGAACCGGCTCAAGGGCCGCGCCCGCGGCGGCGACGAGACCGGGGTCCGCGCCGTCGCAGCGGAGTGAACGCTCGCGGCGCCGCCGGCCGGTGGGTCTTTGCCCCGCGCGGGGGCCCCGAGCTTTACCGCTGGAAATCGTCCTTGGTGATGAAAGGCGAGGTGGTCACCCACCAGCTCGACTGCGCGGTCCCGGCATCGGCGGCGAGCGCCTTGACCTGTTCGGCCTTGGTCGCCGTCGTGAGTGCGGCTTGCAGGTCCTGCGCATTGCCGCCTTCGGTTTCCCAGATCACCATGTATTTGGTGAAGGCCACGCCCGGCGGCCCGCTGCGAGGCTGCGGCGTGACGAGGCGGAAACGCTGCGCCGCCATCCAGCCCGGCAATGCCAGCACCTCGCTCACGTGCCCGGACAGCGCCGCCTCGAAATCGGCGTCGCCGACGCCGGCAGCCGGCTCGACGAAGTCGAGCATGACGTAGCGGTTGGGCCGCGGCGTCTTGTTGTCGGCATAGTCGGGAATGAACGGCTTCCTGCCGTCGGGACGGGTCGTGCGCGGGCCGATCACCTGGTAGATCGCGCGGACCGAGCCGCCGTCCGAATAGTCGAAACCGGGAATGAGCCGGCTCTTGCCGCCGGCGATGGCGGCGCGCGCATCGCTTTGCAGCTTGCCCGCATCGGTCCCTTCCTGATCCCAGATGATCAGGTTGCCGCGCCGGAAGAGCGGCTTGATGTTGCGCGGGGTGACGTCAGGCACCAGGCGGAAGCGCTGCGCCCCGGTCCAGCCGGGCAGCTGGACGAGATCGCCCATGTGCATGTTCTGGTAGCCGTCGTTGAACTCCGCCTCCTTGCCCGGCAGCGGATCGGCCATCACCAGATACACATAGCGGTTCTGACCTTGGGGCGCCTCGCGCGTCCCCGGCCGGCCGATCGACCATTGCGCAAGCGCAGCGGTGGAGAGCACGAGCGCCACGCCCACGCCCACGCCGATCGAGATTCGTTTGAAAGCTCCGTTCATGCCGACCTCAAGAGGCCATCTCTGCTGTTGCTCAAGTCACGATCGCGCCGACATTCCCGCCGCTTCGACAAGGAAGGCTTCGGGCCGCGATCGAAGCGCGGCGCCTCCGCCCGCGTTGTTCTGCGCGGGCGCGCCGCCGGGCAGCGCCGCCCCGCCCAACAGGCCGGCCGTCCCGGCCAGCAACGTCCGGCGCAATACCGATTGCCGTCGAACCGTCGTTCCGGTCATCGTCGTTCCTCCCGGGGCATCCCATTCGGGCACTCATCGACCCGTGCTCGGGAGCGCGATGATAGAGGTCCGTTGCCCTCCCCACAATCGTCTTCGCTCCGGATCGGCTGCGGATGCTTGGGGGCGGTCGACTGTCGGTAGCCTGGGGGGCTCGAACGTATGGATGGGTTCCACCGGCCGGTAGGGACCGGCGGCCCGCGTTTAGGCCCATGGCTGCCGTCGGCATGGGCGCGATCAACTGCCGGTACCGAAGCCCCTCTAATGGTTGGGATGCCCTGGAGCCAAATCGACGCTGAACAGAGTACCGGCCGAACTGGACCCCGGATGGTCCGAAGTCAGAGAATAGTCATTCGCATTCACTGCGAACTCGTTCGCATACTGGTTCAACAGATGCAGCGTTGCATTCAATGCGCCGTCGGTGACGGTGACGTTAGTCGTCGTCCCGGCAGCACCAGTTCCAGTGACGCTGGTGATGCTTGGCTTGTTGGCGAATTGGAAATTCGCAAGGTCGATCGCGTCATAGACGCTACTGCTCTGGGTTGCCATTCCTGCGACCGTTCCAGCGAAGGTCTGCGCTTGGTCGAGGACGAGCGTTTCGGACCCTGGACCGAAGTCAATGGTTTGTCCGCTCGACACGGAAGCGTTGAACACCGTCTCGCTTCCGGACTGGATCAGCTCTGTGCCGACCCCGGTTACCGCACCGTTGAAGGTGACGATACTTCCAAAACCTCCAGCAATTGACCCGGAATTGGTGGTCGCACTGTTGAAGGTGTAGATACCACCAAAACCTCCAGCAATTGACCCGGCATTGGTGACTGCACCGTTGAAGGTGACGGTATCAAAAACACCGGCGTTAGAAATGCCACGATCATCAATTAACCCGGTACTGGTATTGGTGACCGCACCGTTGAAGGTGACGACACCTCCAAAAGCGCCAGTAAGTAGCCCAGAATTGATGACCGCGCTATTGAAGGTGAAGACACCTCCAAAACGTGAAGTAATTAACCCGGAATTGGTGACCGCACCGTTGAAGGTGCCGGTATTGTCAATACTATCTCCCGAATAAATTGATCCGGTATTGGTTATCGGGCCACTGACCGATCCATCAAACAACTCCATGAGGTTTGAATTCACCAGCGCGCCGATGGTCTTCAATTGACCATCTACAACAATCGTCCCCGCATTGCTGCTCGGTGCTCCAGTGCCCAGCGTGAATATCGTGCTGTGTTCAATGGTGAGGGCCGCGCCGGGATCGCCGATTGTCAAGCTTCCAACCGTCTCATTCTGAGTGCTGTCGACGGCATAGGAGCCTGGTACGTTAATCTGGACTTGGCTGGTGGGGCCCGGGACGCCAGTCGGGGTCCAGTTGCCCGCAACGGTCCATAAGCCGCTGACGGGGTTTTTCCAGCTGCTGACACCGGACGGCGTCACGCTGACCGCGATTGCAGGCGAGAGAGCGCCGCTATTGCCAAGGCTGTCGGTGACATTGACCGTGATGCTGTCCGAGGCCAGCGTGGCCTCGGTGTCGGTGACGGAAGCAAGCACCGCGTTGACCTGCGTCAGCGTGCCCGTCACGGTGAGCGTGCTGGTGCCCTGGCCACCGATGGTCGCGCCTGTCCCGGTCGCCGTCTCCGCCAGCTGGCCATTGGTGTCCTTCAAGGTCACCGTGAACGTCTCGGTCGCCGAAGCGCCGCTCTCGGCAACGCTCAAGCCGTTAATCGCACTGGCCTGGTTCTGCCGCACCGACGCGGAAGTCGGCCCCGCCACCGTCGGCGGTCCCGTCACCGTGACGCCGAGTGAGGCTGGGGTGGCCACACCGCCATTGCTGTCGCTCGCGGTGATGGCGATCGGATCCGGGCCTGATGTCGCGTTGCCGTCGCTCAAGGAGGCCAGCGCCGCGTCGACCTGCGCCAGCGTCCCCGCAAGGGTCAGCGTGGTCGTACCCTGACCGGTGACGGTCGCGCCTGTCCCGGTTGCCGTCTCCGACAGCAGGCCGTGGCTGTCCTTCAGCGTCACCGTGAAGGTCTCGCCGTTGATGACCGGCGTCTCGGCAACACTGACGCCCGCAATCGCCAGCGCCTTGCCGAGGCTCGCCGTTGCCGCCGTTGGGATCGTGATCACAGGCGTGCCGGAGGCCGAGGTCACGCTGACCGCGATTGCCGGCGAGAGAGCGCCGCTATTGCCAAGGCTGTCGGTGACATTGACCGTGATGCTGTCCGAGGCCAGCGTGGCCTCGGTGTCGGTGACGGAAGCAAGCACCGCGTTGACCTGCGTCAGCGTGCCCGTCACGGTGAGCGTGCTGGTGCCCTGGCCACCGATGGTCGCGCCTGTCCCGGTCGCCGTCTCCGCCAGCTGGCCATTGGTGTCCTTCAAGGTCACCGTGAACGTCTCGGTCGCCGAAGCGCCGCTCTCGGCAACGCTCAAGCCGTTAATCGCACTGGCCTGGTTCTGCCGCACCGACGCGGAAGTCGGCCCCGCCACCGTCGGCGGTCCCGTCACCGTGACGCCGAGTGAGGCTGGGGTGGCCACACCGCCATTGCTGTCGCTCGCGGTGATGGCGATCGGATCCGGGCCTGATGTCGCGTTGCTGTCGCTCAAGGAGGCCAGCGCCGCGTCGACCTGCGCCAGCGTCCCCGCAAGGGTCAGCGTGGTCGTACCCTGACCGGTGACGGTCGCGCCTGTCCCGGTTGCCGTCTCCGACAGCAGGCCGTGGCTGTCCTTCAGCGTCACCGTGAAGGTCTCGCCGTTGATGACCGGCGTCTCGGCAACACTGACGCCCGCAATCGCCAGCGCCTTGCCGAGGCTCGCCGTTGCCGCCGTTGGGACCGTGATCACAGGCGTGCCGGAGGCCGAGGTCACGCTGACCGCGATTGCAGGCGAGAGAGCGCCGCTATTGCCAAGGCTGTCGGTGACATTGACCGTGATGCTGTCCGAGGCCAGCGTGGCCTCGGTGTCGGTGACGGAAGCAAGCACCGCGTTGACCTGCGTCAGCGTGCCCGTCACGGTGAGCGTGCTGGTGCCCTGGCCACCGATGGTCGCGCCTGTCCCGGTCGCCGTCTCCGCCAGCTGGCCATTGGTGTCCTTCAAGGTCACCGTGAACGTCTCGGTCGCCGAAGCGCCGCTCTCGGCAACGCTCAAGCCGTTAATCGCACTGGCCTGGTTCTGCCGCACCGACGCGGAAGTCGGCCCCGCCACCGTGGGCGGTCCCGTCACCGTGACGCCGATGGTCTTGCTGACCGGCGGCGTGCCGTCGCTGTCGACGGTCTTGACCGTGATGGTGTCGGAGGTGGTGGCGGTCGCGCCGGTGTAGGTCATGGCGGCGAGCGCAGAGTTGATCTGGGTGAGCGAGCCGGTGATGGTCAGCGTTTGGCTGCCCGATCCGGTGACGCCCGTGGTGACCGTGTCGTTCAGCGTGCCGGTGCCGGCGCTGACCGTGACGGTGAGCGTCTCGCCGTTGACCATGTCGTCGCTGACGCCGACCGCGTTGGCGCCGGTGAAGCTGAACGCCGACCCGGCGGTGGCCGTGATCGCGCCCGGCGCCGTCTCCGTCGGTGTGTCGTCCGGCGCCAGCACGGTGACGGCGATGGTCTTGCTGACCGGCGGCGAGCCGTCGCTGTCGACGGTTTTGACCGTGATGCTGTCGGAGGTGGTGGCGGTCGCGCCGGTGTAGGTCATGGCGGCGAGCGCGGAGTTGATCTGGGTGAGCGAGCCGGTGATGGTCAGCGTGTGGCTGCCCGATCCGGTGACGCCCGTGGTGACGGTGTCGTTCAGCGTGCCGGTGCCGGCGGTGACCGTAACGGTGAGCGTCTCGCCGTTGGCCACGTCGTCGCTGACGCCGACCGTGTTGGCGCCGGTGAAGCTGAACGCCGACCCGGCGGTGGCCGTGATCGCGGTCGGCGCCGTCTCCGTCGGCGTGTCGTCCGGTGCCAAGCCAATCGTGATGTCACTATCCTGGTTGTTATTGACCAGCGTCACCAGGAAACTGTCGCCGGTGAGATTGCCAGCCAATGTATAGGTCAGGGTGCCGCCGCCGTTTAGGTTGACGGTCAGCGTCGTGTTGGAGCCATTGAGGGTCGGGGTGGCGCTGGTCGCCACTGTGTTTCCGAGTTCGAGGATTTCGCCCGCCGTAAAGTTCCCGATTGTGCCGGTATAGGCCGTCGTCGTGGCGTTATCGATCCTGAACTTGGAGTTGGAAGCGCCAAGGAAGTTGGCGTTTTCGTTCGTGGCAACGCCTAGTTCTACCGCCGATGCCGCACCGACAGCGATCTGACCTGCACCGGAGAGCGCGGTTGCAACGTCGAGCGATCCACCATTTGTCGCCTCCAACGTGCCAGTATTGGTGAGCCCGCCGGAACCGTCGAGAAGGAGCGTGCTGGTGCCACCCGCAGGTGTAGCATCAATGGTTCCGCTGTTAACGAGCGCCAGGCTGCCATTGCCGATACTCCCCGTGCCCTGGATGGTGGCGTTGTTAGTCAGCGTCTGACCGTCGCCATAGATACGGACGTTTCCATTGCCGCCGAGATAGATCATCGTCAGCACGCCGGGCCCGTTCAACGTTGTGTTCCCGGTGAGAACGAGGTCGCCAAAGGAGCCGTTGCCACCCGTGAGCTGGATCGCGCCGTTGTCAGTGATCGTGCCGATAATGTTGGTGGTGGCGTTGTCGCTGGCCGTGTAGGTGCTGCCCGTGCCGATCGTCAGGGCACCCTGTGTCGTGCCGTCCAAAGTCGCGGTGCCGGCGGTGGCTATTGTGCCGTTGCTGAGCGTGTTCAGCGTCCCACCTTCAACGGTCGAGCTCACCAGTACAGTACCGCCATTGCCGGTGATGTTGCCGGCGGCGTTGTTGATGGTGGTTCTGATTTGCAGGGTGCCGCCATTGGTCGCTTCCAGCAAATTATTGTTGGTGACCCCGACGCTTCTGGCATCGAGCACCAACACGCCCGTGTTGGCGGCGCTGTTGGCGTCGATGGTCGCATTGTTGATGACCACCAGGCTGCCGAGACTGCCGATGTCCCCTGTACCCTGGATGGTGATGTTGTTGGTCAGCGTCTGACCGTCGCCATAGAAACGGGCATTTCCATTGCCGGTGAGATCAGTCATCGTCACCGTGCCGGACCCGTTCAACGTTGTGTTGCCGGTGAGAACGAGGTCCCCAAAGGAGCCGTTGCCGCCCGTGAGCTGGATCGTGCCGTTATCAGTGATCGTGCCGACAAGGTTGGTGGCGGTGCCGGCGCCGGCCGTGTCGCTGGTCGTATAAATTCCTTTGATGGTCACCGCGCCTGCCGCGGTGTGGCCGTCAAGCGTGCCGGTGTTCCCGGGTCCGGTTTCCAGCGTCCCGCCGGCGGTGTTGTCGAGTGTTCCGCCCTGGACGGTGGCATTGTTAACCAACGCCACAATGCCGGTCGCATCGCCGGTCGCGATGTTGCCATTGGCGTTGTTTACGGTGATGGCGCTGATCAGCAACGTGCCGCCACCAGTGGCTTCCAGCAGACCGCCGGTGGCACCATGGGTGTTGGTAATCCCGCCCCTGCCATTGAGCACCAACGCGCCCTTGCCGGAGGCACTGTTGGCATTGATGGTTCCACCATTAATGATCGCCAGGGTGCCGTTGCCTATGTAACCCGTCCCCTGGATGGTGCTGTTGTTGGTCAGCGTCTGACCGTCGCCATAAAAACGGGCGTCCCCACCGCCGGTAAGATCAGTCATCGTCACCGCGCCGGGCCCGTTCAACGTTGTGTTACCGGTGAGAACGAAGTCCCCAAAGGAACCGCCGCCGCCCGCGAGCTGGATCGTGCCCTGGTTGGTTATCGTGCCGACAATGTTGGTGGTGGCATTATTGCTCGCCGTAAACGTCGTGCCGCTGGCAATGGTGTCGGCCTGCAGCGTGCCGGTACTGCCCGGCTGGGTTTCGATGGTGCCGGCCCCGGTGAGCGTGCTGTCATTGATGGTGCCGCCGGTCAGCACGAGCGTGCCGCTGACGCTGACATTGCCGACCGCGGTCAGCACGCCGTAGAAGGTGGCGCTGCCGCCGACCGCGAAGGTGCCGCCGACATTCATGTTCTTGAGGATCAGTTCACCGGTGCCGGTGACCGAGGCGTTGCCGTTGGTGGTGATCGAATAGATGTTGGCACCGGTAAGGGTATAACCGGATGTCACCGTCAGGCTGTTGACGGTCTGGTCCTGACCCAGAGTGACGGTGCCGCCGCCACCGGTGCCGACCGTGACATCCGAGCTGGAATTCGGCACCGTGCCGTCGCCGGGCGGGTTCCAATCAGCGCCGCTCGATCCATCCCAGGTGCCGGTGCCGACATCCCAGGCATAACTTGTCGTCATGGTCTTCTCCTCAGTTGCTTTCAGAACCGGGCGCGCCGCTGATCAGGCCGCCGGATGAAACATTCTCGACGCCGCCGAAGTCCACGGTGACCTTGCCGGTCACGGTGCCGAGCACATTCGACGTGCCGCCGCTGCAGGCCCGACGGCGGCGCAGCCCAATTGCCGGGATCGCTCCACAGCCCGTTGCCGGCAGAGCCTGTCCGAGTGGTGGTAACCGACGCCACGTCTCCGCCTCGCTTTGCTGCGTGTCTTTCGACTGTCTCGGCCCGGCGAGGCCGTCGGCTTGTTTCGGCCGGGCGGCTGTGCCTCGCGGGCGGATCGGATCGCATCCTCGTTGGCTCATGATGGCGCTGCCCAAACCATTTTTTGACCGCCTGCGGTCATTAACTGTCACTGCCCTGTGTCGATGGACAACAGTCGAGATTCCAATAGACTATCGGCGTGAACGCAGCGTGCGGACGAGCGTGAACGCGGCGTGAAAAATCGAGCCTTGGGGCTGGTTATCGGATGCACGGCCCGGCAAAAATGCTTGAAATCAAGCTGCTCGGCCGGTTTCGGCACAGCGGTAGCCACGACGATTTGCCCAAGAAGGCCCAGGCTCTGCTTGCCTATCTGGCCATGAATCGCGGTCACGCGATCCCGCGGGATCGGCTTGCCGATCTGCTATGGAGCACCAGCGGACCCGAGCAGGGGCGCCAGAGCCTGCGGCAGAGCCTTGCCGCCGTGCGCCGGGCGCTCGGAGCCGACGCCCGGGACCTGATCGAAACGGTCGGCGCCGACGTGCAGCTGGCGGCGTCCGGCGCGGTCGACGTCGACGTGCATCGCTTCGAGATGTTGGCGCAGTCGACGGCGCGCGCCGATCTCGCCGCCGCCAACGAGCTCTACCGGGGCGAATTCCTCGCCGGCTTCGATGTCCCGTCCGAGCCCTTCATGGATTGGGTCAGGGTCGAGCGCTCACGCCTTGAAGCGACGGCGTGCGGGATGCTGGGCCGCCTTGTGGCGGCGCTGTCGGAAGCCGGCGAGCACGATGCCGCGATCGCCGCCGCGCAGCGGCTGATTGCATTCGATCCTTTGCGCGAGGATGGCCACCGCTTGCTGATGCAGCTCTATGCGTCGGTCGGCCGGCGGGCCGAGGCGGTCAGGCAATTCGCTGTTTGCGCGGACAGCTTGCGCCGAAAGCTCGACGTTGCGCCCGATGCGCAAACCATCGCGCTCGCCCGCGCTATCCAGGCCGAAGAACCGGCGCAGGCTTTGGCCGCAGGCGGCGGGGCTGCGGAACATGTTCCGGCGGCGGTGCCGGCCGACGCCGAGATTCCGGCGCCCACGGCTGCGGCTTGCGACCATGTCCACGATGTCGCCGGCGAAGCCGCAGCAACCCACTTGCCGATGGAGGCCGGCGCCACCCGACGGGGCGCGGCGATGCCCACCCCTGCTCCCGTTGCCGCCGCCGGCACGAAGGACGGCGTCGCGCGCGAGCGCCGGGCAAACGCGCGGTGGCCGATCCGTGCGCTCGCAACGGCGTCGGTGGTGGCGGCCTGCGTCGCCGCTGCGGGCGCGGGCATTTGGCGCTTCAGTCAATCGAACTTCGATGGCAACTGGAGCGTGTATTTGGTCTGCCCGTCGGTAGGTACGGTTGAGGGCTACACCTATCGTTTTTTGGCCCGGGTGAAGGACGGCATCCTCCATGGCGAGAACGGCGTCGCCGGCACTCCTGCCTGGCTCGCAATCGATGGTCCGATCGGAGCGGACGGCCATGCGATATTGAGCGCGAAAGGCCTGGTCGGCAACCCGGCCACCGCCTTCGCACAGTTAAAAGCCGGCACTTCTTACTCCTACACTATCGAAGCAAGCTTCGAAGGAACGCAAGGCAGCGGGAATCGCCTCGAGCAGCGCCCCTGCACGGTCAGCTTTACCAAGATATGACACGGGCGCTGATCGCTCAGGCAATCCCGAGCGCGCTCATGGACGGCGCGCAGCGTCGCCAGCACGTCGCAGCCGACATGGATGAAGCCGCCGATCCCGGCGGCGGCGAGCGCGGCTTCCCGCGCGCCGGGACGGCCCGCGAGATAAGTGTGCTTCGCCCCGGCGGCCCGCAGCATCCGCGCGGCCGCTTCGGCCTCGCCGGCATAGATCTCGTCGGAGGAACACAGGCAGGCGAGCGCGGCGCCGCTGGCCCTGAACGCCCTCGCCATGTCCTCGCGGCTGGCGAAGCCGTCATTGGTGACGGCCGCGATGCCGCCGGCCTCGAAGAAATTCTTGGCGTAGGTGGCGCGTGCGGTGAAATCGGCCAGCGGCCCGAGATTGGCGAGAAAGACCGTCGGCCGGTCGCCGGCCTTTGCGGCGCGGTCGGCGGCGTCGCGCAGCGCTTCGAACGGTTCGGCGAGGCGATGGCAGGGCAGGGCGACGCTGCTGGCGCGGCCAGCAGGGGATGCCGGCGCCATCTCCAGCACCGCGGGGGGCGTCTCGGCGATATCGGGAAATTCGCTGGTGCCGGTGAGGGCGTCCTTGCGCCGGGCGATCGCCTTGTCGCGCTCGGCGCGAACCGCCGCGACCTTGGCCTGGATCAGGCCCTGCCGCAGGGCCGCGCCGGCGCCGCCCGCCCGCTCGATCTCCTGGAACAGCGACCATGCGGCGGCGCCGAGCTCCTTTGTCAAACTCTCGAAGCCGCCGGAACCGGCGGCGGGATCGGCGACCCTGGCGAGGTTGGATTCCTCCAGCAGAATGAGCTGGGTGTTGCGCGCCAGGCGCCGCGCCGCGCCGTCCGGCAAGCCGATCGCGGCGGTATGCGGCAGTAGCGTGATGCTGTCGGCGCCGCCGAGGCCCGCCGCCACCACCGCCATGGTCGAGCGCAGCACGTTCACGAACGGGTCGCGCTGCGTCATCATCCGCCACGCGGTTTCGGCGGCGACGAAGGCCGCCTGCGGAGCGAGGCCGCAGGCCTGCTCGATCCGCGCCCACAGCTCGCGCAGCGCGCGGAACTTTGCAGTCGTCAGGAACTGATCGGCGTCGGCGGCGAGGCGGAAATAGACCATGCGGCGGGCGTCCTCGACCGGGACGCCGCCCGCCTCCAGCGCCCGCAGATAAGCCAGCGCCACCGCCATCGCGAAGGCGAGTTCCTGTGCCTCGGAGCCTCCTGCATTGTGGACGGCGCGGCCGTCGGCGACCGCGAACGGCCCCTTGAACCCTTGCGCGGCGAGGCCGGCGACCTGGGCTGCGAACCGGGCGCCATGCTGGTCCCATGACGGCGCCCGTCTGCCGGTTGCGGCGATGCCGAGCGGGTCGAAGCCGAAGCGCATGTCGACGGCAGCGGGTGCGGTGCCGCGCTTGGCCAGCACATCGCTCAAGGCCGCCGCGACGTGTTCGGGCTGCCCGTCCACCTGCAGGTCGAGCGAGATGCCGGCGTCCAGGTGGATGTCGCGCAGCACGCGCGCGAGCGCGGCCTCGCTGTTCTCGATGCCGAACCCATAGGCGCCGATCGATCCCGCGAACACGAGCGACGAGCCCGGTCGCGCCGTTTTCGAGGTCGTGCAGGGCCTGACTGTTGGCGGCCGCGGGATCGGGGTGCTCGATGCGCGTCATCACCTGCCAGGGCGCGCCCGGGCTGCGGCCGATGACCGGCCGCGCGGTTGCGTCGCGGCCGTAGAGCGGCTCGATGGCGAGGCCGTCGTAAGTCTTCGACACCAGCCGGCGCTCGAACGGCGCACCCTTGAGCACGCCGGAAACGAGCTCGAGCCACGCTTCGCGGCTGGCGGCGGGAAACTCCGCCGCAAAGGAAAGCTCCTGGTCGTCGCTCATGCCGGCAAATTGCCACGTCCGCAGCAGCCGGCCAATGGAACATTAGAGGCGCTGCCTGCCCGTTCCGCAGGCAGCTCAGGCCTCATGATCGATTCAGTTTTCGTCCCCTCTCCCGCTTGCGGGGGAGGGTCAGGGAGGGGGCACTTCCACGGCACAGACTTGCTCCGAGAGCCCCCTCCCCAACCCTCCCCCGCAAGCGGGAGAGGGAGAAAGGCCGTTCGTTCGAGCGAATTGAAGCGATAATTCATGGACGAGTGCTTATCCGGAAGGTCCTGATCTATTGGGACCATGCGTCATGGCGGCAGCCTTTCGATGCCGCTGCTGTCGAGCCGGGCGAGCGCATCGGCGACCGTGATGCCCGCGATCAGCCGGTCCGGCGCGATCTCGGCGAGCGGCGCCAGCACGAAGGGGCGTGCGAGCGCGCGCGGATGGGGCAGCGTCAAACCGGCCTCGTCGAGGCTGATATCGTCATAGGCGATGAGATCGACATCGAGGGTGCGCGGTCCCCAGCGGCGCTCCTTGGCCCGGTCGCGCCCCAACGCCACCTCCACCTGCAGGGCGCGCGCCAGCAGCGCGCGCGGCGACAGCGCGGTCTCGACCGCGAGACCGAGATTGACGAAAGCGGGTTGGTCGGTCACCCCCCAGGGCGGCGTGCGGTAGTGCGACGAGCGGGCGAGGAGGCGCACCTCGCCGCCGTCGCACAGCATCGCGACGGCGCGGTCGAGGGTCGAGCGGACATCGCCGACATTGCCGCCGAGCGCCAGCAGTGCCTCAGCCATGGCGCATGCGCAGGATGGAAACGCCGACATCGTTGAAGATCGCGGCGATCGGGGCATGCGGCTTGTGGACCGTGACGCGTACCGAGGAGACCTTCGGGAAGCCCGGCGAGCAAGGCCTCGGCGACGACGCCCGCCGCGGCTTCGACGAGTTGGAAGCTCTCCTGGGTGAAGGCGCGTGTCGCCGTATCGACGATGGCGCTGTAGGACGCGGTGTCGGCGAGCTTGTCGCTGCGGCCGGCCGGAGCGAGGTCGATCGCGAGTTCGAGGTCGATCACGAAACGTTGGCCGACATTCTCCTCATGGGGCATCACGCCGTGATGGGCATGGATCAGGAGCCCGCTGACGAAGATCCTGTCGCTCATGCTCTGCTCCTGATCGCGGCCATGATGCGCATGGCCTGGACCGTTTCGGCGATGTCATGGGCGCGAACGATCGCGGCGCCGTTCTCGACCGCCATGACGTGGGCGGCGATCGAGCCGCCGAGCCGGCGTTGCGGCGGCGCCGGCGCCACCCAATGGATGAAGCGCTTGCGCGAGGCGCCGACCAGCACCGGCAGGCCGAATTTCTCCAGGCGGTCGAGCCGCGCAATGACGGTGATGCTCTGCTCCGGCGTCTTGCCGAAACCGACGCCGGGATCGAGCACGATGGCGTCGCGACGAATTCCGGCGGCGGCGGCGATCGCGAGCGAGCGCGCGAAAAAGGCATCGAGGTCGGCGAAGATGTCGATGTCGGGATCGGCCGCGTCGCGATTGTGCATCACGATGACGGGTGCGCCGTGGGCGGCGGCGACGCCCGCCATGTCGGGGTCGCGCTGCAGCCCCCAGACGTCGTTGACCATGGCCGCACCGTTGTGCAGCGCCCATGCGGCGACGCTCGCCTTGGTGGTGTCGATCGAGACCGGACGGCCGAGGCGCGCGACGGCGGGCAGCACGGTTTCCAGCCGGCGCCGTTCCTCATCGGCGGTCACTGCGACCGGGTTGCCGTAGGGCCGCGAGGATTCCGCGCCGATGTCGATGATGTCGGCGCCCTCGCTGATCATCGTCCTTGCATGGACGATGGCCGCCGAGGGGTCGAGGAACCGGCCGCCGTCCGAAAACGAGTCCGGGGTGACATTCAGGACGCCCATGATGACCGGGCGCCGCTCCGCTATGAGCTGCGCGAGATCGAGCGGTGTCCCGCCCGAGCTGGCGACTTCCCCGGGATGAGGCGCGGCGATCATGATTTTGGTGTGTGCGGTCGGCTCGGCGGTGTCAAGCGCGGCGGACGCGCAGGTAATTGCAGACAGGAAGTGATTGCGGACGGGAAGGTGATTGCCGATGCGAAGGTGAGGCAAGGCCGGTGCGACGGCGTGGGAACGCCGCTCAGTAGCTGATTTTCAGCGGCAGCTTTTTGGCGTGCTCGATCCAACGCTCGACGGTGCGTTCCGACGGCAGCACGCGAACCAGTTTGCGCGTGGCGTTGGCCTCCGCCATCGCCTCAGCCAGCCGTTTGGGATTGCGGTATTTCAGCTCCCTGACCGTATCGACGCCGGCGATCTGCAGCAGCTTGGCGTAATCCTGCCCGATGCCCTTGACGCGCATGCGGTCGATCTTGTTGGCTAGGCGCAGCAGGCTCTTTTCATCGATGCCGGTCTTCAGCGCGAGCATCTTGCGGCCGCGCAGGCTCTTGGCGGCATCGAGCAGCTTGTCGCTGGTACGAATTCCGACCGATTTCAACCGATCGATTGTTTCGGGCTCGATGCAATGGAGATCGGCGATGGGACAGGCCATGATTGTACCCCGCACCCCAATCGAGAATGCTCAAAGAAATTGGCTGGCGCCGGGAATGGCATTGATGATTCCGTCGAGGTCTTCATCGCCGGCCTTTTCACGCGCATAGGTGATGAATTCGCGGGCGACGGCTCGAATTTCGCCCATGCCCAGTCCCGCCGACATCAGGCGGCTTCCGACGCCCATGATACCCCCCATGCCGGCGAAAATTCCGCCGCCGCCGTCGGCACGGGCCGCCTCGATCGCCGCCGTCGCGCCTGGAAGGCGCGCGAGCAGCGTTTGCACTTTGTCGCTCGGCCCTTCGGTCGCGAAGAAATCGAGCATGATGCCGACGGCCTTCGTCGCCACGGACCGATCGATGCCGACATTGCTCACGATGCGGCTGACGAGTTCGTCCATGAGCCCCCACTCGACCTGCGCGCAATTAGCTTGGAAACCATATTGCGCACCGGATTTCGGGGAACACAAGATAGCTGCGTGCAATTGGCCACAAGGTGTTGCAGACCAGCCACGCTCACGCCATCGGAGCCGATTTTACCGGGTCAAATCTCGCGGTGGAGTGATGATGCGTCAATCCGCTCGCACCATATGAGAGGCGCGCCTATGATGGGCGGCGTGTTCGGCGGCGTCCGGCAGCGGCGTTGTTCGAGCGCAGGAGCGCGTGATGACTAATCCCGACCGGGATGGAAAAATCTTCGTCGGCAAGAGCGACAAGCCCGAGATGCTGGCGCTCGCCTTCGGCAATCGCCATGGCCTCGTGAGCGGCGCCACCGGGACCGGCAAGACGGTGACGCTGCAGACCATGGCGGAAGGCTTTTCCCGCGCCGGCGTCCCCGTGTTCGCCGCCGACATCAAGGGCGACCTGTCCGGGATCGCGGCGCCCGGCGAAGCCAGGGAAGCGTTCGTCAAGCGCGCCAAGGATATCGGCTTCGAATACGAGACCGACGAATTTCCGGTGATGTTCTGGGACCTGTTCGGCGAGCAGGGCCATCCGATCCGCGCCACCGTGTTCGAGGTGGGGCCGCTCCTGTTGTCGCGCATCCTGGGCCTCAACGACGTGCAGGAAGGCGTCCTCAACATCGTGTTCCGCTATGCCGACGACGAGTTCGGCAAGACCGATGCGCAGAACAAGGGCCTCATCGACCTCAAGGATCTGCGCGAGGTGCTGTCCTACATCTCCGCCTCCGACGAGGCCAAGGCGATCGGCTCGCGCTACGGCAATGTGGCGGCGGCGACGGTGGGGGCGGTGCAACGCCAGCTTTTGGTCCTGGAGAACCAGGGCGCCACCGGTTTCTTCGGCGAGCCGGCGCTCGACATCAACGACTTCATGAAGAAGGACCGCGACGGCCGCGGCTACGTCAACATCCTCGCCGCCGACAGGCTGATGGCGAATCCGCGCCTCTACGGGACGTTCCTGCTGTGGCTGTTGTCGGACATGTTCGAGAAGCTGCCCGAGGTCGGCGACCTCGACAAGCCCAAGCTCGTGTTCTTCTTCGACGAGGCGCATCTGTTGTTCAACGATGCACCGAAGGCGCTGCTCGACAAGATCGAGCAGGTGGTGCGCCTGATCCGCTCCAAGGGCGTCGGCGTCTATTTCGTCACCCAGAATCCGCTCGACGTTCCCGACAAGGTTCTTGCCCAGCTCGGCAACCGCGTGCAGCACGCGTTGCGCGCCTTCACCCCGCGCGACCAGAAGGCGGTGCGCGCGGCCGCCGAGACGTTCCGGCCCAACCCCAAGCTCGACACCGCGAAGGTCATCACCGAACTCGGCAAGGGCGAGGCGCTGGTGTCGTTCCTGGAGGGCAACGGCACGCCGTCGATGGTCGACCGCACGCTGATCCGTCCGCCGTCGGCGCGGGTCGGCACGGTGTCGGCCGAAGAGCGCAAGGCGATCATCGCCAGGAGCCCGCTGCGGGGTAAATACGACACCGCGATCGATCCGGAATCGGCGTTCGAAATCCTGCAGAAGCGCGTCGGTGGCGGCGCCGCCGGGCAGCCGGCGGCGGGGGAGGGCGGCGGAATCCTCGGCACGCTCGGCGGCATGCTCGGCGGCCTTTTCGGCGGTGGCGCTGCCGGTGCCCGGCGCGGGCGCATGTCCACTTCCGAAGTCGTCGCCAAGCAGGTGGCGCGCTCGGTCGCGTCGAAAGTCGGCAATGAAGTCGGCCGCGCCATCGTGCGCGGCGTACTCGGAAGTCTCGGCGGAAAGGGACGCTAGCGTTATGATACTGACGCTACATTCGGTTTCAGTGTCATGCCCCGCGAAAGCGGGGCATCCAGTAATCCCCGTCCCATCGGTGAAATCCATGCGGAGCGCAATTCGCCGTCCCGTGGTTACTGGATCGCCCGGTCACGCCGGGCGATGACAGCGATGGGATCGAAGCGTTGAAAACAGGACACTTGTCATGACCGCACTCGATTCCGTGCTGGCGCAAATCGACGCCGATCTCGACGCCAGCCTCGCCCGGCTGTTCCGATTCCTGTCGATCAAGTCGATCTCCACCGACCCCGCCTATGCCGAGGACTGCCGCGCCGCGGCGGTGCATCTCGCCACCGATCTTTCGACCCTCGACATCGCCGCCGAGGTCCATCCGACCGACGGCCACCCCGTCGTCTTCGCCAAAAGCCCGCCGGCCGGCGAAAATCGCCGCCGCGTGTTGTTCTACGGCCACTACGACGTCCAGCCGGTCGATCCGCTCGAGCTATGGCAGACGCCGCCGTTCGAGCCGCGGATCGCCACGCTCCCCGACGGCCGCAAGGCGATCATGGCGCGCGGCGCCTGCGACGACAAAGGCCAGGTGATGACGTTCGTCGAGGCCTGCCGCGCCTGGAAGGCGGTGACGGGATCGCTGCCGCTCGACGTGACCTTCCTGATCGAGGGCGAGGAGGAATGCGGCTCCAAGCATCTGCCGGCCTGGGTCGAGGCGCATCGCGGCGAGCTCGCCGGCGATGTCGCGCTGGTCTGCGACACCGGCATGTGGGACCCGAACGACGCCCGCCATCACCACGGCGCTGCGCGGCCTGCTCTATGAGGAGATCAAGATCAAGGCGGCCGACCGCGACCTGCATTCCGGCATGTTCGGCGGCGCCGCCCAGAATCCCATCCGCGTGCTCGCCAAGATCATCGCCGCCATTCATGACCATGACGGCCGGATCACCATTCCCGGCTTCTACGACGGCGTGAAGGAGCTTCCCGACGCGGTACGCGAGGAATGGCAGGCGCTCGGCATGACGCCGGAGAAGTTTCTCGGCCAGGTCGGGCTCGGCGTTCCCGCCGGCGAGAAGGGCCGCCTCGTCATCGAGCAGGTTTCGTCGCGGCCGACCTGCGACGTCAACGGCATCTGGGGCGGCTATACCGGCCCGGGAGCGAAGACCGTGATCCCCGCCGAGGCCTCGGCCAAGATCTCGTTCCGCCTGGTCGGCGACCAGAAGCCGGCGAAAATCCGCGAGGCGTTCCACGCCTTCGTGCGATCCCGCCTGCCGGCCGATTGCAAGGTCGAGTTCGTCGGCCGTGACCACGGCGCGCCGGCGATCGCGCTCGACTGGAGCATGCCGCAGCTCGCCGCGGCGCGCGCGGCGTTGACCCGGGAATGGGGCAGGGAGGCGCTGCTGATCGGATGCGGCGGCTCGATCCCCATCGTCGGGGATTTCAAGCGGCTGCTCGGCATCGACACTTTGCTGATCGGGTTCGGTCTCGACGACGACCGCATTCATTCGCCCAACGAGAAATACGATCTCATGAGCTTCCACAAGGGCACGCGTAGCTGGGCGCGGATTCTGGCGGCGCTGGCGGAATGATGCCTCACGGCTGGATCGCATTCAGGCTGGTGAAGGTGCGGCCGCGGACGTCGTAGACGCGGGCATAGACGACGCCCTCGCGCTCGATCTCGACCAGGATCGGAGCCGGGAGGTTGGCGCAGTAGAACTCGCCCATGGTGAAGGCGAAATCGGCGTTCCTGGTGTCCCAGGTGGTGAGGAATTCCGGCCCCAGCTCGACCTGCGCCGGCCGCAACGGTCCGCAGATGGCGACCCGCCAGCGCCGCCCGTCGGTCGGGGTCTGCAATCCCTCCGTCAGCCGCGCCCGCAGCTCCTGCGCCGCCTGTTTGAAGGAGAGGCCCCAATAGTCGAGCATGTAGCGATCGTCGGCGCCGCGAATGCCGCCGGCGATGAGGTTGAAATGGGTGTACTGATACGGATGCAGCCTCACCATCTCGTTCACGGGCACGAACAGGCCGGCCAGGAGCACGGCGACCGCCAGTCCCGCCGCCGGCCGCCATCGCCGCCATAGCGCGGCGCCGATCCAGGCGCCGGCGAGCCCGCCCAGCACCGCGATTGCCGGCGCCACGAACACGAAATGACGGATGCCGTTGTACATGGCGGGCTTGGTGAGCACCGCCAGCGCGATCGGGAACACGCCCGGCAAAGGCGAGCAGCAGATAGATCGCCCGCCGCGGTGTCGCGATGTCGCGACGCAGCGCCGCCACCAGGGCCCCGGCGGTGCCGGCGATTCCCAGGGCGAGGAAGATTTCCGGCTCCTTGAGCAGGAACAGCTGCGGCACGTATTGGCGCGGCATCTCCGGCACCGGCAGCGCCATTCCGTCGAACATCTCCTTCCACGGCTTCTCGAAGAAATGGGAGAAGTATTCAACGGCCCGAAACGGATTGAGCGGCTCGGCGACCGACCATGGCCATACCAGCGCCATCACCGCGTAGCCGACCAGCAGGGCGGGCAGAAAGCGGACAGCGAAGGCGCCGAGACGGGTGCCGGCTTCGCGCAGGCCGGCGCGGCGGGTCTCCACCGCGACGATGAGCGCCAGCGCGGCGAGCGCATTGATCGCGGCGAGCCCGCCGAGCACGCGGGTGCCGACGGCGAGGCCGGCCCCGATGCCCACCATCGCGCAGGTGATCGGCGACGGACGGGGATATTCCTCCAAGGCACGCACCAGCGCCAGCGTCAGGAACACCATGGCGACGGCGAAGGGCGCGTCCTTCGCGTTCATGAACATGTTGCCGTAATAGAGCGGGCAGGTGGCGAGCAGGGCGACGGCAATGAGCGCCGCCAGCGGGCCGCCGACCCGGCGCGCCAGGCGCCAGGTGATGAAAATGCCGATCAGCCCGACGACGGCGCCGACCAGCCGCCGCGTCTCGAACAGATCGAACGGGAGCACCTTGGCGGCGAGGGCGGACAGCATGTCGAATCCGCCGCCATAGGCATAGAGATTGACGAAGGACAGCGCGCGCTGGTCGGAAAAGCCGGACGCATACAGGTCGAGCAACAGCCCGCCGTATTCGGCATGGGTGTAGTCATCCCAACCGAGGCCATAATCGCGGAATGTCAGGGCTGCGATGATTGCGACCGCGACGAGGATGCACAGCGCAAGTGCATCCGCGACGCGTTCCGCCGATCGCCCCCCCGGCCAGGAGCTCGACATGGTTCCAGACGTGTTGCGCGTTTCCTCGGATCAGCGGGCGCGTATTTGCTTGTTCTCTGTGCAGCCTTGCCGATGAACAGGGCATGAATTAAGGCGCGACCGCCGGCGCAGCCCGGCCGCGGTCGGGCTGCGCGCGGGAACCGAGCGGAAGGACCTATTTCGACGCGGCGGCGAGAAGCTCCGCCACATAGTCCCAATTGACGAGGTGATCGACATAGGCCTTGAGGTAGTCGGGGCGCCGGTTGCGGTAGTCGATGTAGTAGGAATGCTCCCACACGTCGCAGCCGAGGATCGGCTTGCCGCCGTGCACGAGCGGGCTTTCGCCGTTGGCCGTCTTCGCAACCACGATCTTGCCGTCCTTGACGGCGAGCCAGCACCAGCCCGAACCGAATTGGGTGACGCCCGCCTGGACGAATTCTTCTTTCATCTTGGCGACCGAGCCGAGGTCGGCGACGATCTTCTTCTCCAGCTCGCCGGGGATCTTGTCGCCGCCGCCATGCGGCTTCATCCATTTCCAGAAATGGAGGTGGTTGTAGTGCTGGCCGGCATTGTTGAAGAGGCCCGCATTCTTGCCGAACGACCCCTTGACGATGTCTTCGAGCGACTTGCCTTCCCACTCGGTGCCCTTGAGCAGATTGTTGCCGTTGTTGACATAGGCGAGGTGGTGCTTGTCGTGATGATATTCCAGCGTTTCACGCGACATGTAGGGCGCCAGCGCGTCGTAGGAATAGGGCAGGTCGGGCAGGGAAAATGACATCGGGCTCTCCTCAATCGTGGGCGACGTCGCCGATCATCCCCATGGACGACCTAACCGGCGGGTCAGAGGCCCTTAATTAGGATGTGGCGGGCAAGGCGGCAACCGTCGCCGGCGTGGAACTTCCCGGCTCATCCAGGTGCCGGACCCGGACGGCGCGCGCCTCTTGTGGAACCCGTCCGCACACCTGCCCCTCGCACGACGGATTTGCTTGCGCTGCCGACACCAGACCTGTATTGGCCGGGAGAACAGTTTGATTCTCATGGCTTTATAGGCATATTCTTACTTTTTGCAGGACTTCTCGCGGAGAATTCGGCCCATCCGCAGCCGACCATCCGCGAGGGCGGGTGAGCGGACAGGTGATGTTTTACCTCTTGCTGATCTTCGGCATCGTCGCGCTGGTCGCCGGCGTGTTCGCGATCCCATTCGGCATGGCGATCCGGGACACCCAGTTCGGCTTGGCGCTTCTGGTTTCCGGAACGGTCGCCCTCGTTGGCGGCTTCATCCTCGTGGGCCTCGCCGCCGCGGTGCAGGAACTGCGCCGGATGGTGCTTGCGGTTCGCAGGATGCCGGGTGGCCTGCGCCCGCTTCGCCCGATCGATCGCAAGGATGGTGATCGCAGGGACGGTGTTCTCAAGGACGATGAACGCAGGGACGGCGAGCGACGCCCGCCGCCGCAACGCGCCTTGTTTCCGAACCGGGCCGGGCCGGACGCGCCATTTACGCCGCCCGGCAGCATCGATGAGCCGCCATTCCCCGCCGGGGTCCGAGCGGATGCCGGCGAAAGAGCCGATATGGACGCCCGGGCCAATATGGGCGCGCGGGCCGAACCGAGCGGTCGTGCCGACCAGCGCCCGCCCCCGGGCCAACCCGGTCCGGCCTGGCTGCGGCGGGCGATTGCGGAAATCCAGTCGGTTCCGCGTGCGGTCGAGCAGCCGCCCCAGCCGCCGGTCGACCCGTACGATGAGCATCGCTATGACGAGCCGCAGCCGGCCCGTCGCCCGCTGTCCGCCGAGGCTCCGCCCGCCCGACCAAATGCCGGCGAGCGCGCGCCCATGCAGGAAGGCTGGGCCCGGCCGCGGGCGCCGGTTGCGGCCGCTCCGGCCGCTGTTGGCGAGCCGCCCCCGGAGGAATTTGCCGCCGAACCCGATCGGCCGCCGCCGCGGCCGGCTGCCGCGCCGCCTCCCAACATATTCGACATGGTCTGGACCAATGATCGCCGCCGGCCGGCGAGCGATACCGCGTCGGCGCCGGCGCCGCGGCCCGAGGCGACACCACACCCCAGGCCGATCGAGCCGAGGCCGGCTCCGGCGGCGCAATCCATCCCGACGCTACGCCCCGAGGCGCAGCTTGAACCGCGCTCCGCGTCCAGGCCCGAGTTCGCGTTCCGACGCCAGACCGGAGCCGCGCTCCGAGCCCTGGCCTGAGCCGCGTTCCGAGGCCCGACCGGAACTGCGTTCCGAGGCCAGACCGGAGCCGCGCCCCGAGCCCTGGCCCGAGCCGCGCTCCGAGGCCAGGCCGCAGCCGCGCTCCGAGCCTCGGCCCGAGCCGAGCCCCGAACAGCGGCCGCAGCCGCGGCCGCTGTCGATCCTCAAGTCCGGCGTGATCGACGAGATGGCCTATACCCTGTTCACCGACGGCTCGATCGAAGCCCAGATGCCGGATGGCACCATGCGTTTTTCCTCGATCGAGGACCTGCGTCGCCATCTCGACCAGCACGGGTGACGCCGCCGCGCCGCCGGAGCGCTGCCGTCGACTGAAACGCCGAGCGTTCAACCTCGTCGCAAAGTTTCGCAACCAGTTGCAGCGGCGGGCCGCTCAGGCGCGCGCCGGAACCGGGTCCTGCACCGCCTCGATGGCGAAGGCGTAGGCGAGCGCCACTTCCTTGAGGCGGTCGAACCGTCCCGCCGCGCCGCCATGCCCTGCATCCAGATTGATGCGGAGCACCAGCGGGCTGTCCGTGGTCTTGAGCCGACGCAGCCGCGCCACCCATTTGGCAGGCTCCCAATAGGTCACACGCGGATCGGCCAGGCCCGCCAGCACCAGCATTGCCGGATAGGCCTGGGCGCGCACATTGTCGTAGGGCGAATAGCTGCGGATGACGGCGAAGGCGTCGGCGTCGGTGATGGGGTTGCCCCATTCCGGCCATTCCGGCGGGGTCAGCGGCAGGGTTTCGTCGAGCATGGTGTTGAGCACATCGACGAACGGAACTTCGGCGATGAGGCCGGCGAACAGATCGGGCCGGGCATTGGCGATGGCGCCGATCAACATGCCGCCGGCGGAGCCGCCCTGGGCTACGACCTTGCGCGGCGACACGAACCTGTTCGCGACCAGGAATTCCGTCGCGGCGATGAAGTCGCGAGAACGTGTTCTGCTTCCTGGCGAGCTTTCCCTCCCGGTACCAGCGCCAGCCCTTCTCGGTGCCGCCGCGGACATGGGCGATGGCGACCACGAAGCCACGGTCGGCGAGCGAGAGGCGGTTGGGCACGAATGCGGCCGGGATGGAAATGCCGTAGGCGCCGTAGCCGTAGACGAGGGCTGGCGCGCTGCCGTCCAGCGCGCGTCGACCGGCGATACAACAGCGACACCGGCACCGTCTCGCCGTCGCGGGACGGTGCCAGCACGCGCCGCGTGACATAGGCGCCCGGGTCGTGCCCACTCGGGATTTCCTGACGCTTGCGCAGCAAGCGCGTGCGACTGGCGAGATCGTAGTCCCAGATCTCCGACGGGGTCGTCATCGACGAATAGCTGAAGCGCAGCACGTCGGTGTCGAATTCGTATCCGGGGTCGAAACCGAGCGAATAGGCCTCCTCGTGAAAGCCGATGACGTGCTCGTCGCCGTCGGCGAGGCGACGTACCACGATGCGCGCCAGACCGTCCTCGCGCTCGAGCCGGATCAGCCAGCCGGCCAGCACCGTGAAGCTCAGGATGTAGACCCCGGGGCGATGCGGAACGACGTCGCGCCAGAGCTCGCGGCCGGTCGCCGCGAGCGGCGTCCAGGCGATCTTGAAATCCTCGGCAGCGCCGGCATTGGTGAGAATGAACAGGCCGGGTGCGCCGCCGGCCTCGGGGTGATGCTCGACCCCGTAGCGGATCGAGGTCTCGCGCGGCGCCACCAGGACGGGCCTCGCGCCGCTGTCGGCGAGGTCGATCAGCCAGCTCTCCGAGGTCTCGTGGTCATGCAGCGAGACCTCGGCAAACCGGCCGGATTGCAGCCTGGAGAGCGACACGAACAAGCCGCTGTCCTCGGCGGCGACGATCTCGACGTCGTCGGCCGGGTTGCTGCCGAGGCGGTGGCGATGCACGCTCACGGGACGGTGGTGGCGATCGACGCGGACATAGTAGAAGGCGGCGCAATCCAGCGACCACGCGATGCCGCCGGTCGTCTCGGTGACGAGGTCGGGAAGGTCGAGCCCGCCGGCGATGTCGCGGACGCGGACGGAAAACAGCTCTGCCCCGCTGTCGTCCGCGCTCCAGGCGAGCAACCGGTGGTCGGGCGAATGGGCGGTGGCGCCGATGCGAAAGAACGGCTTGCCGGCGGCGAGCGCGTCGCCGTCGAGGATGGTCTCGGTGGCGCCGCCGCCCCGCGGTTCGCGGCAGATCAGGGGATGCTGGCCGCCTTCGCGATGGCGGCTGAAATAGGCATAAGGTCCATCGGCGGCCGGCACGCTCGCATCGTCTTCCTTGATCCGGCCCTTCATCTCCGCGAACAGGGCGTCCTGCAAGGCGACGGTGCCGGAGAGAGCGGCATCCGCGTAGGCGTTCTCGGCTTCGAGGTAGGCGCGGATATCGGCATCGAGCAGGGCCGGATCGCGCATCACCGCCTGCCAATCGGGGTCCTTGAGCCAGGCGAATTCGTCGGTCAGCGTGATGCCGTGCCGCACCACGCTCGCCGGGCGCGGCACGGCACGCGGCGGCGCCGCGGCCGCCGGGGCCAATCTGGGTAACGCGGTGGAACTCATGCCCAATTCTTAGTCGGGCCTGACCCGCCGCGCAAACGGCCGGTCCGCCCGGTGGCTGTCTTGGTTAAGCTTCTGATCGCGACGTTCGCGGCGGCGCACAAGTCTCAGCGGCGACGCGATGCCGATGATCCGCCGCGATCCGCGCCAGAGCGTCGGTCCGCCGCTGGAGGCCAGTATGGGGCATCGGACCCGGCCGCAGCCGTCAGAGGCGCAACGGCTAGCGCCGGAGTCGCGATGGCGTTCCACCCCTTTCAAGATCGCCGCGATCAGCCGGTTGGACGTTGGTGTTATTCGGAAAATGCAAAAAACTGTTTAGTGGCGTGTCCACACCGATATGATTTATATAAATCATATGTATTAATGCTAGTAATCAAAATCACCATGCCCGGGTGCCGCCGGATAGGTCTGGCCGGTTGATCATCAGATAATTATCGGCCATGTTGGCTGGCCCTCGATTGCAAGGGTTCTTACCAGGGAGAATGGTGATGTTTCGCAAGCTGCCTATTCTCGCCGCTGCGGTTGTTGTCGTCGCGATGTCGGTTGCCCCGGCCTCCGCGCGTAAATTCCCGGTGGTGCACAACGTCACGGTGGACAACGCCTATTACGGCTTTGTGACCGGCCCGCTGCTTTATCCGAACAGCAGCTACGTCGAGCTCATCGGGACGCCCTATGCGGTCCCCAAATCCGTCATCGCCTACTGGCCGACGCATGGCTGGTATCGTCGCGGTGGCTACTGATCGTCCAGCGAGCCTGTAATCAAGCGGGCGCGATACCGGATCGTTGTCGCGCCTGAATTACGTTGAACGAGATGGAACACGGGTGAGAAGCACAGGCCGGTGCCGCACGCACCGGCGGTGCTGTCTGAACGCGGCGCGCGCCGGCGTCGGGTCAAGCACATTCACGTAAGCCGTTGATTGACGCTTGTAGCGGCATCAGAAACTCAAACGGACACGACCCTCTGTGCGGCCGCCCGCGATGGACGGCCGCGCACAATCATTTTTGCGAGTTTTCTGCTGTCCGTTCCGTGAAGTTCATGGCTGTCCCGTGATGCAGTCGCGCAGTCCGGTCGGCCGCGGGCCGTCGGGAAAGACATGACCGAGATGGGCATCGCAGGCGGCGCAGCGCACCTCGGTCCGGCGCATGAAGAACGAGCCGTCGGCATGCTCGCTCACCGCGACGCCGTCGACCGGGGCGAAAAGCTCGGCTAGGCGGTGCCGGAATCGAACTTGGCGTCGGGGCGAACGATGGGGCGCCGCAGTAGACGCAGCCATAGGTGCCGGCACGCTTCCGTCCGGAACGGGCCGGTGAAGGCGCGTTCGGTGCCGTGCTCGCGGGTAACGTGACGATTGCGCCGGCGTCAATCGGGCGCGCCATCCCGGTCGGACTGGGTTGCCTCTATCGGGGACGGGCGGGCAACCGGCGGCCCCGGTCACAAATCACGATTGCGGCCTGCTCTTTTTGAACGGAGCAGGAGCGATCGGCTGGGATTTCGCGCCATCGGTTTCGATACCAGGGTACCGCGGCGTGTCGGTGGCCGACGCCGCGCCCACGAAATCTGGCTTTTGCTTTGCAAAAACCTGTGTGGACACTGATTTGTGCTTTCATATTCTTGTCTACAATTGAAAAGGATAGTAAACACAGCCGGAGCGCATCTAGAGATGCTCTGGGTTCAGGATGAGGCGGGACCGGGAACGGCAGGGAAATCATCGAGGAATTGCGTGGGGAAGCGCCATGAATGACAAGTCGTCGAGCAATTACATCGAACTGACCGCGGACATCGTTTCGGCCTATGTCAGCAACAACACCGTGGCGACCGGAGAGATTTCTGCACTGATCAGCCAGGTTCATTCGGCCTTGCTGCGGGTCTCCAACGGGCAGACCGAGGTCGTGTCGGAGGCCCTCAAGCCCGCCATCGCGGTCAAGAAATCGATCACGCCGGACTATCTCATCTGCCTGGAAGACGGCAAGAAGTTCAAGTCGCTCAAGCGTCATTTGCGCACGCAATACAACATGACGCCCGAGCATTACCGCGAGAAATGGGGCCTCGCCGCCGATTACCCGATGGTGGCCCCGAATTACGCCGAAGCGCGCTCCCAGCTCGCCAAGCAGATGGGCCTCGGCCAGCAGCGGCGGCGTCGCGCGCGTTGATCCGGCGATGCGAACGGAAGTTGCGGCCTTCCAGGCAGGATCATGCGTAGCAGAGAGATGACTCGACGCGTCGAAACCGGCTGAATTGGAAACGCTGGGGGGAGCCCGTCGGCGTTTGGTGCCTGTCAATCAGCGCTGATCATCGCTTCGCCCGCGCGAGTTCCGGACGCACTCGGCGTTTGGAGTCTCCCATTGCAACCGCACTCCGATCACGCGCCCGCGGCGACGAGGGCGTTGCGGGCCTCGTCGCGGATGCGCCCGACCATCGATTTCAACCCGTTGGAGCGCTGCGGCGTGAGATGCTCGCGCAGCCCGAGCCGATCGAACCGGGCGAGCGCGTCGGTTGCCAGGATGTCGCGGGCGGGCTGTTGCGAATACATGGCGAACAGGATGGCGATGAGGCCGCGCACGATGTGGGCATCGCTGTCGCCGGCAAAGCTCAGCACCGGTCCGGACGCGCCGGGCGTGACCTTGGTGGTCAGCCAGACCTGGCTGGCGCAGCCCGGTACCTTGTTGGCATCGGTTCGCGCCGCCTCGGGCAACGGCGCCAGCATGCGCCCGAGCTCGATGAGGTAGCGATAGCGGTCGTCCCATTCATCCAGGATGGCAAAATTTTCGCTGATCTCGTCGATCGTCATGATGTCTCGAACGCAAAGCGGCTCGCCGCGCGGCGCCCTTTACATAGGCGGCAGCGCGGCGAATGGCCATAGCCGAAGCGGAATCCCAGGAATCGCTCGGCCGGCGCCGTCCGCCCACTCGATGCGAGGGGCAAGGGATCAGATCGAGCAGGATCAGATCGAGCCTCGGTCCTTGCGATTCGGGCCGTGCCATGCTGGCACAAGATCTGCCGACGTCAGCGTGTGCTGCGAGGGCTTCGCCTCTCCCGTCGGCACGCTGCCCGAGGCGTCCGCGGCGTCGGCCGCGGCGTCAGCCTTGCCGAGCTTTTGTCCGACGATTTCATAGAGCATCTTCGCCCCGGCCTGGGCGCGCTGGCCGAAGGCGGACGCAAACTGGGCGCCTGCCGCGCAGGCCTCGGGCTGACGGCTGCAGAACTGAATCATGTCGGCAAACGTCGCCGAAGCGGCGGTCACCGCTTCCGTGGCCCCGAATCCCGGCGCCGGCGACGTCGCCTGTTTCGCGCCGAAGGTCGGCAGCAGCGCGAGGACGACACCCATCCAGAACGCCGTGCGCAAGAGGAACATCATGGTCCTGCCCTTATGCTTTTCCCCCATCCCGTATCCCCATGTCGGGTATAGCGGAGCCGGCTGAAAATCGCGTTCGACGACTGCGCTAAATTCTCGTAAACACTGCCGCAATATTTCCGACAATTTTATCGATCGGGATCGGGCGGCGGTACCTGTCAATATCGGCAATCGGTTACCCTGCGTTCACCATGCGGTCACTGCCGCAACGGGCCGTTCACCATGCAGGCGGATTCACCCGACGGCGGGGGCCGATTCCGGCCGGCGCCGTCGCTCCGGAGCACGCCACGGCCGCGTCCTTAGCATTCGCTTAATGGCCCTTTGCCACGATCCCGGGACGAGAGCGGGGCATGCGTCCCGGTGGTGCGGCCCGAACAGATGGTTCGCTTCCGTCTGGACGGGTCGCCCCACTGCTTCAACGAGTCAGTGGGCTGACTTGTCCCGACATGGGCACCGGTGTTGGGCACCAGTGTCGGGGCGCAGACCACCAGCGGTGGCGTGGGTCGAGGCAAGTGAGATCGTCGCAGCCCATCGGGGATTACCTGGACGCGCTGGTGCATCCGTCGGCACGCCCGGACGAGGTGATCGCGGCGCGCCACCGGGCCTTCATCGCCGCACGGCTGGTTGTAAGCCTGTTCGGGCTCGCCGCCCTGCCGGTGTTCCTCGCGGTGCGCGGTGTTCCGAGTGTTCTCGAATTCATCATTCTGGTTTGGACCATCGCTCCCATCGCGGCGGCCTGTTACCTGTCGTGCACCGGCCGCTATGAAAGCGCCCATCTCGTTTCCGCACTGGTGCTGGCGAGCGTCGCGATCGCCGTCGCGATGCATTGCGGCGGCATCAATTCGATCGCCGCCATCTGGCTGGTGCTGATCCCGCTGGAAGCGGCGGTGTCGGCGTCGCGGCGCGTGGCGGCGGCCGCGGCCACGCTGGCGCTCGGCGGCGCGGCGCTGTCGATGCTGGCCAATCCAGCCGCCGAGATGCCCACAAGCGCGCAACAGGCCGGCGTCCTCGCCGCGCTCGGCATCCTGTCGGCCTTGCTTTATGCGACCGCCATCGCATGCGGCGCCGAGCGGATCGCACGTGCTGCTTCTCGGCGGTTCGTCGCCGAACAGGAGCGCTGCCGCCTGCTCGCGGGCAATATGTCCGACGTGGTGACGCGCCACGGCGCCGACGGCCGGGTGCTGTTCGTCTCGGCCAATGCGCAGGCCGTTCTCGGCATCGCCGCGGGAGAACTCCACGGGCTCGGGCTGTTCGACCGCATCCATGTCGGCGACCGGCCGGCGTTCCTGACCGCGCTCTCCGATGCGGCGGCGAACGGATCGACCGGCAACGTCGAATTCCGCATCCGCCGCGCCAGGCTCGGCGACGATGAGGGCGGCTTCGTCCGGGTCGAGATGCAATGCCGGCCGCTCGATCCGCAGGAGCGGCCGCAGGCCGGCTCTGCCGGCCGCGAGGTCGTCGCGGTGATGCGCGACGTGTCGAAGCAGAAGGCCCAGCACCAGGCCCTGATCGATGCGCGCGCCGAGGCCGAGCGCGGCAATGCCGCCAAGAGCCGGTTTCTCGCCGTCATGAGCCACGAGTTGCGCACGCCGCTCAATGCCATCATCGGCTTCTCGGACATGCTGCTCGACGCGGAGCGGTTTCGCATCGACGCCGCGCGCCGCCAGGAATACGTGCGGATGATCAACGATTCCGGCGCACACCTGCTAGCGGTGGTGAACGGCATTCTCGACGTATCGCAGCTGGAGACCGGCAATTTCGAAATCGCGCCGGAACGGTTCAATCCGGCGGCGGTGATCGAGGGCTGCCGCGAACTGCTCGCGCTCAAGGCCAAGGACGTCGGCGTGGCGCTCCAATGCAATGCGCCATCGGACCTGCCGGACATCGTCGCCGACCCATGCGCGCTGAAGCAGATCGTGATCAACCTCGTCGCCAATGCGCTGAAGTTCACCAACCGCGGCGGCACGGTGACGATCGACGCCGCGGTCGACCGCCAGCATCTCGTGGTATCGGTCGAGGATACCGGCATCGGCATCGCGCCCGAGCACTTCGGCCGGCTCGGCGATGCTTTCTTCCAGGTGCGCGGATCCTACGCCCGCACCCATGACGGCACCGGCCTCGGCCTTTCCATCGTCAAGGGGCTCGTGCAGTTGCATGGCGGCGAGGTCAGCATGCTCAGCCGGGTCGGGCGGGGGACGCGGGTGACCGTGCGGCTTCCGCTCGACTGCGAACGCCGGTGCGCCGTCGAGCCGGTCCGCAAGATCGCGCGTCCCGGGGAGATCGAATATCCGGCCGCGCCGCCGTTTACCGCAAGGGCTCCGGGCCGCTTCAAGGCAGCCGCAAAGAAAAGTGCGTGACATGAATTCCATGGGCGGAATAGCCGACTTCTTCAGGCGCAGCCTCGCACCGCTGGTGGCGGCGCGACTGCCCTCCGTGCTGCGCTTTTTGGTGAGCCATCGCCGCGACGTCATCGGCGCGGTAGTCGCGGCCGGTGCGGTCACGTTGATTCTGGTCAACGGGCTGTTCATGCAATCGGGCCCGCATCCGGCGCCGATCTTTGCGATCAAGCCGCTCCCGGTGGTCTCCAACGAACCGACTGGAGCCGTGCTGCCGCGGCCGCGCCCGCCCGCGGCCGAGAGCGCGAGGTTCGATCCGGTGCCGACGCCGCGTCCGCGGGTGCAGCCGGCCGCTTCCCGCAACGATCCGATCGCCGACCTCATCAACCCGCCCCGGCCGCTGAGCGCGGTGCAGCGCGCGCTCAACGAATACGGCTATGGCCCGGTCAAGGCGAGCGGCGTCGCCGACGAGGCCACCCGCGCGGCGATCTCGCGGTTCGAGAAGGACCACAATCTGCCGGTCACCGGACAGGTCACGCCGCGATTGCGGCGCGAGTTGAGCGCGGCCATCGGCCGCCCGCTGGATTGATTTGCCAGCGCGCCCGCGGGCGCTTATGCAAACGGCCATGCGTCTGAAATCGGGATTTTGGGTCGCGGCCTATATCAGGCGCTGCAATGTCGAGGGCCTGTTCGCCGCGGTGCGCCGGCATGGTGCCGAAGAAGCGGGCGCGATCTTCATCAAGGTCAATCGCCTCGACGGGACGGCCGACCTGTACGGGCCCGCGCCGCAATCCGCATTCGGGGCGCAAAGTCCGTCCGACCGGGCGTTCAGCGCCGCCCTCAAGGCGATGCCCGCCGCCGAAGAGCAGGTGGAAGCCTACCTTGCAAGCCAGGTCCGTTTCGATCCGGACCTCTGGATCATCGAGAGCGAAGATCGCGCCGGCCGGCACTTTCTCGATCAGATCGTGAAGTGACGCTGCCCTCCTGGATGCGCTCCGACAGCGCGCCGAATCGCGCCCGTAGACCCGCCATCGGCCACTCGCGCGGAACTGCGAGATCGGAGGTGGCTTCCGGCGGCGATGCTGCTTCGGTGCGCCGCGCCGCGTCGCGCCACAGCGCCAGCAGCCGGATCGCGGCGCTGCGATCGAGTTCATAAGAGAGATTGGTCAGATCGAACACCCGCTCGACGGAGTGGCCGACGGCAGGATTGACCAGCAGAAGCACGCGCTGCAGCACCGCAATGGGGATGTGCATGGCGATGGCGGCGACCACGATCGGCTCGCCGGAGGCGTCGTTGAGGATCCGCTCGGACAGGCTGCGGGGCAGTTCGAGGAGGCGCTCGAACTCGCGGATGAATTCGCCGATCCGGCCTTGCAAGGCGGCGGCGTCGAGCCGCTCGTAGTCCGGCCGTGCCATGTCCTGCATGGCCGGCAGGCTCCCGCCTTCGCATCGCTTCGCGATCAGTGCCAGCAGATTGCGCCGCTCGGCGGCGGAAGCGGCGAAAAACGCCTCGCCCCATTCGGCCGGTTCGAGCGCCTGTTGTGAGGCGACGGTCGGGCCGGGATTCGACGCCGCGCCGGCCGTCGGATCGGGCGCACTCGCCGGCGTCGGCGGCGTTGCGGTCGCGGCGTTGTTTGCGAGCCGCTCGGAAATTTCGCCCGGAGCGGCGGAGTGGTTGCGCAGGATGCCGGCCACGATCGCGCGGGTCGTCTCGTCGACGACGTCGATGAGGCGCTGTGCCAGCTCGGCATATTGCCGCTTTTCCTCGTCGGTATGGGTGGCTCGCTCGACATAGAGCGCGGTCAATGCAAGGAGCAAGCGGGCCTTGACGTCGTTGCCGGGCCGATCGGCCAACCCGATCAGGTCCTTCCTGTTGATTGCAGCGGCGGTCACGCGGTTCCCCCAGGTGCCGGGATTGGAATCAGCGTCCGTTATAAGCGGCGGCGCGTTAGCGACGCGTTAACCTCAACGACACCCTAAGCCGTCGGAATCGGGGCCTGTGATCCGGCTGTTCCAAAGTCACGCCCCCGGGCACGCCCGTGCGCGGCGTTGCGGCTCAGGCCTCGTCCGCGTGGTCGGGCAGGACCAGATAGATCAGCACCATCAGGATGGTCGCGAAGAAGCGGAAGGCGTCGGGCACGCCATTCCACTTCGGCGACATCCACATCCCGAACCACTCGCCGCCGATCGACATGAAACCGACCTGCCAGACGAGGAAGCCGAGCGTCAGGCCGGCGATGCCGAACCCCTTGGCCCGATTGAATGCGGCTGCGTCGCCATGGGCCAGCAGCAGCCGGGCGGCGCCGATCCAGCACAGGATCGCCGTCAGCGTCTCTGCCGCGATGATCAGCATGTAGCCGGCATTTTGCAGCGTCGGATTGTCGATGGCGCGATATCTTATGGTCGCGGTTGGGTACACCGTGTCCATCGAGAGGACATGCTGCACGAAGGCCCAATTCGTTCCGTAGTCGGTGATGTTGCCGAAAGCGACCAGGCTCGCAAACAGGGCAATCGCCGCAACCGTCGCGGCTTTCGACAGGCGAATGATCCGCATCTCGTCCTTCCTGATCAGGCGTCGATCCACCCGAACATATCGATCGCGGCGCAAAGCAAAAGGCCCCGGCGAACCGGGGCCTCGTTGCAGCGCCGTCGGTCCGGACGGTCACCAATAGTTCGGGGCGAAACGCCAGTTCAGGCCCGCCTTGAACTCGTTGATGTGCTGCGCGTTCTGCACGCCGAGCGAAACCGGTATGCCGCCGCCAAGGGTGGGAAGCACCGAGCCGTTGATGGCCACGGTCTTGTTGCCGAAGTCCAGATAGTCGTATTCGGCTTTGACCGACCAGTTGTTCCAGAATGCCCATTCGACGCCGGTTCCCACGGTCCAACCGGTCTGAGTCGCTCCGCCAGTGCCCGAGAAGAGCGCCGGGCCTGCGGTGGCGGCCCAATTGTCGGTGTAGTCGGTGTGCGCCCAGGCGACGCCGGCCTTGCCGTACAGCAGCCAGTTGTTGTGCGCGATGCCGACGCGGCTGGTCGCCGTCGCGGTCCAGTTGGTGTCCGCGGTGATCGCGCGGCTCAACACGCCCGGCGGAAGCAGCGGAGCACCAAATCCCGAGATGCTCGTCCCGTTGATGCCGCCCCAGGTGATATCCCCTTCCCAGCCTACCACCAGGTTGCCGAACTGATAGTTCGAGCCGCCCTCGACACCGCCGATGAAGCCGCTGCTGTTGGTGGTCTGGATTGCCGGTACTCCGACGGCCGTCCCGAGGACTCCGAGACCGGGATCGGAAATGTCGTTGGTGGCCCACGCCCCGCCGAGCACTCCGCCGATATACATGCCGCTCCAATCGTAAGTGGAAACCGGCGCAACGGCTTTGAGCGGCATGTCTGCGGCCATTGCGGAACCCGCCGCCACCATGATGGCGGCGATGCCAATACCAGCCCCGAATTTGTGTTTCACGATACCCTCCCGTGTTGCCCTGATGAAAAAAACTGTAGCGCGAATATGATCGAGAAGAAATTTCGAATCAAATTCTTCGTAAATGATCGGTAATGATTTTCCGATCCGGTAATACCTATCCGACTTCACTTCGATGTTTCGCTATTCCAATTTTAACAGCGAATAGGTTTCATCGACCTCGACAATGCCCATCAACTTGCGAAACTCGGGATAGTGAGGCCTGCGCGCACGCGATGGCACATATACAAGCGTTTCGATACGAGCCGAAGCCCATCATGCGTGAATTTGAGCGATGCCTTAAAGCGAGTCTAAAATTATTAGTGATATTTCAATGGGTTGGCCGAAAGTTATGCACTTTTGGCAGCCAGCTAGGCCCTCGGCCGCCGCTCGAGTCAGCGGTGGCGCCGCGCGAAAAGCGCTTCTGATCCGCGGCATCGGTGTATCGTTCGATCTTACGCAGGGACTTATGACCGGAGATGGAGGCGATCCGCTGGGCGGATGCACCGCCCTCTGCCAGCCGACGCATCTGCACCTTACGAAGTCCGTGCGGCAGGCACTGGGATGAAAATCCCGCGTCGGCGGCGGCCGGCTTCAGTATTAGGAACGTGAGCGCCGGCATCCCAACGAAGCCGAGCCGAGCTGACAGCAGCCGGTGGAGAAGGCACTGACATGATGCGCGAGATTGGTGCGACTTCATTTTGACCGAGCAGCGTTTTTGAGAGCACGCGCTCATTGGGAGCGCGACAGCGCAATCAAGAGCGCGACGATCACCCGTTTCCGAGATCGGTCGGCCCCGGCCCCATGGCGGGCGAAAACGGACCATGAGGGGCGGGTAAGGCGCTAATGGATTCAAATGGCGCGGCTCGACGCATGTGTGCACCAGAAATCGAGTTCGCGAGGCGCAGTACCCCGAGATGGCCTGACGATCGGCGGCCTGCGGCATCCAGTAGACGACGAATGTGCAAAGGAGTAATTTGTTCGGGCTGGGGGCTGGAGGTGAGCCGTGACGAACCCACTCCTGGCAAGAATTGCAGTCGCCGTTTTGCTTCTAGCCGCTGCCGCTCCTGGAGTCGCAGGACCCTTCGAGGATGGAGTGAACGCCGTAAGGGTCGGCAACTCCGAAATCGCGGTGCGGCTTTGGCGTCCGCTTGCCGACAATGGCCTCGCCGTGGCTCAATTTAACCTGGGGCTGATGTACGACAACGGCCAGGGCATCCCGCGGGACGACGCAGCTGCGGTGAGTTGGTATCAAAAGGCGGCCGATCAGGGCCACGTCAAGGCGCAATCGAATCTCGGGTTCATGTACCTCAATGGCCGTGGTACCGCGCAGAGCCACGCGGAGGCTTTCAAGTGGTTCCGGAAGGCCGCGGACCAAGGCTACGCGGCGGCTCAATACAAGCTCGGTGTCATGTATGACAACGGGCAAGGCGTCTCGCAGGATGACGTGGCTGCGATGAGCTGGTATCGAAAGGCGGCAGATCAAGGCAACGCCGATGCTCAATCAAATCTCGGCCTCATGTACTTCAACGGCCGCGGGGTTGGGCAGGATTACGCGGAAGCCGTAAAATGGTTCCGCAAGGCCGCCGACAGCGGCAACAGCTCTGCTCAATTCAATCTCGCGCTCATGTACTACAATGGCCAAGGGGTGCAGCGTAACTATGCGGCCGCGGTGAGTTGGTTGCGAAAGGCGGGCGAGCAAGGAAACGGCGACGCTCAATTCAGCCTCGGATTGATGTACGCCGACGGCAAGGGCGTGCGGCGTGACCTCATGGCTGCGATGAGTTGGTACCGCAAAGCGGCCGATCAGGGACACGTCAACGCTCAATTCAATCTCGCGCTCATATACGACGGGGGCGAGGGTGTCCCGCACGACTACGCTGCGGCGGCAAGGTGGTTTCGAAAGGCGGCCGATCAAGGAAACACCGATGCTCAGTTCAACCTCGGCTTCATGTACGCCATCGGCCAGGGTGTACCGCAGGACGGCGCGACTGCCGATAGTTGGTATCAGAAGGCTGCCAACCATGGCGACGCCAATGTTCAATCGAAGCTCGGGGTCATGTACGCGAACGGTTTGGGAGCACAACGGGACGATGCCGGTGCGCGCATGTGGCTGAACCTATCCGCCGTTAGAGGCGACAAGGCTGCGGCAAGAAATCGGGACTGGCCGTTGCAAACTTCACTGAAGCGCAGATTTCGACGGTGAACCACGGTCCAGATCGATTTGGACGAGGCGCCGCTCGATGAAGTGCGTGCCAAACGTGCCTTGCTCAAAGCGGGTTCCCGCGAAGAAGACATCGCAGATACCCTGGCGCGCGTTTGGCGTCTCCGGCTTTTCGTCTGGGTAACTGTACAGGCGACCACCCATGCTTGATGCGCCTAAGCTGCAATCGGCAACGTTCGAGATTCGACCAAGCGATACCATGGTCGGGGCGGAAGTCTTGCGCCTTGACCTGTCAAAGCCGCTCGACGAGGCGGCTTACGAGAAGGTCGCAGCCGCTCTCGACAGCTTTTCGGTCGTTTGCTTTCGTGATCAGGATCTGACCCCCGAGCAGCACATCGGGTTCTCGCGTCGTTTTGGTCCGCTGCAAGTCAATGTCCGCAGCGAGTTCAACAAGCCCGGCTATCCAGAAATCTATATCGTTTCGAATGTGCTGGTCGACGGCAAGCCGATCGGCTCACAAGACGCCGGCCGGTATTGGCATTCCGATCTCTGTTATTTGCAGCAGCCGTCCCGCGCCTCTCTCCTTTACGCCTTGGAAGTGCCGCGGCGCGACGGCGTCTCGCTCGGCGACACATTGTTCGCAAGTGCCGGGGCGGCCTATGAAGACCTGCCAGCCGAGGTGAAGCGTCGGGTCGAGGGCCTGCGCGCGGTCAACAGCTACAATGCCATGTACGACCGCAAGGCCTCCGAGTTCGGCGTCCGACCGGGCCTCACCGACGACGAGAAAAAGAACAAATATCCGAAGGATGCAGTGCATCCGGTGGTTCGGACCCACCCGATCAACGGCCGAAAATGCATCTATGTTTGCGAGGGCTATACGACACAGATTCTCGACGTTTCGGAAGGAGAGAGCCGCGAACTGCTGGACCTCCTGTTTGCGCAGGTGACCAAGCCGCAATTCGTGTACCGGCACAAATGGTGCGTTGGCGACCTCCTGATGTGGGACAATTGTGCTGTCCAGCACTTGGCCTCATTTGATTATGCGCTGCCGCTGCGTCGTCTCATGGAACGGACAACCGTCGAAGGCTCGGTTCCCTACTGAGCCGGATATGCTTCAGGATCCGCGCGACCGAAAGGTCGTCGGGCTTGCCCAGTGCATCATCAAAGCCGCCCCGATGAGTAACGTTACTACCAAGCCACGCATCAAGGTCCGATCGAAAACGGAACGACCGCGCCTTCACAAGGTCATCCTGGTCAACGATGACTACACGCCGCGGGAATTTGTCGTCACCGTGCTCAAAGCGGAATTCCGCATGAGCCAGGAGCAGGCCTATCGAGTGATGATGACCGCGCATCGGCGAGGTACCTGCGTCGTTGCCGTCTACGCCAGAGACGTTGCAGAGACCAAGGCTACGCGCGCCACGGAAGCCGGCCGCAGCAAGGGGTATCCTCTCACCTTTACGACCGAGCCGGAGGAATAGCGCAAGCGGGCGCCAACAGCGTAGACGCCGGACCCGCACGACCTACGGGTGCCGAGCGGGGGAATCTCGTACGCCAAGGCAGGCGCCGTTACCTCTGCCCTATCGCCCGCTGCGACCTGCGGACACCGCCTTGCAGGTGATATAGATTGTTGCCAGGCCGCCCTCGCAAGCGGCGCTCAACGCAATGGGAGGCATTCATGGCAAGACGCATCGGTTCGATTCGCATCGCACTGTTGGCCGGCAGCATGCTGGCCGCCACGCCCATGCTGGCGGCCGACGTGACGCCGGAACGGCTCCTCAATCCGGATAAGGAGCCGCAGAACTGGCTGATGAACCACCGCACCTATGACGGCCAGCGCTTTTCGCCGCTTGGGCGGATCAACCGCGACAACGTCAAGAACTTGAAGCTCGCCTATGCGGTGCCACTCGGCGGCGGCGCGGGCAACGAGTTCGCCAACGCAACGCCGCTCGCCGAAGACGGTTTCCTCTACGTCACGGATTCCTGGAGCGTCCTTTATAAGATCGACGTCCGCTCCGGCGACCTCGGCCGCATCGTGTGGCGCATGGACCCCAAGCAGGATCGCCAGACGCGCTCCCGCGGCGCGGCGCTGTGGGGCAACCTCGTCATCACCGGTGCCGGCGGTTTCGGCAACTCGCCGCGCATCATCGCGACCGACAAGGACACCGGCAAGGTGATTTGGGAAACCTCGTTCTCCGACACGCCGGACGTGACCTTCACCGCAGCGCCGCTTGCGATCAAGGACAAGATCATCGTCGGTGCGGCCAATGGCGACCAGGGCGTCCGCGACTGGATCGCTGGTCTCGATGCTGCGACCGGCAAGCGCCTGTGGCTCAAATATACAATTCCGGCCCCTGGCGAACCTGGCAGCGAAACCTGGAAAGGCAACACCAATGCTTGGCGCACCGGAGGCGGCGCGGTGTGGGTAACGGGCACTTACGATCCCGTCACCAACCAGACCCTCTGGGGAACCGGCAACCCGGTCCCGATGTTCGATCCGTTCTATCGGCCGGGCGACAACCTCTACACCAACAGTGTGATCTCTTGGAATCCCGACACCGGCAGCATGAACTGGTATTTTCAATTCACGCCGGGCGACATGTGGGACTACGACGAGGTTGGCACCCATATCCTGATCGACGGACAGGTCGGCGGGCAATCGCGCAAGCTGATTACGCATTCGGCGCGTAACGGCTTTCTCTACACCATGGAGCGCGCCAATGGCGCGATGGTGCTTGCCAAGCCCTATACGGAGGTCAACTGGACCAAAGGCATCGACCAGAAGACCGGCAAGCCGCTCGAGTACGATCCCACCAAGGACATTCAGACCTACGCGGGCGTCGGCAACCTCAATCCGAACGAGCCGCCCAAGAAGGTCTGTCCGTCACTGCTGGGCGGCAACAACTACTGGCCGAGTTCCTACAGCTCGAAAACCAGGCTCGTATACATCCCGGCTTTGTCGAACTGCTCGACGATTACGATCGACCGGGAAAAGCACAACAAGGAGAGGGGCTGGAATGGCGGCCTTGCTTCCACCGTCGAACGGTGGGAAAGCGACCTGAAGGCTGTCGACCCGCTGACCGGAGAGATCAAGAAGAGCGTGCACCTGAGCTACCCGAATTTCAGCGGTACGCTCGCGACCGGCGGCGGGCTCGTATTTCTCGCGCTGCTGGATGGCACGGTTGCGGCGTTCGATGACACCACGCTCGACGAGTTGTGGAAAATCAATGTCGGTTCGGGCTTTTCCGCGCCGCCGATGACGTTCGAAGTCAATGGCAAGCAATATATCGCGATCGTGTCGGGACCGAGCCCGGCAGCCAGAACGAGGCTCGTCAATACGCCGGAACTCCGAGAGCAGCGCAATGCAGTCGTGTTGCACGTGTTCGCGTTGTGAGTGAGCGATCGTAAATGGCGTGATCGGCGACTGAGGTTAGGGCGGGGCCGAGGATCACTCTTCGCCCCGGAACACGGTTTCGCCGCTGCTGCGCTGCAAAGTCGGTGCCGCACATGGGTCTTGTGTCAAGAGTAACGCCGGTCGACACGGCGTCGCGTAACTGTACGAGAGATGAAGGAGGGCCCTTCGACAGATTTACGGCCTGTTGGCAGTCCGTCCCGACGATGATGTACTCAGCCCCAATGTTATGAACTTAGGTGCTGACGCCGAACGGGGGCGTGTCGTCCACCAGCGTCCAGGCGGCTCTTTTGGTCCCACATCAAGCGCCCAATTGCGTTGAGTTCGATGTACAATGCTATCGTCCCGCCGGCATCAAGACGGTGCAAAACGGTCTTGCCCTGGCGGGTGATACAAAGCCACAAGAAAGAGGGGAACGATAATGTCCTCGTTCACGTTGAGAGAACTTGCACTCGCAAGCAGCATCGTGGCTGGCCTCGCAGCATCGTGGGCCATCCCGGCGGCGGCGCAAGAAAAGACAAGTCCGCCCATTTTCTCCCCTGACCTCAGCGTTGGGTGGATCGGGGTAGGTGAGTTCCAACCAGTTCCGGGCGAGGTGCCGCCGCTCAAGCAGGATTCAAAATATCCCTTCGTTCCCAACGGCACGGGCCGTCAACCGACGTATCGGATTGCCGATCTGACCAATCCGAACCTGAAGCCCTGGGTGAAGGAGATCATGAAAAAGGACAACGACGAAGTGCTCGCGGGCAAGATCGCCTATTCGCCAAGCCAGAGTTGCATGCCGGCCGGTGTTCCCGGTTTCCTGGCCTTGGGCGGAAATAACAACCCGTACTGGTTCCTGCAGACCCCCAAAGAAGTCTGGATCATGCGCGCGGCCGATTCGCAGGTCCGCCGCGTCTACCTCGATGTGCCCCATTCGGCTAATCCCAAGCCGTCCTGGTACGGCGAGTCGGTTGGCCACTATGAGGGCGACACGCTGGTGATCGATACGATCGGGCTCAACGCCAAGACCTACGTGGACAATTACCGCACACCGCATACCGAGAAGCTGCACGTCATCGAGCGCTGGCGAATAGCCGACGACGGCAAGGCAATGGAAGCAACCGTCACGGTCGACGACCCGGACACCTACTACCAGCCCTGGTCCGGGACGCGACGGTATCGGCGCGTCAATCAGCGGTACGTGGAGGACATCTGCGCCGAGAACAACCAGCAACTGTTCGACTACAAGATTCCGATCGCAAGCAAGGCGGATTTCTGATCGGGATCGGCTACATGCGAGGCGCCACGTACTTGGCCGCCTTCGCATGGCATATCTCAATTGCCAGCTTCGCCGACATCATTTTCTATCTTAGACTGACCGATAGTGTCGAAAATCAAGCCCCGTGAAAAGGGAGGAGAGCATGACTTTACAGCGGTGGGATTTCCTTTTGGCAGTGACACTGGCGGCAGCGGCTGCGACGCCCGCCTTTGGGCAGGCGGTGCCCACGGTTGCACCAGCCAATAGCAGCAAGGAAAGCGTTGCATCGATCCCGGATTTCTCCGGCATATGGCGTCACGGGTCGCTTCCCTGGTTCGAGCCGCCGGAATCGGGCCCCGCTCCGGTGACTAACAGGTCGCGCAAGAACGGAGTGAGCAACTATGACCAGCTGGTCGGTGATTACACCAATCCGATCCTGAAGCCGTGGGCGGCGGAGGTCGTAAAGAAGTACGGCGAAATCTCGCTGGCCGGAGTGACCTTTCCGAGCCCCTCAAACCAGTGCTGGCCCGAACCCGTGCCGTACATTTTCAAGCATGGCGCAATGCAGATGCTGCAGCAGCCGGACAAGATCACGATCCTTTACAACGAGGATCACGAAGTCCGCTGGGTCCGCATGAACCAGCCTCATCCGGCGCAGGTGACGCCGTCGTGGCATGGCGATTCCGTCGGCCGTTACGAGGGCGACACGTTGGTGATCGACACGGTGGGGGTCAAGACCGACCGGCCGTTTGCCATGATCGACCTGTTCGGCACGCCGTACACCAAGGCTTTGCACGTGGTGGAACGCTACTCTCTGCTCGATTACGAAGCCGCGAAAGGCGCGTTGGAACGCGGCGACAAGGAGCTCATGCGCAACCAGGGCCCCCTCAATCTCAATTACACCGGCAACTACCTGCAGATCCATCTCACTGTTGAGGATGAGGGCGCCTTCACGACGCCGTGGACTGCGACCATAACTTATGCGCTCGATCCCGCGGAATGGCGGGAAGTTGTCTGCGCCGAAAACATGCATGAATACTATTCCAACAAGGACTCGGAGGTCCCGACCGCTGCCAAGCCGGATTTCTGAGCCGGCGGGCCAACCCATCATTCCGCAGCTTCACTCCCGGCAGGCCCGTCAAGTAGCGGCAGCTCAAGTCCGTCGATTTCGAGCAGGCTGCGGCCAGCGCCTTGCGGCCTGCATGTCGCTGAACCGTTCGACGACGGCCCCGACGCGATGCCTGAACCGCCGGTTGGTCAGGTACTGCTGCACCAGTTCCGTCTTGGTCTGCTGGCCTTCGCCAGCGAGCCGCGCGGCCGCCGCCCGATCAATGACTCGCCCAAGGCGATGCACGGCGTCGGCGCACCGCGGTTCCGTCACCCAGACTCCGTCGATCGGATCAAAGGTCTGCAAGCCCTTCGGCAGCGCGTGCGACACGATCAGCGCCATGTCGGCCTTGGCCGCCCGTTGATCTTCCCGGACCGATGGGCGATCCAATCGGTGAAAGGCAAACGCCATTCCAGAAATGGTTTCCCCTCCTTTCGCGATGTGTTCTGCATCGCTCGGCCGGGCATGACAAAGCGGAAGAATGGCGATAGGTTGGTCGATGAGGCGGCCAGGCTGACGAAACGCGGCGCCACAAGGAGGAGGAATTCATGAAACTTATTCGGACAGTTGCACTCGCCGGCGCTGCCGCGTTCGCGCTCATGGGGACGGTTGCGGTCGCGCAGCAGGCGCCGAAATTCGAGATCGATGCGAGCTGGCCCAAGCCGCTGCCGAACAATTGGATCTTCGGGCAGATCGGCGGCATCTTTGTGGACAAGGACGACAATGTCTGGATCAGCCAGCGCCCGCGCACGGTGAATGATCGGGACAAGCGCGCCGAGCGTGGCGACAAGTCGATCTGCTGCTACACCGCCCCCTCAGTCGTCGAGTTCAATCAGGCGGGCGACGTGGTCAAGTCATGGGGCGGACCAAAAACCGCCCAGGGCTATGACTGGCCACAAAACGAGCACGGCATGTTTATCGACTACAAAGGCAATGTCTGGCTCGGCGGCAACGGCGAGAACGACGGCATGGTCCTGAAGTTCACCAACGACGGCAAATTCCTCATGTCGATCGGCAAGTCTGCCAAGCAGACCAACAGTCTGGATCAAGCGCGCGTCGGCCGCGCCGCCGACATGGTGGTCGATCAGGCGACCAACGAACTCTATGTGGCCGATGGTTACTTCAATCACCGCGTCGTCGTGTTCGACGCCGACACCGGCGCGTTCAAGCGCACCTGGGGTGCCTATGGCAAGCCGCCGACAGACGAGAAGATCGCCTATGATCCGAAGGTTCTGCCGCAGCAGTTCAACAATCCGGTGCACGGCATCAGGATCACCGCCGACGGGCAGGTGGTGGTTTCCGACCGCGGCAACAACCGCATCCAGGTGTTCCAGAAGGACGGTACCTTTGTGCGCGAAATCCCGGTCTTGCGCGACTCAACAGGGCCGGGCGTGACCGGCTCGACCGTGTTCTGGCCGGATAAGGGACAGACCTATTGGTTCACCTCGGACGATCCCAATGGCCAGATCCATGTGATCCGCCGCAGCGACGGGCAGGTGGTCGGCAGCTTCGGGCGCGTGGGGCGTGGTCCGGGTGAGTTCGAAAACCTCCACAATATCGCCATCGACAGCAAGGGCAACATCTACACCGCCGAGGTGCAGGGCCAGCGCGTGCAGCGCTTCCTCTACAAGGGCGGTCTGCCTGCGGTCGGCCAATAAGTAATGCTTTGCCCATGAAGAAGGGGCGTCGGTCACCTCGGCGCCCCTTTTGTTGGTGCGCCAAGCATGGCGCCGGAGCGCCGAGAGTGGCGCGAGTTGGTTGGCACGGTGGACTTGGTGATGGGGACCGCCAGCCGAACAGCAGGGGCGTCGTCGCGAGGCGGGGTTTGAAGGCAGCTGTTGGCAAAGTGCCGGCTGACGTACAGACAGCGCATGAGGCGTCCGCATCCGGGCGACCGGGCTGAGAATACTGCCCCCCTGGTTCATCGGGTTGATCGAAGAGTTCGGTTTGCTGGGTGATTACCTCGATACGCAGGCCTTTCTGCCTGCCCTTGGTGATGTGACAAGCTTCCGGCTCGCCGCGCTTTGCGCGGTGCCAACTGAATAAGCCAGACTGCTAAGGTATTGAATGTGGCTCCGCCGATGCCCAAATTTTTGTGCATTGAAAGGTGAGATGATGGAGTCGAATTTGCCCGCTCATTGGATGTGGTCGGAGGCGTGCGAGATGCTGGCCCGTGCGGAGCGGCTGCATCGCGAGTTCTTTCGGCCGGCAAGCTCGGCCGCACGGTTGCCGGCATGGGAGCCGCCGGTAGACGTTCTGGAGACCGAACGTGCGGTGCTGGTGCTTGTGGCTCTGCCTGGGGTCAACCCCGAGCGCGTCGAAGCATCCATCGATGGAACCGACCTGGTTGTCTCGGGCAATCGCGTCTTTCCGGCGGAAATGCGGACAGCCATCATTCATCGCCTGGAGCTCCCGCAAGGCCGGTTCGAGCGCCGTGTGCGTTTGCCCGCCGGATGCTACAGCGCGGTTCAACGCTCCGCTTCCGACGGCTGCCTCGTGATCACATTGCAAAAATCGGGAGGCTTCCGTGGTTGAAAATCAGCTCCGGGGCTCATCCGCGGAGAGCACCGGCAGCGCTTCGCCGACCATACCGCCGTTACCGGCGGATGCGCTCATCATCGTTCCGGTGCGCAACACCGTGTTGTTCCCAGGCGTCGTGCTGCCGATCGCAATCGGTCGCCCGCGCTCGGTAGCAGCCGCACAGCAGGCGGTGCGGGACGAGCGGCCAGTCGGTATTCTGATGCAGCGCAATGCCGAAGCGACCGATCCACTTCCGATCGATATGCATCGCATGGGTACGGTTGCCAATATCGCGCGCTATATCACGGCGCCGGATGGCACGCACCATCTCGTCTGCCAGGGCGAACAGCGGTTCCAGATCATCGAATTTCTAAACGGGTGGCCGTTCTTTGTCGCGCGGGTGCTGCGGATTTCCGAGCCAGCAGCGGTGTCGGACGAAATCGAGGCGCGTTTCGTCTACCTCAAGGGGCAGGCCGTGGAGGCCGTCCAACTCCTGCCGCAGGCGCCGCCCGAACTGCTGGCGGCAATTCAGGCCGTCGATATGCCGGCCGCCCTTGCCGACATGGTGGCGACCTACATGGACGCGACCCCCGAGGAGAAACAGGATATTCTGGAGACCATCGACATCAAGGCCCGCATGGAGCGGGTCTCCCGTATCCTCGCCCACCGGATCGAGGTGCTGCGGCTGTCCCAGGAGATCGGCCGCGAAACCAAGGCGGCGCTCGACGCGCGCAATCGCGAAGTACTGCTGCGCGAGCAGATGGCCGCGATCCAGCGCCAGTTGGGCGAAGGCGACGAAGGCAAGTCTGCCGAGATCGCCGAACTCGGTGAGGCCATCACCAAGGCGAAGATGCCCAAGGAGGTCGAGGACCAGGCCCGCAAGGAATTGCGTCGCTTGCAGCGGATGCCGGAAGCGGCCGGCGAATACGGCATGGTGCGCACCTATCTTGATTGGTTGGTCGAGCTGCCGTGGAGCCTGCCCGAAGAGACCCCAATCGATATCGTGGCGGCGCGGCGCATCCTCGACGAGGATCATTTCGGGCTGGAGAAAATCAAGCGGCGGATCATCGAATACCTCGCCGTCCGCAAGCTCGCCCCAAACGGCAAGGCGCCGATCCTGTGTTTCGTCGGGCCGCCCGGTGTCGGCAAGACATCGCTCGGCCAGTCGATCGCCCGTGCCATGAACCGCAAATTCGTGCGGGTAAGCCTCGGCGGTGTCCATGACGAGGCGGAAATTCGCGGCCATCGGCGCACTTATATCGGCGCGCTGCCCGGCAACATCATTCAGACGATCCGCAAGGCGGGCACGCGCAATTGCGTCATGATGCTCGACGAGATCGACAAGCTCGGCACCGGCATTCATGGCGATCCCGGTGCGGCGCTGCTGGAGGTGCTCGATCCCGAGCAGAACAGCACCTTCCGCGATAATTATCTGGCCGTTCCTTTCGACCTCAGCCGGGTCGTGTTCATCACGACCGCGAACATGCTCGATACGATTCCCGGCCCGCTTCGCGACCGCATGGAAATCATCAGCCTGGCCGGCTACACCGCCGACGAAAAGCTCGAGATCGCGCGGCGCTATCTGGTTTGCGCGGCAGATGGAGGCGAATGGTCTGCGACCGGGGCAGGTCGAGATCGCAGACGAGGCACTGCGCGAGATCATTCAGCACTATACCCGCGAGGCCGGCGTGCGAAACCTCGAGCGCGAGATCGGAAAGGTCCTGCGCCACGCCGCTGTCCGCATTGCTGAAGGGCAGAGCGGGCCGATCCGCATCGCCGCCGGCGGTCTTGCGGCTATCCTCGGCGCGCCGCTGTTCGAAAACGAGGTGGCGATGCGCACCAGCGTGCCGGGCGTCGCAACCGGCCTCGCCTGGACTCCGGTCGGAGGCGACATCCTCTTCATCGAGGCGACCGCCAATCCGGGGCACGGCAAACTGATCCTCACCGGCCAACTCGGCGAGGTGATGCGGGAAAGCGCCCAGGCGGCGTTGAGCATCGTCAAGAACCGGGCGGCCTCGCTCGGGATCGAAACCGGCCGATTCGAGAAGACCGATATTCACATCCATGTGCCGGCGGGCGCGACACCGAAAGACGGACCGAGCGCCGGCGTCGCGATGTTCATGGCTCTGGTCTCGCTATTGACCGATCGTACCGTGCGCAGTGACACGGCCATGACCGGCGAGATCAGCCTGCGCGGACTCGTGCTCCCGGTTGGCGGTATCAAGGAGAAGGTCGTGGCCGCGCAGCGGGCCGGCATCAAGCGCGTGATGCTACCGGCGCGGAACCGGAAGGACTTCGAGGACATTCCCGAGCAGGCTCGCCAGCAGTTGGAATTCGTCTGGATCGAGCGCGTCGAAGAAGCGGTATCGTCGGCGCTCGGGCCGGCAACAGCGTCGAGCGATCAGTCTCCTGAGAAGGTCGTTCGCCGTGTCGCCGGGGCTGAGGCGTGAGATAGGCGTCCCGGATAGGCTGCGCTGGCCGAGGGCGCCTCGCGATTTTCGAGCGCCTCCTGATGACCGACCGGCCGATCAAAGCTTGTTGTTTCCGCTGGGTTCTCGGGGTTGCGGTACTTCGGAGCCGCAGGCCCATCCGACGCTCCGCTGCCGCCGAAGCCGGCCAGCTTTGACAGCTCTGATTCGAGCGACCGTCCTTATCTTCGTATGAGATGCCCGCCGGCGCACGCTTTCGACCGCTCCAGCCTTGTGGCAGAATGGGGTCGCGCTATTCACGCGGATGGGACTTCGAGATGCGCCTCATTGCAGTGTTGGCTTGCGCGGTGACATTGGCTTGCAGCGGGGCTGTGTGCAGCCACGCCGACCCGCGCGTGGCGCTCATTATCGGCAATTCCGCCTATCGTAACGTCAGCCCGCTCGATAATCCGACGACGGACGCCAGGCTGATGGCCGAGACCTTGCGTGGTCTCGGTTTCACGGTGGTCGGCGGCGGGGCCCAGCTCGATCTCGACAAGGCCGGTATCGACCGCGCGGTGCAAGCCTTCGGAGCGCGCCTGCAGGGCGCCGAAGTCGGCCTATTTTACTACGCCGGCCATGGTCTGCAGGTGCACGGTGCCAACTATCTGGTGCCGGTCGATGCCAATCCGACGCGGGAGGCTGACGTCGATTTCCAGATGCTGGATTCCAACTTGGTGCTGCGCCAGATGGAGGCGGCCGGCACAAAACTCAATCTGGTGATCCTCGACGCCTGCCGCAATAACCCGTTCGGCGGCCGAGGGTTGCGCGACACGTCGAGTGGCCTCGCCCAGATGCGGGCGCCCGAAGGCACGCTTATTTCGTTTGCGACCCAGCCCGGCAACGTCGCGCTGGACGGCGTCGACGGCCACAGCCCATTCACGAAGGGCGCTCGCCAATATCATCCGGCAGCCGGGGCTTGGCCTGTTCGATACCTTCAACCAGGTCGGCCTCGCGGTGCGCCAATCGACCGGCGGCGCCCAGCAGCCCTGGGTATCGAGCTCGCCGATCGCCGGCTCGTTTTATTTCGCCGGGCCGGCCGTGGCGCCATCGCCGGCGCCGGTCCCCGTCACCCGGCCGCCGCCGGTTTATATGGCGCCGCCGACCCAAGCCGCCAGAGATTTCATATTTCCGGACTCCAGCCAGCGCATCATCACCGGGCCAGAGCTCGACCGTTTGTCGCGCGCCGAACTCGATATTGCCCGCAACGAGATTTTTGCGCGGCGTGGCCGCTATTTCCAACGCGACGACCTCAAGCGGCATTTCAGCGCGTTCTCTTGGTATCGCCCGAACTCTTGGGACCCGCCCTTGAACCCAATCGAGCGGGCGAATGTGGAAGCGATGCGCCAGGCCGGGGCGCGCCGATGAGGGCTGCGCGAAGCGTGCCGGTTTTCGCGCTAATCGCAGCGATCGCCGCTTCGATTGCCTCGACGGCGCGCGCCGGCGATCCGCTCGACGTGCTCGTTGCGAGCTATCCCGACGCGCTGGTTCGTCACGATGATCGGGCCCTGCGCTGGCGCGACGGGACCGCGATGCCCGTCTCCGACGGTGTTGCGAACAAGCCGTTCGAGACGCTGCTGCGTTACGCCTCGATCCTCGATCAGTTTTCTGTGCCGTATCGGCGCGGCCCGCTGTCGAAGCCTCCGGGCCCCAACGAGGATCCCGGACGATTCCGCAACACCGCCTTTTTCCGAAAGATGTATGGCGACTGCGACAAGGGCGAAGTGTCCTCCCGCCTCGTTTCGATCCCGTGGCTTGCAAAAACGTGGGGCAAGCCGGTGCGCATCACTTCGGTCAATCATGTGGACGAGCGCTTGCGCGCAGTGTCGGTGGAGATCGACGTCCTTCCCGACAACATCAAACGCGCCGCCTACCCGATTGCCGGCACGTATAATTGTCGCGTGGTCGCCGATACCAAGCAACCGAGCCCGCATGCCTTCGGCATCGCCATCGATCTCAACCTCGGCTTCTCGGATTATTGGTACTGGGGCCGCACCCGCGACGGGTCGTTGCCCTACCGCAACCGCATGCCTCAGGAAATCGTCTCGATCTTCGAGAGGCAAGGCTTCATCTGGGGCGGCAAATGGAATCATTTCGACACCATGCATTTCGAATATCGACCGGAACTGCTGGCCGACGGGCCGTGAAGGTGCGCCAGCCGCCGCCGGCAGGGCGATAAGCCCTTGATGCAATGCACGCTGCTTCATGCTCGGAGGGGCTGGGCACAATCATCAATTCGTTCTGACGAGCGTGCGGGCATTGTGCCCGACGCGGTCCTCGCGTCGTGATGCATTTGACGCAGGGTCGGGAGATGACGAACCTCTGTCAGTGCGCTCGGTCAGTCCCCATATGCAGGAAATCGCTGTTGACTGAATTCGAGGCCCCCGCGCGGCTTCGTGTGCACGCGCTTGAAGTGATGAAGGGGAAGCACCATGGATACGACCTACGTATTCGCCATTCTTGGGCTCGCGCTGGCGCTCTATCTGATGGGCTCGCTTCGCGTGCTGCGGCAGTACGAGCGCGGCGTCGTCTTTCTGCTTGGAAAATTCAGAGGCGTGCGGGGGGCGGGCCTCACGCTCATCTTCGTTCCCATCCAGCAGATGGTTCGCGTGTCCTTGCGCACCGTAACGATGCAAATTCCCTCGCAGAAAATCATCACCAAGGACAACGTCTCGATCGATATCGCGGCGGTCGCCTACTACCACATTTCCGATCCGGAAAAGGCGGTGATCGTGATTGAGAACGTCTACAACGCAATCAATCAGATCAGCCAGACCACCGTGCGCAACGTGGTCGGACGATTCAGCCTCGATCAGCTCTTGTCCGACACCGCGAGCATCAACTTGCAGATCAAGAACGTCATCGATGGGCACACCGAGCCCTGGGGTACCCAGGTGACGGCGGTCGAGATCAAGGACATCATGCTTCCCGAAAACATGCAGCGGGCGATGGCAAAGGAAGCGGAGGCCGAGCGTGAGCGTCGCGCCAAGATCGTCGCCGCCGAAGGTGAATACCAGGCAGCGGTGAAGCTCGGCCAAGCGGCCGACATCATCACCGATCATCCCGGTGGCCCTTCAACTCCGCACCCTGCAAACCATGGCGGAAATCTCGATCGAAAAGAACTCCACTATCATTTTCCCCGCCCAATTCGTGACTACGGTCCAGGACGCGGTCGCGTTGATGAAAAAGGATTCGGCATCAAGATAGATTCAGGCAACGATCGGGACTGTCCAGACGTCGACCAGCGACCGGAGTTCAGGCGCGGCGCTACGCAAAATGCGAGCGGCTGATCAAGGAGCTCAATATCAAAGCCTAACTTGATGCAGAGAGACGATTTGATGCAGCACGTAAGCGGATGTACCTCACTCGACAGGCCCCCCATGCCAGCCGTTGTCGCCGATAGCGTTGACCCTGCACGACCATTGCTGTTCCAGCCCATTAAAATCCGTGGCCTGACCCTCAAGAACCGCCTGGTCGTACCGCCGATGGTCCACTACCGTGCCGGACCCGGCAACACGTGCGGCACCTTTCACACCGTGCATCTCGGCCGTTACGCCCTGGGTGGCTTCGGGCTCGTCTTCGTCGAGGCCACCGCCGTCGAAGAGGTCGGCCTGATCAATGAGCACGACCTCGGCATCTGGAATAATGCACAGGCGCAGAGCTTCAAGCCCCTCATCGCCTTCATGAAGGGTGAGAAGACTGCGATCGGCATTCAGCTCGCACACGGTGGACGCAAGTCGTCCTCGCAGCGGGCGATGGACGGCATGGGCCCGCTTACCCAGCAAGAAATCACGGCGGGTGCCAGGATGTGGCAACCTGTGGGGCCCACGAGCGAGCCCGTTGCGAAGGGATGGCTTACACCGCACCAGCTCACCACCGACGAGTGCGGGGCGATGGTACGAACCTGGGGAGCTGCGGCCCGGCGCGCGGTCGATGCGGGGTTCGACGTGATCGAGATTCACACAGCTCACGGCTATCTGCTCGCCTCATTTCTTTCTCCCGTTTCCAACACGCGCAATGATCGGTACGGCGGCGATCGCGAGGGGCGCATGCGCCTGCCGCTCGAGATTGTCGAAGCCGTGCGGCACGAAATGCCGGAAACAATGCCGTTGTTTGTACGCGTCTCCGCCATCGACGGAGCTCAGAACGGTTGGAATCTGGATGACACGGTAGCCTTCGCTCGGGAATTGAAGGCCCGCGGTGTCGACGTGATCGACTGCTCCTCCGGCGGCATTTCAGGCTCCGCGACGGCTGCTCAAATCCCGCGCGGCCTCGGTTTCCAGGTGCCCTACGCCGAACGGGTCCGCAAGGACGTGGGCATCGCATCGATGGCTGTCGGCATCGTTCTCGAGGCACAGCAGGCTGAAGCAATCCTGGAGAATGCGCGGGCCGACCTCATCGCAGTCGGCCGGCAGTCTCTGTTCAATCCCAATATCGCACAGCACTGGGCCCACGATCTCGGCATCAACCGGAGGTTCGAGGATTGGACCCCCGAATATGGATGGTGGCTCGAGAAGCGGATTCGGACCATCGAAGCGTTCGCCACACCGACAGGGGTCGTCAAGCGACATGAATAAGACGTCAACTCGGGACGGATGAATTCGCGTTGTCCGAAAAGCCTCCCGCGCTGCAAACGAAAAGGTAGAGGAGAGCTTCGCCGCGAGCACGGAGGGCGGCGAAGACTCAGGATGCGATTCGAGAGAGTCAAATTATGATTGGTGCGATCGAATGGATTGGACACTCAGTTGAGCGCCACATACTCAGGAAACTACCCGATCGAGAATCGCGTCGGTGAGATCGAGCGCCTGCACGTCCAGTCTGAAGCTATGGCTCCGGACACGGTCGCAATGCTGGATCGGTTCGGACCGATGCAGGGCTGGACCTGTCTCGATATCGGCTGCGGACCAGGGGGGATTACTGATCTCCTCAGCGTTCGCGTGGGACCCGCCGGTCGAGTCATCGGCCTCGATATGAACGCGGAGTTCCTAGAAAGTGCGCGAAAGGGCGCGCCGGAGAACGTCGAATTTCAGCTCGGCGACGCCTACGGTTCGGACTTGCCCGCCGGAACCTTTGACCTCGTGCACATGCGCTTTGTCGCCAGCACCGCGGGAAGTCCTGAGCGCCTTCTGAAGGAAGCGACGCGCTTGGTGCGGCGGGGCGGAATCGTAGCCCTGCAGGAACCGGACGGATCAACCCTGAACTGTCATCCGCCGCATCCGGCGTGGGAGCAGCTTAAATCTGCACTTATGGAGGCATTCAAAGGAGTTGGCGCCGATCTCGAGCTTGCAAGAAAGCTATACCTTTTGGTCTTGAACGCTGGGATTCTCAATGTGCAATACCGAACCGCCTTGCTTGCAGTCCGCTCCATGGATCCGATGGTAGACTATCTGCCGTCAACTGTTGAATCGCTCCGCGGAGTCATTCTCAAGCTCGGTCTTCTCAGCGAAAACGCCCTTGCGGTCGCCCTGGCCGATTGTCGTCGCCATCTCGCCACGCCTGGAACCGCCTTCACGATGTACACGGTCGCACAGGTCTGGGGTCGAACGGCATAGAACTTGTACGCGGTGTTATCCGACGCCCGACATGCCATTGTTGAGGCGCTGTCAGAGGCGCCCAAACCCTCTGAACCGATATTCACACGCAGACGGAACTGCGGTATCGAAGCAGGTCCTTGGGGCTTGGCTGGCCGAGCGCGAGGCCGAGCTGGTGCCGTACTTTCATGCGCTGTACACATTGCCTTCTAGCCATCGTCCATTGCCGAAAAGTCCCGGAGAAGCGCTGTGGCATGTTACACACCGAAGATTTCGGTCATTTCAGGCGCTGGCTTCATTCAGCCGTCGGATCGCGTCTGCATCGAGCTTAAGGCGCGCGGCGCCGATGATTTCGTCGAGTTGCACAAGTGAGGTCGCGCTGACGATCGGGGCGGTGATGCTCGGTCGCGCGATCAGCCAGGCGAGCGCAACTTGCGCCGGCGTTGTCCCGACTTTGTTTGCGACCATATCGAGTGCCGCGAGAACTCGCAGCCCCCTCGCGTCGAGGTATCTTTTCATGCCGGCGCCGCGCGGACTTTTTCCGAAATCTTTCTCGCTGCGGTACTTACCGGTGAGAAATCCCGACGCGAGAGCGGAATACGGAATCACGCCGAGACCGTGCTTGCGACAGAGAGGCTCGAGTTCTTGCTCGTAAGGCGCGCGGGTGTAGAGGTTATATTGGGGCTGCAAGCTCTCATAGCGCGGCAGGTCAAGACGCACGCTTGATTCCAGTGCGCTGCCGAGCTGCGCGGTCGTGTAGTTCGACGCCCCTATGGCGCGCACCTTGCCGGCGGCAATCAGCTCGGCATAGGCGGCGAGGGTTTCCTCGATCGGCGTGTCGGGATCGGCCTTATGCGACTGGTAGAGATCGATGTAATCGGTCTGGAGGCGCTGCAGCGAACCCTCGATGGACGCGAGAATATGAGCCTTCGAAAGGCCCTTCTGACCGCGCATCTCCATGCCTGCCTTGGTCGCAATGACGACGCTCGCGCGATTTCCGCGGCTTTTCATCCAGTTTCCGATTATGGCTTCGGATTCGCCACCCTGGTGCCCTGGGACCCATGTTGAATATACGTCGGCAGTGTCGATGAAATTGAAACCGGCCCCGACAAAGGCGTCGAGCAGCTCGAACGACCGCTTCTCGTCGATCGTCCAGCCGAAGACGTTCCCGCCAAAGCAAAGTGGGGAGACTTTCAGGCCAGAGCGGCCGAGCATACGCAATTCCATCCCGGCGCTCCTTATCTGCGGTTGCTTCGGAAGCCTGAGTCGGCCGGTTTGGCATCCGACCTGCTTAGGCCCCGGCGATGGCTGGATCAAAGCGCGCGTTACAACCCGAATACGAACAGCATGGTTTGGTTTCGCATCTCGCGCAACTCGGGCGACAGGACGAGCCTGCCCTTGGAAATCTGACTCAGTCCCGACATGATGGCGATATATTGCCTGCCGTCCGCCTCGAAGGCAATTGGCGGGGCATTGAAGCCGCTTCCGACATTGATCTTCCACAGCTGCTCGAGGCTTACGTCATCATAGGCGGCAAACGATCCATCGCCAAAGCCCGTGAACAAAAGGCCGCCGGCTGTCGTGAGGGCGGCGCTGTAGTTTGGATAGGGAACGCGCACCCGGTTCTTGACCTCGCCGGTGAACGGATCGGCGACGACGATGTCGGATTCCGTCCGCGCGAGAAACTTGACCCCGCCACCCAACATCGACCCGGTGATGGGGTTCCTGAGCTGGTCTGGGGTCATCGTGACTTCGTTACAGGTCGGTCGCGACGGAATGTAGAGCAGCTTGGTCCTGGGGCTGTACGACGCCGACCAGTAATTGTTGCCGCCCTCATGCGACGGGCACAGCTTCTTGGTGCGGTCCGTCAATGTCTGATTTTGCAGGCCTGAATAGACCTGGATGTCCTTGGTGGGATCGTAATCGATCGGCAGGCCGGTCTTCTGATCGATGCCCTTGGTCCAGTTGATTTCGTCGATATAAGGTTTGGCCAGCAGGGTCTGCCCGTTGGTGCGTTCGAGGGCGTACAGGAAGCCATTGCGCGCCGAATGCGTCACCAGCTTGTGCGGTTGGCCGGAAACCAAGCCGTCGATCAGAATGTGCGTGCCGGCCGCATCGTAATCCCACATGTCGCCCGGGACGTACTGGTGATACCAGTTCATCTTGCCCGTGTCGGGATCCCAGGAAATCAGACTGTTGGTGTAGAGATTGTCGCCCGGGCGGTAGTAGGGATTGTACATCGGCACCGGATTGCCGGTGCCCCACAGGACCTGGTTGGTGGCGACATCATAGGAGCCCGTGACCCACATGGCGCCGCCGCCGGTCTGCCACGCGTTGTTCTTGTCCTTCCATGTCTCGGAGCCGGGTTCGCCGGGGGCCGGGACTGTGTATTTTCGCCATAGCACCCTGCCGGTCGCACCGTCGAGCGCCGCGATGAAATCCCGAACGCCGCGGTCGCCGCCGGCAGCGCCGATCACGATCTTGTCCTTCACAGCGAGCGGCGCAGCGGTGAGCTGTAGGTCGGCTTGCCCGTCGGAGAGATTGGATTCCCAGGCAACCTTGCCAGTCTGCTTGTCGGCGGCGATGACGCGCGCCGGGTAATTGGCGACGCTGATCACGAGATTGCCCCACAACGCCGCGCCGCGGTTGGCGAGAGGCAGCTTCTCCTGGCCCGGGTCCATGCGCCACAGGATGCGGCCGACATCGCCGGAGCGCCCGTCGATCTTGTAGACCACGCCCCATTGGTCAACCACATACAGGAACCCGTCCTCGGCAAGCGGCGTCGCCTCCAGATTTTCGTTCACCGAGCTGCCACCGATCGCGACCGCATAGGCGAGCTTCAGGTTCCTGACCGTCGCCTTGTTGATCGTGTCGAGAGGTGAGTACCGCTGGGCATCATAGGTGCGGTGGTTCATCAGCCAGTTGCCCGGCTCCGGGTTGGCGAGCCGCTCGGGCGTGACATCGGCTGCGACGGCCGGTGCCGCCGCAAGCATGACGGCGCTTGCGAGCAGCGGGCTGCACAAGGAACGATGATGACGCCATTGCATGGGTGACCTCCCTCGGATTCCATTTGGTGATCCTATGCCGCGGAACGTCGGAATTGAATGACCATCACCGCCAACTCGCCAGCAGCTTGTGACGCTGATTGCCATCCGCCGAGCGCCTCTTGGAGGCCACTATATTCGTACCCAAGACAGGTGTGATGCTGCACTGCGGCAAGTAAATCATGGGCCACAGATCGGGAAAGGGGGGAACCTCGCGGCTCCCCGCGCCCGCACCACCGGGAGCCCACCACATTTCCACCCTTACGGAAGCCTCTTGCGACCGCCGTATACCGACCCGTACGTACGGAGAACGCCGATATGGCCATGGTCCGGCTCGAGGACTTCCGAGGCGGGTCTGCAGTCGGGCGTCGGTCGGACTGCGTGTCGGTCAGACTGCGTTGGCAGGTCAGGTAGCAGGATGCTAAAGTGCATCAGCACATCCGCAGCGAAGCGGATGCTAACCAAGGGGGAATCGTTCATGAAACGACTTGCACTTGCACTTCTCGCGCTTCCGCTCGCTCAGAGCGGTGCTTGGGCGCAAGCCGCGGGCAGTCCCGCGGCGGGAAAAGCATACTGGGAGCGGGTCGCACCCAGAAACACGGATTGCAGGAATTGCCACGGCGGCACGGGGGAAGGCGCCTTCGGTCCGGATCTTGCCGGGCGCGGATTGAGCGCCGCGCAAGTATTGCGAGCGGTGCGCCAGCCCTGGGGGGTCATGCCCGCCTTCGATGCCAGCCAGGTCAGCGAGCAGGAAGCCGCCGATTTGGCCGCGTATTTTGCCTCGCTGCCGAAGCTCACGGAGCCTGGCAAGTGGAGATTTGAGGTTCCGGCCAATGCTCCGCCCGGACAGGCGACGATGATCAATATGGGCTGCGGCCAGTGTCACACCCCGGCCTTCCAGGGGCCCCGCAACAATATGGGCGGGTACGGCATGAATTTCGATTATTTCGCGAACCTGGTCTACAACCACACGACCGCGATGCCGGCGTATCGAGCCGAGGTCGGAAATACTGCCACGAACCTGGATATGGGCAATTTCTCGCGGGCGCGCCTCTCCATAGAGCAATTGCGCCAAATCTACTTCTGGGCCCGCGACGAAATCGGTTTCCGCCCCCAGATGACGGCCGCGGTCGGCAAAGGAGAGACCGGACCCACTGGCGTGACGTACCCCGTGACGATTGTGAATATCGGCGTCCAGGGCAAGGGCCTTATCGCAGAGGGCTTGACGGTCAGCCTCAACATCCCGGCGGGCAATATCGTGGTGGCCGCGACCGGACAAGGCTACCAGGGCGTGACCAATAACGTCGCCACTTGGAAGCTGGCGCGCAGCGCTCCGAAGGATCAGGAGAAGCTGACCGTAACGTTGTCCCAGCCGCTAACTCAAACGGCCAACGTCCGCGGCTCCCTCACATGGGCAAAGCCCGCGCCCAAGACGGGCACCGACGTGCCGGTCGCCATCGCGGGCGCGCCGCTGTAACCCGATTACCGAGCTTGGCGGGCGCGCTGGCCGCGCGCCCATATCAAAATCACGGCACCTGGGCGGGTCGCCCGGGCGCCGATCAGGCCTCGAGCTGAAAGCGGACCCCCATTGGTGAAACGCTGATGGCGCGAGCGATCTGCGAGGCGCCAGATGGTTCCGGCCACCTGCGCCCTGAGCCCGCGGCTCTGGGCGCTCGCAGCCCTCTCGACGTCGCTGGTATCGAGCGGCGCGTTCCTTCCGCGAGTTCCGGCACGGACAAGGCGTTGGCATTTGGGCGATGGTCTCCTGGACAGCCGCCGGGGCTCCGCTTATCGATGACGGGACGGCGCGATGCTGCCCCGCCGGACGACTAACGCTGGCGCCCAGGGAGGAAGACCGATGTCATTCTACCGAGGCATGACCTGCGAGAACGTGACCCTCGAGGGCGATAAGGGAACCCCGATTACCGCTTATGTGGCCAAGCCGTCTGGTCCGGGCCCCTTCCCGGGCGTGGTGCTTGTCCACCATCTCCCGGGCTGGAGCGAGTTCTATATCGAGACGACGCGTCGGTTCGCGCATCACGGCTACCTCGCGATCTGCGCTAACCTCTATGAACGTGCGGGAGAGGGCAATCCGGACGACGTCGCCGCCAAAGTGCGCGCCGACGGCGGCATTCCCGACGCCCAGATGGTCGGCGATACCGAGGCGGCAGTGAAGTGGATGCGCGCGCAGTCCAATCACAACGGCAAGGTCGGCCTTTTCGGCTCCTGTTCTGGTGGCCGACACGCCTTCATCTATGCCTGCCAGAGGAAGGACGTCGACGCCTGCGCCGACCTCTGGGGCGGCCGCGTGGTGATGGGCAAGGAGGAGCTCAATGCCAAGACGCCCGTCGCGCCGGTCGAGATGACGAAGGACCTCTGCTGCCCGCTGCTTGGCATATTCGGCAACGACGACCGCGCGCCGAGCCCCGAGCAGGTGAACGCGCACGAGGCCGAGCTCAAGAAGCACGGCAAGATGCACGAGTTCTACCGCTACGACGGCGCCGGCCACGGCATCTTCTATTGGCACCGGCCACTCTACCGGCCTGAGCAGGCCATGGATGGCTGGAGCAAGGTGTTCGCCTTCTTCGGCAAGCATCTGGCGAAGTAGGGGGCCCGGACATGTGCACGTCCATTATCGAGATCGCGCGGGCAGAGGGCATGGCAAAGCGCGGGGACGAATGGTTCCCGCTCTCGCAGGCGGTGGTTGCCTATGACCATGCGCGTCATGCGCCGCTGGGCGACGTAATCACGCTCGACTTCATCAACATTGCCCTCGAACCCGGGGCGCGGGCTGGGATTGAGCTGACGCTGGAGACGGCCAGGGAGCTGCGCGCCGCTCTCGACCGGGCGATTGCTGCCGCCGAGTTCGAGGAGGCGGAAGTGAGGGGCAAGGGCGCCGTCCCCAGTCTTATTCCTTCCGGACGGTCGCTTTCGACCGGTCCCCATCGAACAGATACTGACGTGCTATACGCAGGTACGAGTGCATCAATGTCGTGACGCTGCGGTCGGCCGCCGTGACCAAACAGGCGATCGAGCTCACCAGCGGTCACCGCATGGGCACTTCGCCGCGATGAACGCCGCCGGCGTTCGCGGGCGTCGTGCCGGTGTGCCCATGCAGTGCCCGCCGAGGACTATTGCGGGATGACCGGGGGCAGGTAGGTCAGCGTTCCCGCCAAGCAGCCACAGCAGGAACAGCACGATGGGCAGATGCGCCAGCAGCTGCAGGAACGTGAAGCCGACGATGTCGCGCGCCTTCAGTCCGAGCACGCCGAGCAGGGGCAGCATCCAGAACGGGTTGATGAGGTTCGGCAGCGCTTCGGCGGTGTTGTAGATCTGCACCGCCCAGCCGAGATGGACCTTCAGATCGTTGGCGGCCTGCATCACATAAGGGCGCTTCGATGAGCCACTTGCCGCCGCCCGACGGGATGAAGAAGCCGAGCACCGCCGAGTAGATGCCCATGGCCACGGGAAACGTGCCATGGGTCGTCAGGCTGACGAAGGCTTGCGCCACCAGGTCGGCGACGGTGTGCCCGCCGGCGCCCTTTGCGGTGGTCATCATGGTGGCGATGCCGCCATAGAGCGGGAACTGGATGAGGACGCCCGTCGTCGCCGGCACCGCCTTGGCGACCGCATCGAGGAAATGGCGCGGTCGCCAGTGCAGCAGCGCGCCGAGCATCAGGAACAGGAGGTTATAGGTATTGAGATTCGAGATCGCGATGACCGGGTCTTTCGGTACGAATTCCAGCACCAGCCAGCCGCCGCCCAGCGCGACCACGATCAGCGTGATGAGCGGGCTGTATTCGAGCCACTCGCCGGGACGCTCGGGCTTGCGGAACGGCGCCGGCGCCGCGTCGACGCTCATCGCCATCATCTGCGCCGTCACCGCTTTCTGCGCCGGAAGGCGCCGACAGCAGCGCCAGCACGCATCGAAACGACGATCAGCACCAGCGCGACCACCATGGATTGCCACAGAAAGATCGTCTGGGAAAACGGGATGACGCCGGTGATCTGCAGCAGCGGCTTCGGCAGGCTCGCCGGGTTCGCCTGCAACTGTGCGGCCGACGAGCTGAGTCCCAGTGCCCAGGTCGCCCCGAGTTCCGAGATAGGCGGCGGCGCCGGCCGCGCGATAGTCGATGTGGAGGTCGGTGCGCCGGGCCAGCGCGCGCACCAGCAGGCCGCTGAAACACCAGGCTCATGCCCCAGTTGAGCAGCGAGGTCAGCATGCTGACGGCGGCCAGGAACGGCACGGCGCCGCGTCCGCTGCGCGGCAATCCGGCCAGCGCGTCGATGAGCCTGGCGGCGGGAGGCGAACTCGCCACCACATAGCCGCTGACCACCACCATCACCATCTGCATGGTGAAGGTGATGAGGCTCCAGAAGCCGTCGCCGAACGATGTCGCGACAGCCGCCGGGGACGCGCCGTTGACGAGGGCCGCAGCGGCGACCACGGCAACGCCGAGAGCGACGAAGACGTAGGCATCCGGGAACCAGCGTTCGGCCCAGTTGGTGAAGCGCAGCCCGAGACGGACAAGAGTGCCGTCGCCGCGATCGTCGGTCGGCATCCGGCCGGAACGGCCCGGGCCGGCGGGCGCAACCTCGCTGACCGTTGTCATGACCGTCGCTCCGCGTTCGGATCGGAGGCGTTATCTGCTGATGCGGGTGATTTTCGAACCCTCGAGGGTCAGGTTGTACATGAGCCCGGTCGGGTCGAGAATGAAGCCGATCACCGGGCTGGTGATCTTGTCGGTGTCGATCGAGCCGCCGGCGCCGATCACGATGATCGCGACCGAGCCGTCGACGCCGATCTTCCACCCGTCGACGCGGCGGAATCCGGCCAGCGCCTCCGGCGTCATGAACATGATGATGACCGATCGCGCCTGCGCGCCGAGCTGAAAGCCGACCGATGCCGCGATCGTGTTGTAGTACCCGACCGTCCTGCCGCCGATGCGCATGGCGCCCTCGCCATATTCGCCGCCAAACCCGAACCCCGCCTTGATGACGGTCGGGAACACCAGCACCCCGGTGGCCCTGGCGCCGAGTTCGCGGGCGCCGGGAATCTGGCGGTAGAAGCGGTCGAGGGTGGCGTTGACCGCGGCGTTGATCTCCCCCGCGCTGCCCGCTCGCCCGGGCCCGCTCCAGGCCAGCAGCGCGAGCGCGGCAATCAGAGCAATGCAGACTGTTCTCCGGTGCCCGGTCATCCCGAATTCCCCTCGAAGCACGTCGTCGTCGCGGTGAGGCTACACCGGCGGCGCCTGTGGAGCAATTCGGCGTGCGCCGGCGCGTGGACGGCGGCAGATGAGATGCATCCTTGCCGCACTGGCGCGGGCCCCCTCTCAAACCGCTTGCTACCCCGCGGCCGCGTGCTCGTAGATGTCCTCTTCCTGCGCATTGTGCAGGCGCACCAGCGATTCGATCGCCTCGATCACGCGCTGGGCGTCGCGGACCAGGTAGCGGTCGGCGTCGGCGGGCGTCAGGTCGCTGGCGAGACGGTCCATGAGCCGCGCCAGGTGCAGGATCTCGCGGTGGGCGCGGCTCATGGCGCCGAGGCCGTGATGGTCGGGCAGGAAGCGGGCGAGGCTCGGATAGACGCTGGTCTCGTCGGCACGCTCATGGGCGACGATTTGCCGGGCGATGATGTCGTTGGCCTCCGCGATCAGCATCACCGCGCCGGCGGGCTGGGCGTCGTCGAGGCCGTCGGCGATTTCGCGGAGGCGGTCGAGGGCGGCGTCGAGGTGTTCGTGCTCCTGGCGCAGCGCCGTGGCGGTCGCCGACGGCATCGGCCGGTGCCCGAACGCGCGGGCCGGGGCGAGGGCGCGCAGCGCATTGAGGATCACGGCGACGTCGATCGCCTCCTGGGCGAGCGCGCCGGCCACCGGGGTCAGCCAGCCGAAAGCGGCGAGCCCCATGGCGACGCCCGACAAAGCGAGGCCGGCGGCAATGCTCTGCAGCGCGATGGCGCGGGTCCGCTTGGCGATGACGACGGCGTCGGCCACCCGGTCGAGGCGGTCCACCAGGATCACCACATCGGCGGCTTGCGAGGAGGCGCTGGCGCCGCGCGCGCCCATGGCGATGCCGACATCGGCGGCGGCCAGCGCGGGCGCATCATTGATGCCGTCTCCGACCATCAGCGTCGGGCTCAGGCGCTGCTCGGTCGCCACCGCGTCGACCTTGTCGGCCGGCGCCCGGTTGGCGAGCACCGCATCGAGATCGAGCGCGGCGCCGATGGTCTCGGCGGCGTCGGCGCGATCCCCGGTGACCATGACGATCCGCGACACGCCGGCCTGGCGAAGCGTCTCGACCGCGCGCGGCGTTTCCCGCCGCAATTCGTCGCCGAGCAGCAGCGCCCCCACGAGGCGTCCGTCGACCGCCACGAACACGCTCAGTGCCGAGCGCCACGACGCCCGCCGCAGCACGTGCACCGCCCATTGTTCCGGCCGGCGCGCACCGTTGACCAGGTCGTGGGACCCGACGCGGACCTTGCGGTCCCCGACCCGGCCCTCCAGGCCCGACCCCATGGTTTCCCTCACGTCATGGGGCATCTTTATGGCGAGCCCTCGCGCGAGCGCGGCCTCGACGATGGCCGCGGCGACGACGTGGTGGGACGCCTGTTCCAGCGAGCCGGCGAGCCGCAGCACCTCGTCGGCGCTTTCCCCCGGCGCGGTCTCGACGGCGATGAGCCGGGCGCCGCCGACCGTGAGGGTGCCGGTCTTGTCGAACATCACGGTATGGGTGCGCGCCAGCGCTTCGAGGGCGCCGCCGCCCTTGATGAGGATGCCGCTGCGCGCCGCCTGCGAGACGCCGGCGATGAAGGCGACCGGCGCGGCCAGGATCAGCGGGCACGGCGTCGCCGCGACCAGCACCGCGAGCCCGCGGACGGCGTCGCCCGATAAGAGCCACGCCGCGCCGGCGACGGCGAGGGTCGCGGGCAGCAGCAGGAGCGCATAGCGGTCCGCGAGCCGGATGAACGGCGCCTTGGCGGTCTGCGCCGCCGTCACCATCCGCACGATGCCCGCATAGGTGCTCGCCCCGGCCGTCCTGGTGGCGCGGATCTCGAACGTCTCGCCGGCATTGAGGGTGCCGCTCAGGGCAGGTTCGCCGCTCCGGCGCGACACCGGGATCGGCTCCCCGGTCAGCGCCGCCTCATCGATCACGGCGGTCGCGCTGGTGATGACGCCATCGATGGGAATGATCTCGCCGGCGCGCACCAGGATGGCGTCGCCGACCGCCACCTCATCGACGGCGATATCCTCGATGCCGCGGTCGGTGCGCCGGTGTGCCACCCGCGGGGCACGATCGACCAGGGACTTGAGATCGCGCTCGGCCCGCGCCACCGCGAAATCCTCGAGCACATTGCCGCCGGCATACATGACCGCGACCACGACGCCCGCCAGGGTCTCTCCGAGCAGGAGCGCGGCCGACATCGAGACCAGCGCAATGGCGTCGACGCCGAGCCGGCCGGCCAAGAAATCGCGCGTCATCGAGACCAGGAGCCCGGCCGCGACCGGGATGGTGCCCAACGCCCAGATCCGGCCCGCTGCGGCCGCATGGCCGAGGCCCCATACGGCGAGGCCGATGGCGAGCGCGGCCAGGGCGACGACGATCAGGCCGCGGCGGAGGAGACGTTCGATGTTCATCGCGAGGCAATAATGCTGGAGCAAAGTCGCGGCACAGTGGTGCCGTCGCGTTTCAATGATGCTTCGGCGTATCCATGGCCGCAGTGACGTAGAACAACTTTTCGCCCCGTGCTATGGAAGCCGCCGGGCGATGATAGCCCCGTTTCGATGTATCATCCCCCGCAAACATCCCTGGCGCCGTCTCGTCGACCGCGAATTTCCCTGCTGCAGGAGGACACCATGTGCCACCGATGTGCCGACCCCACCGCCATCCATTCGATGTCGGTTCCGCGGCGTGGCTTCCTGGCGTTGGGCGGGGCGGCGATGGCCAGCCTTGCGCTCGCCCGCGACGGCTTCGCCGCGCCACCCAAGGCGCCGCCCAAGAAGGAAAACATCCTGTCTCCCGATGCGGCGCTCAAGCGCCTGATGATGGGCAATGAGCGCTATGTCGAGGGGGTATCCAAGCGGCACGATTTCAAGCATGAGCGCGAAGCCCTGAGCAAGGGACAGAATCCGTTCGCGGGCATTCTCAGCTGCGCCGATTCGCGCGTGGCGCCGGAATATGCCTTCGATACCGCCCGCGGCGACCTGTTCGTGTGCCGGGTGGCCGGCAACTTCCTCAACACCGACGTCGTCGCGAGCTTCGAATATGCGGTGTCGGTGCTTCATACGCCCCTCCTGATGGTGCTCGGCCACGAATCCTGCGGCGCGGTCGACGCCGCGATCAAATCGATCCGGGACGGCACCACGCTGCCGGGCCATCTTCCCTCCCTGGTCGAGGCGATCGGCCCTGCGGTCAAGGATACCCAGGGCAAGCCCGGCGATGCGCTCGCCAACGCGATCAAGCAGAATGTCCTTCTCAACGTCGAAAAGCTGAAGACCGCGACGCCGATCGTCGAGATGTTCGTCGCTGAGAAAAAAGTCCGGGTCGTCGGCGCGATCTACAATCTCGAGGATGGAAGCATCGAGCTGTTGGGCTGAACAGGGTTGGGCGCGCGGGTCGGGAAACCAACCTCTCTGCCGTGGGGCGCGCGAAGCGAGCGCTTCCGATACGACGGGTCCACCGGGATGCCCTGGACATTGCATCCGCAGCTCGAAGGCGACACCAGCCCCGTCGGCGATCTGCCGCTGTCGCGGCTGCTGCTCGCCAACGACGCCAATTATCCCTGGCTGCTGCTGGTGCCGCGGTGCGCCGGCGTGAGCGAGATCATCGATCTCGCCGATGCCGAGCAGGTCGCGCTCGCCGCCGAAATTGCGCGCGTCTGCCGCGCCCTGAAGGCGGTGGCGCCGTGCGACAAGCTCAACGTCGCCGCCCTCGGCAATGTGGTGCCGCAGCTTCACGTCCATGTCATCGCCCGACGTCGCGACGATCCGGCCTGGCCCAAACCGGCGTGGGGCGTGGCGCCCGCGCGCGATTATGATCCGGCCGCGCGCCAGCGCCTGGTGGCCGGCTTGCGGAGGGAACTCTGGCCGGAGAAATGAAAATCAGTTCGGAGCAGTAGCCTGCATGAGCGAAGCGAGATGCGGGATCACACGCGGTGAGATGCCCCGGATATCGCGCTTCGCTCATCCGGGCTACGCCGCTACAAGATCGCCCCGCGCGGATCAATTGATCTTCACGCCGGCGGCCTGGGCGACCTTCGCCCATTTCTCGATTTCGGCCTTGATGAAGGTGCCGAATTCGTCGGAAGTCATCGACATCGGGGCGACGCCCTGCTTCGCCCAGCCGTCCTTGATCTCCTGCGAATTGAGGATCTTGTTGATCTCGGTGTTCAGGAGGTCGACGATCGGTTTGGGCGTTGCGGCCGGCGCGACGATCCCGACCCATCCCGACGCGACGAAGCCGGGCACGCCGGCCTCCGAAATGGTCGGGATGTCGTGGAGAATCGGCGAGCGTGTTTCGCCGGAGGTGCCGAGCGCCCGCACCAGCCCGGCCTCGACCGTCGGATTCATGGTGGGGATGGTGTCGAACATCATCTGCACCTGGCCGCCGAGGATGTCGTTGCGCGCGCCGGTGCTGCCCTTGTAGGGCACATGGACGATGTCGGTGCCGGTCATGGTCTTGAACAGCTCGCCGGCCAGATGATACTGCGAGCCGGTGCCGGACGAGGCATAATTGAGCGTGCCGGGCTTGGCTTTGGCGAGCGCAATGAACTCCTTGAGGGTCTTCACCGGCACCGACTTGTGCACTACCAGCATGAGGTCGCCCGAATAGATCGGCGCCACCGGCACGAAATCGCGCAGCAGCTGGAACGGCTTGTTGGCGACGAGGGTCTCGTTGGTGGCGTGGGTCTGCGAGATGATCAGCAGCGTGTAACCGTCGGGCGGCGCCTTGGCCACGGCATCGGTTCCGATCATGGTGCTGGCGCCGGGTCGGTTCTCCACCACGAAGGATTGCTTGAGCGCTTCCGACAGCTTTTGTGCGACGATGCGGGAGAAGACGTCGGAAGGGCCGCCGGGGCCATAGGGCGCGATGACGTGGACGAGCCGCGTCGGGTAGCCCTGGGCCGAGGCGCCGGACCACGGTACAATTGCGAACAGGGCCAACGCGGCCGCACGCAGCATGGCGCTCATGAACCGTTCCTCCCATTTTTTGCGCGCGATCCCGAAATGTTGCGGGCGTCCCGGACGAGATCGCGCTCTAAAACCAAAGACAAAAGCTCATGGTGCACCGGCCATGGCGCACATCGCGCACAGCCGTGTTGTCAGAATCATCATACCATGCTTGGCTTTTCGTGCGCCTCTTGCCTGCGCCGCGTGGGCCGCTCGAAACGGGCAGGGTCGGGGAACCGCGGCCGGTCCGGGCGGGGCGTCCATGCGCCTGCGCCCATGACCATAGATCGTCCGGCCCTGCCGCGGAGACCTTGGTGGAGACCTCGCTTTATCCGCCCGTCAAGCGCTACCTCGAAAAACTCGGGTTCGCGGTCAAGGGCGAGATCTGCGGCTGCGATGTCGTGGGCCTGCGCGGCGACGGCATCGTCGTGATCTGCGAGTTGAAGCTCAGCTTCAACCTCGAACTCGTCCTCCAGGGCGTCGATCGCAGCGCCGCGTGCGAGGAGGTCTGGCTGGCGGTGCGAACCACGTTGCGACGCGCGAGCCGGGAACGGGATCCGCGGGTGCGCAAGCTCTGCCGCCTGCTCGGTTTCGGCCTGCTCGGGGTCTCCGCCTCCGGCCATGTGGAGCCGGTGGTGGAACCCGTCCCCTGGCGCCCGCGCCGCAACCTGAAGCAGCGCAGCAAGCTGGTCAGCGAGCACCAGCGCCGCCACGGTGATCCCGTTGCCGGCGGCAGCACGAAAGCGCCGATCATGACGGCGTATCGCCAGCAGGCGCTCGCCTGTGCCGCCATGCTCGGGGATGGTCCGCGACCGACCAGGGACTTCAAGCCCGCCATTCCCGATGCGCCCAAGATCTTGCTGCACAACGTCTATGGCTGGTTCCTGCGGACCCGGCGCGGCGTCTATGACCTGACCGATGCGGGACGGGCGGCGCTGGCGCGATGGCCGCAGCCGGCGGCGACGCAAGGTCACGCCGCGGCGCAATCCGGTCCGGCGCCGGGCACCGGCGCGTGATCGCCGGGGCGTCGGTCGTGGCGACGATGTGCGAGCCTGCTGGTGCGATCCGTAACGCCAAAAAGGGCCGGATGCGATGTCCGGGTACAGGCGGTTGATGTATGGTGGACACAAAATGGCCGACGAAAAAGCGCTGCACGCCGGCCCTCGGTGGTCGGCGCATGCCGACTTGATTGCGTGGCGTTCTCGATCTGAAAATCGACGTTCGCTCGTATCTCCGGTGCTATCGGCACCAGCTCCTTTTGCACTGGGCCCCTGTGGTAACGCGCCGGGGCTTCAATGGTCACAAAGCAGGTCCACGGGGAGGAAATCAAGATGGGCTACGTCTCCGCGGACGGCATCGCGCCCGTTGCATCATCCATAAGGACCCGCACGCCGCTCAACCGGCAGCAGATCATCGGTTTCTGGGCTGCTTGGTTTGGCTGGATGCTGGACGGCATGGATTCCGTCATCTACGCACTCGTCCTTGGGCCCGCGCTGACAGAGCTGCTGCCGCGTTCGGGCATGGAGGCTACCCCCGCAAACATCGGCTACGTCGGCTCCCTCATGTTCGGCCTATTCCTGGTGGGGTGGGGCCTCTCGTTCATCTGGGGGCCGATCTCAGACAGGTTCGGTCGCACCAAATCACTTGCTGCAACGATACTGGTCTACGCGCTATTCACGGGCGCTGCCGCCTTCTCGACCAATGTCTGGATGTTGGCGGTCTTCCGCTTCCTCGCGGGCATTGGCGTGGGCGGAGAGTGGGCCATGGCCGGCACCTACGTCGCCGAGGCCTGGCCCGAGGATCGACGCAAGATGGGGGCAGGCTATCTGCAGACCGGCTACTACTTCGGTTTCTTCGTTGCAGCAGTCCTGAACTACACGGTCGGCGCCTCGTTCGGCTGGCGCGCCATGTTCCTTTGCGGGTTATTTCCCGTCGTGGTGTCCGTTGTAACCCTGCTGGGGGTCAAAGAACCGGAGCGCTGGGAGCAGAAGCACCGGGAGGCGCAGGCTGCGCCTGCGAAGAAGCGCAATCCATTTGCGGTGATCTTCAGCACGCGCTACCTCGGGCGCACGATCACGATGTCGGCACTTCTGACGATCGCGATCGTCGGCCTGTGGGCGGGTGCGGTCTATGAGCCGACCGCGATCGTCTTCCTCTCCCGCCAAGCCGGTATGGAACTGGCGGACGCGGCGAAGATGGCGTCCTATGGCACCGCTCTGCTCTCAATCGGAACTATACTGGGCTGCATCGCCGCCCCCTGGCTCGCCGAGCGGCTCGGCCGGCGCCCGACACTCGCGCTCTACTTTTTGGGCATGATGGTTACGATCGCCTTGGCCTTCGGCTGGGCATTCTATCTGCCGACTGGCACGGCATTGCCGGTATTCATGGCGATACTGTTCTTCCTCGGGATGTTCGGCGGCAATTTCGCGATATTCAGCCTGTGGCTGCCGGAGTTGTTCGGCACCGAGGCGCGCGCGACTGCGTTCGCATTCTGCACGTCAATAGGCCGCTTCATCGGCGCCGGGGTGAATTTCGGCCTAGCTGGCGCTGTGGCCGCCATGGGCACTCTCGGCACGCCAATCGCCCTCACCGCGATCGCATTCGCCGTCGGCCTGCTGATCATCCCGTTCGCGACTGAGACCGGTGGAAAATCCTTGCCCGAGTGAGCCGAAGCCCGGCATGGCAGGTTCCGGTCCAATTCCCGTGGCCGCGCTTCGCGGCCGGCGGCGGCAGGTGCTCCCCCAGAAACGGGCCGCCGTGGCGAGCGGGCGATGGCTTCGGTCTCGGGCCAATTGCCGGCGCCAGGGCGGCCTTTCAAGTTGTTTTGAAACGCCGCCCTGATCTCCTGTCCATGGCCCGACCGGTGTTCGGGTTCTTCACCCACTTCCGTAAGCTTTGCGCGGCGGCGATCCGGTTCTGATGATCGATTTGCGGCAGCGCTACGGAAGCCTCCGGAGGAGAACCTTTCCGCCGAGATCAGGCGAGGTCGAAGCGATCGAGGTTCATCACCTTGCTCCACGCCGCCACGAAGTCATGGACAAACTGCTCCTTGGCGTCCGCGCATCCGTAGACTTCCGCGAGCGCGCGGAGCTGGGAGTTCGAACCGAAGACGAGATCGACGCGAGTGCCGGTCCACTTGAGTTCGCCGGTCCGGCGATCGCATCCATCGAACACGCCCTCGGATGTGGAGGACGGCTTCCACGCCGTGCTCATGTCGAGCAGGTTCACGAAGAAGTCATTGGTGAGCGTCTCGGGCCGCCTGGTGAAGACGCCGTGCTTTGTCCCTCCGAAGTTTGCATTGAGGACACGCATGCCTCCGACCAGCACCGTCATCTCGGGAGCGGTCAGCGTCAGCAGCTGCGCCCGATCCACCAACACCTCCTCCGCAGGTCTCTGCTGGCCCTTCCGCAGGTAGTTGCGGAAGCCGTCTGCGGTCGGCTCCAGCACGGCGAACGAGTCCACGTCGGTGTGCTCCTGCGAAGCATCCGTGCGTCCCGGCGAGAACGGAACCTTCACGTCGTGCCCGGCCTTCTTCGCAGCCGCCTCGACCGCTGCGCAGCCGCCGAGAACGATCAGGTCGGCCAGCGAGACCTTCTTGCCGCCGGACTGCGAACCGTTGAAAGCCTTCTGGATCGCTTCCAGCGTCTGCAGGACCTTCGCCAGTTCGGCCGGCTGGTTGACTTCCCAATCCTTCTGCGGCGCGAGGCGAATGCGCGCCCCGTTCGCCCCACCGCGCTTGTCGGAGCCGCGGAAGGTTGCCGCCGACGCCCACGCCGTCGTGACCAGTTGGGAGATCGACAGTCCGGAGGCGAGGATCTTGCTCTTGAGGGTGGCGATATCCTGCTCATCGATCAACTTGTGGTCGACTGCGGGGACGGGGTCCTGCCACAGCAGCGGCTCCTTCGGAACGAGCGGGCCGAGATAACGCACGATCGGGCCCATGTCGCGGTGCGTCAGCTTGAACCACGCCCGGGCAAACGCGTCGGCGAGCTGATCCGGATTCTCGTGGAAGCGCCTCGAGATCTTTTCGTAGGCAGGGTCGAACCGCAAGGCGAGGTCGGTGGTCAGCATGGATGGAGCGTGACGCTTTGACGGGTCGTGCGCATCCGGCACCGTACCGGCGCCTGCGCCATGCTTCGGTTTCCACTGATGCGCACCGGCCGGGCTCTTGGTCAGTTCCCATTCGTAGCCGAACAGGTTCCAGAAGAAGTTGTTGCTCCACTTCGTCGGCGTCGTGGTCCAGATGACTTCCAGGCCGCTGCCGATCGCGTCATCCCCTTTGCCCGTGCCGAATTTGCTCTTCCAGCCCAGGCCCTGCTCCTCGATGCCGGCGGCTTCCGGCGCCGGGCCCACCAGTGACGCATCGCCGGCGCCGTGGGTTTTGCCGAAGGTGTGACCGCCGGCAATCAGCGCGACCGTTTCTTCGTCGTTCATCGCCATGCGGGCGAACGTCTCGCGAATGTCCTTGGCCGCCGCGAGGGGATCCGGCTTGCCGTTCGGCCCTTCCGGATTGACGTAGATCAGGCCCATCTGAACGGCGGCGAGAGGATTCTCGAAGATCACGGTCGCCGCTGTAGCGCTTGTCTCCGAGCCACGTGTCCTCGGACCCCCAGTAGACGTCCTCTTCCGGCTCCCAGACATCCGCGCGCCCGCCGCCGAAACCGAACGTCTTGAAGCCCATCAACTCGAGGGCGACGTTGCCCGCGAGGATCATGAGGTCGGCCCAGGAGATTTTCCGGCCGTATTTCTGTTTGATCGGCCACAGCAGCCGACGCGCCTTGTCGAGGTTGACGTTGTCCGGCCAACTGTTGAGGGGCGCGAACCGCTGCTGGCCGGCTCCGGCGCCGCCGCGGCCGTCGCCGATGCGGTAGGTGCCTGCGCTGTGCCACGCCATCCGAATGAACAGCGGCCCGTAGTGGCCAAAGTCGGCCGGCCACCAATCCTGGGAGTCCGTCATCAAGGCATGAAGGTCCTTGATCACGGCATTCAGGTCGAGGCTCTTGAATTCCTTGGCGTAGTCGAACGCCTCGCCCATCGGATCGGACAGCGGAGAGTGCTGGTGGAGGACACTCAGATCCAACTGATTCGGCCACCAGTCCCGGTTCGACTTATGTGGGCGTTCCCCACCCGAAAACGGGCACTTGGTCGTGTCGTCCATGTTGGCCTCCTGTGTTGGTTTTGAATGAATTCCATCGGGTTCCCGATGCAATCTACGCAACGGATCCCATCAGGTAAAGTTGACTTTAGTGATCGCTGCGTTAAGTTTTTCTGATGACCCATGTCACCCTCCGGCAGCTTCGCTATTTCAACGCGCTGGCACGTCACGGCCACTTCGGGCGCGCGGCAGAAGCATGTGCGATCTCGCAGCCGGCCATGTCGATGCAGATCAAGGAACTGGAGGAAGCCCTGGGCGGCGTGCTCCTCGAGAGAAGCGCCCGGCAAGTCGCGCTGACCAACGTCGGAGAGGAGGCGGCCCAACGCGTCCGCGACATCCTGCGCCCGGTCGATGAGCTGGGAGACCTCGCGCGGGCGTCGCGCGACCGCCTCGTGGGCCGGCTGCGCATCGGCATGATCCCGACGATTGCGCCCTATCTGCTGCCCGAAGATCATCGGAAACCTCACTCGAATGCATCCCGAGCTCGACATTCACGTACGCGAGACGCTGACGCCGAAGCTGATACTGGAGCTCGCGGACGGACGGCTCGACACGGCAATTGTCGCTCTGCCGGTGTCCGAACCTTCGCTCGCCGAGGTCGCGCTGTTTTCCGAATATTTCCTGCTGGTCCGGCCGGGCGAGGATGAGGGAACGCCGGTGCCCAGCAGCAAAGCGCTGCGCGCAATGCGGCTGCTCCTGTTGGAGGAGGGGCACTGTTTTCGCGATCAGGCCCTGTCGTTCTGCAAGATGCAATCGTCGCCGCCACGCGAGGTGCTTGACGCGAGCTCGCTGTCGACGCTCGTGCAGATGGTCGGCGCCGGCATCGGCGTCACTTTGATCCCGGAAATGGCCGTGGCGGTGGAGACGCGCTCGGCGTCGGTCTCCGTCGCCCGCTTCAAGAATCCGCAACCGTCGCGAACCATCGGCATGATCTGGCGCAAGACCAGTCCGCTGGCGAGGCAGCTCCTGCAATTCTCCGAAGTGGTTTGCCTCTCGGCCGACGCGTTGCGCAAGCAGCACGATTCGGGATCGTCATCCGGCAGTCCCCGGACTTGAACGCGCTCCGGCGGAGGATATTCGTGGACGAGCCGCGCGCCGCGACAGCAGGAAGCTTCGAAACGGCCTCGGCATTGAATCCCCGAGGGCAGCCATGGGTCGATTTTCCCTCGCCATGCTTCGCGGCGGCTCCGAGAGTTTGCCTTAGTTTCGCCTTCCAAGCGTCAGTTGATCGTCAGGTAAAGCGCCTATCAAACCCCTGGGGTCGATGGGAAAGGGTGAGGCGAGCGGCTTTATCGTCGTCACGCGGCGGTACCTTGCATTGTTCCCAAGGCTTTTGCTGACCTTTCCCGAATTCCGGAGAGGTTGCCTGTCGGTGCGGCGGCGTCGGCGGCTGGCGTTGACGGTGCACCTTCACTGAGGCTCCTTGCTAGGAAACCAAATTGCATCAACGCTCCAGGCGCCTCGCCTCGCCCCAGGTAAGACTGCCGCTTTTAACCTTGCTCGTGTGGGTCACGGTTTACACTGCAAAAGCGGCCGATGTGAACCTGCCACCGGCATCCTCGGGTGACGGCGATTGGATCGTCACCGTTGGTGCCGATTTTCGCGCGGTTACTGAATATATGGGATCGGATGATTTCGCGATCGTACCGGTGCCGTACTTCGACATGCGTCGTCCGGGCTCACCGGAGGGTTTCCACTCCCCCCGTGACGGGTTCGGGGTCGCCGCGTTTGACAATGGGGTATTCGCGGTCGGACCGGTTGGGGCACTGAGCTGGCCGCGCAAGCAGGGGTACAGCTCGTCACTCAATGTCGGATTCGTTTATCAAGTTGGCGCTTTCGTCGATTATTGGGCGTTGCCCTGGCTCCGAACGCGCGCCGAAGGTTTGCAGGGCTTCGGCGCCGCAAACGGCGTAACGGCAAACTTCGCCGTGGACGCCGTGGTTCCGCTTTCTCCCGCCCTGACATGGTCAGGGGGCCCGCGCGCCCGCGTGGTTACAAGCGCAGCGGAAATCCCCTACTTTAGCATCACCCCAGCACAATCAATCGCGTCCGGGCTGCCGGTGTTCACCGCAGGAGGTGGCTGGCAGACGCTTGGCGCGGGTACGCAGCTCAAGTATCGTGTGAATCCAGCTTGGGCGTCCTACGGCTTCGTCGAATATGACAAGCTGGTCGGTGCGACCGCATCATCACCGATCGTGACGGTGGCAGGCGGCAGCGTAAATCAATGGACCTTGGGGGTTGGCCTCACATATTCGTTCGCCATGAGCGGCCTGCCGTTCTGACTCGCACATCGACGCAACTTCCAAAGCTGCGCCTGTTGGAGGAGGGGCACTGGTTTCGCGATCAGGCCCTGTCGTTCTGCAAGATGCAATCGTCGCCGCCACGCGAGGTGCTGGACGCGAGCTCGCTGTCGACGCTCGTGGTGGCGGCACTGCTCCCCAGAAACCGGCCGCCGTGGGCGGCGGGCAGGCCACCGAGTGGGGGCCGCAGGTGCCCGCAACCCGGCCTCTTTGTGGGATGCTGAAGTCGCCTTGCCTTTGATCGCGCGAGGGGAGGGCCATGAATGTCCGTGATCTTCCGCATCGCCACGGCGTAGACCGATCCGCCACGACCGGCTAAATCGATTGCGGGAGTCCCCGTTCAGGCATGCCGAGGGCTGCAGATGGCAGTGGTACACGAAGTTGCGCAGCCGGTGGCTTTGTCCGATCGCGGTGCGGTCACGGCGATCGTCGCTTCGACCATCGGCTGGTCGCTCGACTTCTTCGACCTGCTGATCCTGCTCTATGTCGCGCCGGCGGTCGGCAAGGCGTTTTTCCCCTCGGACTCGCCCACATTATCGGTCGCGGCGATTTACGCCTCGTTTGCGGCGACGCTGTTCATGCGGCCGGTCGGGTCGGCCCTGTTCGGGAATTATGCGGACAAGCACGGCCGCAGGGGCGCCATGATCGTTGCGGTCATCGGGGTCGGGCTGGCCACGGCGGCATTCGGCCTGCTGCCGACGATCGCCCAGATCGGCGTCGCCGCGCCGGTCCTGTTTCTGATTCTGCGCCTGCTCCAGGGCGTATTCGTCGGCGGCGTGGTGGCCTCCACCCATACGATCGGAACCGAATCGGTTCCGCCCCATTGGCGCGGACTGACATCCGGCTTCATCAATGGTGGCGGCGTCGGCATGGGCGCGCTTTTCGCCTCGATCGCCTTCTTCGTCACCTCGTCGATCTTCACCGGGGACAGTTTCGATGCCTGGGGCTGGCGCTTCATGTTTTTCGCCGGAATCCTGAACTCGGTGTTCGGCGTGTTGATCTTCGGGGCGCTCGAGGAATCGCCGATCTGGAAAGCGATGGATCGTGCGAAAGAAAAGCCGCAGGCTCCGCTCAGGGCCTTGTTCTCGGCGCGGCATGCGGGCGCGCTCGCGAGCAATGTCCTGATCATCGCCGGCAGCGGCGTCGGCTATTATCTCACCTCCGGTTACATGCCGACCTTCCTCAAGCTGGTCAAAGAGGTCCCGAACGCGACCGCTTCGGTCGTGCTCATGGCCGCGAGCCTCGTCACCATCGTCGCACAGATGTCGGCCGGACACTTGAGCGAGGTGATCGGCCGCAGGCGCACCTTCATTGTCATCGGCGTCGTCAACGTGGTTGGGCTGCCGGCGTGCTATCTGCTGCTCGGCCGGACCAACGACATCGGCATGATCGCGCTTTATTCGCTGGCGCTCACCTTCCTCGCCAATGCTGCCATAGGGCCGGCCATGATCTTCCTCAACGAACGCTTCCCCACGGCGGTGCGCGCCAGCGGGACCAGCCTGTCGTGGAACCTCGGCTTTGCGCTGGGCGGATTGGCGCCGGTTTTCGTGTCGCTCGCCAGCGGATCGGTCGCGGGACTTCCGACGACGCTCGCGGTGTTCTGCGCCATCGGCTCCCTGATCTATCTCATCGGCGCACTGGTCGTGCCGGAGACGAAGGGGCAATTCACCTGAACCCCTGTGTCTCGCCCATTCATCCCCTCACTCGCAGGCGGAAGCGCGCGGGGCGGTCGGGCTGCGTCGTGATCACGGTGACCGGCAGCACGGGCGTTTCGTCGGCGAGCGCAAATTCGAATCGCTGCACCAGCATCGCCAGCACCAGGCCGGCCTCGGCCAGGGCAAATTGGGCGCCGACGCAGATGCGCGGACCGGCGCCGAACGGCAGATAGGCGAAGCGGTGCGCCGGCGGCTTGTCGCCGACAAAGCGGGAGGGATCGAAGGCGTCGGGATCGTTCCACAGGCGCACGTGCCGGTGCAGCACCCACGGGGATATCATGACCAGCGATCCGCCGGGGATGGCGGCGCCGTCCACCCGGTCATCCGCGATGGCGACGCGCGCGATCGCGGCCGCGGGCGGATAGAGGCGCAGCGCCTCGTTCACCACCGCGCGCGTATAAGGCAGCTTCGGCAGCGCCGCGCCGGCCGCTTCGATCGAAAGATCGATCGCGGCCACCTCTTCCGCCACCCGGTTCTGCTCGGCCGGCGCCGATGCCAGGAGATAAAGCGACCAGAACAGCGTGAGCGCGGTCGTCTCGTGGCCGGCGACGATCATGGTCGCCACCTGGTCGCGCAACTGGGCCGGCGAAAACGCCGCCCCGGTTTCGGGGTCGCGCGCCGCGAGCAGGACGTCGAACAGGTCCCGCGGCTGGTCGCTCGGCGGTTCGCGCAGCCGTGCCGCGACGATCTCGTCCATCAGGCCGATCCAGCGGGTGCGAAACCGCGCCCGGGCGAGGTCGCGCCACGACGGAATTCCGACCGGCAGCATCAGGTCGAGAAAGTAAGGCCGCCCGAGGCTGGCCGCGAAGTCCGGAGATCATCCGCCGCAGCGCCGGACCATAGCGGTGCATCTCGAGGGAGAACATCGAGCGCGCCGCGACCTCGAGGGCGAGGAACTGCATCGCGGCGAGGAGGTCCACGGGTTGCGAGGCGTCGGCGGCGAGGCGCGCGATCGCCTCCTGCGCGGCGCCGGCCACGTGCCGGGCGAGCATGGGAAGGACGCGCGGCGCGAGCGTCGGGGCGATGGTCCGGCGCTGGTGCCGCCACTCCTCGCCTTCGCTCAGGATCAGGCCTTCGCCGACGATCGGACGCAGGATCCGTACCGTGGCCGAGGTCCGCCGGTAGTTCGCGGTGTTGTCGACCAGCACATGGTGGATCGCATCGGGAGCATTGAGCAGGAAGCGTTTGCGACCGAGGAAGCTTTGGGCCAGCACGTCGCTGGAGTAGGCCTCGCGCGGCCAGATCTGCAGCGCATTGGTGCGGAGCGCGACCAGCAGGCGATACCAGCCCAGACTGTGCTCCGGCGGCGCCGGGCGCGGGGGAACGAAATGCTGGCGCGTGTGCGCGTTCATGGCGGGATTTCACCCCCGGCTCGTGGCGATCTGATGACCGCCGGACCCGTGCCGGGACCACAACGGACGGCCTTCCGATCTGGCGGCCGCACGTCGTACCTTCCGCCCGCGGCTCTGCGCCGTCGCGACGATCCGGCCGCTACTTCCGCACCTCTTTGAAATACCTCAGATCGGGCGGCGGCTGGTCCTTCCTGGTGGGCATCAGCCTGCCTTCGCTGCTCTTGAAATAGGTTTCATTGCCGATCTTGATGAGCACGTTGTCGCCGATGCAGTCGTATTCCAGCCAGTTCGGATAGGCATCGGGATTGCGGCTATAGGTCTTGAGCACCTTCCAGGGGCGCGTGAACGCATGGTCGATCAACGTGATCTCGTCGGTCAGGAGAGTAGGCTTGCTCCTGTCGAACGAGATGCGCTCCTTGACGATGGATTGATTGTCGGCATGGGTCGGCATGCCCGACGGGTCCAGGGTGCGCGGACCCTTGAAGTGGCGGGTTTCGACCTCGAGCACGTTGAAGTGGCCGTCACCGTTCTCGTCGATCCATTTGCCGATGGAATAGCCGAGGAAACTCGGCTCGACCTCCTTCGGCCAGTCGCGTCCGTCGGTATAAATCCGTCGGTGGGAATCGTGGACATGATCGATCAGGACATAGGTGATTTCCGGCAGCACGACGATTTCCATGGCCTGGAACAGGCTCATCATTCCCGGCATGCCGGGCGGAAGGCAAATGGCGCCGGTGTGCCAGTTGCCCTGTCCGCCGGCGGCCTGATCGGCCAGGCTCGCCTCGAGAACCTTCTGATACTCCGGGGTCAAAGGGGCCTGTTGTCCGAGACCCCAGGGCTTGTACGGATCGAAGCCTGGCTGTCCCCGACTCCGGGGATGCGGACGGCGAGCCATTGCCCGGCCAGGTCGGGATATTTGGAATCGTCGAAGGCCCGGGCGTCCGTGGCCACCAGCGCTGCCGCAAGGACAACGGCCGAGACTGCGCTCCTCCACAGCATCTTTTCCTCCTTGAAATCCGCCCCTGTCGCCGCGCCGCAAATCCGGCGAGGCGCTGGAATGGGTTGTCTCGTCGCGCCAAAATTTCGGCGGAGGCGCCGCCTGCCGATGATCCCGCTGGGAGTTCGGCACCTCCCGCACCGGGCAGCCGTCGCGGACGATACAGCAGACGGCCCGTGCGCGGAAGGGCAGGTGAGGGCGGGCGAAGCTCGGTGCGGCGCATGATCTCGGGTGTGATCGAAGCCGGTTGAGCCTGCCCGCGACCGCTCGCCGGCCGAGCGGCCGCCGCCGGCGGGCGTTCGGGGAGATCGATTGGAAAATCCAGGCCGTGGCATTATGATGCCGTCATGCCGCCAGGTCGTGAAAATCACCCCCAGCACCGCAGCGCCGATAAGCGTGCCATCCTGCGGGATCATTACCTTTTCAGGAAGCTCACGCCGCAACAGATCGATCGTCTCGGCGCCTGCATCGTCGGGAAAACGGTGAAGCGCGGCACCCATATATTCGCCAAGGGCGATGCCGGGTCCAGCCTGTTCGCGATCGGCACGGGAACGGTGAAGAATCAGCGTTCCGTCGGTGGAAGGCAAGGATGCCGTGCTCAACGTGGTCAGCAAGGGCGACATCTTCGGCGAGATTGCGCTGCTGGACGGCCAGCCCCGCACCGCCGATGCCACCGCGGTCACCGACTGCGAGCTCTACGTCATCGAGAGGCGGGATTTTCTGCCGGTGGTGCGCGAGGAACCGGAAATCGCACTCAAGCTCATCGAAATATTGTGCTCGCGCGTGCGCCGGACCAGCGAACAGGCGGAAGAGGTGATGTTCCTCGACCTGCCGAGCCGTCTCGCCAAGGCCCTCATGCGTCTCCTCGATGCCGATACCGCCGGCATGCGCGAGCGCAAGATTTCGATCACCCAGAAGGATCTCGGCAACCTCATCGGAATGTCGCGCGAAAGCGTCAACAAGCAGTTGCGCATCTGGGAAGACAAGAAATGGGTGCGCCTCGAGCGCAACGCCGTGGTGATATTGGCGCTCGATCCGATCGCCGCGATCGCCGAGGAAGGTGGCCACGGGGCCTGAGCGGAAACGGCTTGCCCAAACAGACGGGAGCCCTCTCTTCCGGTCTCACACCCGAGATGGGCGGCGCGCCATGTCCGCCGCATGTGCGGAGGGCTGGAGGCGCCGGCCTCGCAGGAGAGGACGGAAATGACCACGCGCAACGTCGCCGTCATCGTCGGCAGCATCCGCACGGGTTCCCTCAACCGCATGACGGCGCATGCGCTCGTGGGCTTCGCGCCGGCCTCGCTCGCAATGGAGATCGTCGAGATCGGCCGTCTGCCGCTCTACAATCAGGACCTCGAAGCCGATCCGCCGGCGGAATGGACCGCATTCCGGCAGCGCATCAAGGCCGCTGATGCGGTGCTGTTCGTCACGCCGGAGCACAACCGCTCGGTTCCCGCCGCGCTGAAGAACGCCATCGACATCGCCTCGCGCCCCTATGGCAGCAATTGCTGGGACGGCAAGCCGGCCGGCATCGTCAGCGTCTCGCCGGGCGCGATCGGCGGCTTCGGCGCCAATCATCATCTGCGCCAGTCGCTGGTGTTCCTCAACATGCCGGCGCTGCAGCAGCCCGAGGCCTATATCGGCGGCGCCGCAGCGCTGTTCGACGGCGACGGCAAGCTCATCAATGCCGGCACCGCGGAGTTCCTGAAGAAATTCATGCAGGCCTTCGCCGGCTGGATCGAAACCGTGGCGCGTGCTTGAAACCCGCGCCCGGCGCGCCGCTATGAACGGGAGTGCCGCATGAGACACCGCCGGTTCGGGACCGCGGCGCGCGACGTGGCGGTGATCGGCCAGGGCACCTGGTACATCGAGCATGCCGACCGCCGCGCCGCGATTGCAGCGCTGCGGCGCGGCCTCGATCTCGGCATGAACCACATCGACACCGCCGAGATGTACGGCGACGGCGCCGCCGAGCGCCTGGTCGGCGAAGCCATCGCCGGGCGGCGCGAGGAGGCGTTCCTGGTCTCCAAGGTGCTGCCGCACAACGCCTCGCGCGCCGGCACCGTCGCCGCCTGCGAGCGCTCGCTCGCGCGCCTCGCCACCGACCGGCTCGACTGCTACCTGCTGCACTGGCGCGGCGCCCATCCCCTCGCCGAGACCATCGCGGCGTTCGAGGAGCTGCAGCGGAGCGGCAAGATCATGTCCTGGGGCGTGAGCAATTTCGACGCCGGCGAACTCGAGGAGGCGAGACCGAGGCGACCATCGCCGGCCCCGGGCGCATCGCCTGCGACCAGGTGCTCTATCATCCCGGCCAGCGCGACATCGAGCATGCCGTGATCCCGTGGTGCGAGGCCCACGGCGCCGCCGTCGTGGCCTACAGCCCGTTCGGCCACGACAGCTTCCCCGGCCCGCGCAGCCCCGGCGGCCGCGTGCTCGCCGAGATCGCGCGCGCCCATGGCGCCACGCCGCGCCAGGTGGCGCTCGCCTTCCTGGTGCGCCGGCCGAATGTGTTCGCGATCCCCAAGGCCGCGAGCCTCGCTCATGTCGAGGAGAACGCCGGGGCAGGGGAGTGCAACTCGCGCCGGACGAGATCGCGCGGATCGATAGAGGCGTTTCCGCTCGGGCGGCCGTTGCGCTCGCTGCCGATGCTGTGAGCCGAGGTGCCCACTTCCGGGAGAGGAGCCGCATTTTCGAAATTCAACCCCATGCAAAGTAGAATCCCGCCGCCGTACGGTATAATTGCACCGTTCGATTGCGGGATTGGGCTGCGCCGCTCCGACCCGGGCCGGATGAATTTCGCATCTTGCGAAACAGATCGCGGCGCTTCGCGCTCCATCGTGGCTTGAATGGTGATGGGCGTTTCGCTCCCGACCCAGCGGCTACCGGATTCACACATCGGGAGACGGATGGAATTTGTGCAACCGGGACGTCGCACACACCTCTCCCCGCGTGCGGGGAGAGGTCGGCGCGCTCTTGCGCCCGGTGAGGGCATCTCCGCAGCGTCGAGCGATCAACTTGAATGCTCGAACTCGCGTCGAGGCCCCGTCACGCGATCGCAGCGCATCCGACCTCTCCCCGCACGCGGGGCATGTGTACCATGTCCCGTTGCGCAGTGCTCACGCAGGTGGCGCTGCGAGGCACGTCAATCCCGCCGACGGCGGTGCGGCGGAATTTCGGCTATGCTTGAGTAGCGCGCAGGCCACTGCGTCATCCGCCGGAATTGCGGGAACCGCAGGAACTGGAAAGGCCGCGACCATGGCAGGCAAGATCGCGATCGGCCCGTCCGATGTCCTCATCGTGGTGGACGTGCAGAACGACTTCTGCCCCGGCGGCCGCCTCGCGGTGCCGCGTGGCGACGAGGTCGTCGTGCCGATCAACCGCCTTGCCGCCAAATTCGCCCATGTGGTGCTGACCCAGGACTGGCATCCGCCCGGCCACCTGTCGTTTGCCTCCTCGCATCCGGGGCGCCGGCCGTTCGAGAGCATCGCCATGCCCTACGGCGCGCAGGTGCTGTGGCCGGACCATTGCGTGCAAGGCACGCCGGGCGCGGCGTTCCACCCCGCGCTCGACATTCCCCATGCCGCGCTGGTGATCCGCAAGGGCTTTCGCCAGGCCGATCGATTCCTATTCGGCGTTCTACGAGAACGACCGCACCACCCCGACCGGCCTCGGCGGCTACCTGCACGAGCGCGGCCTGCGGCGCGCCTTCCTCGCCGGCCTCGCCTTCGACTTCTGCGTGCGCTATTCCGCCGAGGACGCCGCGTCGCCGCGGCCTCGAAGCCGTCGTCATCGAGGACGCCTGCCGCGGCATCGACCTCGCCGGCTCGATGGCGGCGACGCGGGCGAGCCTGGCGGAGCGGGGGGTGGTGTGCGTGGGGGCGGGGGAGGTGGCGTAAGCTTAAAGACTTTTTTATCGAATTCGAATATCCCGCTATGGATGAAATTAGGATTTCGAAGAAGCTCAAACACCCTACGTCAGCGCGTCCCAAAGTGCCCGGGCCTGGACCGAACACTGGGTTCGACGGGAGGCTTACTGCCCGAGTTGTGGCCATTCGAATGTCAGTAAGTTCGAAAATAACCGACCGGTTGCGGACTTCTTTTGTACTTCATGCAATGAAGAATACGAGCTCAAAAGTCAGAAGACCAAGTTTGGTGCGAAAGTGCTCGACGGTGCATTTCGAGCCATGTGCAGTCGTCTCGCGGAAAGCAACAACCCAAATCTGATGCTGTTGAAATACGATCGGAAGCAATTTGAGGTCACAGACCTTTTCGTGGTGCCGAAGCATTTCTTTGTTCGCGAAATCATCGAAGAAAGAAAACCCCTGGCTCCAACGGCTCGCCGCGCAGGATGGATCGGTTGTAATATCCTGCTGGATCAAATCCCCGAATCCGGAAAAATTTTTCTGGTTCGAAATCGGGCTCCTCAGCCGAAGGAGTCGGTCTCAGCCAATGGCAAAGGACCCTGTTCCTCCGTCAAGAAGGAGTTGAGGCGAGGGGCTGGCTGGTCGAAGTCATGAAATGCGTTGAGGATATCGGAAAATATGAATTCCAGCTCGACGACGTCTACGCATTCGAAGCCGCCTTAAGCAGACTTTATCCTGAAAACAGACACATCAAGCAAAAGATTCGGCAGCAGCTTCAGGTGCTCCGCGATCGCGGATATCTCGACTTCGTTTCTCGGCGGATATTACCGGCTGCGGTCACAACGATAGACGTGCGTCCGACCGAAACCAATCGCGCGGTCCGGCTCGTCGCGCCAGACATTTTGCCAGTCATGTATGGACGGCCCCCTCTCGGCAAGGGCTCTTTTGGTGCTTCGGCAAGCGGATCAGGTGCGGTCATGTATCCGGCCTTTGTGTGCGGTACATTGACCGCTGGCCCTGAGGGAGTACGAGGTCGGGTTCCAATCATTCCGGCGCGCTTGAAGCGCGATGACCTATCGGAGTGTCCCGATCCCGGTCTCTGACCGATTTGCCGTCACACCATGTTTGCCCTTCCGATTCTGGGACCAACGACGCGGTCCACAAACTCAACCTCTGTTGTCGATCACGGCGCTCTCAACACGCTCCTCATCGGTAGCCCATCTTGCCCTCCTCCTCGACGGCGCATGTCGTGGGCTCAGGCTGCAGCCTGCACTGAGCCGCTGTGGCGTCGATTGGGAGCGCGATAGTGCTCTCCGGTGACCAGCATGGCCCAGATGATACGGGCCATCTTGGCGGCGTATGCTACCGCCGCAACCTTGAACGGGCGCCGCCCCAACAGGGCCTGCAACCACGGATCCTTGGTGTCTCGTGTGCGCTCATAGCGTAAGTGCGCGGTGGCGCCCACGGTCAGCAGCATGCGCAGCGTGCGATCGCCCTGCTTGGAGATGCCACCCAAGCGCTGCTTGCCCCCGGTGCCGAACTGGCGTGGCGTGAGCCCCAGCCAGGCGGCGAAGTCGCGCGCGGTTTTGAATACCCGGGCGTCCGGCACTGCGGCCAGGATGGCGGTCGCCCCGATCGGCCCCAATCCCGGTATCGCCATCAGCCGCCGGGCGACTTCGATCGCTCTTGGCGGCACGCAACGATCTCCGCTTCCAATTTGCAGATATCGGTATTGAGCGCTTCCCATTGCCGAGCCAGCACCCGCAGTGGCATGCGCGCCTTGTCCGGGATCGTGCTCGCCGGGTCCTCGAGCACCTGCATCAGCGAGCGCAGCCCTTTCAGGCCCTGCGCCGCAACGATGCCAAACTCCGTCAGTGCCGAGCGAAACGCATTTGCCGACATGGTGCGCTGACGAACCAGCAGCCGACGGGTGCGATGCAGGACCGCAACCGCCTGGCTCTCCAGGGTCTTCACCGGCACGAACCGCATCGTCGGTCGTGTCATCGCCTCGCAAATGCCTTCGGCATCGCGCCCATCGTTCTTGTTGCGCTTCACGTAAGGCTTAACATAGGCGGGCGGCATCATCCGAACCTCGTGCCCAAACTTGGTCAGCACGCGCGCCCAATGATGCGCACCCCCACACGCCTCCATCCCCACCACACAGCGTGGCAGCTCGGCAAAAAACTTCTCCATCGGCCCACGTCGAAGTTGACGCCGAACCACCACTTTTCCCGACGCTTCAATTCCGTGAACCTGGAACACGTTCTTCGCCAAATCCAAACCAATCATGCTAACCTTCGTCATGGACGGTCTCCTTTGCTGGCGCGAATCAACACCACCAGTCTGGCACTGATGATGCCGTCGGGGGCCGTCCACCCCATCATTCCGGGGCACGCGCGCAGCGGTGAACCCGGAATCCAGACGGCCTCGTCGTTTGCGCAGCCTGGATTCCGGGTTCGCGCGAAGGCGCGCGCCCCGGAATGACGCGCATTAAGTGTCGCCGTTAGCTTTCGACCGAATTTGTCCGACCGCGCAGCAACTCGGACATGGCGACGCAAGTCGAGGCAAGTTTCGATCTAACCCGGCATATTTTCTGTATCTGCCGGCTCGTACCAAATCGCGCAAGGTTGTCCCCGCTCGTCCAAATCCGGCAAGTCGCACCCGTCGTAGTCGCAGATACGGATGGGGAAGGGATTGCCGAGGACCCACTGCACGAGACCACCGTGGACGCCGACTGTGATGTTCGGGTGTGGCTGGCCCTGGGCGATCTTCACCGCAAGATTCTCGACTTCAGCGCTGTTCGCTGGATTGGCGTTGAGCATCGAACGCAGGGCGTCGAGAACGATCGAATGCTCGCGTGGGGTAAGTTGAAGCCAGCTGTCGTCGGTCATCGATGGCCAGTCCTAAGTTCTTCATTTGATAGAGCCTTATAGTGAGTTCTTGATATGTTCTCAAGCGCTTTCATGCATGCGAAGTTCAACTCCCGGCCTCATCCACCGAAGCGCTCGCGATAACGGCGCGCTGCTGCTTTCAGTTTCTCGTTTGGCTCTGGCGGGTTGTTCGGGGCATTGTGGAGGACATCCCCATCCTCGGCCGAAAGCGCGATCTTTTCGCGCTCGGTCGTGACCCATTCAGCCGCCGGGTCCACGGGAGCAAGGTCGGGCATAGCGTTGTCCGTTGCCGCTCGCTTCAGCGGGCCTCGGACTCGTCCGTGAATTATCGCTTCAATCGGAGTGAATGAACGGCTTTTCTGCTCCCTCTCCCGCTTGCGGGGGAGGGTTGGGGAGGGGGCTCTCGCAGCGAAGTCTCTGCACTGGAATTGCCCCCTCCCTGACCCTCCCCCGCAAGCGGGAGAGGGGACGAAAACTGAAATCGATTGTTGGCGACTTCGCGGCAGCATTGTTTTGGTGCACCCAAGGCAGAAGCGAAAAGTTACACGTTTTGCGACTTGACCTCCGCCCCGATCCATCCTATTTATGTCGCTACGCAACATTCTACCCAGCGGACGCATCCATGCGCAATTTTGTTATCGTACTTAGAGGGCGCATCGCCGGGGGCGGGTAACCGTCCGCGAATGAGGCGATGCGCGACCAGGGGCCTTCGGGGCCCTTTTTTAATGCCCGGACGACAACCCGACCGCAGCAGCGACACCAGCGCGAAAACCAACGGAGCCTGTCATGGCCACGCAAACCACAAGAACCGCTCCCAAGCCGAAGCAGGATGCCAAGGCGGCGAGCCCCACCACCGGGACCGAGTCCGCGGCGGCGGCAGGCGCCAAGCCTGGACGTAACCAGACGGTCTCGGTCAGCGCGTCCGCGAGGCAGCCGCCCCCTCCCCAGCCCTCCCCCGCAAGCGGGGGAGGGAGTGCGCTCGCGCCCTCCGCCGGCGAGCAGATGACCGGCGCCGAGATGGTGATCCGGGCGCTCGCCGACCAGGGCGTCGCGCACATGTTCGGCTATCCGGGCGGCGCGGTGCTGCCGATCTATGACGCGCTGTTCCACCAGGACAAGGTGCGCCACATCCTGGTGCGCCACGAGCAGGGCGCGGTCCATGCGGCGGAGGGCTATGCCCGCTCGACCGGCAAGGTCGGCTGCGTGCTGGTCACCTCGGGGCCGGGCGCGACCAATGCCGTCACCGGGCTCACCGATGCGCTGATGCGACTCGATCCCGCTGGTCGTGCATCACCGGCCAGGTGCCGACCCACCTGATCGGCACCGACGCGTTCCAGGAATGCGACACCGTCGGCATCACCCGGCCCTGCACCAAGTACAATTACCTGGTGAAGGACGTCGCCGACCTGCCGCGCGTGCTGCACGAGGCGTTCTACGTCGCGGCGAGCGGCCGGCCCGGCCCGGTGGTGGTCGACATCCCCAAGGACATCCAGTTCGCCATCGGCACCTATGCCAGGCCGACCGAGTTCCAGCACAAGGGCTACCGTCCGCAGGCTCGAGGGCGACCCCGCCAGGATCAAGGCGGCGGTCGAGCTGATGGCGGGGGCGAAGCGCGCCGCTGTTCTACACCGGCGGCGGCGTCATCAATTCCGGGCCGCGCGCGACCGCGCTGCTGCGCGAGCTGGTCCGGCTCACCGGCTTTCCCGGTCACCTCGACCCTGATGGGGCTCGGCGCCTATGCCGGCCGCCGATCCGCAATGGCTCGGCATGCTCGGCATGCACGGCACCTACGAGGCCAACCTCGCCATGCACGACTGCGACGTGATGATCTGCGTCGGCGCGCGGTTCGACGACCGCATCACCGGCCGGCTCGACGCGTTCTCGCCGGGCTCGAAGAAGATCCACATCGACATCGACCCGTCCTCGATCAACAAGAACGTCAAGGTCGACATCCCCATCATCGGCGACTGCGCCCATGTGCTGGAGGACATGGTCGCGGCTGTGGCGCGCCGCGGCGCCGCGCGGCCGGATCAAGCGACGGCGCTGCAAGGCCTGGTGGGAGCAGATCGAGCGCTGGCGCGGCGCGCAAGAGCCTCGCCTACCGGCCCTCCGACGACGGTGATCAAGCCGCAATACGCGATCCAGCGGCTCTACGAGCTGACCCGGGACCGCGACGTCTACATCACCACCGAGGTCGGCCAGCACCAGATGTGGGCGGCGCAGTTCTTCGGCTTCGAGGAGCCGAACCGCTGGATGACCTCGGGCGGCCTCGGCACCATGGGCTATGGCCTGCCGGCCGCGGTCGGCGTGCAGCTCGCGCATCCGAAGTCGCTCGTCATCGACATCGCCGGCGAGGCCTCGGTGCTGATGACCATGCAGGAGATGTCGACCGCGGTGCAGTACCGGCTGCCGATCAAGATCTTCATCATCAACAACCAGTACATGGGCATGGTGCGGCAGTGGCAGGAGCTGCTGCACGGCGGGCGCTATTCGGAGAGCTACACCGAGGCGCTGCCGGACTTCGTCAAGCTCGCCGAGGCCTATCACGCGGTCGGCATCCGCTGCGACGAAGCCGGGCGACCTCGACGGCGCGATCCGCGAGATGATCGACGTCGACCGGCCGGTGATCTTCGACTGCGTGGTCGACCAGACCGAGAACTGCTTCCCGATGATCCCGTCCGGCCGCGCCCACAACGAGATGCTCCTGGGCGACGCCGCCGAAAGCTCGAGGACGCCATCACCGAGGAAGGCAAGATGATGGTGTGAGGCCTGCTTCACGTCCCTCGCCCGCTTGCGAGGGAGGGTCGGGATGGGGCGATTCAGGCACAACGCTCGAGAGCCCCTCCGCAGCCTCCCCTCAGCGGGACGGACTCAGCGCCGTCGTGAGACACGCGCCGCACCGGCAACGAGTCCATGCAGACATCGAGACGCCACACCCTCGCGGTGCTCGTCGACAACGAGCCGGGCGTGCTGGCGCGGGTGATCGGGCTGTTCTCCGGGCGCGGCTACAACATCGAGAGCCTCACCGTCTCGGAGACCGAGCACCAGAAGCATCTGTCGCGCATCACCATCGTCACCCGCGGCACGCCGATGGTGATCGAGCAGATCAAGAACCAGCTCGACCGGCTGGTGCCGGTCCACCGCGTCGTCGACATGACGCTCGCCGGCCCGGCGATCGAGCGCGAGCTCGCCATGGTCAAGGTGCGCGGCAAGGGCGACAACCGCGTCGAGGCGCTGCGGCTGGCCGACGCCTTCCGCGCCCGCGTGATCGACGCCACCACCGAGAGCTTCGTGTTCGAGATCACCGGCGGCACCGGCAAGATCGACCAGTTCGTCGCGCTGATGCTGCCGCTCGGCCTGGTCGAGGTCTCGCGCACCGGCATCGTCGCCATCAGCCGCGGCGCCGGAGGGGATGTAGGTGCCGAGGTCAGTCGCAGCTGCGCAGGATGGCTAGTGCTCTGCGAAACCATCGGACCGGCACGACGACGGGTCTCAGAAGCTCACCCATCCGACGGGCTTGTGCGCGGAGCGATGAAACTAGAAGCAGCCGCACGGCGGTCCTGAAACGACCCAAGCAGAGGTAGATAGTTATGCGCGTATATTACGACCGCGACGCCGACCTGAACCTGATCAAGGGCAAGAAGGTCGCCATCGTCGGCTATGGCAGCCAGGGCCATGCCCATGCGCTCAACCTGCGCGACTCCGGCGTCAAGGAGGTCGCGGTGGCGCTGCGCAAGGGCTCGGGCTCGGCGAAGAAGGCGCAGGGCGAGAAGTTCAAGGTGCTCGACGTCGCCGAGGCCGCCAAATGGGCCGACGTGATGATGATGCTCACGCCCGACGAGCTGCAGGGCGACATCTATCGCGATCATCTCGCACGCCAACATGAAGGACGGCGCGGCGCTGATGTTCGCCCACGGCCTCAACGTGCATTTCAACCTGATCGAGCCGCGCGCCGATCTCGACGTGCTGATGATCGCGCCCAAGGGCCCCGGCCACACGGTGCGCTCGGAATACCAGCGCGGCGCCGGCGTGCCCTGCCTCGTCGCGATCCACAAGGATGCCTCCGGCAACGCCCATGATCTCGGCCTCTCCTACGCCTCCGCGATCGGCGGCGGCCGCGCCGGCATCATCGAGACGACGTTCAAGGAGGAGTGCGAGACCGATCTGTTCGGCGAGCAGTCGGTGCTGTGCGGCGGCCTGGTCGAATTGATGAAGGCCGGCTACGAGACCCTGGTCGAGGCCGGCTACGCCCCGGAAATGGCCTATTTCGAATGCGTCCACGAGGTGAAGCTCATCGTCGACCTCATCTACGAGGGCGGCATCGCCAACATGAACTACTCGATCTCCAACACCGCCGAATACGGCGAATACGTCTCCGGTCCGCGCGTGGTGACGCCGGAGACCAAGGCGGAGATGAAGAAGATCCTCGGCGACATCCAGTCCGGCCGCTTCGTCAAGGACTGGATGCTGGAGAACAAGGTCAACCAGACCTCGTTCAAGGCGACCCGCGCCAAGCTCGCCGAGCATCCGATCGAGCAGGTCGGCGCCAAGCTGCGCGAGATGATGCCGTGGATCCGCCAGCGCGCTTTGGTCGACAAGGCGCGCAACTGAACCAGCCGGGCCGGTCGCGGTCTCGCGCCGTCACCGCCGTGTGATCGAACGGCCGCGCAAGACCGCCTCGCGGACGGTGCTACTTTCCCGCCGCCCGCCTCAGCGCCTCGTTGATTTGGTCCTGCCAGCCCGGTCCGGATTCCTGGAAGTGGTCGAGCACGTCGCGATCGATGCGCAAGGAGACCAGCTCCTTGGAATTGGGAACCGCCGGCTTCTTGGGCGGGAGCTCCGCAGGCTTCGTGGTCGCGCTCTTGAATGCGGCTTCGGCGGCCTGCCGCGAATCCATCGGTCGTCGTCGCCTTTCGTCAGGCATCGTATCGCCCCGCGCTATTTCTTCACGTTGATCATCTGGTCGAGAAACAGGTCGGCCCCGGCGGCGAGCGGCACGATGCGGGCGCCGGTGAAGCCGCCGTCGCCCTTGGCGCCGGCGAACCGGCCCTTGCCGCCGAGCACGGCGATCGATCCCCTCACCAAGGTGCGCGTGCCGTCGACGGTGGCCGTGCCGGTCGTCTTGTACCACAGCACGGAGCCGTCATCGAAGGTGAGGCTGTTGTAAGTCGCGTTGGTGCCGGAACCCTTCACGTAGTCGATCGTTCCGACGAAAGTGGCCGTGGCGGTCGATCCGTCCTGGAAGGAGGCGATGCCGGAAAAGCGCACCACCCCGACGACGTGGCCGTCGACGTCTGCGACATCCTGGGTCTGCACCGAGGTGGCGTGCACGACGGCGCGCAGTTCGAGCGATTCATCCGCTTGTGCGGGGCGCAATGCGCCCAGGCCGGCAAATGCCAGGGTTGCGAGAATGATCGTCATTCGTTTCGACATGATGCTTCTCCCGTTGCGATTGATGGGCGCTGACATGGGCGGGCGATCCCGCTTGCGCTGCATTCTCCTTGCATCCCGGTCGCGCCGGTCATCCCCGGAAAAGGGAAACGCCGGCGGGCGTCGGTTTCCCCGTCGCCGCCGGCGTCGATTCCAGCATGTCAATGCCGGCTTATGACCGGCTGAAGGAATGGTAGACCTGCTTGACGAAGTTGGCGGCGCCCTGGTCGTTCGCGGCCCAGGTCTTGTCGAGGTCGGCCAGCGGCTTCGCGGCCACGACTTCCGCTTCGGTCTTGCCTTCCTTGACCAGCTTCTCGACCCGCTCGCGCGCGGTCTTCACCATGGCGTTGTATTCGGCGACGTTCGCCTTGGTTGCCAGCGGGCCATGGCCGACCACGATCTTGGTGTTGTCGTTCGCCAGTTGGAGCCAGGCGTTGGTGGCGCGGATCATGCCCCTGATGTCGCCGCCATTGGCGAAGTCGACCTGCTGATAGCGATGGTTGTTGTTCATGACGTCGCCGGTGGCAATCACGTTGGCATCCGGGAAATACACCCAGGTGTCGCCGTCGGTGTGGGCATTGTAGACGTGGTTGAGCACCGCCTTGCGGCCGCCGACCTCGATCGTCTTGCTGCCGCCCACATAGGTCTCCTTCGGCAGCGCGTCGCCGGAAACCGGCGCCGTCTTGTTGCCGGTGGTGCCGTTGGTGGTGCCGGCAATGAGGCGGGCGCGGATGTTGTCCTGGGCGATGACGATGGCGCCGTCCTTCTGGAAGTTCGCATTTCCGCCGGTGTGGTCGCCGTGGAAATGGGTGTTGATGATGTACTTGATCGGCAGCGGCGAGATCGCCTTGATGGCGGCCTTGATCTTGTCGGACAGCGGCGCGAACTGGGTGTCCACCATGATGATGCCGTCGGTGCCCACCGCGATGGTGATGTTGCCGCCCTGGCCTTCGAGCCTGTAGGTCTTGTTGCCGAGGTCGGTGGTCTTGATCTGGATCTTGTCCCAATCGACCGGTTGCTGTGCGTATGCGCTACCCGCAAACGCGATGGTTGCGCCCGCGAGCGCGGCCAATGCGATCCTGCTCATGATGTTCCTCCTGATGGTCGGCCTCGATCGCGGGCCGCCTGTCGGCCGCGATCATCGCCTGTTTTCATAATGCCCGCGCCCGTCCGGGTGCGGATGGCGGACACTACCACGTTTCGGGCCGCAGACGAGCGCCCTGTGGCGACGTCGGAGCCCGGCGCAACCGGTGTATGTCGGGTCGATCTGCTCTGTTCGACGGGGCGTCCGTCTCCGGACGCCATCACCGGCAATATCAGAAGTGATAATTGAGCCCGGTGCGGATGACGTTGTCGTGCAGCGTCTTGCTCACCGCCAGGGTGCCGCCGGGAATCGCCAGCGTGTTCGATACCGAGCTGCTGTCGAGGTAGAGATATTCGAGCCGGCCGGTCCACCGGTCCCAAACCTGGGTCTCGATGCCGGCGCCCACCGCCAGCAGCGGCAAGCCTTGGGTCTCCGAGAACCCGCCGAGGCCGGCAAGATTGTACGTCGCCTGGTAGCCGGCATAGCCGCCGCCGGCGGTCACGTAGAACAGCCACTCGTCCAGCGCGTATCCGAACCGGCCACGCAATGTGGAGAAATAGGTCATCGAATTTATGAACTGTATCCCGGAAACGATGACCGAATTCTGCTGGTGGGCGAACTGAAGGTCGCCTTCCACCCCGGCGACCCAGGGGCCGAATTGCCAGTTGAAGCCGCCCTGACCGCCGCCGACGAAGCCCTTGATCTCGTCCGAGGTGGTCGTCATCAAGCCCGGCATTGTCGCCGAAAACGATTCTCTCCCGACGCCGCCGCCGAGGTTGGCGCCGGCATAGAAGCCGGACCAATTGAAGTATCCGCCGCCCTGCACGATCGGCATCAAATCCGCGGCATGACCGGAAAAATTGATTGAATTCGATAGACTTACGACGAACGCCATCGCGATGACGCGCCCACCCCGGCGGCCTATTTCCATCACATCCCCCTGTCCGCGATCACGGGACAGCCTACCCCATTCGTTAATGATATCAGGGTGCGAACCGATTGCAAACCCCGTGCGACGGGGCGGGGACGGGGCGTGGCCAGGGACCAGCCGGTTCCCACGAGCGTCAGCGCCCACGAGTTGCCCGTCCCCGGACCGTGTGCCAGAGTCCCGTGCCGTCGGGATTCGACAGGCGGCCAATCAAGCAACCGGGAGAAACTGATGCGGACCAAGGATATTCATTGGCTCGTCGCGTGTGCCGTGCTGGCGGTTCCCGCGATGACCGCGACAGCGGCGCTCGGCCAGGCGCCCACGCCGCCGGCGCCGCAGATCGCGCCGTCTCTGGTGCCCTCCTACACCGTCGATTTGATGACCGCGGAAGGGTCGGCGGCATTCGGCGCCCAGTGGAAGACCAAGGAAGCCAAGATCGTCGAGAGTCCGCCGATCAAGGATGCCATGCCGGCCTACAAGACCGGCTACGACATCCTGCCCCATGCCGGCGAGGCCGGCTTCGACGATTCGGCGTGGCCGGTCATCGACGCCAAGGGGCTCGCCGCCCGCCGCGGCGCCGGCAAGGTGTCGTTCATCTGGTATCGCGCCAACCTGACCATCCCGGCCAAGATCGGCGACTTCGAAACGGCCGGCGCCAAGGCGGTGTTCACGGCCTATGTGGACGATTATGCGGAAGTCTGGATCAACGGCCAGATGCCGCGGCGCAGCGGCTATCCGAGCCCGGCCACGATCCAGGGCCTCAACATGCCCAATCGCGTCGTGCTCGCCGAGGCCGTCAAGGCCGGCGACAAGTTCCAGATCGCGGTGTTCGGCATCAACGGGCCGATTTCGGTTGCTCCGACGAACTTCGTGTGGTTCCGCGAGGCGAAGATCGATTTCTACAAGTAGAGTATGTATCCGGACGGCCACAGCCATTCTGCGTCAAGCGCCTTTGGGCGGATCGGCCCGAAGGCGCTTGCGCGAACCGGGATGCATGGCGCGGCGTCGCAGCGTGACTTAAGTCGGTGATGCCGCAATGATCGTTCGCCCCCTCGCCGCCGCCGATCGGCAATCCTGGGAGCCGCTGTGGCGGGGCTATCTCGAATTCTATGCGGCGAATGTTGCGCCGGAGGTCAGCGACGTCACCTTCGCGCGCCTGACCGGAGGCCGCGAGCCCATGGGTGGCTTCATCGCGACGGACGATGCCGGCGCGGCGGTCGGGATCGTCCATTGGCTCACGCATCGGTCGTGCTGGACGATCGGCAATTACTGCTACCTGCAGGACCTGTTCGTCGCGCCCGGCCGGCGCGGCGGCGGGATCGGACGCCAGCTCATCGAAGCGGTCTACGACAAGGCGCGGGGGCTGGACTGTTCCCGGGTGTATTGGCACACCCACGAAACCAATACCGTCGCCATGCGGCTCTATGACGGCATCGCCGATCGTCCGGGCTTCGTGCAATATCGAAAGGTCCTTTAGCCCGCGATCCGCCCCGGCGACGGCGCAGAATGCGAACCCGCAAGCCCGATAAGGAGGAAACATCATGAAATCCGACAGCCGATGCATCCTTGCGATCGCCCTCGGCGCGCTCGCGCTATGGGCCGGACCGGGTTCCGCGCAGACTGTGCCGGCGGCCGCGACCGCGGCGCAAAACGCTGCGCGCAATCCGGCCACGCTGTCGCGGCCGACCGGACGCTTCGGACGCACGCTGGGCCTGCCCAAGGACGGCAAGGATCTCTTCATCGCCGACGAGGACTACATCCGCTTCCCGCTGCCGCCGGGCGAGGAGGCCTATGCCGACGTCGATGCCATGAAGGTCAAGGCGACCATCGGCGAGATCACCGCCATCTCGCGCAAGAGCCGCGACGACGGCAACCAGTATTGGGGCCGCATCCCCGGCACGCCTTATGACCGCATGATGCAGGACTGGGTCATGAGCAAATTCAAGGCGCTCGGCATGCACGACGTGCGGCGCCAGCCGATTGCGATGAAGCCGCTGTGGTATCCGACCGCGTGGACGGCGGAATTCTCGGCCGGCGGCAAGACCGTGCCGCTCAAGAGCGCGTTCCCGATCACGGAATCGCGGGGCACCAAGGGGCCGGTCTCGGCGCCGGTGGTCTGGGTCGGGCTCGGCACTGCCGCCGATTTCCGCGGCCGCGACGTCGCCGGCAAGGCGGTGATGATCTATTCGATCGCGACGCCCGGCGGCCGCGATCACTCCGCCGATTGGAGCGGCGCGGTCAAGCGTGCCGATGAGGCCGGCGCCGCCATCATCATGGTCGAGATGGGATTTCCCGGCGACTCCCAGTCGGAGCCCGAAGGCGCGGTCGGGGCACGCGCACCCACCATCACCATCACCCCCGACGACGCCAACCTGATCCGCGACCGGCTCGACGATGATGTGGAGGTGCAACTCCACCTGCGGCTCGACACCGAGGAACGCGAGGGCCTCGAGACCGCCGACATCTGGGGCGTGCTGCCGGGTGCGAGCGACGAGCAGGTCCTGGTCATGGCGCACACCGACGCCTTTTTCGAGGGCGCGATGGACAACGCCTCCGGCATCGCCATGATGCTCGACATCGCGCGGCACTACGGCGCGCTGGCGCCGGTGCAGCGGCCGCGCACGCTGGTGTTCCTGACGACGTCGGACCATCACCACGGCTCGGCCGGCATCCGCTCGGTGCGCGACAATTACGATTGGAGCAAGGTGGCGCTGATCGTCAATTGCGAGCATCCGTCCCAGACGCTGCTCTACGATCTCGATGCCGGCCTGATGACGGCCAACGAGGTGAGCGCGCGGCGCTGGTATGTCGGCGGCAGCGATGCGCTGCGGACGCTGGTGCGCAATTCGTTCCGGGAGTTCGGGGTCGCCACCTACCACAAGTCGGAAGTGTCGCCGGGCGGCGAGCTGTCGCAAATCTACATGAAAGCGCCGAGCTTCCACATCATCGATCACGTCATCTATCACACGACGCTCGACACCGCCGACCTGGTTCCGGCCTGGGGGCTCGAAGACGCCACCCGCGCCTTCCTGAAAATCATCGACGGCGCCAACAGGATGACGAAGCAGGACATCGCGGCCGCGTCGGCCGGCCTCGCCGATCCGACGCGTCCGGTACGCTGAGCGGCATTTCTTTGGGCCGTCATTCCGTGGCGATGCGACAGCATCGAACCCAGAATCCAGAACTCGAACAGGAGGCATGACTTCCGGATTCCGGACTTTGGCCGGCCCCGGAATGACAAAATTGGAACGACAGGAATGCCACGGCGTCAGGAGCCTTGCCTGGAACACGAAACGTCTGATGGAGAAGCCCGCTGGCGGCCAGAAGGTTGAGTACCACTTCCTCTCCGGGCGCAGACTGCGAGACGGCGCCGTCATCTCTGCCGATCCTGACCATTCGTCCGCTGGTGGTTGGGTCGTGAGTCAGGGACCTTACGCAGTGTCGGTCTTGACGCGACCCACCTACGCCCTTCCTCAGCGACTCTGCCTCTCCTTTACGTGTCATACGAGGAAGGTCGAGGCGTCGGGATTCTCCTCGTGGCCCGCCGGTGGACGAAGTTGCGTTCGACTTTGCCGTCCTCCTCTCGGTTTTCGCCCGCCACCCGGTCGTGGTGCTCGGCGTCCGTCGGCTCGACGATCGACCCGTCATTTTCAACCATCACTACGATCTGCCGCGACCGCCACTGCCGTGCAACGTCCGCCGGACTGCTCGGTCAAGACAATGGAGATGAATGCCATCATCGATGGCATCGGAAGGTCGGAGGACCGTGAGCGGATCGACGCCGTGTTCGCCGCTATGCGGCTGTACTACTCAGCCATCGGTTCGGCGCACTATGATCCATCCGTCGCGGTACAGTTCACTGGTCGCCGCGTTAGAGACCCTCGCCGCGTACCACTACAAGGATAAGTCGTTCTCATTTTCCGAGTTGACGAGATTCGATTCCATCCGGCCAACACTCGACAAGCTGAGGATATTGTCGGGGGCAAGCCAGTTGGTCGAGGAACTTGAGCAGAAGCTCGCCAAGAATGAGTGAGCGGTCTCGCGCAAGCTCAGGATGTTTGTGGCTGAGTGCCTGCCCGACGAGTTCTGGATCTCGCCAGACGAATTGCGGCAGGGGGCGTCGGTCCACGAGCAAATTCGCAAAACCGAATTCGACAAGCGGCTCGTGGCAGTCTACGGCGCGCGGTCAGGGGCACGCACACTGGGTCGTCGTTTCCGGCGCACGCGGAGTTTGGGACCTCGGACAGGGTGCCGCCACGGGTCGTGGCTGCGCTTCTGGACCCGGCCGCTGACAGAACTGTCCCGTCGTTTGGCTGGTTCGAGCGCATGACCCAGATGGTCATCACGGAGTACCTTCGCCGCTCGTTTGCTCCCTCGGTTGTAGCGCAGCGCTCGGGCAGGAGCGAAGGGAAGGCCCGCTTGCTCGGGGTGATCGGCGCTCTTGAACCGGCCGCCAAGGGTAGCCTCCAGAGAGTCGCGGCCTGGACGGCGCGATTCGTCAACTTCGCCCTCATCAATCCGATGGCGCCGAACTCCGAATGGGCTGATGGGCCGGCCGGTGTAGTCGCTCAAGGACCACGGCATCATCGGGACATCAGGAGACGCCACGTCCGGGTCGTCTTGGCTCAAAAACCGAGATGTCGGTGAGGCGGTTGGGGAGTTCTTCCACGGGGCAATGACGAACCCGTTACGCGACAACGAGATTCTCCTACCGGTCGGCTTTGACGATGACAATGACGTTCCGCCTCGACTTCAACCCCCTGCATAGCCCGACGTGTTCATCTTCGTCCGGTTTGGGTGAAATCCCGCCCCCCTGTCCGGCGCTCGGATGTCTCCCTTCGCCGGGTGTGGACATTGGTCCGTGGGGGCTCCGCGCTTTTTGAAAAACAACCCCATGCAAAGTAGATTTGTAGAAAAATACCTCTCATGAGCAAAGGCAGGC